>CAWCSG010000001.1:0-92500 GCA_963798145.1 uncultured Alphaproteobacteria bacterium
CAAGGGCTGAGCCGAGGCGTTGCTCCGCCCTTGGTGAGCGCCGCGGCGCACGCGGGCCAGCAACCGTTATGCGTTCAGGTTTCACGCGGGGCTTTTCCACTCCTGCCTGGTCTTGAGCATGGCGTTGAGGGTGACGAGCATCTTGCGCATCAGGGCGGTGAGGGCGAGCTTGGGCGCTTTGCCTTTGGCGATGAGCAGATCGTAGCGTGCCTTGAGTGGGCTGGCCTTGATCCTGAGCGAGGCGACGGCGGCCATGTAGAGGGCGCGGCGGACCTGGCCGCGGCCGCGTTTGATGACGCGTTTGTGCTCGCGCAGGCCGCTGTCCTTGGCGACCGGGGCGAGGCCGGCGAGGGCTGCGACCTTGCGGCGGTCGAGGGCACCGAGTTCGGGCATCTGGGCCAGCAAAGTCGCGGCCAGGACCGGGCCGCAGCCGGGCATGCTGGTGAGCAGGGCGAAGTCGGCGGCCAGGGCCGCGTCGGCCTGGATCGTCTGCCGGAGCAGCTTGGCGAGCTCCTTCGCCTCCTGGCGCAGGAAGGTCAGGGCCTTGGTGACCCGCTCGCGCATCGCCGGGGTCTGCAGGTGCTCGAGCTGCTGCGTGCGCACCGTGATCTCGTCGCTCAGCTGGCGGCGACAGGCGAGGATCTCGCCCAGCTCCGTGCGCGCGGGGTCGGGTGCCGGTGTCGCTGCCGGGCGCATCACCTCGCCATAGCGCGCGATCAGCCGGGCATCGACCCGGTCGGTCTTCGCCTCCAGCCCCATCCCGCGCGCGAAGTCGCGCACCCGCTTGGGATTCACGATCGCCGCCAGCACGCCCTGCGCCAGCAGCTCGCGATGCGCGGTCCGCTCGTAGCCGCCGGAAGCCTCCATCACCACCAGGCAGCCGGCGCCATCCCCCAGCGTGCGCACCAGCGCCTGGATGCCGGCCGCATCGTTGCTGACGCGAAGTCGCCGTCCGCTGCTCGCCAAGTAACCATCGAGCCAGGCCTTGCTGACGTCCAGGCCGACGATCTGCTGTTCCATCCCGGTCCCATCCTTGTCTGCGGGCTTGCGCCACTCAACCGTTCGGGCTCTCATGGATGCGGGGCGGGATCACGCTGACCAACGGGCTCACACCCTGGGTTCGTTCCGATCTCCGACCCCGCGCACCCAGCCCCTGCAGGGGCTGGGTGCCTCATCCTTCTGCCACAGATGCGTAAGACAGGGTTCGTTTGTGCAGATTTCCGAGCGGGTTGCAGCGTCGCGCTCCGATGCGTGACCGGCGGCAGCGTAGCGAGCGGGGGAAGCGCAGGCCATGGCATTGTAAAGTCTGCCCAGGACAAAAAGCCTTGGACAGTCTCATGTGTCGGTGGCCGTGTCAAGAGCCGGATCGCTGACGAGCGGCCGGGATCTTCACAGCGCGGCTGCGCGATGGCACCACCGGGCTCGTGAGTGGCAACGAAACACTCGCGCGGGTCGAGGTTGGCATATCGCTGCGGGATGCGCAGGGAGCCAATCAGCGGGCTCGGCGGGCATGGCGAATGCCAGGAGGCGCTGATTGCGCTGGATGTCCTCGGAACTTTCTCAGGCGCTCAGACGATGCGCGGAATGGTTGATCTCGCGTGGCGTCCCTAAAATTCCCCAGAAGTGGTTACCGGACGTTAATCGCACCTGGTACCGTGGACCGGACGTTAATCGCACGGTACGTGGACACCTGGTACCGTGGACAGACCTGGTACCGTGGACAGAAGTGGTTACCGGACGTTAATCGCGCCTGGTACCGTGGACACACACAGCCGCATGCTCGTCAATGGCAGCTTGCATCTCCTTGAGCCAAGCCTCCTCGCGAGCATCGCACTGCTTTGGCAACGCCCGTCTCGGCCGCTGATGAGGCGTTCACCTCACGCGCGCGGTCGGCATCCGCGAGTTCTTTCGGAGCAGTTGGCTTCATCGGGCGTCCCCGCGATGGTTGCAGGTTAAAGACGGTTAATCGGACCTAGTACGGTGAACCGGCAGCGTGTGAATTAGCAAATATCCATGCTCTCACGAAATACGCCAAGCTTCGACTGGTGCATTCTTCGCGAACACCAGATCGAGGAAGTCGGCATGAACGACCTGAAGACCTATATGGCCGCTCAGCGTCTTTCGTCCTAACGGGCTGCAGGAGGTTCCGGCGGGCGTCGCTGGCCTCGCCACGGGAAGGGATCCCGCCAGCAAGCGGAGAAGAATACAGGCATGACAGCGAACCGGCGGACGTTTGCGAATTCGCGAGCCACCACCTTCGTCGGAGGCAAGACAGGGAGCATGCTGGTCGCTTCGCATGCCACGATCTCCGGACAGCCGATCGCCCGAGTCGACGCGGTCGACATGATCGCCGGCATCCCCACTGATCTGCCACTTGACGCGATCTGGGCTGTGCATGGCGTCGCGTCGAACGACCGGTACACGACACGGGCGGAAAAGACCGAACTGACCAGCAGACAAGCGCCGATCGGACGTCCCGAGGCAACCTGCGCGGCGCTGATCCTGCTGCGCAAGCGGGATGAGTGGTGGGCACTCACTCAGGATGAGCGTCGTGCGATACTGGAAAACAACTCGCACCACATCGCGATCGGCATGCGTTATCTTCCGGCAGTCGCCCGGCGCTTGCTCCATTGTCGGGATTTGGACGATCAGGCGCCATTCGACTTCATCGGATACCTCGATTTCTCTCCAGAGAACGAAGCCGCCTTCGACGAGATGTTAAGTCAGTTGCGAGCGACCAGGGAATGGTCGTTCATGGATCGCGAGATCGACATTCGTCTAGTCAGAAGCAGTCAATGAGCAAGCCGGCTGTTCCGTCGGTTCCGAAGTCCGTACTGCGTCTATCTTTCATAGTGCGGTCAAGCTCCTTTGATGCCGCCGCGCTCCTATCTTTGGCGAACGGTTTCGGCATGTGTGTGGCTATGAAGACAATGGGAGGAGAGTATGGCAATCTGTGTGATTAACAAATTCCCCGGTATAACGGCGGAGCGGTTCCAGGACGCATTCCCCCGGCTTTTGCCGAATGGGCTGCCGCCCGCTGTGAGTACTTATATCGGTGGGGTGAACGAGGAAGGACTAACCGTGATTGCTGTCTTCGATACCGCCGAAGCACTCGATGCGCTAATGGCGCAGTTGCCGAGGTTGCTGGAAGGTGTAGGTTTTCCGATGCCGATCAGCACGCGGATCGAGGTGGTTCCGGTCAACGCGCGACCCTCCACGGAAGATGCATAAGGGGAGTTTCGGGGACACCTACGCATTTGACCCTTCCTCGCCACGGCCGGGTCGGAGGGGGCGCCGGCGTCAGCCGAGGCCCGCTTCGAGCGCGCCGACATGAGCGAACGCGCCGTCGCCGAGCGGTCGCCCGGTTCGCTCATGTCGGCGCAGGGTACGATCTCATCCGCACGAGGCTCGACCGCCAGAAACGACGCCCGGTCGCCGACCGCGTCCAGCAGGGCGCCACCATGACCAGCCCGTCGTCGTACCCCGTCAAATGTGCTCCCGCGCTGCTCCACGGCCAAGCGGCCGTACTCTCGGCCAGGCGTGCACTACCGGGTTGAACTCCACATACCGCCCGCAGCCACCCGATACGGGCCGTCGAGCGCGCAGGAGGCAAAGCGGCCCTGCCACAGATGGCCTACCCAGTCTTGGCGTCGGTTAGACCCTGCCGTTACTCATCGGCTTGGGCGAAGGCGGGCGCGCCGGCGGTGGTCACTGGCCGCCGACGCGCAACGTGACCGGCGTCGACTGACGCTCAGGCGCCGGACGGGGCCTCGCTCCTGCGGCCGCGCAGCCGGGCGACCAGCGGCCACAGCAGCAGCACCAGCGCCAGGCCCATGATCCCGCCGACCAGCGGGTTCGACCAGAAGATGGCGAGATGGCCGTCGGAGAGCAGCATCGCCTGGCGGAACGAGCTCTCGGCCATGTCGCCCAGGACCAGCGCCAGGACCAGGGGTGCGAGCGGGTAGTCGAGCTTCTTGAACAGGTAGCCGAGCACGCCGAACACCAGCATCACCGACAGATCGAGCATGGCGTTGTGCACGGTGTAGGCGCCGACGGCGCAGACCACGAGGATCACCGGTGCGATCACGCTGAACGGGATGCGCAGGATCGAGGCGAACAGCGGCACGGTCGAGAGCACGACGATCAGGCCGACGAGATTGCCCAGGTACATCGACGCGATCAGGCCCCAGACGAAGTCGGGCTGCTCGGCGAACAGCAGCGGCCCGGGCTGCAGGCCCCAGATCAGGAGGCCGCCCAGCAGCACGGCCGCGGTCGGCGAGCCCGGGATGCCCAGGGTCAGCATCGGCAGCAGCGCTGCGGTGCCGGCCGCGTGCGCCGCGGTCTCCGGCGCCACCACGCCCTCCAGCTCACCGCGGCCGAAGCGCTGGCCGGTGCGCGAGAAGCGCTTGGCGATGCCGTAGGCCATGAACGAGGCCGGGGTGGCGCCGCCCGGCGTGATCCCCATCCAGCAGCCGACCAGCGAGCTGCGCAGCGAGGTCGCCCAGTAGCGCGGCAGCATCCGCCAGGTCCGCAGCACCACGCGCAGGTCGATCCGCGCGTCCTTGCCCTTGAAGGCGAGGCGCTCCTCCATGGTGAGCAGGATCTCGCCGATGCCGAACAGGCCGATCACCGCGACCAGGAAATCGAAGCCGCGCAGCAGCTCGTAGGAGCCGAAGGTGAGGCGCAGCTGCCCGGTCACGCTGTCCAGCCCGACCGCCGCCAGCGCGAAGCCCAGCATCATCGCGCACAGGATCTTGGCCGGCGGCTCCTTGCCCATGCCGACGAAGCTGCAGAAGGTCAGGAACTGGACGGCGAAGAATTCCGGCGGCCCGAAGCGCAACGCGAACTTCGCGATGTAGGGGGCGAGGAAGGTGATCATCACCACCGCCACGAATGCGCCGACGAACGAGGAGGTGAACGCCGCGGTCAGCGCCTCGCCGGCGCGGCCTTGCTGCGCCAGCGGATAGCCGTCGAAGGTGGTGGCGACCGACCAGGGTTCGCCCGGGATGTTGAACAGGATCGAGGTGATCGCGCCGCCGAACAGCGCACCCCAATAAATGCACGACAGCATGATGATCGCCGAGGTCGGCGACATGCTGAAGGTGAGCGGCAGCAGGATCGCGACCCCGTTGGCACCGCCCAGGCCCGGCAGCACGCCGATCAAGACGCCCAGGAAGATGCCGACCAGCATGTAGACGATGTTCATCGGGTCGGCGAGCACGCCGAACCCGTGCATCAGCATGCCGAGAGATTCCATGGCTGCGGTCCTTCCCGACCGGCTAGAAGCCCAGGGCCGCCTCGAGCGGCCCCTTGGGCAGCGGGGTCAGGAACCAGAGTTCGAACACCGCGAACAGCACCACCGCGACGCCGACGCCGGTCGCCAGGGCCGTGACGAGACGGAACTGGCCGAACGCGCACATGAAGAATGCGATCAGCACGGCCGCGGCCACATAGATCCCGAGCCACGGCACCAGCGCCACGAACACGATGGCGGGCGCCAGAACGGCCGCCACGCGGCGCAGGCCCGACCATTCGACGAAATTGCTCTGGTCGCGGCTGCCCGCGCGCAGATTGGCGGCGAAGGTCCAGCTGGCCGAGGCGAACAGGATCAGCCCGATATAGAACGGGAAGAAACCTGCCTGCGGCCCCTCTGCGGCCCAACCCGTGCCCACACGCCAGCTGTCGGCCATCACGACGACGCCGATCAGCGCCAGCGTGCCGGCAACGGCGAGCTCGACCGACCAGACCGGGGCGGTGCGCTCCGTCAGGTCCGGATCGGTCCCGGGTTCCATGCTCTGGGCCGCCGCCGCTATTTGGCCAGGAAGCCGGCTTCGGCCATCAGCGCTTTGTGCTGATCGTTCGCGGCGGTGAGCCAGGCCGTGAAGGCGTCGCCGGTCATCAGCTCGTTCTTGAACGCGCCCTTGTCCATGAAGGCCTGCCAGTCCTCGGTGCCGCGCACCTTCTCCATCAGGTCGACATAGAAGGCGACCTGCTCCGGCGTGGCGCCGGGCGTGGTGAAGATGCCGCGCAGCATGTTGTACTCGATGTCGAGCCCGCTCTCCTTGCAGGTCGGGATATCGGCCCAGGCCTTGCCGTCCGCGATGGGCTCCTTGTAGTCGGCCCGGGCGTCGCCGAAGATGCACAGGGGCCGCAACTCGCCGGCCCGCCACTGCGCCACCGCCTCGACGGGGTTGTTGACGCTGGAATCGACATGGCCACCGACCAGCTGCGCCGCGACGTCGCCGCCGCCCTTGTAGGGGATGTAGGTGATCTTGGCGCCGGTCGCCTGCTCGATCGCGGCCGTGATGATCTGGTCCTCCTGCTTGGACCCGGTCCCGCCCATCTTGATCGGCGTGCCGCCCTTCAGCGCGGCGACATAGTCGGCAGTGGTCTGGTAGGGCGACTTGGCATTGACCCAGAGGATGAACTCGTCCAACGCCAGCATGGCGACCGGCGTGATGTCCTGCCAGCTGAACGGGATCCCGGTCGCGAGCGGGGTCGTGAACAGGTTCGAGAGCGTGATGACGATCTTGTGCGGGTTGCCTGCCGAGCCCTTGACGTCGAGGAACGCCTCGGCGCCGGCGCCGCCGGATTTGTTGATCACGACGAGCGACTTATCCATCAGCTCGTTCTTCTGGATGATGCCCTGGATCATCCGCGCCATCTGATCGGCGCCGCCGCCGGTCCCCGCCGGCACGATGAACTCGACATTCTTGGTCGGCTGCCACGCCTCCGCACCTGCCGGATCGGATGCCAACGCAATGGCGGCCGTCGCCAGCGCAAGCATTCTCGACACGTTGAGTACCATCCCTGTCATGGCATGCTCCCTGTTATGTGCGCCGCCTTTATACGCTGCCGCGACCGAGAATGGATTGCCCTGGGAGCGAATGATAATTCCAAACATCCGGCGTCGTGAGGCCTAAGGCGGCGCTGCTGGCCGATTTGGCGGCAGCTCTTCCGGCGACGGCGCCAGCTCGTACGGCTCGACCAGCGCCCATATGTGGGCGGGCACCATGGTCTTGAGGCGTCGAGGCTGCTCGCGCCGGAGATGCACGACCGTCTCGACCGCCTTCATCTCGACCCGGGCGCGAGCGAATTCCAAGCCACGCGGTCCGACCCTGGGCATCAGCCAGCCGACCAGCGGGCGCAGCCAGCCGGGCAGCCGGCGCAACGGCAGGCCGCCTGCGGCACGCTGCACGTTCTTCAGGAAGCCGGTCACCGGGCCGCGCCGTTTGCCGGCGCTGCCGGGCGCTTCGGTACGCACTTCGTCGCCGAGCAGCCCCAGCAGCTCCTCGCCGCGCTCGTTCCTGACCAGCAGCCACTGCTCCCCCTGCCCGGCCATGTAACCCACGGTGATGTCGGCCAGCACGTTGGTGTAGTCGACACAGGTGCGGCAGGTCAGCGGAAAGAAGTCGCCGGGCAGCTTGGAGATCGGCAGCTGCAGGAACGGGATCTCCTTGGTCCGGCCATCGGCGAAGCGCAGCTCGACATGGTAGTCGGCGCGGAACTCCAGATAGGTGATGGTCGCGGGGTCTTCGGCCAGCAGCGCCAGGAACTGGTGGAAGCGCTCGGTCGTGGTGTTGTCCGAGCAGGGCGTGCCGACGACGTAGAGCCGCTCGAGGCCCAGCTCCTGCTCCAGCGCCCGCAACGCGTAGACCTGACAGGGGATGCCGATGACGGCCAGGCGCTTGAACCCCTTCGCCTGCGCCGGATCGAGCAGGGCCAGCAGCGGCGCGTAGCCCATCCGCATACCCCGGCACTGCGCCATGCCCGCGGCCTCGGTCACCAGCACCGGCATCGGCCGCCAACTGTCGGTCGGGTCCGGCGCCATGGTCAGCACCGCGTCGACCGCACCGGTCTCGAGCAGGCGCTCGCCGATCCGCGTCGCAATGCCGGTCCACTGCGCGCCTGGGAGCGATGGCGTCAGGGCCGCCCGCAGCATGCGCCGGAATGGGCCGAAATGTTGCTCGTCAGGCCGCTCCGGATCGCGGGTGCGGCCATGCACCCGATGCTCGAGGCCAGGATAATCCGGCTTGATGAACTGACAGGCCCGGCCGCAGCGCTTGGGCTCGGTCGAGCGGGAGATGCCGCAGTCCGTGCACAGCGAGCGTGGCACCGCAGATCCGACAGGCGGCACCCAGACCGGCAGGCTCGACGGCTCCTCGGCCAGGCGACGGTCCCTTGGCTTTATTGTTCTCGGATGTGGTGCGGTCGAGAAGACTCGAACTTCCACGGCCTTTCGGCCACCAGGCCCTCAACCTGGCGCGTCTACCAATTCCGCCACGACCGCATTTTGGTGACGTTCGGCAGGGGTCCCCCTACCGGCCCGCGCGGAGTACCAAATAAGGCCAGGGCTTGCAAGCGCCGACCCCGGCGCGGTCCGGCGCCGGCGGGGCGAACGATTTGTGGCCGGACGCATGCATCATCCGTGCTGGACAAGGACTAGCCCCCGCGTTCTATTGCCCGGCAAGAAACCTGCAGGGAGGCTCTGATCGTGAAGCGATCCGAGATCAATGGGATCATGCGCGCTGCGGATGCGTTCTTCCGCGGTCAGGGGTTCTATCTGCCGCCGTTTGCCTACTGGTCGCCCCAGGAATGGAAGAAGAAGGGCGAGGAAGTGTCCGAGATCGTCGACCGCCGGCTCGGCTGGGACATCACCGATTTCGGCCGCGGCAAGTTCTGCAAATGCGGTCTCGCGATCTTCACGCTGCGCAACGGCAACCCGGCCGACCTGCCGACCGGCACGGGCAAGCTCTATGCCGAGAAGATCTTGATGTTCAAGCACGACCAAGTCTGCCCGTTCCACTTCCACTGGCACAAGATGGAAGACATCATCAATCGGGGTGGCGGCGACCTCTTCGTGCAGGTCTACAACTCCAATCCAGAGGAAGGCGTCGCCGAGACGCCGGTGACGTTGAGCAAGGACGGTACGAAAACGGTGTTCGATGCGGGCACGCAGATCCGGGTCCAGCCCGGCGAGAGCGTCAGCTTGCCGCCGACCGTCTATCACAAACTATGGGGCTGGCGGCACGACGTGATGGTCGGCGAGGTCTCGCTGGTCAACGACGACGACACGGATAATCGCTTCCTCGAAGGGGTCCCGCGCTTCGCCGACATCGAGGAGGACGAGGCGCCGATCTTTCTGCTGCGCGACGACTACGAACGCTACTGGGGTGCCCGGAAGTAAGCCGCCACTCGTTAGCCGGGAGAGACCGGATGCGCCTGTGCTCCGTGACGTCGCTGATGAAATTCTACCCGCTGCCCGAGGCGCTGGCCGTCATCGCCGAGGCCGGCTACCAGGGCGTCGAGCTCTGGGGTGGCCTGCCGCACGCCTATACCGACGATTTCTACGAGGGCGGCAAGCTGGACCAGCCGACGGTCGACCGCTGCCGCAAGCTCCTCGATGCGAGCGGGTTGGAAGTGGTCTCGTTCCTGCCGGAGCAGTGTTTCTACCCGGTCAATTTCCTGATCGACGAAGCTCCCCCTTTCGATGGCGCCAGGCTGCGTGAGCGCAGCCTCGCCTATTTCGAGCGGGCAATCGATCTTACCGCAGCACTGGCCATTCCCCGGATGCTCGTGACCACGCCGTTCTGGGGCTGGGCGCGGCATGGGGAACGGTTCCAATACGGCGCCGGCAAGGCGCTGCCGCGGGTGGTCGAGAGCTTCGGGCGCCTGACGCGGCGGGCCGAGGAGCGTGGTGTCACGCTGGTGCTGGAGCCCCTCACCTTCCTCGAGACAACGGCGGTCGAGACGCTGGACGATCTGGCCGCCGTGCTCGACGGCGTCGGCTCGAGCGCACTGGTCGCGATGTTGGATACAGGGCACATCAACGTCACCGCCCGATCTCTCGGGCTCGACCCGATCGCGTATCTCCAGGCGCATATCGACCGCCTGGGGCCACGCCTGCAGCATCTGCACATCGATGACAATCTCGGCGATCTCGATGCGCACCTGCTGCCTGGCGAGGGCAATTTCGACTTCGTCGCCGGCTATGCCGCGCTGAAGCGCGCGGACTATGCCGGCTGGATCTCGGCCGAGCTGATGATGTTCGGTGCCAACCCGGTGCCGCCGACGCCGCTCGAGTTGCTGCGCCGGACCCGAGAGCACACGCGGTGGGCCTGGGGCAGCTGAGACGATCGTTCACCCGACGGGTACGCGCCGCCCGATCAACCAAGGCGCCCACAACAGGGAGGTGAAACCATGAAGAAAGCGGCACTGCTCGGATCGGTCTGTCTGCTGGCCATGCCCACGCTGGGCTGGGCCGAGGGCCTCGTGACACGCCATCCCGATGGCAGCCTCGAGCTCAAGAGCGACGTCGGCGACACGGTGGTGTTTCCGAAGGGCACGCTGGGCACGCTGATCGAGGATGCCTGGGCCAATGGCGGCAAGAAGCCGTTCGAGGGCATCTCGACCGCCGTCGTCACGCTCAACGCCGGCCCGCGCGGCGCCATCTCCGGCGGCATGCTGCCCTGGCAGGCGGCCTGGGAGGAGCTGTCCGGCGCCAAGCTCGAGATCGTGCTGAAGCCGTTCAACGATCTGGCCCCGGTGATCTTCAACGACCTGTTCACCGGCACCGGCGCCTATGACGGCTTCGTGCCGCCGATGGTGTTTCTCGGCGACATGAAGGACAAGCTGGTCGTCCTCAACGACCGCATGTGCGACCCGCGCTTCCCGGCTGTGTTCACCGCCGCGGAATGCAAGATCGCGGATGGCGCCAAGCGTGGCTTGGAAACGCTGATGCCGTCGATGCAGCCGCTGTTCCGCTGGGGTGCCGACTGGTACGCGGTGCCATGGGATGCGGATTCGCACATCCTCTACTATCGCAAGGACATCATCGACGACCCGAAGCTCCAGGCCCAATACAAGGCCGACACCGGCAAGGAATTGCGGCCGCCGCAGTCCCAGCAGGAAATGCTGGAGATGGGCTGCTACTTCAATGGCAAGGATCCGCTCGGCACCGGCAAGAACCTCTATGGCTTCATGCAGCCGGGTGCGCTGAACAGCCAGCTGTTCGACTGGTACAAGGACATCGCCAACCCGTGGGTCAGCGTCGTCGGCGGTGCCAAGGACGGCTTCGGGGAGACCTTCAGCTTCGATCCCGAGACGATGGAGCCGCTGGTCAACAATCCGGGCCAGGTCGCAGCACTGGAGTGGCTGCAGAAGGCCTATGCCTGCGGCCCGAGCGACTTCGCCTCGATCGATCTCGGCGGCCACTTCAACCGGTTCGCGCAGGGCGAGGCGGTGTTCGCCTGGAGTGCGGGCGACATCTCCGCCTTGTCGCAGGAGAAGGAGTCGAAGATCCAGGGCAAGCTCGGCGTGATGCCGATCCCGGGCTCGACCGAGGTCTACAATGCCCGCGACAAGAAGATGGTGCACATCGAGGCGCCGCCGCCGGCCTACAACGTGCTGGGCGCCAGCTGGTCCGGCGAGGTCTCGGCCCTGTCGAAGAACCCCGACGCGACCTATGCCCTGTTCGCCTTCCTGGGCTCCGGCCCGATGCGGGTGTGGAACGTGAAGTGGGGCTTTGACGGCATCGACATCGGCCGCAAGTCCGACTTCCTGCCGCCGGATGGCACCGCCAGCATGGACACCTACGTCGCGGGCGGCTTCGACAAGGGCGATGCCGAGCGCGTCTCCAAGGCCGTGCACGACAATCTCGCGGGCAAGCCCTTCGAGTACTTCAAGGTCCCGGGTGCCGCCGAGTACAACCTGGCGCTCGAGATCGCCGTCCAGCAGACGCTGACCGGCCAGCTCACGCCCCAGGCGGCGCTGGACGGTGTCGCCGAGCAGTGGAAGGTGATCACCGACCGCCTCGGCGCCGACAGCCAGAAGGAAGCCTACGCCCTCTCCAACGGGCTGCAGTGAGCATCAGCATCGACAGCAGGATGGGGACCGAGGGGCTGCCGGCCGTGCGCCGGCCGCTCCTCGGCCGTCTGTTCAGCGCCAAGGCCTGGTTCATCCTGCCGGCGGTGATCTGGACCTGCGGCTTCACCCTGTTCCCGCTCTGCTATGCGCTCTGGCTCAGCCTGCAGCAGTCGCGCGGCATGGGGCGGCCGCTCGAGTTCGTCGGCTTCAAGGGCTGGGCGCGCCTGTTCGGCGACGACCGGGTGTGGGGGTCGCTGACCTTCACGCTCGGCTACGCGATCGTCACCGTGACCGTCGCAGATCCTGCTCGGGCTCGGGCTGGCGCTGCTGGTGAACCGCGAGTTCAGGCTGCGCGGCCTGGTGCGCACGCTGCTGCTGCTGCCGCTGTTCGCGACGCCGGTCGGCCTCGGCTATCTCGGCCGGATCATCTACGCCGACAACGGCCCGATCAATGTCAGCCTCGAGGCCCTGTTCGGGGTCAGCGTCTCCTGGATGTCCGGCGTCTGGTCGGCGCGGAGTGCCGTCGCCCTGCTCGACATCTGGCAGTGGACGCCGTTCTGCTTTTTGATCCTGCTCGCCGGACTGCAGAGCATCCCCGACGAGCTCTACGAGGCGGCCCAGCTCGACACCAATCGCTGGTTCGAGGTGCTCTGGCACATCACCCTGCCCCTGCTGCGGCCGCTGCTGGCGCTGACCATCCTGCTGCGCCTGGTCGAGGCGCTGAAGATCATCGACATCCCGTTCGCGCTCACCGCCGGCGGGCCGGGCCGGGCCAACGAGACCTTCAGCATCTTCATCTACCGGACGGCCTTCACCGGCTTCGACATCGGCTACGCCTCGGCGGCATCGTTCCTGTTCCTGATCGTCGTCCTGGTCGTGGTCAACGCGTTCGTGGTGTTCGGCCGGTTCCGCAGCAGCTGGGAATTTCAGGCCCGCTAATGACCTCATCCTACAACAGCTCGCCGGCTCGGCGCGTACTCTGGGTCTTCGGTCTCCTGCTCGGGTTGGCCTGGGCGCTGTCGCCGTTCCTGTGGACGATCCGCAACTCGATCATGCTGCTCGAGGACACCTACAAGCCGCTGTTCATCCCGTGGCTGCAGTTCTGGCCGACGCTGCAGACCTGGCGGTTCGAGCTGATCGAGCAGACCACGCTGACCACCGCCCTGGGCCGCAGCCTGATCGTCGCCTGCTGCCACCTCCTGATCGTGATCCCGCTGGGCACGCTCGCCGGCTTCGGGCTGGCGCGCTTCCAATACCGCCGGCCCGACAATTTCAACCTGACCATGTGGTTCCTGTCGCAGCGCTTCCTGCCGCCGGCGGTGATCATCATCCCCTACCTGTTGATGATGCGCGCCGCCTGCGACCCGATCGCCCTGCCGTTCGGCCTGTGGCTGCCGCAGCCGCTGCAGCTGGTCTGCGTGCTCGAGGGCGACCGCTCGCTGCTCAACACGCTGTCCGCGATCACGCTGGCCCACGTCACCTTCAACCTGCCGTTCGTGATCCTGATCATGCGCTCGATCTTCGCCGAGATGCCGCGCGAGATCGAGGAGGCGGCGAAGATCGACGGTGCTTCCGAGTTCCAGATCTTCCGCAAGATCGCCCTGCCCCTGGCCCTGCCCGGCCTCGTCGCCGCGACCCTGATCACCTTCGCCTTCTCCTGGAACGAGTTCCTGTTCGCGCTGATCCTGTCCGGCCCCAGCTCGCAGACCCTGCCGCTGCTGATCAGCTCGGGCGAAGGCGTGCGCAGCCTCGACTTTCCGAGCGTCAGCGTCCGCGCGCTGGTGGCCATCCTGCCGCCGGTGATCCTCGCCGTCTGCACGCAGCGCTGGATCGTGCGCGGACTCACGCTGGGCGCGGTCAAGGGCTGAGCCGGGAGGGACGCGGCCGCTCGGTCGGGTTCGCGTGTGCGCAGCAGGTCAAGCGCGATTGCCCTATGGTGCACGATCCCAGGCTTGGGCGAGCAATCCAGCGCAATTATGGGCTCGGATTCGAGTGTGCGGCGGGACAATTCGTTCGTGCAGAATGCGCCCGGGTGGGCTGGCGTCGGGTTCGGACGTGCCGCTCTTTGGGAGTTCGTTCGTGCGCTTTTCGGCTGCGACGACGCTCGGGTTCGGACGTGCGCGACGGCAGTTCGTTTGTGCGGAATGCGCCGGTGTGGGTTTGCGGCCGGGTTCGCTTGTGCCGCTTGTGGGAATTCGTTCGTGCGTTTTTGGGTGCGGCGGTGCTCGGGTTCGGACGTGCACGACAGCAATTCGTTTGTGCAGTTGTCGCTCGGACACGAGCGGTTGGGTCCGTTCGTTTGGATCTGCGAGGGATTGGTGCGGTTTCCGGCGTTCGCTTGGTAGACGACGGCGGGAGATGGGAGTGAAACGCTCGGGTCGGCATGATGGGCCTTTCTAGGATGAAAAGCCTCGGACAATCCCATGGGTCGGCCGCTCTGTCAACGAAAGGATCGCTGGCAAGCGAAAAGGACCGTCACACCGCGGCTGCGCAATGGCACAACGGTGACACCGGGTGTCTTCGCGGTGATTTTCCCGGACAAGCGGGCGCTCGTGAGCGAGATCTGAACGCGTTGCGGACGGATCCAGGGATCGTGGCTGACGCAAAGTATGGCTGATCACGATAGGTGTCAGCGGAATCGCCGGATTCTGCTGCCGCCGGCTGGCTCGCTCACGTCGTCGCGCCGCAGACGGCAGCCGAGTTGGCGGCCATGCGTCCGGCCGTGAGCGACGGCAGATCCGGCCCGCCGAGACGCCCGCCGGTCGCGCAAGTGGTTACCGGACACTAATCGCTACCGATACCGTGGACCACCGACGATCGATTGTTGACAGCAAGATTGGCTGTGATATTCTGAGAGGTTGCGTTGCATCGGAACCGATTGCTGCCGACGCCGGGATGGGCTGTGCCCGGGGCCATGGGCGAAGCGGCGGCGGCCCGCGGTCCGATGCATCGAGCATCGTCAGCGGTCATCGCGTTCGAGGATGGTGGACCCATGTATTTGAGGAACGGCCTGCCCTACAATCTCGGTGCGAGTTCGCGCCGACTCTACGACGCGATCGCCACTTCGCTGCCTTACCTCCTTCAGTTCGCCCGCGCCGAGCAGATCGGCGAGACCGATGGCCTGTCGCTGTACATCGACGCTCCATCGCCGACCGGAGATCCGGAACGGCCGTTCGTGATCTGGGTCGACGAGAGGGTCACGCCAAGCATCGGCTTCGGGCCGGATCACTACCATGAGCACGACGACGACGAGGGCGTCGCCGATCTCCTCGATTGGGCCGATGCGATCCTGAACGACGAGGTGGTCATCATCGAGCCTGTCGACCGGGCGCATCCCTGGCGCGCTCACTGGATCGACCTTCGCGAACCGGATGAGCTCGAGGACGAGCTGACCTGCCCGGGCTCGCCGGACCGCCTCTGGCTCAAGGGCTGGTCGGGCAATACCGATCGCGAGGTCAGCATCGAGAGCCTTGAGCCCTGACCGAGTGCTTCAAGGGTGGCGATGGGAGGGACGGTCAGGAAACATCAATGGTATCTGGCACCGCGGACGGTTAACGTCGTCGCGCGTCAGACGGCCGTTGACCTGGTGGCCGTGAGCGACGGTAGAACCGGCCGGCCGAGACGCGCGCCGGTCGCGGAGGTGGTTACCGGGCGTTAATCGCACCTGGTACCGTGGATTGGTACCGTGGACCGCTTGGTACCGAGGACCGTGGCGCGCGCCGGAGACAGCAGCATGAACCAGCGGCAAGACAGTCGCTGGTACCGTGGACTTGGCAACGCGGACCCCGATCGGCCGCCGACGGCGGCGCGCAGTGTGCTATGCTGCCTCCCGCTCCATGGCGTCGACCGCCGCGATGCAGGCGGTCCAATTGCCCTGGCACCGCAGCTGCTCGATTCTCGCGCGCGTGATCCGGCCGATCCGATGGCTGCCCTGCATCACCGACGCCTCGTCGCCCGCAAGCGCATCCATGCGGGCGAGCACCGCGTCGAGCGGCTCGTTCCACTGCACCGTGGCGCAGCGCACATTGCCGATGATCGCAATGTCCCGCGGCCGTCCCTGTTCCAACACTGTCACGCTCGGCCCCCTTCTTTGATACTCGGCTCCACCATCTAGGCGAACCACACCATCATACCCCAAAGACCGCCGATGGGACCGGCAATCTCGCACCAGGGACACGATTTCGGCGGTGGGAGCCCGCCGCGGAGGCCGTACTCGGATCGCTTACCAGGGGCGACGCGGTGCTATAGGCGGGTGACGCCGGACGAGCACACGTCGACGGGGCCGCGCCGATGACGCCCAGGGGTTGGCAGCAGCCAACCACCGGTCACCGAGGAGCAGCTCGACCTGTTCCTGCGCGACGGCGTCATGTTGCTCAGGGGCCCGTTCGCAGATCATGGCGAGACGCTGCGCGCCGGGATCGAGCGCGACATGGCCGAAACGGGCGCGCATGCCGCCGAAAACCTCAAGCCCGGCGATGCCGGCCGGTTTTTCGCCGATTACTGCAACTGGACCCGGATTCCCGAGTTCGCTGCCGTCATCCGCAGCTCGCCCGCCGCCTCGGTCGCCGCCGCCTTGATGCGGTCCGCCACGGTGCAGCTGTTCCACGACCATGTGCTGGTCAAGGAGCCGGGCACGACGAGGCCCACACCCTGGCATCAGGACGCGCCCTACTACCTCGTCGATGGCGAGCAGACCGTCAACTTCTGGTCGCCGCTGGACCTGGTCGGTGCGGCGACCAGAAGCTGCGTGGCGGGGTCGCGCCTCTGGCCCCGGCCGATCCTGCCGACCCGCTGGCTGTCACAGCAGAACTCTCCCCCGACACCGCCGCCTACCTGCCGGCCCCCCACCCGGAGGCCGAGGGGATGAACACCCGCGAGTGGCCGATGGCGCCCGGCGATGCGGTGGCGTTTCACTTCCGGACCCTGCACTGCGCCCGCGGCAACGCCACGGCGACGCGCCGCCGCGCCTTTTAGCTGCGGCTGGTCGGCGGCGACGCCCGCTTCGTCGAGCGTCCGGGCCGCGCCTCGCCGCCCTTCCCCGGCCATGGCATGCGACCGGGCGAGCGCCTGCGCGAGGACTGGTTTCCGGTGATCTGGCCCCGCTGAGGCCCCGCCCGGCCACGTATCCAGGGACCCCCTACGCACCTAAACCTTCCTCGCCACGGCTGCGTCGACGTCCGGCCGTAGACGGCGCAGGCGTCAGCCGAGATGCACTTCGAGCATGGCGACGAACGTGGCGTCGCCGAGCGGTCGCCCGGTTCGCTCACGTCGGCGTCGGATATCCCACCGCGTCCGCCCGGCTCGACGGCCAGGAACGCCGGCCAGTCCACTCTGCTGATGAAGGTCGGCTGCCACAAATCGCCACCTGGATCATGACGGGGCGCGTCCCGGCTGCAACCTCCCTTGCTGACCGCGCCGTTTGCCGTTGTCGTGCCCTTCAGCGCGGCGGTGTGAACACGTACTCCAGCTTCAGCCCATCTAGGTCGGCGAAGAAGACGGCGTAGTAGCCTCGGCCGCCATTGTATTGCGGGTACTCGGCGGGGGCGTCGAGCACGTCGGCCCGCTGCTCCACCAGGAGCGCATGCAGGCGGTCGACGTCGTCGCGGCTGGCGGCCGCCCAGGCGAGGTGGTGCAGGCCGGGCGCGTAGCGGTCGTGCGGCCGCGCGGCGCTGCCGTCCCTCGCCTGCATCAGGCAGACCGACGGCGCGGCATCCCGTTCCTCGAGCGCCCATTCGAAGCCCGCGTCGTCCTGGCCGACCAGCCTGTAGCCCAGGAACCGTAGAACGGCGTCGTACAGCGGAAACGACGCCTGCGGCTCCCGGACGGTCAGGACGACATGGTCGATACGGCCGCGCATCGTGCGTCCCTTCGCTCCGGCTGGGGATAAACCGCGCCGCCGCCTGGCGGTTTCATGCCGGCCGGGCGGACTCGATCCCAGGCCGAGGGCGCCATCCCGGCGAGATCCATGGCGTGTTGCGGTGCGGGCGCCCGGGGCCGGCGCGGCCTGCCGGAGCGTCAATCCGGCACGGCGGCGTGGGCCGGTGCCGCGCCGGTGGCGCGGCCCGGCCGGCGGATCAGGAGCGGCATCGCCAGGGTGGCGGGCGTCATGTACGCGCCTTGCCGGGGAAGGTCCGGCCGGGGCGATCGGCAATTACATAGCGTGTCCCCGGATTTCGCCGAGCGACCGAGCCGAGCGCCAACGCGTACGGCCCGGTGCGGGATTGACTGGCCTGGCCTGCGGGTGCGGGCGGACTTGTCTTGGCAAATATGGCCTATTCTCAGAAAGCATCCTGACGCCAAACACCGCTCATCTTAACGTCGAGCACACAGTACTTTATTTCCCGTTGAGCACGCTTGGCCGTCCCCGGACTTGCCATAAGCGATGAATTCGGCGCCTCTATTCGTACAATCTTTTGGATCCCCACCACAGAACGGAGCGGTACCTACCCAAAACGTACTTTTAAAGTTCGACATGGGCTGAGTTACACAAAGTACTTTTGTACCAAGAGAGCATGGCTGCCCATCGCCGTAGTTGTTCTTGAGCCAAAAGTTGAGATTGAGGGCCCCGCATTCTTCCGGTATAGCTTCACAAATCGGCGCGGTTCCAAGCCAGATCGAATTGACGGTACGCGCCCGTACCAGACGGGATTTCGGTTCCGTCAAACATTCGAATGTATATTTATACTTTTCTGCTTTGCAATTGCGCTCTCGGTCAGTTTGATTTGCATGCTGAAAATCCGTAGTCCATCCAGTCTTCGGAAGGAGGAGGAGTGTCAACAAGATCGCTAGTGCAGCGCCTGCCGTTTTCATCTTTTATTCCTCGGCTGCTGATGAGAAAGCTAGCTCCCGTCTGGTGAATGTCGACTTCGCAATCCGGGGAACCCTCAGACCATTGCCATTAGAGGCACGCCGACAGCCCTACGCCTCCCGTCCGAGCTTCCGCAGACAAGCAGACTGCGATGGCATTTTGGAGAGTAGCCAAATCGCGGATTCTGGCAACTCACAAAAATCCTGGCCGGCCATAGTTGGTATGCTGGGTCAGCATGTCGGTGAGCCCAGCTATCTCGGCTCGGCCGGATAGGGCATCGGCAGCCCCTTGATGGCGGGGCAGATCGGCTGCCGCGAGCTGCATGGCGCGGGCGACGTCGAGGATCGCCTCGTCGCGTGTCGGGGCTTGTACGGGTCGGACGCTAGGGTAAGTTGATCCGGTCTCGCTGGAATGGCCAAGGCCAGAGGCCGCGTGCTGCAGACTGCGCCCGTTGGCGGCCCTTGGATCAGATCTGCGCGCACGGCGCGGAGGAGTGCGTGACGGACGCGACGACAAGGCAGACGGTGAACAGCGTCATGGAGCCAGGTCATGTCACATTTACGATTCAGTCTCACCACCTCGGCCCAGGTGCTCCTCATTTTTGGAACTGTGGTCGTGGCTCCGGCGGTTCTGGCCAATGAATCGGGTACGCCCAAGTGGCACGGCGGCCAGAGCGGGCTTCGGACGCTGAATCTGACGGCCGCGTCCAACGAGACCGAACGCGGGATTGCCGATGCGCCGCCCGCGGGCCTAAGTCAGGCCGATATTTACACGAGCAACGCCAAGCTTCGCAATCGCGCAGGTAAGATTGTCGGCACGTACCATGTCGCCTGCACCATAACGGATGCGCGGGATGAGCATGGCAGCGCCTGGTCGACTTGTTCGATCGCCGCGAACTTCGGGCACCGCGGGATGCTGCTCGCATCAGCACTTACCGAACTCTTGAACGTCGACACCTCGCCTGGCGGTTTTGGCGTAGCGCCGCCGGTAGCCGAGTTCGCCATCGTTGGCGGGACCGGCGACTTCGCCGGTGCGAGCGGCACGGTCACCTCGACGCGTGATGTGTCGCTCCGGCGCTTGCGATTTCGCTACACGCTGGCGCCTCCTCGGTAGGTGAACCTTCCGGATCAGAAGAGGTCGATGTGGTAGTGGTGCGGCATAGTCATCGCTTTGGCTTGACGGATCACGCCGCATTCGCCGCCAGCAGCGCCCGCCTCGCGGCCACGAAGCCTGAGTGGCAGGGGCGAGTCTTCTTCAGCGTATCGGCCCGGTGCTGGATCGTGCGCGCTCAGTCGGCGACCGCCGCATGCGCGGGACCAGGACCAGCGCCGCGCCGTGGGCTGCGCATCAGCAGCAAGGCCGGCATCGCAGCCAGCGTCAGAAACATCATCAGCCGGTAGTCGTCGGCGTAGGCGATGATCTCGGCCTGCTCGGTGACCAGCGCGTTGAGCACGCTTTGCCCGGCCGCGGTCCAGGCGTTCATGTAGGTGCTGACCGCCGGCTCGTGCAGGGCGGGGTTGTAGGGGGTCACGCTGGAGCGCGATCGAGGCGTGGTTCACCTGCGTGTTGCTGGAGAGCAGGCTGACCACGATCGAGATGCCGATGCTGCTGCCGAGGTTGCGCATCAGGCTGAACAGGCCGGTGGCGTCGGTGCGCCATTCGGGCGGCAGGGTCGCGAAGGTGACCGTGCTCAGCGGCACGAAGATCAGCCCGAAGCCGACGCCCTGCAGGAAGCCGGTGCGGACGATCACCCACTGCGAGACGTCGGGCGTGAAGTTGCTCATCGCGTGCAGCGAGGCTGCGGTCACCAGGAGGCCGGCGCCGATGATCAGCCGGCTGTCGAGGCGGCCGATCAGCCGGCCGGCGACGAACATCATCAGCATGGTGCCGACGCCGCGCGGCGCCAGCACCATGCCGGCGGCGAGCACCGGGTAGCCCATCAGGTTCTGCAGGTAGGGCGTCAGCAGCGCCAGCGTGGCCAGCAGGATGATGCCGATCAGGAAGATGAACACGAGGCCGGCCGAGAAATTGCGGTCGAGGAAGATGCGCGGATTCACGAATGGCCGGTCGGTGGTGAAGATGTGGGTCAGGAACAGGTAGAAGGAGAGGCCGGCGACGGTGGCCTCGGCGATGATCTCGGCCGAGCCGAACCAGTTCAGCTGCTCGCCGCGGTCGAGCATCAGCTGGAGCGCGCCGATGGCGAGGCTGAGCGTGATGAAGCCGAACCAGTCGAACGGGATCTCGCGCCGCTTGCTCTCGGAGAGGAAGGTCATCAGGCCCAGGAAGGTCAGGATGCCGACCGGCAGATTGACGTAGAACACCCAGCGCCAGCTGTAGCTTTCGGTCAGCCAGCCGCCCAGCGTGGGGCCCAGGATCGGGCCGACCATGACGCCGACGCCCCAGAGCGCCATGGCCGAGCCGTGCTTCTCGCGCGGCCAGGTGTCGAGCAGCACCGCCTGCGACAGGGGCACCAGGGCAGCGCCGCACACGCCCTGCATCAGCCGGAACAGGACCATCTCGCTCAGCGACTGTGCCAGGCCGCACAGGATCGAGGCCGCGGTGAAGCCCGCCACCTGGACCAGGAACAGGCGCTTGCGCCCGAACCGCGCGGCGAGCCAGCCGGTGGGCGGGGTCATGATCGCCGCCGCCACGATGTAGGAGGTCAGCACCCAGTTGGCCTGGTCGAGCGTCGCCGAGAGCGTGCCCTGCATGTAGGGCAGCGCCACGTTGGCGATCGTGGTGTCGATCGCCTGCATGATGGTGGCGAGCATCACGCAGATCGTGACCGGCCAGTAGCTCGGGGTGGCCTCCCCTGCCGGCGTCGCTCACAGCCAGGCGAGCAGGTCGCGCAGATGGCGCTGGTGGCCGGTGTCGATCTCGATCTCGGCACTCATGCCGACCCGCAGCTGCGGCTCGCCCGGCCTGGTCTCGACCCGCACCCGCAGCGGCACGCGCTGCACGACCTTGACCCAGTTGCCGCTCGCGTTCTGCGCCGGCAGCAGCGAGAACTGGGCCTGGGTCGCCGGGCTCAGGCTGGCGACGGCACCCTCCCAGCTGCTGCCGGGGAAGGTGTCGACCGTCACGGTCGCCGGCTGGCCCGGCGCCACGTAGGTCAGATCGCTCTCTTTCGGGTTGGCCTCGACCCAGACATGGTCGGTCGCGACCAGCGCGAACGCCGCCTGCCCGGCATCCAGATACTCGCCGGGCTGGAGCGACGGCACGCGCGCCGTCACGCCGTCGATCGATGCCCGCACCACGGTATGGTCGAGGTCGCGTGCCGCCTGATCGCGCGCCGCGACCGCGGCCTGATAGCGCGGATGCCACTCGATCGGCGCTTTCGGATCGCCCCCGAGTTGCGCCGCGATCCCGGCGAGCCGCTGCTCCAGCGCCGCCAGCTCGCTGCGGGCGCTGTCCAGATCGTGCTGGGCGGCATCGAGCTCCTGCTCGGCCGACACGCGCCGATTGCGCAGATCGACCTGCCGCTGCTGTTCCTTGGCGTAGAACGCGACGTCGCTCTGCGCCTTCGCGATCTCGGCCTGGCTCTGCGCGTAGCTCGCCTGCAACGCCTCCAGCTCGGTGCGGACGAGGCGGACATTGGCCTCGGCCGAGGCCAGGCTGTTGCGATAGGTCGAGTCGTCGAGGACGAACAGCACCTGGCCTTTGCTGACCTGCTGATTGTCCTGGACATCGATGCGGGCGACCAGTCCCTCGACGTCGGTCGCGACCGTCACCATGTCGGCCTGAACATAGGCATTGTCGGTCGCGACATAGCGCCCGCCGGTCAGCCAGAACCAGCCGACGGCAGCCGCCACCACGACCGGGCCCGCCAGCAGCAGGCCCCAGCGCACCAGCTGCCGGCCGCCACGCCGGGTCTGTTCCGGCTTCGCCGGACCCGATACCTGCTTCTCCGGGACCCACTCGGTCTTGCGGAGCGCGGTGACCTTCGTCTGCTCGGCGGCCTCAGCCATGACGGCGGCTCCGCTCCTGATCGTTGCCGGACACCGGCCAGTCCCACCGACAGGTTGCTCTTGATCAGGGCCAGCGCCGCCATCAGCCGTTGCCGTTCGTCGGCGTCGAGCCCGGTCAGCGCCTCCTCGCGCACCTCGGCCCCCAGCTCGCGGATCCGCTCGAGCTCGGGCCAGGCCTTCTCGGTGAGGTAGAGGTTGCGCTGCCGCCGGTCGCGCGGGTCGATGCGGCGCTCGATCAGGCCCATGCTCTCGAGCCGGTCGATCAACCGGACCAGCGTGATCGGCTCGATCTCGAGGTAGCCGGCAAGACAGGTCTGGTTCAGGCCTTCGCTGCGCGCGGTGTAGGCCAGCACCTGCCACTGCGCGCGGGTCAGTCCGATGTCGGCCGCCCGCGCCTGCTGCTCCAGGCGCTTGCGCAGCAACCGGGCGACATCATGGACGAGAAAGCCCAGCGTGGGCTCGCTCCAGCTCGCGTGATCGGTCGCCATGGATTCCTACGCAATGTAAATGATAAGCACCCTCATTAAATATCGGTGGACCGGCCAACGTCAAGTCCGCGCTGGCGCAGCCGACTACCATTCCTCCCGCCGCCGCATTATGTGAACCGTCTGCGACGGCCCGCCCGGTCCGGTCGCGGGCTCAATCAGGGATCGGCCGCGCACGTGTCCACCGCAAGCCCCGTCGAATGGCGCATCAGCGACACCCTCGTCCCCTACCCGGAGGCGCTGGCGGCGATGGAGGAACGCGTCACCGCGATCCGTGACCACGATGCGGCCGAGCTGGTCTGGCTGCTCGAGCACCCGCCGCTCTACACCGCCGGCACCAGCGCCGCACCCGACGAGCTGCTGGTCCCCGACCGGTTCCCGGTCTACGCGGCGGGTCGCGGCGGCCGATACACGTATCACGGCCCAGGGCAGCGCATCGCCTATGTGCTGCTCGACCTGAAGCGGCGTGGCGGCGATATCCGGCGCTATGTCCATCAGCTCGAGGAGCTGGCGATCCGCACGCTGGCGCGCTTTGACGTGCAGGGCGAGCGGCGCGAGGGCCGGATCGGCATCTGGGTGGTGCTCGCTGACGGGACGGAGGCCAAGATCGGCGCCATCGGCGTGCGCGTCCGCCGCTGGGTGAGCTATCACGGCCTCGCGATCAACTTGTCTCCGGAACTAAATCACTTCGCGGGCATCGTACCCTGTGGAATCAGCGAATTTGGTGTAACTTCATTGCATGCTCTGGGCATTGCCGCGACCCTGCAGGATCTCGACCGTGAGTTGCAGGTCAGCTTTGCCGACTTGTTTGAGAAGGATTAGCTTGTTCATGCATCGGCCCCGCCAGCTCCTGATCGCCGCGATGGGCATGGTGTTACTGGGCCAGGAAGTGCATGCCGCCTGCAATGACGCGGCGGCGCCGGGTGTGCTGTGGCGTCGCTGCATCTTCGACAGTGACGATCTGTCCAATGCGAATTTGACCGGCGCCGACCTTCGCGACAGCGGCTTCAAGCGCATCAACCTGAACGGTGCCGACCTGAGCCGGGTCCAGGCACGCCGGGCAAAATTTGTCTCGGCCACGCTGCGCGACGTCGATTTCACCGATGCCGATCTGGTCCAGGCGGACTTCACCAGCGCCGATCTCACCGGTGCGAAGCTGATCGGCGCCAGCCTGCGCGGGGCACGGCTGTTCCAGGCGAACCTGCGCGGCGCGGACCTGACCCGGGCGGTGCTCGACGGTGCGGACCTGCTCCGCACCGACTTTTCGGGCGCCCGTTGGACAGATGGCACCACGATCTGCGCCGAAGGCTCGCTCGACCGCTGCCGCCCGACGGCTGGAAGCCCAGCAGCCAAGGTGCAAGGCTGATCGCTCAAGCAGACCGTCGAAGGATGGTCCCCGGGATCGCCTAGATTTGCAGCCGCCTGCCCTGCTCGAGCAACGCCAGCAGTTCCTCCGGCGGTAGGGGCCGGCTGAACAGGTAGCCCTGCATTTCCTGGCAACCGCAGGCGCGCAGGAGATCCTGTTGCTCGCGGGTCTCGACGCCTTCGGCCACCACCTTCAGCTTGAGGCTGGAGGCGAGTGCGATGATGGCCTGTGCCAGGGCGGCGCTGTTCGGGTCGCGGTCGACGTCGCGCACGAAGGAGCGGTCGATCTTCAGCGTGCTGATCGGGAATGCCTTCAAGTAGCCCAGCGACGAATAGCCCGTGCCGAAATCGTCGATCGCGAGGCGCAGGCCGAGGGCGGTCAGCTCCTTGAGCCGACGGGCGGCCTCGGGCGCGTCGCGCATGATCACGCTCTCGGTCAGCTCCAGCTCGAGCAGGTCGGCAGCGATGCCGGATTCATCGACCGCAGCGGCGATCGTGGCCACCAGGTCTTTCTCCTGGAACTGGCGGGCGGAGATGTTGACCGCGAGCTCCAGCCGCGCATGGCCCATCCGGTGCCAGCGGCGGACCTGGGCGCAGGCAGTGCGCAACACCCAGGCGCCGATCGGCACGATCAGGCCGGTCTCCTCGGCCAGCGGGATGAACTCGGCGGGTGGCACCAGGCCTAGATCGGGGTGGAACCAGCGCAGGAGCGCCTCGACGCCGAGCACAGCCCCGTCGGCGAGGCTGACCTTGGGCTGGTAGTAGATCACGAACTCGCCCTGCTCGAGCGCCTTCCTGAGCCGGCTCTCCAGCATCAGCCGCTCGAACGCGGCTGCGTTCATGTCGTCGGTGTAGAACTGGTAGTGATTGCGGCCCTGTTCCTTCGCCCGCGACAGCGCATTGGCGGCGTTCTTGATCAGCGTGTCCGCGTCGTCGCCGTCGTGCGGGAACAGCGCGATGCCGACGCTGGCGCTGGTGGTGAGTTCGTGGGCGTCGACCTGCAGCGAC
Source organism: uncultured Alphaproteobacteria bacterium (assembly GCA_963798145.1). Classification (GTDB taxonomy): domain Bacteria; phylum Pseudomonadota; class Alphaproteobacteria; order Geminicoccales; family Geminicoccaceae; genus Benzoatithermus. The sequence goes on from CAWCSG010000001.1 coordinate 25,500, forward strand.
GGCCGCAACGCCTCGAGCACCTTCTGCGCCACCTTGGCCGCGGCCTCGGCACCGTTGGTGCCGAGCAGCAACAGCATGAACTCGTCGCCGCCAAGCCGGGCCACGGTGTCGCTCTTGCGCAGGGTCTGGACGAGACGGTCGGCGACGCCCTTGATAATCTGGTCGCCAGTCTCCAGGCCCAGCGAATCGTTGATCAGCTTGAAACGGTCGAGATCGACCAGCATCACGGTGAGCAGCTGCCGCGCCCGCTTCGCGCGCTCGATTGCCTGCGACAGGCGATCGTGGAACAGCAGGCGATTGGGCAGGCCGGTCAGCGGGTCGTGATAGGCGAGGCTGCGCAGCGTCTCCTCGGTCTGGCGCCGCCCGGTCAGATCGCGCACGACCAGCACGATCATCTGCCGCCCGCGCTGCAACGCGACCCCGCTCTCGACCTCGACCGGCACCAGCTCACCGGACCGGCGGCGAATGGTGAGCTCGAACGGCACCCTGCCCGATGCGGGCGCGCGCAGCCGCTCGAGCAGCGCACCCTCGGTGTCCGGCCCGGGCGGTAGCAGCGAATCGATACCGGTGCCGATGGCGCTGTCGTGGGCAACCTCGAGGATCGTCTCGGCCGAGCGCGACAACCAGGTGATGGTGCCTTCCGTGTCGAGCAGCAGCAGGCCGTCGGCGACGCTGTTCATCACTGCTTCGAGCCAGGAATCGCCGTTGCTGGGCGGTGATACCGGCCGTTCCGGCGCAGCCGCTTCCGCTAGTCCGAAGGCCCTTGCCGGCGCCGTCGACGCGGGCTCGGCCGGCCAAACGACCAGTTGCAAGCGGTCCTCGCCGACCGCGACGAGATAGGCCTCGACCGGCTCGTCGCCGTCGGGGCCGGCCCAAGCCAGCCGGCAGCGGACCGGCTGGTGGACGACCTGCGCCTCGTCGAGCCAATCGAGCCAAGGATTCAGCAGGCTGGACGGCAACAGGGCAGCAAGCGTTGCGCCGATCTGCCCGCGCAGGCGGCCACACCCGTCGCTTGCCCACAGCACCCGACCCTCGCCATCCAACAAGAGCAGATCCGCTTGCATCAGCTCGGCGAGCATCGCCGCTTCCTGCTCCAGCCACGACGCCGGAAGAGAGGTGTGCCAATCCTCGCTTGCGTCCGCGAGCGTGCCGACGATGCGCACGACCGCGGCCCCGTCGGTTTCGCGCACAGCTCGGGCGGTGTCCTGCACCCACCGCAGCTCGCCGGTCTTACGGCGCAGCCGGTAGCGGATCGGCGCCGCCTGACCGGTCAACAGCTGTTGGTTGCGCCGGTACACGACGGTGTGGTCCGCAGCGGCCACCACGCCGAAAAAGCCGCCCATGGCTTGTAACTCGTCGAGCTCGTAGCCGGTGAGCGCCACCAACCTGGGATCGGCCCATACCAGGCGCAGGCGGCAGTCAACCTCGACCGTCAGCTCGTAGAAGCAGTCCCGGCTGACCGCCGCGAGTAGCTGGAAGCTATCGGCAACAACGGCCTGCACCGATGGCGTATCCGATTCCGGCGCGATCTCCACCCAGACGGCATATTGATCAGTGTCACGGCTCAAAGCCTGTCCGCGCGCCAAGGCGGACATGGTGACGCCTGCCGCCGTGCGCAGCCGCAGCCGCCCGCCAAAGGGCTCGCCGGTGAGGGTGGCGGTCACCAGGCCCGCAAACGACTCGTCGGGCTCGATCACGCTTCGCAGCGCGCGCAGGCTCCGTCCGGCCAGACCATCGAGCTTGCGCCCGGTCAGCTCGCCGAAGGCGCGATTGGCGAACCGGACCACAGGCAGGGATCGCTGCCCGTCAGCTCGCTGCAGGAGCAGCATTGGCCCCGGTGCGAGATCGAGCAGCAGGCGCAGATCCTGGTCGTCGAGCAATCGCCAATCCGTCCCTGCGCCCCCGGGCGCCGCGTCTCAATAGCCGAGTTTCGTCCTAAACGTGAAATGGGCCAAGGCAAGCTCGCGCTGCGAGACGCCCAGGCCTCGGCTCAACGCGCGGCGGCCAGCGCCCCAGCGATGTGGACACTCAGATCCTCGGCGATCAGGCCTTGACCGGCTTCCCGGGCGGCGGCGGCGTGCAGCCACACTGCCGCGGCGGCGGCTTCGAACGCCGGCACGCCTTGCGCCAGCAACCCGACCACCAGCCCCGCCAGCACGTCGCCCGTACCCGCGGTCGCCAACGCCGGCGGAGCCCAGCCCTGCACGGCCGCACGGCCGTCCGGTGCCGCCACCACCGTGTCGGCACCCTTCAGCACGACCACAGCACCACACGCTGCGCTCGCGGCGCGGGCACGGCCGAGGCGGTCGCCGGTGAGGTCGAACAGTCGAGCAAACTCGCCGTCGTGCGGCGTGAGCACGCAGTCGGGCCGCAGGAGCGTCAGCAGCGCGTCACGATGATCGGCAAAGCTCGTGAGTGCGCCGGCGTCCAGTACGGTGGGCCGATCGGCCGCCAGCACCGCATGCACCAGCTCGCGAGTGGCATCGCCGGCCGCGGCTCCTGGGCCGATCAGCAGACCCGAGAGCCGGCCGTCGCCCAGCAGCGCCGCCAGCGCGGCGGCATTCGAAACCGGCTTGGTCATCACCGCCGTCAGATGGGCGGCATAGACCGGCAAGGCGTCGGGCCGGCAGGCAATGCTCACCAGGCCAGCCCCAATGCGCAAGGCCGCCATGGCGGCCAGGCGAGCGGCGCCTGTCGTCTCCTGCGGCCCACCGACCACCAGCGCATGGCCGAAGCGGTATTTGTGACTGTCGGCGGTGCGCACAGGCAGGAGATGCGACCACAGGCGGGGCTCGTTCGCGCGCAAGCCTTCATCAGCCTTCGCGACCAGCTCGTCAGGGATCCCGATATCGGCCAGTATCACCTCCCCGCAGTGCGACCGCGCAGGCAAAAGGAGATGGCCGGGCTTGTGCCGGCAGAACGTGACGGTGAGCACCGCGGCCGGGGCAGCGCCGAGTATGGCGCCGGTCGCGCCATCGACGCCGGACGGGACATCCACAGCGATAACCGGGATCGACCCTAGCGCTTCCACCACCTCCCGAACGACGCCCTCGAGAGGTCGCGCGAGGCCAGCGCCGAACAGGGCGTCGACAACCAGTCCGGCACCGTCGAGCGTCGCCACGCTCAGCGGCTCGACCGGCCCCCGCCAGCTCGCCGCGGCCCAGGCGGCATCGCCCTTGAGGGCCGCACCGTCGACCGAACTCGCCAACCGCACGGGCCAACCGGCCTGCTGCAGCAGCCGGGCCACGACATATCCGTCGCCGCCATTATTGCCCGGACCGCACAGCACCAGCACCGGTTGCGGCGCAAACCGCGCGGTGATCGCACGGGTCACCGCCCGACCGGCATTCTCCATCAGCCAAGCGCCAGGCAGACCGGAGGCGATCGCTGCCCGGTCCACCGCCGCCATGGCGGCGGGCGTCAGCAGCACGCCGTCCGCGGCCACGCCCGCCGACCTCCGGGTCAGACGGTGCGGTGGCGGGCCTGGGCGGCGCGCTCAATCGCGGCCGCCACGAGCCGGTCGATGTGGAGCCGATGCCGGATCAGCTCGAGCATGCGCAGCTCGGCCTCGGCCGGATCGCCATCGGCCGCCGCGACGTCGCAGGCCAGGACATAGGCCGTCTCCCGCAGCGGTGCCGACAAGGCGCGGCCGATGCGCACCAGCGCCACGTCGAGCCCATCATCCTGCGTCAACAGCTCTGCGCAGGCATTGCCGACCTCGATGATCCGGTCGGCGTCGAAATCGGCGAATACCGGCAGGTGACGGACCACGCGGCCCATGACCGCGAGCTCGGTGTCTGACATCCGGCCCTCGGCAGCCGACACCAAGACCATGGTCTGGATCAGGGCGGAGTGGTGATCGAGTTCCTTGTGCATCGCTCCATCCGATGGGACTAGTCGGGCCGCCCGGCGCGACACGCCCGCACTAAGTGGTGCGCCCTGAGGCTGGGCGCAATCGATCGCCAGCGAGGCCCGATGAACCTGGAGCTGCACCCCTCGGTCGGACAAGCCCTCGCACAGGGCCGCCCGGTCGTCGCCCTGGAATCGACGCTGATCTGTCATGGTCTGCCACGTCCGCGCAACCTCGAACTGGCGCTGGCGGTGGAGGCGGTCGTCCGCGCCGAGCAGGCAGTGCCGGCCACGATCGCCGTCGTCGACGGCCGCATCCGGATTGGGCTCGACGAACCAACCCTCGTGCGGTTGGCCCAGGCGGACGATGTGGTCAAATGCTCGCCACGCGACCTGCCGCTGGTCCTGGCGCAGGGCCAGCTTGGCGCCACCACCGTCGCCGGCACGATCCGATTGGCCGCAATGGCCGGAATCCGGATCATGGCGACCGGAGGCATTGGCGGCGTGCATCGCGGGGGCGAGCACACGCTGGACGTCTCGGCCGACCTGCACGAACTCGCCCGCACGCCCGTGGCCGTGGTCTGCAGCGGGGCCAAGATCATCCTCGACCTGCCGCGCACGCTCGAGGTGCTGGAGACGCTGGCGGTTCCGGTGGTGAGCTTTCGCTGTGACAGCTTCCCGGCCTTCTACGCCCGCGAAAGCGGCCTCGCGGTACCCCGCGTCGATGAGCTCGGCCAGCTGGTCGAGCTGCTGCGTGCCCAGGAAGACCTCGGCTGGCCGAGCGGCATGGTGATCGCCAATCCGCCGCCGGCGGAGCTGGCTTTGCCAGTTGCCGAACTGGAGGAATGGATCGCGGCATCACTCACCATCGCGCGTGAGCGCGGTATCGCCGGGAAGGAGGAGACCCCGTTCCTGCTGGCCGAGATCGCGCGGCGCAGCGACGGCCGCACCGTGACGCTGAACGAGGCCCTGGTGCTCGACAATGCGCGCCTCGCCGCCCGCCTTGCGGCAGCATTCTGCGATCGGGCGCGCTAGCGCGGGTGGGATGATTATGCTTGACGAATGAAACCTTTACGGGAGAAATTGTGAGGTAACGCACGTTTTACGCGAGAATTGGGCGGATGGGCATTCAGGGTACCGGCGCAATGGCACCACGGCGTCTGCTGATCGTGGGGGACCAAGCCTTGAGCCGCGGCCTGATGCGGATGGTCCTCAGCCGGCTGGGCTATGTCGTGACCTGCGTCAACACGGGCCACGATGCGCTGCTCGCCCTGGCGCACACGCGCTTCGCCTTGACGCTGCTGGCGCTGCATCTGCCCGACCTGCCGGGGCTGACCCTGGCAAGGCGGTTGCGCGGCACACCAGGCCCGGTGGGCGCGATGCCGATCATCCTGTTCGGCGATGCCTGGGATTCCGAACGCATCCTGGAGAGCTGCCGCGATGCGAGGATCGAAGGCTACCTGCCGAAGCCGATCTCGATCGGGCGCCTCGTGTCATCCATCCGCGATCTCATCCATCGCCTGCCACAGGAGGTCTGCATCGACATGCCCGCCCCCCCACCGGCCCCCATCGCTCTCGAGCAGCTGGGCGCGTTCACCGATGGCGACCACCAGCTCGAGCGCGAGCTCGGCTCGCTCTATCTAGCGACCGCAGCGCTCTACCTCGACGAGATGCGCGAAGCGTTGGAGGCCGGGGGCGACTGGAGCCAACCCGTGCATGCGTTGAAAGGTGCTAGCGCCAATATCGGCGCCACCGAGCTGACACGTCTCACGGCGGAGGCGGAGCATGTCACGTCCGTCCTCGCGCCGCCTCGCCGAGATCGAGGAGGCACTCGACGCCGTGCGCGGCTTCTTTCGCCATCGACTGACAGCCCACGCGCCCGCGCGACACGTGGTGGGCTTGTAGACGGCGCGACGCCACAGTTTGCGCGGGACTTTCGGTTTTGCCACAACTGGCTTGATTCCGCGCCCAGTTTCCCCTGTTATCGCGTAACGGTTGCCGAACCACCGGGGCGCGGCCGTCGGCCGGATCGGCCCCGGTGCCGGATCGGATGCCTAGGGGACGATCGCATGACCACGAGCACGAAGCCCGTCCTTCTGGCGCTGCTGTGCGGTAGCATGGCCGCCTGCAGCGCGGTGCAGCCCGGCGGTGGCATCGACCCGAACAGCTGGGACGACGTGGACCTGGTCACCACCGACGTCGACGCGGCACGGATGATGGCGCCGCAGGGCTCGCAGTTCAGCCAAGGTCTGCGGACCGACTATTTCGGCCTCGCCGCCAGCCAGAAGGCGCAGACCGATCTCGCCGACGAGGCGCATTTCACCCGCAAGGCGGTGGCGTCTGCCAAGGGCCTCAATGTCCAGCCCGACATGGTCGCGCTGCGCAACCTGCCGTCCGACCGCGTGCCGGAATTCGAGGCTGCGCGTGCCCGACTGCTCTCGGCGCTGGACCGCGGCGGGCGGCTCAAGGCCGCCGAGCCGGCGGCACGGGCTCAAGTATCCTACGACTGCTGGCTCGAGGAGACAGCGTCGGGCAACAGCCAGGCTGCAGCCGACTGCCAAAAGAGCTTCGAGGACGCGATGCGCGAGGTCGAGAGCGCCCTGGCGACCGGGGTCGGCAACGAGTACGTCGTCTTCTTCGCCTGGGACCAGGCCGACGTGACGCCGGTGACGCAGAAGGTGCTGGAGCAGGTCGCCGCCGACTACAAGCAGGGCAAGATCAGCCGCGTCGCCATCGCCGGCCACGCCGACCGTTCCGGCAGCCCAGCCTACAACATGCGCCTGTCCGAGCGCCGCGCGCGGCTCGCCGCCGCCGAGCTGGTGGCGCTGGGCGTGCCGGCAGACGTCATGAAGATCGAATGGTTCGGCGAGACCCAGCCGCGCGTGCCGACCGCCGATGGCGTCCGCGAGGCGCAGAACCGGCGGGTCGAGGTGCGTTTCGAGTAGGGCTCAGCCCCCCGTCACGCTCATGTGCCGGCCGACCGACGGCTTCTGTCGGCGACGGTCGATGACGAAATCGTGGCCCTTGGGCTTGCGCGCGATGCCGGCAATGATGGCTTCGCGCACCAGCTCGTCGCTCTCCGACGCCCGCAGCGGCCCGCGCAGGTCGGCCGCGTCCTCCTGGCCCAGGCACATGTACATGGTGCCGGTGCAGGTCACGCGGACCCGGTTGCAGCTCTCGCAGAAATTGTGGGTGAGCGGCGTGATGAAGCCGAGCCGGCCACCGGTCTCGCCGACCTGCACGTAGCGCGCCGGCCCGCCGGTCCGGTAGGGGATGTCGGTCAGCGTCCAGCGTTCGGCCAGCCGTGCCCGCACCAGCGACAGCGGCAGATACTGGTCGGTCCGGTCCTGGTCGATCTCGCCCAGCGGCATGGTCTCGATCAGCGTGAGGTCGAAGCCCTCCGCGCCGCACCAGGCGACCATCCGGTCGAGCTCGTCCTCGTTGACGCCCTTCAGCGCCACGGCGTTGATCTTGACCTGGAGCCCGGCGCTCTTCGCCGCCTCGATTCCCGGCCATGACCTTGTCGAACTTGCCCCAGCGCGTGATCGCCTCGAAGCGCTCGCGCTCCAGGGAGTCGACCGACACGTTGACCCGGCGCACCCCGGCTTTCGCGAGGTCGCCCGCGAACCGGGCCAGCTGGCTGCCGTTGGTGGTCAGCGTCAGCTCGTCCATCGCACCGTTGCGCACGTGCCGGCCAAGCTGTTCCACCAGCCACATCACGTTGCGCCGCACCAGGGGCTCGCCGCCCGTGAGCCGGATGCGCCGCACGCCCAGCCCGACGAACGCCGTGCACAGGCGGTCCAGCTCCTCCAGCGTGAGCAGCTCGGCCTTGGGCAGGAACGTCATGTCCTCGGCCATGCAGTAGACGCAGCGGAAGTCGCAGCGGTCGGTGACCGACACCCGCACGTAGCTGATGGCCCGGCCGAACGGGTCGATCACCATCGACAGCAACCTCCAGATCCGTCTATGCCCAAGGGATCGTAGCTGGATGTGGGTGTCGTGGGAACGATGTCCACCGCCGAAGGGTGCCGATGAGGATTGCGTTTCGCGCCGCCCCGACCGCCGAGGCGCAGCGCGCCCGGGAGGAGCTGGAGGCGATCTACCCCACGGTGCCACCCGAAGAGGCCGAGGTGGTGGTGGCGCTGGGTGGCGACGGCTTCATGCTGGAGACGCTGCACCGCTACCTCGACCGCCGCATCCCGATCTTCGGCATGAACCTGGGCACGGTCGGCTTCCTGCTGAATACCTACCGCGCGGACGGGCTGCTGGAGCGAATGCGGGCCGCGACCCGGGTCGGCCTCTATCCGTTGCGGATGAAGGCCGTCCGGACCGATGGCGAGGTCCACGAAGGCCTGGCCATCAACGAGGTCTCGATCTTCCGCGAGACGCGGCAGGCGGCCTCGCTGGCGATCGAGATCGACGGCGTCTGCCGCATGCCCGAGCTGGTCTGCGACGGCGCCCTGGTGGCGACCCCGGCCGGGAGCACCGCCTACAACCTTTCGGCCCATGGGCCCATCATCCCGCTCGGCGCCAACCTGCTGGCGCTGACCGCGATCAGCCCGTTCCGTCCGCGCCGCTGGCGCGGGGCCTTGCTGCCCAGCCGATCACGGTTCGCGATCAAGGTGCTGAACCCGGCCAAGCGCCCGGTGAGCGCGGTCGCGGACTTCACCGAGATCCGCGACGTTGCCAGCGTCGAGATCTGGGAGGACCGCACCCTGTCGCTGCGGCTCCTGTTCGATCCCGAACACAATCTCGAGGAGCGGATCCTGAAGGAGCAGTTCGTCCCCTGAGGTTCCGACTGCGCCCGATGCCCGACCGGGTCGCGCTCGTCCTGGACGGTGCCCAAAGCCTGCCGCATTCTGCGGGCCGCGAACCTTAGCCGGACGGCCGATGCGCCTGTTACCCGACCGCAAGCTCGGCCTGCGCACGGCGCTGGTCGCCATCGTCGTCGGCGGCATCGTGCTGTCGGCCGCCGCCCTGCATATCGTGTGGTGGCGTACGGCGACCTCGGTCAGCCGCGAGCTGGTCGGCGTGCTCGAGGACCAGATCGCGGCGTCGGTGCGCCGTGACTGGTGGGGCATGGTCGGCGAGCTCGAGCGGCAGTCGCAGGGCATGCGCGATCTGCTCAATCAAGCGTCGGACCAGGATCAGGAAGAGCGCATTCTCGTCGCCGCCAGTCGACCCTCCCTATCGCTCTCCTGGCTGCTGCTGGTACCGCCCGCAGGCGAGGTGATCGTAATCCAGAGCCTGTCCGACGAGGCGCTCCGCGTGCTCTACATGGACGAGGCTGGCGCGCTCCGGGCGATGGCGCCGATCGCACGGCCGCATGCCGCGGCGCCAGCGCAGCCACCGCCGGCACCCGGACGATTGCGGATCCGCAGCGAGGCTTGGCTGGCGACGGCGCTCGCGTCCGAGAACCCGCTCTGGGTCGATGTCGAACGGACGCCGGACAGCGCCGGCCGGGCGGTGGCGTTCGTCGGCAGGGCCGGACCGGGCGTGCTCGCCTCGATGATCGACTATGGCCGCTTCGGCCGGCTGCTGGGCTCGATCGCCGTCGGGCGCACCGGCGGCTCGTTCGTGGTCGGACCCCAGGGTGGCATCGTCATCGCCCCGGCGAGCGACAAGCGCGTCCTGGCACCCGAGCTGGCGCAGGTGGCGAACGCCGCCGGCGAACGGGTCGCCGCCCGCACGGAGGCCGGCAGAAACATCGAGGAAAGGGTCAGGCTCGAGGTCGACGGGGCCAGCTACGCTGTGGCGCTCTCGCCCTTGTGGTTCAAGGGCTGGCAGCTCGCGATCATCGTGCCCGAGGCGGAGTTCCTGGCCGAGATCGACCGCACCATCCGGATCCTGGCGATCGGTCTCGCCGTCTTCCTGCTCGCGGCCGGCTGGCTGGTCGCTACCGGCGCCCGGCGCTTCCTCGCCGACCCGGTCACCCGCGTCGCCCAGGACCTCCAGCAGATCGAGCGCTTCCAGCTCGAAGGCATCCCGCACCGTCGCTCGCGCCTGCTCGAGATCGACCGCCTCTCCGGCGCCATCGCCCGCATGGCGGCCGGCCTTGCCGACTTCGCCAAGTTCATCCCGACCGAGCTGGTCCGCTCGCTGTTGCAGAGCGGAGTCCGGGCCGAGCCCGGCGGCGAGCGGCGCGAACTGACCGTCCTGTTCGCCGACCTCGCCGGGTTCACCGGCCTGAGCGAGCGCCTGGGCGACGGCGTGGTCCCGATCGTCGGCCAGTTCCTGGAGCTGGCGTCGCAGGCGGTCGAGGCCGAGGGCGGCACCGTCGACAAGTTCATCGGCGACGCCATCATGGCGTTCTGGGGTGCACCCTCGCCCGACCCCGACCAGGCCCTGCACGCCTGCCGCGCCGCGTTCGCGATCGCGGCCGGCATGCGCGCCGCCGCCGATCGTGGCGAGCCGTTGGGCGAGCTACGTGTGCGCATCGGCCTGAACACCGGTCCGGCCATTGTCGGCAATGTCGGCTCGACCCGGCGCCTGAACTATACGGCTCTCGGCGACACGGTGAACCTCGCCTCGCGGCTGGAGGGGGTGAACAAGGTTTACGGGACGACGATACTGATGTCTGCCGCGACCAAGAAACGGGCCGGCGACGCGGTGCGCTCCCGCGAGATCGACACGGTTGCGGTGTACGGCCGGACTGAGGGCGTGCGGTTGTTTGAGTTGATCGATCTCGAAGGCGGCGACGTCCCGCAGGGCCACTCCCGCTACGGGAAGGCCCTGGCGCTCTATCGTGAGACCCGCTTCGTCGAGGCGGCAGCCCTGCTGACCTCACTCGACGACGGCCCTTCCCGCTGGCTAGCCACCCGCTGCCGTATGCTGGGAGCAACACCAACAGAGTCCGATTGGGAGCCGATCACGCAACTGGACATGAAATAGCGGACAGGCCTACCGCCCAAGCGGTGGGCGTAGGTTTTGCCAGATCGCTCACGAACGACTGATCTCGTCGAGATACCAGCCGATGAAGCGAAGCTCGATGTGCTCCATCGGAGCTATCGGGCCCGGCGCGAAAAAGTGCGAGCGTACGCCACGCGCCGTGTGCTCGATGATCTTCTTGTCTTCCTCACTCGTGACCTTCCACAGCCAGGTCAGCCGAGCGGGATCGTAGTCCCTGCCGGCCATGGCGTCGCCACGAACCAGCCAGATCAGTTCCATCTCGCAGGCATCCACGCCGAGCGGCACGAAGCGGTAGATCATGCCGTGATCGGCATAACAGACCAGGAAGCTCGTTCCGCCGACGTGGATCGAAGTGACACCGCCGTCGTGAGCGGGAAAGCGCCCCATGGGCGGCGCCAGCGGCGAGCCGTCCTCGCTGCCGGTCAGCGCACCCTCGTAGAGCGCGTAGCGGAAGGAATGGATCGCCTCCTGTCCTCGTCCCGAATCCTGCCAATGATCGCCGGTAGCGATCTCGACCCCGAGCGCGCAGGTTCGCTCCTCCATGGCGGCGTTCAGCCGGCCGATCGCCTCCAGGGGCTGCTCCAGCGCGTGGGTGCGCGAATATTCCGGATGCGCCGGCCCGCAATGATAGCACTCGGCATAGTTCTCGACCGCGAGCTTCCAGTTGGCCGCGAGCCGCCAGTTCTCGCGGTGGGCGACTTTGGCCTCGCCCCAACCATACTGGCCGCAACTCGTGCGCAAGGCGCGCCGGACCGGTTCGAAATCCAGCGGCCGTTCGGCGAAGCACACGAAGACCAGACCGTCGGCGACCTCCACATGCAACTTTCTCAGCCCATGCGCGGCACGGTCGAAGCCCTTGGGCATCAGCCGCGCGGCGCGCAGGGAGCCGTCATTGGCATAGGTCCAGGCATGATAGGGGCAGACGAAGTGCTTGGCGTTGCCCCTGCGCTGGGTGCAGACCTCGGCACCGCGGTGGCGGCAGACGTTCAACATCGCATGCACGGTGCCGTCCATGCCGCGCGTCAGGATGACGCCCTCGTCGGCGAATTGGAACAGCTCGAAGTCGCCGGGCAGCGGCACGATGCTCTCATGCGCGAGGCAGTGCCAATGGCGGAACAGGACCCGCTCCAGGTCGCGCCCATAGACTTGGGGGTCGGTGTAGAAACTCCGCGCCAGACCGTGACCCGGCCGGTGCGCGGCGATCATCCCGTCGATCCCGTCGCCCGAAATCGCCCGCGTGACCAGCGCTCGATCCATCTCGTCACACCTTCAGATCGCCACCTGACGGTGCTTGTAGCGATCCGGAATGCCCGCGTCGCTGCCGAAAACATGCATGACATCCCCGGCGTGTAGCGGCGGACTGCCGCCGAGCGCGGCGCCGCGTTGGTGGCGCTGACCGACGGCCCGCTCAGCCCGCTGCTGCCGCTGGCGCCGGTTGCGGTCGAGATCGAAGACGCCGAGTTGCAGGGACTTCGCGCGCTGTCGGCAACGATTTGCCTCGCCTTGACGGTGGTGGTCGGGCTCGGTCAGCTGCTGGACGGCGGGAGCAGCAAGACCGGCAGGTCGCCGCGCCGCTGCGTCGCCTAAAACCGTAGCCTCGATCGTGAATTTTGCTGTTGCCAGATATTGGAACTTATTTCCTAAGACCAGCAGCCGCCGCGGCGGTGCCAAGGGAGGACAACAATGCTCAGATTTACGCTGCTCGGCTGTGGCCGCATCGGGCGGATGCACGCCCGTAATATCGCGGCGCACCCACGGGCGCAGCTGGTGTCGGTCTACGATGTCGTCGCGCAGGCGGCTTCCGGCGCGGCCACCGAGCTGGGTGTGGACGTGGCGGCCTCGGTCGACGAGGCACTCGCGGATGGCCGGGTCGACGCCGTGCTGATCGCGTCCTCGACCGACACCCATGTCGACCTGCTGACCCGAGCCGCCAAGGCCGGCAAGGCGGTGCTGTGCGAGAAGCCGATCGACCTCGATCTGGCGCGCGTGGATGCCTGCTGGGCCGAGATCGGGCCGCTGAGCCCGGTGGTCATGGTCGGCTTCAACCGCCGCTTCGATCCTTCGTTCAAGGCCCTGCACGACCGGCTCCAGGCGGGCGAGATCGGCAAGCTCGAGCAGGTGGTGATCACCAGCCGCGACCCAGCACCGGCGCCGGCCGAGTATCTCAAGGTCTCGGGCGGCCTGTTCCGCGATATGACGATCCACGACTTCGACATGGCGCGCTACCTGGCCGGCGACATCGTCGCGGTGCAGGCGATGGGTGCCAACCTGATCGATCCGGGCATCAAGGAGATCGGCGACATCGACGCCGCAATGGTCGTCCTGCGCGCGGCGTCCGGCGCCCTGGTTCATATCAACAACAGCCGGCGCTGCGCCTACGGCTACGACCAGCGGGTCGAGGTGTTCGGCGAGAAAGGGATGCTGCAGGCCCACAACCGGCACCCGACCACGGTGGCGGCGTGGGGTGCCGAGCGCACCGGCGCGGGTGATCCGGTGCTGAACTTTTTCATCGAGCGCTACCGCGAGGCCTACGATGCGGAGATCGACCATTTCGTCGACTGCGTCGAGCAGGGGGCCAAGCCGCTGGCCGGCTTCGCCGATGGCCGCGAAGCCCTGCGTCTCGCCGATGCGGCACTGGAATTGGTACGCACGGGTGCGGTCGTCCGTCTCGATCGCTGAAGTGGAATCAGGAAGGACAAAGCAGTGAGCACGATCCGTCCGACCGCGGCGCAATTGAGGCAGCAGTGAATAAGGAGACGGCCATGACGGTGAAGCTGGGTACCAACCCGATCGCCTGGACCAACGACGACATGCCGGAGCTGGGCGGCGACACGCCGCTCGAGACCTGCCTGAAAGAGGCGGCCGAGGCCGGCTTCGTCGGCATCGAGAAGGGCGGCAAGTTCCCCAACGACGCCGAGGAAGTGCAGGCCGTCCTCGGCAAGTACGGGCTCGAGCTGGTCTCGGGCTGGCACAGCGGCGATCTGCGCACGCGCTCGGTCGAGGCCGAGATCACGGCGATGCGCCCACATTTCGACTTGCTCAAGGCCTGCGGCAGCAAGGTCCTGGTCTGGGCAGAGACGGCTGGAACCGTGCAGGGCCAGCGGGACGTGCCGTTTGCCGACCGGCCGGTAATGAGCGAGGCCGAGTGGCCGGGCTATCTCGAGCGGATCGGGCAGCTTGCCGACTGGATGGCGGACAACGGGGTCAAGATGGCCTTCCACCATCACATGGGCACGGCGATCGAGCGCGCCGCCGAGGTCGACCGGCTGATGGAGGGTACACCCGATTCGGTCGGGCTGCTGTTCGACACCGGCCATTTCACCTTCGCCGGCGACGATCCGGCGCCCGTGGCAAAGAAGTGGGCGAAGCGCATCAACCACATCCACATGAAGGACGTGCGCGCGGATGTGTTGAAGCGTGCCCGCGCCGAGCGCTGGAGCTTCCTCGATTCGGTGCTGAACGGTGTCTACACGGTCCCCGGCGACGGCTGCGTCGACTTCGTGGCTGCCATCCAGCCGCTGGCCGACGCCGGCTACAGCGGGTGGCTGATCTGCGAGGCCGAGCAGGACCCGGCCAAGGCCCATCCGCTGACCTACGCCAGGAAGGGCTACGCCACCATCAAGGCCACGGCCGAGAAGGTCGGCTTCAAGCTCGCCTGAACGAACCCCTCACCGGAGGTCGCCCCATGCCGACCCAGATCCAGCATTTCATCGGCGGCAAGTTCGTCTCCGGCAAGAGCGGGCGCAAGACCATCGCCTCGCGATGGCCCACCCGCATCCGCGCCGGGGCCGACTTCGTCATGCCGACCATGCGGTGACGGTGATGAACGTATGCATGGTCGGCTACGGGATGATGGGTGTCTGGCATTCCGAGGCGCTGCAGCGAACGGATGCGGTGCTGCACACGGTGGTCGGCCGCCGGCAGGATGCGGCCCAGGAGTTCGCCCAGCGCTACGGCTACCGCAAGGTTGCCGGCTCTCTGGAGGAGGCGCTGGCCGACTCCGAGATCGACGTGGTGATCCTGGCCACGCCCAGCGACCAGCACGAGGCCCAGGCGATCGCCTGCTTGGCAGCCGGCAAGCACACGCTGATCGAGATCCCGATCGCGATGAGCGCGGCCGGTGCCGAGCGGGTGGTCGCCGCCGGCGAGAAGAGCGGCAAGATCTACGGCCTGTCGCACCCGATGCGCTTTCGCAAGGAGCGCGAGGCGCTGCTCGCCCGGACCCGCGCCGGCGAGGAGAAGATCCGCCACATCGCCGGCCGGTTCTTCATCAAGCGGCTGGTGAACATCGGCGCCACCGGCTACCAGCGCAGCTGGACCGACAACATCCTCTGGCACCATTTCTGCCACTTCGTCGATCTCGGCCTGTATCTGTTCGACGGTGCCCCGATCCGGCGCGTGCAGAGCCATTACGGCCCGTGCCATCCGCAGACCGGCATTCCGATGGAGTGCGTGGTGCTGGTCGAGACCGAGCGCGACCAGTCGCTGCTGGTGCACGGCTCCTACCACGCGACCTACCGCTTCTATGACAAGCTGATCGTCACCGACCGCGACACGTATTTCTACGACATACTGGCCGGGTCCTTGAAGACCAGTGAAGGCGAGGTTGCGATCGAGGACGAGCAGACCAATGCCGCCCGGATCATCACCGATTTCATTGCCGCCGTGCGCGAGAGCCGCCCGCCCCTGGCCTCCGGCCCGTCGGTGCTGCCGGCCATGCACGTGCTGCAGCAGGTCCAGGACGAATGGGACGCCCGCTACGGCGCCCAGTCGATCCCCGGCCGGCCGTTGAGCTGAAGGGGAAAGGTGGAAATCCGTGACCAGAGAGACAGCTCGATGACGAAGATGGACAGCGCCGTCCGGACAGTCGCCATCCCGCTCGCGGGTGAGATGGGGGCCGGGATTGGTGGGGTCCTCACTCGTAACGGCCTGCGCGTCGTGACCCGCACCGAGGGGCGGTCGGTGGACACGCATCGGCGGGCCGCCGCGGCCGGAATGCAGAGCACCGACCATGCGGGGCTCGCCGCCGCGGACATCATCCTGTCCATCGTGCCGCCGGACCTCGCCCTCGAGACAGCGGCCGCGCTCGCGCCGCACCTCGACCGCAATACGCCGTCGGTCTACGTCGACTGCAATGCGGTGAGCCCTGGGACCGCGATGGAGATCGCCGCCGTGATCGAGGCGGCGTCCGGCATCTTCGTCGATGGCAGCATCATCGGCCCGCCACCGGCCGCCGATGGTCGCATGCCCAAACTCTATGTCTCCGGTCCGGACGCGTCTCGGGTCGAGATCCTGACGCGCTCCGGGCTCGACGTCCGCCGGCTCGATGGCACCATCGGAACGGCTTCCGCGCTCAAGATGGCCTATGGCGGCCTGACGAAGGGACTGACCGGAATCACCGCTGCGCTGATCCTGGCGGCCGATCGCGCCGGCGTCGGCGACGCGCTGCGCGTGGAGCTGGCGGACAGCCAACCGGCGCTGCTCGCCCGCGCGCGAAGCGCCCTCCCCGATATGCTCCCCAAGGCCTACCGATGGACAGCCGAAATGAACTATGTCGCGGCGTTCGTAGGGGAGCGACCCGAGGCTGCCGTCTGGGCCGCGCTCGGCGCCTTCTATGCGGCGATCGCCATGGACTTGGAGCAGGGCGGCGGCGAGGTCGAGCGGTTGCGACAATTCTTCTGAGAATTGCACCGGACGGCTATGTCCAGGTCGACCGTGTTATGAAATATGCTGAGGGGCCCACAACGGAAGCACAGCCCATAGTTGCCGTGCTTCCGCAATTACCGCTGCGTTCGCTCCTGCGGTCAGGCCTTGGCCAGCGCAGCCTCGATGTCGGCGACCGGGTGGCCTGTCAGATCCTTGGCGAGCTCGCCCAGGAGCTTGCCCTGCAGCGCCTTGTGGTAGTGCTTGCGCAGCTCGCCCAGCGCCTTGGGCGCGGCGACCACGATCAGGTGGTCGATGCGGTGGCTCAGTACTTCCTTGTTGAGCCAATCGGCGGTGGCGGCAGCGAAGCTGTCTTCCTCGAGACGGCTGTCGTCGGGATTGGCGGCGCTGCTGGCGTGGCGGGCACCCGCACCTTTGTTGTCGCCGCCGATCGCGGGCTCGGGCAGCGCGGTGAGCTTGGGGTGGGCCTCGTCGCCGGTGTTGCGGAACAGATGGAACTTGGTGCCGTCAGCGACGGCAACGGTGGTATTCTTCGGGAGCTGCATGCAATCCTCTGCTGGTTGGCCTTATTTCACACCCACTCAACGGGTGCGGTGGCCCAGGGTTGCGCTCGATTCTCAGCAGGGGGCTATTCGAGATGACGATCAATGTAGGGGTGATCGGCGTCGGCATGATCGGGCAGGATCATATCCGGCGGCTGACCAAGGTGCTGGCAGGCAGCGCCGTGGTCGCGGTGACGGACGTCGATGCCGCGCGGACCAAGGCCGTGGCTGACGGCCTGCCAGGCGCGAAAATCTTTGCCAACGGGCAGGAGCTGATCGCCGATAAGGGGGTCGACGCCGTCGTCGTCGCCTCATGGGGTGGTACGCACGAGGAATACGTGCTGGCCTGCATCGCCGCCGGCAAGCCGGTGTTCTGCGAAAAGCCGCTGGCGACCTCGCAGGACGCGTGCCTGCGCATCCTCGAGGCCGAAATGAAGTTCGGCCGGCGTCTGGTTCAGGTCGGTTTCATGCGCCGCTACGATCCGGCCTACCGCGCGCTCAAGGCGACGCTCGCCAGCGGCGCCATCGGCGCCCCGCTGATGATGCACTGCGCCCACCGGAACCCGTCCGTGCCCGGTCACTACACCAGCGACATGGCCATCAACGATACCACCGTGCACGAGGTCGACCTGGTGCGCTGGCTGCTGGACGAGGAGATCGTGACGACGCAGGTCTTCACGCCGCGCCGCAACAGCCGCGCCGGCAAGCTGCGCGACCCGCTCTTCGTGCTGTTCGAGATGGCGAGCGGTGCGATCGTCGACGTCGAGGTGTCGGTGAACATCGCATATGGCTACGACATCCGTGGCGAGATCGTCGGCGAATCCGGCACTGCCACGCTGGCCGAAAGCAACGTGGTGGTGGTCAAGCGCGAGGGAGCCTTCACCGGCCGGGTTCCCGACGACTGGCGCGAGCGGTTCATCACCGCCTACGATGTGGAGTTCCGGGAATGGCTGGACGCGGTCGCGGCCGGCACCAGCACGGGGCCAAGTTCCTGGGACGGCTATGCCGCCACCGCCGTCTGCGACGCGGCGTTAGAGGCACTGCGCAGCGGCGAGCGGCAGAAGGTGATGTTGCGGCAGAAGCCGGACTTCTACGCCTGAGACGCGTCGATCGCGGAAGACCCCACACAGCGCAGCCGCGTAAGCAGTGCGAAATTGGGGGCGAGCGGTAGCCCGCCCCCCGATCGCCGCAGTCATCATGTTTGGCGATCCCGCTCGGACGGGCCGCAGCAACCATACGTCCGCGCCCTGAAAAAAGTTGCAGCCCCGGCATGAAAGCTGGGTGGCAAGTGAAACCCCAGGTCCTGCTCCGCAAAGTCCTGCAAGTCAGGTATGGACTCGCGACGGAGGCGGCTAGCTACGGCGCTCGCCATCGTGTGTCCGGGTCCCATGCTGGTCACGGCACGCGCAGAGAGGCGTGAGCGTGGACTTACTGCCAAGGCAGACACCCCCCACCGGCGCCGCGCGGCCGTGGGCTGCAAACCTATGGCGCGCCGGTACGCCACGACGTAGCATCGAGCGCCTGCAGAACTACCTACCGGACGGCGGTGCGCCGCCAGGAATGGCCGACGTCCGCGCGAGTCAAGGAACGCGACAGATGGCGCGCATATTGCCCATCGCGTGGCTGGTGCTCCTCGCGGCCTGCGCTCAGGCGCCGCCGCCCGCGCACGGGCCGGTACCGGTGGGTGCGATCGCGCACGAGCCGGCGGGGATTCGTGCCGTACCGCCTTCGACCGCTGCCGCGACCCCGGGTGGCTATCGGCAAGAAGTCGACAAGCTGCTCGGCGAACTCGCGGCAAAGGGCGCGCAGCCTGGGGGAGCAACGGACGTCGCGACACCGGCGCCTGCAGCACCGGCGACATTGGTTCCTACTGAGGGTGCTGCGGCGGGATCGCCTGCAGGTGGGCCAAGCGAAGTGAGCGACGAGGAAAACCTGGCCACATGCCTCGATGGCGGATTTTCCGCGTTCTGTGACCACCACAGGCTGACGGCCGAGGACGCGGCCCGGGTCGATGCCGCCGAACGTCATGCGAACGAGATCAACTGCATCGATCCGGAGTTGCAGCATCTGTGCCGCCCGGAGCTGCTGCCCAATCCAGAATAGGGGCGGCACTCCCGCCGCGCGCCCGTCTCGCACAGCTACTCTTCGGTCCAGATCTTCGCTACCGGGCCTCAGGCTGTGTTGCGCACCGCCAGGGCGAGGAGCGCGAATGCGGCGCAGGCGAGAGCGATCAGGTCGGTCAGGCCCTCGGTCGGGCTCCACGCCATGGCGAGGCCGGCCAATGTAGGCCCGAGCAGGGCGCCGGCACCCCAGGCGAGCCCCATGGCGGCGTAGATGCCGATCAGCTCAGCACCTTTGAAGCGGTCGCCGACCGCGACCAGCATGACCGTGTAGATGCCGACGAAAACGCCACCCCAAATGAAGACAGCGCTGAACGCAAGCCATGGCAGCGCAAACATCGCGGGTGCTGCCCACGCACCGACGGCCGCGAGCGACGCCAACACCAGCGCGAGGCCGCGCGCTGGAAGCCGGTCGGCGAGCCAGCCGATCGGCAGCTGCAGAACGATGGCACCCACCATCAGGGTCGTGATCAGGTGCATGCCCGCGGTCTCGCTCCAACCCATCCTGGTGGCGTAGAGCGTGATGAAGGACAGGCCCGCCGTCTCGATTGCGGCATTGAGCAGAGTCGCCGCGATGGCCAGCGGCGCCAGCCGCAGATAGCGCAGCGGGGTCACCGGCGGCGCCTCTTCCCGTTCGGGCACGCGCAAATTCGGCCACAGCAATGGCACGATCGCCGCCAACGCCAGAGCGGCGCCGGCGAGATAGGCGCGGTCGCCCGAGCCCACGGCGGCGAGGATGGCGGGCCCGGCGGCGAATCCCAGCGACAGGGCCGCGGTGTAGGTGGCCATCACGCGCCCGCGCGCGGATTCGGGGCTGAGCTCGTTGGCCCAGGTCTCGGTCAGGGTGAACAACAATTCGGACGCGGCGCCGAGGCCGGCACGTAAGGGAAACCAGAGCAGCGTCAGCGCCACCAGTGGAAACACGGTGAGCAGGCCCGCGCTCGCGAGCAGCGCTGCCACGATGACCGTCCGCTGGCCGAAGCGCGCGGCGAGCCGCGGCAGGACGGGCACCACGAGCAGGACGCCCACGGCATGCATCGCGGCGTTCAGGCCGATCACGACCTCGCCGAAACCACGCGCTGCAAGATCGAGCGCGATCAACGGCGCCGACAGGCCGTAAGTCACGCCGAAGACCGCGGCGGCGGCGATCACTGCCGACAGGGTGACGGCGGTCAGCGCCGGCGCCAGGCGCGCAAGGGCAGCCGCGCGAGGGCCAGGAGACCCGAGGCGGGCGGGTCCTGAAGCGCACGCATCGCCATCGCGTAGTCGAGAAGGATGCCGGGCGTCCACGCCATGGTCCGCGCCCGCTGCCGCAGCTCGGCCGCGACCCACAGTTCCGGGCTGAGCAGGATCCGAAGGAGCAGATAGGGGCCGACGCCGTGCCGGGCCAGCGTGCCCTCGATCGCGCAGTCGAGCGCCAGCGCCACGGTGCTCGAGCAGTTGCGGTAGGTCAGGTTGTAGGTCGTGTCCTGGCGATAGGCTGCCCAGAACGCGCGCAGCCGCGCCGGGTTGAAGCGGCGGAAGGCGACGTTCCGGGTGGACGGACACCATTCGGCCGCTTCCACCGCGTAGCTGGGCTGGAACCGCCCGGGTACGTCATTGTCCGCCGTCGCGCGGAACAAATGCTGGAACTCGGTCGGCGAATGGTCGATCTCGACCGCCGGATAGTGGCTGACATAGAGATCCGGTGCCAGCTCCAGGGCGGAATGACCGGTCGAGATCGTGCCTTTGCCATCGATGGCCGCGATGTAGCGGTCGAGCAGAGGCCGCCGGAGTGGGTGATCGGCGGTGCCTAGAGCCGTCCAGACATGAATGAGCAGCGGCTTGCGGCCCGGTGGTGTCGGCGGCACGGGCGGCAGCTGCAGACCGGCACCACCTGCGCGCGCGTGCACGAGATGCGGAGCGATCGCGCTACCGGCGGGCCAGATGCGCAGACCGAGCCCCGCCCGTGCCAGCGCCAGGCCGGAGGCGATCAGGCCGATGCCGATGCAGTAGGGAATGGTGTCGACATAGCCGGGTTGCCACGGCACCACGAAGGTGACCGCGAGCAGGACCATCAGCGCACCCCCCAGCAGGGTCACCTGCCAGCCGGGAAACCGGACGTGCCATGCCGTCACCATCCGCGTGCCACCGTCGACCGCGAACGCTGCAGCCAGCATCAGGGCGATCACCATGTCGCCCAGATCCCACGGCGACAGGATCAGGGCCGCAACCAAGGCCAAGGCTGCCGCCTGGACCAGGCGCAGCTTCGGGGCCAAGGACAGGCCGCTCCTGGCAAGGCTGAACGCCACGAGGCATTCGAGCAGCACCAGCACCGCGAACCCCTCGAGCGGGAAGGTCAGCGTGCCGTCGATCGCGTCGATGCAAAGGAACAGCCCGGCTGCCAGCCAGGCGACCCCGATCACGATCAGGAACCGCCAGCGCCGCTGCAAATACTCGCCGCCGACCAGCAGCAGGACGATCTCGATCACGCGCTCGATTCCCGACCCTGGATCGCGCGCTCACCGATCCGGTGGCGGAAACTTGGCGGTAGCATCTCGAGCGTCAAGTCCCGGGGCTTTGCCGGACCAGGGCATCCCGCGCGAAGGTCTCCACCGGCGTCCGGATTAAAGCTGTCGGCTGAGGGTGGCCGGCCCAAATGTGCGCCAACGCACAGACACCCGGTCTGTTCGCCGAGCGTTCCCGCGTTCGGAACACTGGGCGAACATCATCCTTTCAATTTGGCGGCCGGTGGCGAGGCCGGGCTCTGCGGGCGCGTGCTGCGACGTCTAAGCCGAATCGTCGCCAATCAGGACATCGCGGCTTCGCCGCAACTGATCCAGACGCTCCTCGGCCAGGCGCAACAGAACGGCGGTGCGGCGGGTCTCACCGCCCCCGTCAGTCAGCGTCTGCAAATCCAGGCGATAGCGACCCTGAAGCTGCTCCGCCTCGGCGATCAGCAGATCGATCTCCGTGACCGCGCGATGCCGCGGGTGCGGCAAGTCCGTCATCGGTTTCGCCCATTCCAGCCCACGTGCAGCACTCTACCTCAGCACGCGCCAAAAGGCTCGCACGGGTTTGGCGGCCCGATTGCGGTCTCACGCGCCCGCGAGCGCGGCCTCCCACCGCTGCTGCATCTCGGCCGGGCTCACCTGCTCCTTGGGGGTGGCGATCTGCCAGCTATGGCCGTACGGGTCGGCGATCATGCCGGACCGGTCGCCGTAGAACTGGTCTTTCACCGGGCGCAGCAGCGTCGCTCCGGCGCCGATGGCGCGCGCGACGAGCGCATCCGCATCCTCGACATAGAGGTGCAGCTTGACCGGCGAGCCGCCGACCGTGATCGGGCTCAACGCGCCGAAATCGGGATACTCGTCCGACAGCATCACCGTCGAGTTGCCGATGCGAATCTCGGCGTGGCCGATCCTGCCGCCGGGCTCGACCAGCCGAAACTGCTCTTCGGCACCGAAGGCGGCGCGATAGAACTCCAACGCGCCGGCCGCGTCCCCCACGGTGAGGTAGGCCGAAATGGTCTGCATGCCCTCGGGCAGCGGTGCCGCCGTTCCCATCGCCCTGCTCCTTGCGAGCTCTTGATAATTACGTTACGTATTGTTTTGTAAATTCCCGCGAAAGGTACGTCAAGGCCGATGGTGGCGTTGCAATGAGTGGGGTGAGCCGGCCGCGCGGCCGGCCCGCGGATCCCAAGGTGCGTGCGGCGATTCTGGCTGCCGCGCGTGGACTGCTCGACGCGGGGGGACTTGCCGCCGTGACGATGGAGCGGGTGGCGGCAATGGCGCGCGTCGGCAAGCCCACGATCTACCGGTACTGGCCCAACGCCCACGCCGTGGCGATGGCGGCATTCCTGGAAACGGCGACGACACCCGAGCCCGGGCACCGTTCGCCGCAGGCGCTCGACGATCTGCGGGCACAGCTGGCCGCCATCGCCGCCGCCTTCGCCGCCCGCACCGGCCGCAACGTCAAAGCGATGATCGCTGCCAGCGAGGGCGAGACCGAGCTCGCCAAAGCGTTCCGCAGCCACTTCATTGCCGGTAGCCGCGCGGCGGGCCGCGCGCTGCTGGAGCGCGCGGCCGACGATGGCGGGCTGCGCCAGGGCCTGGATCTCGAGGTCACGCTCGACCTCATCTACGGCCCGCTCTACTACCGCCTCCTGGTCGGCCACGCGCCGCTCGACGCCGCGTTCACCGACACGCTGCTCGACCAGGCCCTGCGCGGTCTCGGCGCGGCGAAAGGCTAGAACGCGAAGGGATCAGGCGGCGATCCGCTCCTCGGCCTCGGCGGGATAGTCGACGTAGCCCTTCTGGTCGCCGCCGTAGAAGGTCTGCTTGTCCGGGGCGTTCAGCTCGCTCCCGGTCAGGAAGCGCAGCGGCAGGTCCGGATTGGCCAGGAAGGGCACGCCGTAGGCGACCGCCGTGGCCCATCCGCTGGCGACCGCCTGCGGCGCCGCGCTCGGCATCGTAGGCGCCGTTGGCGATGTAGGGGCCATGCCAGCGCTCGCGGATGCTGCGCAGGGCGGCATGCTCGTCGTCGGTCAGCGGCACCGGCCCGAACTGCTCGACCAGATGCAGGTAGGCCAGGCCGAAGCCGCCCAGCGCCTCGACCGCGGCGCCGAAGGTCGTGGCGGGATCGCTGTCGGACATCCCATTGAAGCCGCCCAGGGGCGACAGGCGTACGCCGACCCGATCCGCACCCCAGACCGCGACCACGGCCTCGGTCACCTCGAGCAGGAACCGGACGCGGTTCTCGACGCTGCCGCCGTAGCGGTCGGTGCGCCGGTTGGTGCCATCGCGCAGAAACTGGTCGATCAGGTAGCCATTGGCACCGTGGATCTCGACCCCGTCGAAGCCGGCCTCCTTGGCGAGCTCGGCACCGCGGCGGAACTGCGCGACGACCGCTGCGATCTCGTCGGTCGCCAATGCGCGCGGCGTGGAATAGGGCTGCATGCCGTCATAGGTCCAGGCATCCCCCGCGAGCGCCACGGCCGAGGCCGACACCGGTGCGGCGCCGTCGGGCTGGAACGAGACATGGCTGACCCGGCCGACATGCCAGAGCTGCAGGAAGATGCGCCCACCGGCGGCATGCACGGCCTGGGTGACGCGACGCCAGCCATCGAGCTGCGCCTCGTCGTGGATCCCGGGGGTCAGGATGTAGCCCTGCCCTTCGGGCGTCACCTGCGTCGCCTCGGTGACGATCAGGCCGGCGCTGGCGCGCTGTGCGTAGTAGAGCGGCGCCAGCGCGCCCGGCACGCCGTCGCGGCCGGCGCGCGAGCGGGTCATCGGCGCCATCAGCACCCGGTTTGGGATCTCGACCGCGCCCAATCGGCTCGGCGTGAACAGGACGGAAAGCTCGCTCATCGGTGCATCCAGCTTGGGGTTCGGTTCAGACGGCATCGGCGAGCCAGGCCTTGAGGCGGGCCTTGGGCAGCACGCCCACCTGGCTCGCCACCGCCTGGCCGGCCTTGAACAGCATCAGTGTCGGCAGCCCGCGGATCGCGAACTGGTTGGTGACGTCGGGGTTCTTGTCGACGTCGAGCTTCACGACGTCGAACACCCCGGCATTCTCCTCGGCGATCTGGGCCAGGGTCGGTGCGAGCGCGTGGCACGGGCCGCACCACTCGGCATGGAAGTCGACCAGGACGGGCCGCTCGGCCCCCAGCACATCGGCGGCGAAGCTGCGGTCGGTCACCGGTCGCACGGCGGTTTCAGTCATCAAAGGTCTCCTCGTTGCTGACCACTTGGTCAAGAACTACACCAGTTCACGCGTCGTTCAGCACAACGCCTCCTCGACCGCCGCCACCGCGTCGTCGAGCCAGGCCGCATCGGGGCGAACGCGGGCCAACACCAGCATCCCCTCCATGCAGATCGTCAAAAAGCGGGCGAGACGAACTGGATCGCGCGCCGCGCCAATCTCGCCGCGCGCCTGCGCCTGCCGGATCGCCGTGGCGAAGCCGCGCTCGAACAGATCCAGGCTGCGCGCGGCCTGGCAGGCGAGATCGGGGTCGCGGTCGGCGAGCTCGATCGAGCAGTTGGTGACCATGCAGCCCTTGCGCTCGCGATCGCCCATAGCGTCATGGGCGACACCGCGAAAGAGGGCCACGATCTCGGCCCGGCCTGCCTCGGGACACTGCAACCGCGCCACCCGCTTGCGCAGCGCCGTATCGAGATAGAGCGCCAGCGCCTTCAGGAACAACGCCCGCTTATCGCCGAACGCGCCGTACAGGCTGCCCCGTCCGAGGCCGGTCGCCTGCTCCAACTCATCGAGCGTGGCGCCCTCGAAGCCCTTGGCGTGAAACACTTGCAACGCCTGGCTCAGCACCCGCTCCTCGTCGAACTCGCGCGGTCGCGCCATCTCGGTATAATCTCCTTACCTTCGAGAGATGGGGTTACGTACCGGATGTTCAATAACTCGCCGATTGCCGATCTGGCCCTCTGGCTGGTCGAGCGCAGCCGGCACGAGACGATCTTGCCGGATCTGTTCCAGGGCTTCTGCGGGCAGCTCGGCAATGCCGGTCTCGATCTCTGGCGCGTGCTGCTCGGGCTGGAAACCCTGCACCCCGAACTGAGCGGCACCATGCTGCTGTGGCAGGACGGGGCGATGGACAAGGTCGTCACGCAGCGCGCCGGCATCCTGACCAGCGATTCCTACCTGCGCAGCCCGACCCGGATCGTCGACGAGACCGGCCGTCCGTTCCGTTGGCGCAGCGGCGACAGCACGCTCGACATGCCCCGGCTGGAGGCCTACGCGGCCGATGGCGTCACCGACTACCTGATGCTGCCGCTGCCGTTCCTCGACACGACGCGCACCGCCGTGCTCGGCTTTGCGACGAAGGTCCCGGGCGGGTTCTCGGACGGCGACGTGGCGCTGCTCGATGTCGCCTCGCGGATGTTCAGCCCCTGGGCCGAGCGCGCCCTGCTGCGCAAGATGGCGGTCGGCCTGCTCGAGGCCTATCTCGGCCCGGCAGCCGGGCGGCGCGTCTATGATGGCCAGATCGAGCGCGGCGATCTGCATACCATCCGGGCAGCGATCTGGTTCTGCGACCTGCGCGGGTTCACGGCGATGTCCGATCGTCTGCCCCGGGCGAAGCTGATCAAGGTGCTCAATCGCTGGTTCGAGCTGGTGGGCGCCGCCATCGCCGAGGGCGGTGGTGAGATCCTCAAGTTCATGGGCGACGGGCTGCTCGCCGTGTTCCCGGTCGAGGGCGATCCGGGCCCGGTTTGCGAACGCGCGCTCGCGGCGGCGGAGGCCGCATTGGCGTCGACCGAGGTGCTGGCCGAAAAGCTGGTCGCCGGCGGCGAGCAGCCGCTGCGCTGTGGCCTGGCGCTGCATCTGGGGGACGTCGAGTTCGGCAATATCGGTACGCCGACCCGCCTCGACTTTACGGTGATCGGGCCGGCGGTCAACATGGCCAGTCGCCTGGAGGGCCTGACCAAGGAGCTGGGCTGCTCGCTGGTCGCCTCGGCCGAATTCGCGACCGCGCTCGACCGGCGTCTGCGTCCGCTCGGCCGCCACAGGCTGCGCGGCATCGCCGAGCTGGCGGCCGTATACGGCCTGAACCCGGAGCAGGAAGATCTGCTGCAGGAGTTGAAGGCGTCCGCATGATTTGTGTCGTCGATGCCCGCCGGGCATTTCTGGACGTGCGGGACTCACCAGACCTCGAGGATGGACGCCGCTTCCTATGCCGGCGCTCGGTCTTTTGCGATCTTCCGCCGCTTGGACACCACCTTAACGACCCGTCATCCCGATCGGCGTCTATGCCATCCGGACATCCACTTTAAACAGTCCTCGGCGACGTCTCCGGTGTCCAAGCCGGTGCAGGGTGCATGCTGGCGTCGGTGCTCGCGACCGCCCTGAACAGGCTCTCGCGGCGCAGCTTCGCATGGACCCAGAAACGGCCAGGACGCTCGATCCATGCGTACCCGGCGACGGAGCCGAGGTGGACCAAGATCAGTGCAGGCACCAGCAGGAGGACCGGCGTCGCATCGAGCGCCCAGCCTCCGAGCTTCGCGGCCAGCGGGAAATAGCCGCTCTCGATCACACCGTGAATCATGTAGGTCGAATACGAGATCTCGCCGAGATAGACGAGCCAGGGCAAGGTCAGCCAACGCAAGCTGCCATTGCGCGACAATTCCGCCAGCAGATAGATGAGCGCCGCACCGCACAGCACGAGGACGATATCCGGTGCCCCGAAATGGGCGCCCAGCAGCAGCGCCGCCCCGAACGCCGCGCCCAGGGCGGCCGTGGCCCTGGCGCCGAGCTCGACGGTGCGCCCGAGCGCATACAGCGCGCAGCCGAGGCAGAATTCGGGCGCAATGCGCAGGATCGAGAAGTTCTCCTTGCGGTGAAACAGGCCCTCGCCGGCCCAACGGCTGGCCATGACGCTGACCACCAGCCAGGCCAGTGCGATCGCCACCAGCACCAGCGGGCGTGAGCGGCAGCGCAGCGCTGCCGCGAGCATGACGGGGAACAGCAGGTAGGCGAACCATTCGGCGCTGATCGACCAGGAGGGTTCGTTCCAGCTCAGCCCGCTGGTCGCGCCCCAGGCGTGAATCAGCAGGAGGTTGGCCCCCAGATCATCCAGGCTGGCCGCGGCAGCGTCGATACGCAGATGCATCGTTGCTGCGGCGGCGAGCACCAAGCCCGCCAGCGCCATGGTAGCCAGATGCATCGGATAGATGCGGGCGAGCCGCTTGGTCAGAAAATTCCAATAGTCGAGCCGGCCGGTCAAGCCCTCGGACCAGTAGACATGGCTGAGAATGAATCCACTGAGCATAAAGAAAATGTCTACACCAAGGTAACCCTTCAAAAGAAATCCGGTATATTGCCCGAACCCGATCGCCGCGTATTCACCGAAATGATGCAGAACTACCCAGTAAGCGACAAAAAATCTCAAGGATGTCAGCGCGGGTATCTGTGAGGGATAAGGGGGCGGCGCCGATGATGCGCGCATGAAATCCTGCAAGCCGATCTCCACATCACCGAACGACCGCGGCAATTGAACGCCAACCGTCGCTCCCAGGCCATCCTACCGTCAAGCCCGATTGGCCCAATCGTACCCCTCAGCACCAACGGCTGCCAGACTGCTCTATTCCACAGACCATTTTGCCGCAGTGTTCAGGTCGAGCAACGAATCGCCGGTCAGCACTCCGCACAGGCCTTGGCATCGCCCGCCAGCGTACCGGCGATCAGCCCGTACGTCACGAGCGCATTCTGGGTCGTGCGATAGAAGCCCATCAGCTGGTCGAGCGGGTCGCCGACCTTCTGGAAGCCGGTGATGAACACCAGCAGCGCGCCCACCGAGGTCTCGCCCTGCATCACCAGCCAGCCGCCGAATGCCAGCACCGCCAGCGGTCCCAGCGCATCCAGCAGGTTGCCCAGGAAGGTCAGACCGTACTTTATCCGATAGCTGGCCAGCCGTGCCGCGAAGGCGCGGCCGACCAGGGCGTCGAAGCGGGCGCGGCCGCCCGCGGCCAGCTCCTCGCGGACCAGCTGGACCCCCAACCGCCGCACGACGCGGGTGTGGAGGCGGCCGAGCCGGTTGATCGTCCGCTGCTGCCACGGCACGATCACCAGCTCCGGCAGGTACAAAAGCAGCGCCAGCGCCGCGATCAGCGGCTCCACCCAGACCAGATAGCCCAGCACGGCCATGATCGTGCCGGCCTGCAGCAGCGGCATCGAGATGCTCTCGGCCACGAACCCGGCGACCCCCTCCGCCTCGGCCGCGACCATCGAGACCAGCAGCCCCGCATCGGCCGGGTCGCGCCCGGGCTGCCGCGTCGCCGCGCCGACGCGCCGCGTCAGCCCGTGCACCCGCCCACGCAGCTCGCGCGCCACTTTCTCCACCACCAGCCCACGGCGCAGGTTGATCAGGTACTTCAGGACGCCCTGCACCAGCAGCACCGCGATCCAGACGGCCGCCAGCACCAGCAGCAGCTGCGCGTTCCGCGCGCCGATCGCCTCGTTAACCATCCGCCGCTGTAGCTCCAGCGGCAGCGCCGAGAGCGGGATCACCAGCAGCGTGAGCAGTGACAGCAGCAGCTGGTCGCGGCTGGTGAGCCGCCAGATGAACCGGTATAGCGCCCCGGGCAATGGCTCCTCAGGCCCAATCGGCTGCGCAAGCGCAGGCCAATAGGACCAATGCAACGGTGACAGCAGCCGCATTGCGTCGGTCCTGGCGAGGCCGCGCCTTGCGCGGGAGAACCTATACCTAGCATAGCGGCGCGGATGACGACAGCGACGCCCTGTCCGCTACTTGACGACCTTATAGCTCCCCTTCTTGTGCCCGCTACCCTGCCACACGCCCTCGGCCGGCGAGCCGAATGCCTCGGTGGTGAACTCGAGATCGCCAGTGATGCCCTGGAATTTGCCCGTGCCGCCCACGAGCTTCGCGTGCCCGGCACCGTTGGTGCCGTCGACCGCCTCGAAGATGTGGTCGCCGTCGGCATCGGTGAAGGTGCAGGTGCCGCGCTGGGTAAACAGGCTGCCGTCCGTCGCCTGCTCGCCGAACTGCAGGCAGCGGCCCGCCAGCTTGTCGAGCCCGCTGCCGGGGCTGCTCGCGGTGACCACCAGCATGTCCTCGGACGTGAACGCCTCGCGACCGCCGGCCGTCGGCATGGTCTGCTGCCGCTCGGTCCAGGTGAAATCGGAATTGATCGGCCCCTCGGGGGCGATCCCAGCCGCGTGGGCGACGCTCACGCCACCCGCAAGCAATGCTGAAAGTACTAGTACGCGCATCATGGCTCTCCCCGATGTCGTCAACTGTACTGCCGTCGACGTTCTAGTCGTCAACAAGCATAGCACAGACCGAGCCGGTCGCGATAGCAAAGGATTGGCAATACCTGATGCCAGGCTTCTACCGGAAAGCTACCGCGGGCAGCGCCAGGAAGTTCTGCAATAGATCATGCCCGCGCTCGGTCAGCACAGCCTCCGGATGGAACTGCACCCCGACCAGCGGCCACTCCCGGTGCGCCAGCGCCATGATCTCCCCGTCCTCGCTGCGCGCCGTCACCTGCAGCTCCGCCGGCAGGCCATCGTCCAGCACGATCAGCGAGTGGTAGCGCGTCACCTGCAGCGGGTCCGGCAAGCTTTGGAAAACCCCGCTGCCGTCATGCCGGATACGCGACGTCTTGCCGTGCATCGGCCGCTGCGCGCGCTCGACCTTGCCGCCCAGCGCCGCGCCGATGCACTGGTGCCCGAGGCACACGCCCAGGATCGGCACCCGCGGCCCGAATCCTGTGATCACCGCGTTGCTGATGCCCGGCCTCGGTCGGCGTGCAGGGTCCGGGCGAGACGATGATGTGCGTCGGCGCGAGGGCCGCGATGTCCTCGAGGCTGGTCGCGTCGTTGCGCACCACGATCCGCGTGTGGCCGAGCTCGCTGACATAGCGCGCGAGGTTCCAGACGAAGCTGTCGTAATTGTCGATCAGCAGGATCACGGCCGCCCCGCAGCGCCTCGATCAGTGCCTTGGCCTTGTCCAGCGTCTCCTCGTACTCGGCCGCCGGATCGCTGTCGGCGACGATGCCGCCGCCGGCCTGGAACGCCACCTGCCGGCCGTGAATCGCGAAGGTGCGGATCGTGATGCTGGTGTCCATCCAGCCGTCGCAGCCGAGCCAGCCGATCGCGCCGCAATAGGGCCCGCGCGCCGTCGGCTCCAGCTCGGCGATGATCTCCATCGCCCGGATCTTGGGCGCGCCGGTGATCGACCCGCCTGGGAATGTCGCTCGCAGCAGGTCGACCGCATCCAGCCCGTCCCGCAGCTCGCCGGTCACCGTCGAGACCAGGTGATGCACCGTGGCGAAGCTCTCCAGCACGCAGATCTCCGGCGTCAGGACCGTATGGTCCCGGCAGACCCGGCTCAGATCGTTGCGCAGGAGATCGACGATCATCACGTTCTCGGCCCGGTCCTTCTCGCTGGCCAGCAGCTCCGCCCCGAGCCGCGCGTCCTCCTCGGCTGTGCCGCCCCGCGGCCGCGTCCCCTTGATCGGCCGTGTCTCGACCTGCCGCCCGCTCAGTTCCAGGAACCGCTCCGGCGACGCCGACGCGATCGCCACCTCGCCAAAATCCAAAAAGGCCGCGAACGGCGCCGGGTTGCGCCGCCGCAGCCGCCGGTACAGCCCCCACGCGTCCAACCCGTCCGGCAGGTCCGCCTGGAACCGCTGCGAGACATTGGCCTGGAAGATGTCCCCGGCCAGGATGTAGTCGACCACCCGCTGCACCGCCGCCTCGTACGCCGCCCGGCCGAAGTTCGACCGCACCACGACCTCGCCCCCCACCTCCGGCACCGCCTCCGGCTCGCGGACCCGCGCCACCAACGCCGCCAGCTGATCCGCCCGCGCCTTCCGGCGATGCATGCTCGCCGCAGGCGTCGCCTCCGGCCAGCCGCTGGAGAGGATCCACGCCCGCCGCTCGACGCCATCGAACGCCAGCACCGCGTCGTAGAACCCCGCCGCGAAGTCCGGCAGCGCCAGATCGTCCAGCGCCGGATGCGGCAGCCGCTCCAGATGATGCGCCAGATCGTAGCCGAGATAGCCCACCACCCCGGTCTGGAACGGCACCGGCAATGCGGGATCGTGCGCCAGCCGGTAATGCGCCAGCGCACGCTGCAGCACCGCGAACGGATCGCCCGTGAAGCTGCGCTCCCCCAGCGTGATCCGCCCGTCCTTGCTGGTCAGCCGTAAGTACGGGTCAGCCGCGACATAGCTCCACCGCCCAAGACGCGCGTCCGCGCGCGCACTGTCCAAGAATACCGGCCACGGCAACCCACGCACCGCCTCGAACGCGGCCACGGGCTCGAGCCAGGCGATCTCACGCGCAAGTACGGTGGTGGCCAAGGGCGACGCTCGAACGGTGACGGGGCACGAGTGGTAGCACGGCGCGGAGTGCGGCGCAGCGGGCCGCTCAGCTCATACGCGGCGGACCCCGGCCTCAGCCGACCTGCAATTTGGCCGGCGCTGCGGCCTGGCGGAGGTCTCCATGCCGGAGCAGAAAAGCGGTGCAGGCGGTTTCCGGCATGGGCCGCGCGAAGTAGAAGCCCTGCGCCTCGTGGCAGCCCTCGCCAAGCAGGAAACGGAACTGGTCCACCTCCTCGACCCCCTCGGCCAGGACCCGTTTGCCGAAGGTGCGCGCCAGCCCGATGATCGAGCGCACGATGGCGGCGTCGGCATCGTCGCGGCCCAGCTCGCGCACGAACGACTTGTCGATCTTGATCCGGTCCACCGGCAGCCGCTTGAGATAGCCCAGCGACGAGTAGCCCGTGCCGAAATCGTCGATCGCGAGCCGGACCCCCATCGCGGCAACCCCTTGGATCGCACGATGCATGGCCAGCTGCGCCGGATCGACGAACATGCTCTCGGTCAGCTCGAGCTCCAGCACCTGCGGCGGCAGGCCGGTCGCCTGCAGCACCTGCGCCACGTTCGCGACCAGATCCTGATGCTTGAGCTGCGCCGCGGAAACATTCACCGAGACACCGATCGCCACACCCTGATCGCGCCAGCGTCGCGCAGCGCGGCAGGCCTCCGCCAGGACCCAGGCGCCCAACGGCCGGATCAGCCCGCTCGCCTCGGCCAGCGGGATGAAGCTCTGCGGCGGGACCAGACCCTTCTCGGGATGCGGCCAGCGAACCAGCGCCTCAAGGCCGGTCACCTGGCCGGTCGCGAGATCGACCTGTGGCTGGTAGTGCAGCACCAGTGCCTGCTGCTCGATCGCGCGCCGCAGCTCCTGCTCGAGCGCCTTGCGCGCGGAGATCACACGGCTCACGTGGGGATCGAACAGGCTCCAGCGCTTGCCCTCGCTGCGCCGCGCGGTCTCCAGCGCCAGCTCGGCCGACCCCATCAGATGCTGCAGGCTGGCGCCATGGTCCGGAAACACCGCGGCCCCGCAATGGACACGGAGGGTCAGCTCGCAACCGGCGATGCAGAAGGACCGGCCGAGCCCCTCGACCATCGTGGCCGGAAGACTGCTCGCCTGCTCAGCATTTGACGGGCTCGGCAGCAGGACGGCAAACCGATCGCCACCGATGCGGGCGACCACCGCGGCCGTCGGGCACAGGATAATCAGACGGCGCGCGATCTGGCGCAGAACCTCGTCCCCGAAGGCGAACCCGTGCAGGCCATTGACGTCGCGGAGCCGGTCGACGTCGACGACCAGAAGCACAAATTGACCATTGCCCTCAGTCGCGCCGCCGAGCGCCCAAGCGGCGGCGACCTGCAGACTTCCCGCGGTCAACAGCCCGGTGAGACAGTCGCGTTCCAGCCCAAGGCTCGGCTCGATTCGGGACGGCTGCGCCGTGGTGCGGTTCGCGATGTCCGGTCCCGTCGGTCGCGCGAACGAGGATCGCTGCCAGCGACCGAGTGCGATGCTTGCGACCAGCATGGTCAGCGAGAGAGCGAGCAGGAATTCGCTGATGACTGCGGACGACGCGCCGAGCCATTCCAGCCGCAACGCCAGCCCCAGGCCCGCGGCCATGATCGCCACCCCGAGCATGGCCGCGATCAGGCTCCAGCAGACGATTTTCGGCGCTGTGGATAGCGACGCTCCGTCACTCGATGGAGGGGGGTGGATCGATCCAGCGGCGGGCCGCGCCGGCATCGAGGAGTGCAGCCGAGCGGATTCCGAAAAATCGCCGGTCAAAATCACCCCCTGTCTCCTTGTTGTCGCACGTTGGGCAAAGAATTCTGGCCGACCCAGCTTCGGCAGCTGCGAATTGAACCGCTTCGAGCATCTCCTCGCTTCTGCGCAAGATAACGCGATCACGCAAGCCTGGATGATGTTGGAGGTGGTCCGCTTATTCAACTGTAAATCGTTATATTCCGCCTACAGGCGTGCGAGATCGACGCCTGTTGCGCGATTGCAACAGTAGCTCCTCAACCATTGCGGGATGTTCGCACTGTTGGAGTTGCCGAGGCAGAACCCGTCGACCTAGCATCCGGGCCGATCACGAGAGCTGCAGGTGATGACGCCGCGGCCACCGCATTCCACCAGGGAGAGGGAAGACGTGAACCAGATCGATCTCAATGGCCGACGCGCCGTCGTCACCGGCGGTGCGCAAGGCATCGGTCAGGCTATTGCCGGGCGGCTGCTCCGCTCCGGCGCTGCGGTGACCTTGTGGGACCAGGACGCCGCTGAGCTCGAGCGGGCCCGGGCCCAGCTGAATTCGCTCGGTACGGTCACCGCCGTGACGGTGGACGTGACCGAGCTGGCGATGGTGGAGGCTGCCACAGCGGCCACCACGCAGGCCATCGGCGGAATCGACATCCTGGTCTGCAATGCCGGCATCGCCGGGCCGTCGGTGCCGTTGTGGGACTATCCCGTGGCCGACTGGCAACGCGTGCTCGACATCGATCTGACCGGAGTGTTCTTCTGCCTGCGTGCCGTCGTGCCGCAGATGCGGGCCCAGAACTACGGGCGGATCTGCTCGACCGCGTCGATCGCCGGCAAGGAAGGCAACCCGAACGCCAGCGCCTACAGCGCCGCCAAGGCCGGGGTCATCGCGCTGACGAAGTCCTTAGCCAAGGAAGTAGCTGGACTCGACATCGCGGTGAACTGCATCACGCCCGCCGCCGCGCGCACCCGGATCTTCGAGCAGATCAGCCAGCAGCATATCGACTACATGCTGGGCAAGATCCCACGCGGCCGATTCCTCGAGGTCGACGAGATCGCAGCCATGGTGGCGTGGCTGGTGTCGAGCGAGAACTCGTTCACGACCGGTGCGGCGTTCGACCTCAGCGGCGGGCGCGCGACCTATTGAGGGGAGCCGCCGCCGCGAAGCAGACCGCTGGCGGCGATACCGTCGAACAGGAACTGCACGGCGAGCGCGGCCAGCAGCACACCCATGACCCGTGTGATCACCTGCAGGCCCGTCACGCCCAGCAGCTTTTGCACCTGGGTGGCGGCCAGCAGCAGCAGGAAAGTGAGCAGGACCACCGCCAGCAGGGCTGCGATCACGATCGCGGTCTTGACCAGATCGCCCTGGGTGTCCGCGACCAGCAGGATCGATGCGCCGATGGCGCCCGGGCCGGCGATCAACGGCGTCGCCAGCGGGAACACCGAGATGTCCGGCTTGGCCGTCGCCTCGGCGCGCTCGTCGGCCGTGGTGGTGGTGCCTCCCGAAGCGCGGGCGAACACCATGTCGATCGCGATCAACAGCAGCAGTACGCCGCCCGCAGTCCGCAGTGCCGGCAGCGTGATGCCGAACGCGTTCAGCACGCCCTGGCCGAAGACCGCGAAGAACACCAGAATGCCGCCCCCGATCAGGGCACCCTTGCGCGCCATGGCGCGCCGCTCGCGCGCAGTGTTGTGCGGCGTCAGGGCGGGGAACAGCGCGGCCGTATCGAGCGGCCCGATGGTCGCGAAAAACGTGGTGAGCGCCACGAGCGCGGTCTCGAGCATGATCTCTTTCGGTTGGCGAAGCCGAAGCCATCCAGCACTACCTCTCGCCGGCGACAAGCCTCGTGATCGCCGCGCACCCAGTTGTCACCCGCCGCGTGTAGCGACATTCCTGGGGCGCTGAGGCATAATGACGATGGATCGCGGCACGGGCTGGCACTGAGCGGATGACACCGAACCTCTTCAAGGCTTGGCGCAAGGCGCTGGGACTGTCCCAGAAAAAGGCTGCGGACGCGCTCGGCCTGAAGAACCGCATCGTCCAATATTATGAGAAGGGTGAGCGCGACGGCGAGAAGGTCAAGATCCCCAAGCACGTTCGCCTCGCCTGTTACGCTTTGAGCCTCGGCATCCAGGACTATCACGGGCCCGAGGCGGCGAGCGGCGATTCGCCGGGCGAGCGGCGCAAGCGGCAGCGCAAGCATCGGGCGGAACCGGCCGACACTTCGGCAAGCTGAGCCATCGCGGCGGCCTCGACAGCAGCCTCGCCCGCACAACATTAGATGCATGAGCAGCAATGAGATCTCCCGTCCGCGATCCGACGAGGTAACGGCGTTCGTCGAGCGGCTGCGCGGCCTGCCGGCCAACCCGCAGCCAAGCGGGACCGGGCGCTTGATCTTCGCGCTCGACGCCACCGCATCGCGCGAGCCGACCTGGGATCTGGCCAGCCAGGTCCAGGGCGAGATGTTTCTCGAGGCCGCGCGGCTGGGCGGGCTCGAGGTCCAGCTCGTGTTCTATCGCGGCTTTGCGGAATGCAAGTCGACCGGCTGGGTGCGTGACGGCCTTGAGCTGGTCCGCCTGATGCGGGCGGTGCGCTGCGTGGCGGGCCGGACCCAGCTGCAGCGCGTGCTGCGGCATGCCGCGGCCGAGGCGCGGCGGCGACCCGTGCAGGCGCTGGTGTTCGTGGGCGACTGCATGGAGGAAAGTGTCGACGAGCTCGGCCAGCTCGCGGGCGAGCTCGGCCTGCTCGGCGTGCGCGCCTTTCTGTTCCAGGAGGGCCGCGACCCAGCCGCCGAGCGTGCGTTCCGTC
Organism: uncultured Alphaproteobacteria bacterium; assembly: GCA_963798145.1. GTDB lineage: Bacteria > Pseudomonadota > Alphaproteobacteria > Geminicoccales > Geminicoccaceae > Benzoatithermus. The sequence continues at coordinate 61,986 of CAWCSG010000001.1, forward strand.
ACGTCGCCGACCTGACGCGCGGCGCCTATTTCCGATTCTCCAGCGGCTCTGCGCACGATCTGCGAGCCCTCCTAGGCGGTGTCGCCGCCTACGCGGCGGGCGGCCGAGCCGCCGTCACCGCGCTCGCGCACCGCTCCGGCGGCGTGCTCAAGCTCCTGGAGCACCAGCTACGCTGAGACCGCGTTGAGTTACCTCGCCCTCGGCTTGGCCTTGTTCGGCCTGCTCTATCTGGTGGCGCGCTGGTTCGTGAGCGCGTCCACGCGACAGCTTGCCCAGGCATTCACGACCTTCGCGGCCGTGTTCAGCGCGATGGCGAGTACCGGGCTGCTGCTGACCGGCCGTCTCGGGCTCGCGATCGTCACCGTCGCAGCCACGGTCATGGCGGTTCGCGCGCTGGTGCAAGGTCCGCGCGGCGCGGATCCGCTGCGCGGCAGCCAGGCGAGGCCGGCGTCGAGCGTGGCAACCCGATATCTAGCGATGAGCTTGGATCATGCGACCGGCGAGGTCGATGGGCTGGTGCAACTCGGTGTGTTCCAAAGACGGGAGCTGAGCAGTCTCGGGCTCAGCGAGTTGCGAGCGCTGCTGGAAGAGGTCCAGCGGGAGGATCCGCCTGCCGTAGCCCTGCTGGAAGCCTATCTCGACCGACGATCGCCCGACTGGCGTGATGCCGCGGCACCTGCCCGTCCCGCGAGCACGGTAATGGACGAGCGGATGGCGCTGGAGATTCTGGGCCTGCCCGAGGGCGCCGGCGAGGCGGAAATCAAGGCCGCCCACCGAGCGCTGATGGCGCGTTGCCACCCGGATCACGGCGGCAGCGACTATCTCGCGGCGCAGCTCAATCTTGCGCGCGACCATCTTTTGCGCCGCCAGCGCTGATCGCCGTCGCAATTAGGACGGCTGCGGTTGAACTGTTACCTTGGCGGCGGCTATGAACCTCCCGTTGCGCAGAATGCTGCGCGACTAGGGCAAGCGAGGTCGAACGCATGCGGCATCTGCGCAAAGTGGTCTTCCCGGTGGCGGGTCTCGGTACCCGCATGTTGCCCGCGACCAAGGTGCTGCCCAAGGAGATGCTGCCGGTCGTCGACCGCCCGATCATCCAATACGCGCTCGAGGAAGCGGCCGCCGCCGGCGCGGAGCAGTTCATCTTTGTGACCGGGCGCGGTAAGACGATCATGGAGGATCATTTCGACCGCGCCTTCGAGCTGTTCGAGTCATTGGCCAGGAAGGGCAAGGCCAAGGAGCTGGAGGCGCTCGAGCGCGGCGTGCCGACCGCCGGCGAGGTGATCTACACACGCCAGCAAGAGGCCAAGGGCCTGGGTCACGCGGTCTGGTGCGCACGCCACGTGGTCGGCGACGAGCCGTTCGCGGTCATGCTGGTCGATGATCTGATCGACGCGGAGCCCTCCTGCCTCGCCCAGATGGTCGAGGCGCAGCGCGGCACGGGCGGCAACATTCTGGCCGTCATGGAAGTGGCGCAGGAGCACACGTCCCGCTATGGCGTGATCGATCCCGGGACCACCAGCGGCCGCCTGACCGAGGTGCGCGGCATGGTCGAGAAGCCGGCGCCCGACGTGGCGCCGTCGCGGCTCGCGGTGATCGGCCGCTACATTCTGATGCCTGAGATCTTCGCCCTGCTCGACGAGCAGAAACCGGGTGCCGGAGGCGAGATCCAGCTCACCGACGCGATGGCCAGGCTGATCGGCCGGCAGCCTTTCCACGGCTACCGTTTCGCTGGCCAGCGTTTCGATTGCGGTGACAAGCTCGGCTACCTGGAAGCGATCGTGGCGCTGGCCTCGCGGCGCGAGGACCTGCAGCCGGGCTTTTCCGAGATGTTGGCGCGCTACGTCTGAGCGCGCTGCTGCGATAGAGGGACCTGCGGATGCGGATAGCGATGATCGGCACCGGCTATGTCGGCCTGGTGTCCGGAGCGTGTTTTGCCGAATTCGGCCTCGAGGTGGTCGGGGTCGACAAGGACGCCGGCAAGATCGAGATGCTCGAACAAGGCAAGATCCCGATCTATGAGCCCGGGCTGGACGCCCTGGTCGAGAAGCATACTGCGGCCGGACGGCTGACCTTCACCACGGACCTCGCGGCCGCCATCGACGGTGCGGAAGCGGTGTTCATCGCTGTCGGCACGCCGTCGCGGCGCGGTGATGGCCATGCGGACCTGTCCTATGTGTTCGCCGCCGCGGAGGAGATCGCCTCCACGCTCAAACACCCAACACTGGTCGTCACCAAATCCACGGTCCCGGTCGGGACCGGCAGGAAGCTGCAGAAGATCTTCGCGAGCCAGCGGCCGGACCTCGCGATCGACATCGCGTCCAACCCCGAGTTCCTGCGCGAGGGCTCGGCCATCGAGGATTTCCTGCGTCCGGATCGCGTCGTCTGTGGCGTCGAGAGCGAGCATGCCAAGGAGGTGCTCAGGCGCTGCTACCGGCCGCTGAACCTGATCGAGACCCCGATCCTGTTCACCGCGCTGGAGACCGCCGAGCTGATCAAGTACGCGACCAACGCCTTTCTCGCGACCAAGATCACGTTCATCAACGAGGTCGCCGACCTGTGCGAGCGCGTCGGCGCCGACGTTCAGATGGTCGCCAAGGGCATGGGTCTGGACGGCCGCATCGGCAAGAAGTTCCTGCATGCCGGCCCGGGCTACGGCGGCTCCTGCTTCCCGAAGGACACGCTGGCCCTGTTGCGCACCGGCGAGCAGCACGACAGCCATCTGCGGATCGTCGAGGCGGTGGTCGGCGTCAACGAAGGTCGCAAGCGGCGCATGGTCAAGAAGATCACCGATGCCTGCGGCGGCACGGTCGCCGGCAAGACGATCGCGGTCCTGGGGGTCACCTTCAAGCCCGGCACCGACGACATGCGCGAGAGCCCGTCACTGGTGATCGTCCCCGCACTCCAGGGCGAAGGTGCGACCGTGCGCGCGTTCGACCCCGAGGGCATGCGCGAGGCCGGCAAGCTGCTGCCCGACGTCGTCTGGTGCCAGGACGCTTACCACGCGCTCGAGGGTGCCGATGCCTGCGTGATCCTGACCGAGTGGAACGAGTTCCGTGGTCTCGATTTCGAGCGCGCGCGCGAGGTCATGCGCCAGCCGCTGATTGTCGACCTGCGCAACGTCTTCGACCCGGGCCAGGTGGCGCAGGCGGGTTTCGCCTACACGTCGATCGGCCGGCCCGTCGCCGCCGCGCCGATCTGAGCCGTCTCCCTCATCCGACGAGAGCCCGCATGCCCGCACCCGGCCATACGTTCCACCCGACTCTGCTGCGCGAGTACGACATTCGCGGCATCGTCGGCAGCACCCTGTTCGAGGCCGACGCGCGCGCGATTGGCCAAGCCTTCGGCACCATGGTCGTGGCCGCCGGCGGCAATCGCGTCGTCCTCGGCTACGACGGCCGCCTGAGCTCCCCGCCCTGGCCGACGCGACCAGCGCCGGCCTGCAGGCGGCCGGCCTCGAGGTGCTGACGATCGGCCTCGGCGCCACGCCGATGATGTATTTCGCCGTCCATCAGCTGGGTGCCGACGGCGGCATCATGATCACCGGCTCGCACAACCCGCCGGACTATAACGGCTTCAAGATGATGATCGGCACCAGGCCGTTCTATGGCGACCAGATCAAGGAGCTGGGCCTGATCGCCGCGGCCGGCGACTTCACGCATGGCGCTGGCCTGCCCACCCCGGCCGACGTGTTCAACTTGTATATCAACCGCCTCGTCGCCGACTATCACGGCACCCGGCCGCTAGCCGTGGTCTGGGACGCCGGCAACGGCTCGGCCGGCCCGGCCATGGCGGCACTCGCCGCCCGGCTCCCTGGTCGCCACCAGCTGCTGTTCGCCGAGGTCGACGGCAACTTCCCCAACCATCACCCGGATCCCACCGAGCCGCACAATCTGGTCGACCTGATCCGCACCGTGACCGAGGGCGGCTTCGAGCTCGGCATCGGCTTCGACGGCGATGGCGACCGGATCGGCGTCGTCGATGGCCATGGCCGAATCGTCTATGGCGACCAGATCCTGCAGATCCTGGCGGCGGACGTGCTGACCCGCCACCCGGGGGCCACGATCATCGCCGACGTCAAGACCAGCCAGAGCTTCTTCGACGAGGTCGCAAAGCTCGGCGGGCAGCCCCTGATGTGGAAGACCGGGCACAGCCTGGTGAAGGCCAAGATGACCGAGGTCGGCTCGCCGCTAGCCGGCGAGATGTCCGGCCACATCTTCTATAAGGACGGCTTCTACGGCCACGATGATGCGCTCTACGTTGCCGTGCGCCTGCTCGACATCCTGGCCCGCGGCAGCGCCACGATGACCGACCTGAAGGACGCGATGCCGATCGCCTGGAATACGCCCGAGATCCGCTTCGATTGCCCGGAGGAGCGCAAGTTCGGTGCCATCGCCGAGGTCAAGGCGCATCTCGCGTCCGAAGGCGCCGAGGTCGACGACATTGACGGCGTCCGCGTCAAGACCGCGGACGGCTGGTGGCTGGCCCGCGCATCGAACACGCAGGCTGTGCTTGTGGTCCGCGCCGAGTCCGGCTCACCCGAGGGCCTGGAGCGCTTGAAGGCCACGGTGCGGCAACAACTCGGCCGGGTCGGGATCGCGGCGCCGGCGGGGTTCTGAGCGGCGGTCGGAAGTCTGCCGTCAAGCGTCGGCTGCCGCCAAGATCTCGTCGTGCGGCGCCGCCGGCCGGCCTTCGTCTGAGGCAGACCATGCAGATGTGCGCCGGTGGGAATGACCTACGGTTGAAAATCCGCGAGATGGTCACATCGCGCCGTCGGCAGGCAAACCGTCGCAGCTGACTTATACAGTCAATTATTAAGCTTTCGCGGTGGTCGAATGTGCCTCGCGCTGTTATACCTCCGATTGTGACCGCCTACGTGCAGGGTCTGTGCCTTAGCGCATTCTCCTGGCCACCTCTTTTACACCTGGGGACAAGCAAATGGTTGGAGCCGCAGGAATTGCCTGCAGCATGCCCGTTGTGCTGACGGTCGCACTGTTCGCGATCGATCCGGCTTCGGCCGGTACTGAGCGGGTCAGCGTTGGGCCCGGCGGTGTTCAGAGCAACGGGGTCAGCTCCCATGCGACCACAGTGGGCAATGGTCGTTTCGTCGGCTATTCGTCGACCGCCAGCAACCTGGTGTCCAATGATACCAACAATGTCGAGGACGTGTTCTTCCTCGACCGTAAGACGGGCCAGACCTCGCGAGCGAGCGTTCGTCGAGCGGTGTCCAAGGCAATGCCGCTAGCCTCAAGCCGGCGCTGACTGCCGATGGCCGATATGTGCTGTTCCAATCCTACGCTAGCAATATGGTTGCCGGCGACACCAACGGAAAGCCGGATGTCTTCCTGCGCGATCGCAAGACCCATAAGGTATCGCGGGTGAGCGTCAGCTCCGGTGGCGGCCAGGCGAACGGTTTAAGCGGTTACGGCTCGTTTTCACCTGACGGACGCTATGTACTATATTATTCGTTCGCCGGAAATCTCGTGCCGGGGGACACCAATAACACCAGCGACATCTTCCTTTACGAGATGGCCACAAAAAGGACCGAGCGGGTCAGCGTGACGAATGGCGGCGGCCAGGCGAACGGACCCAGCGAATTCTTCGCGTATATGACCAGCAACAACCGCTACGTTGTGTTCAATTCCAAGGCAACCAACGTTGTCGCGAACGATACTAATGGTCGCGCCGACGTGTTCATGCTGGACCGACAGACCCGCAAGGTCGAGCGAGTGAGTGTCACCCAGGACGGCGCGCAGGCCAATGGCGAGAGCATCTATCCGACCGTCTCGGCGGACGGCCGGTACGTGGTGTTCCACTCCAATGCCACCAACCTCGTGACCGGCGATACCAATGGCAAGTTCGACGTGTTTGTCCGCGACCGCGCGGCGCGGACCACCACGCGGGTGAGCGTCAGCTCGACCGGGGCGGAGGCCAACCAGCCCAGCCAGCACGGCAAGATCAGCGCCGACGGCCGCTACGTCGCGTTCGAATCCTGGGCCACGAACCTGACCGGCAGCGACACGAACGGTGCCTTGGATGTCTTCGTCCGCGACCTGACGCTCGGCACGACCCGGCTGGTCAGCGGCACTCCGGGCGGCGGGCCTGGCAATGGCGAATCGCATCGCCACTTCATCTCGGCCAGCGGCCAGGTCGTCGTCTTCGATTCGGTTGCCTCGGACCTCGTCCCCGGCGACACCAACAACCGGCGAGACCTGTTTGTCAGCACGCCGTAGCCGGGGGCGGGTATCAGAGAGATGATGCTCACGGCTTTCGCTTGCGGACCCATTGCTCCCACCAGGGCGACCGATGCCATTCGGTGATGGCCCGCAGTTCCGCGATCACCTGATCTTTGGCCGCCGCCTCGGCCTGGGCGGTCGCGACGTCGGCGATGGCCACCGCTTCAACAGCCCTGATCCGCTCCTCGGCGCGGGCCAGTGCGACGCGCAGGTCAGTCACCGCCGCCTGCCGGTCATCGGCCTGCCGGCGTACCAGTTCGGCCGCATCGCGCGCCTGCCGAACCTCGTTCTGCAGGCGGTCCAACTGGTCGCGCAGCATGCCCAGCATGTCACGGCCATCGAACAGCGACGACAATGCCGCGACCGCTACGTGCCATTCGCCGTGCTCGTCGCACCAGCCCCGCAGGGCATGGCGCTGCAACGCCGACACGACGGCGTCCGGGCTCTGGCCCAGTAGCCGGGCCGCCTCGACGACGCTCACCGACGGTCCGAGTTGCCCCGGCTCGCGCGTGCGCTGGTCGACGGAAACGTCCGGACGACCATCGGAACCGGGCCGCTCCTCCGCTGACATGATGATGTTCCCTCCTGTCGCCGGCCTGGCGATAGCCTATCCGGTTGGGCGGCGGTAGCGTCTGAAGCTGAAGCGGAGCGTGGCGACCAGGGCCGCATTGCCGGGCGCGCTACGCCGCTTTGCTTTATGCTTGCAAGTGTTGGCGCTTGAGGCGGACCGCAGTCATGCGAATTATGTGCCGCCAGGATCAGAAGTTGACGGTGCTGCCGAACCCCGGCTGGTGCCGCAGCTCGATCGCCGAGGCGAAGAACGGGCTGACCGACCGCGCCGTTAGCCTGTCGCCCCCCCGACCGTCGCCCGCTCCAGGCACAGGTCGAACAGCACGTCTTCGCCCATCAGATAGCGTCGCCCGCTCGGCCGCATGGCGAGGTCCAGACGCTCGACCGGTGTTACCGGCAGCGCCGGGCGGCCAGCGCCCAGGATCAGCGGCGCGATCGCCAGCTGCAACCGGTGCAGCAGGCCTGCCTCCAGGAACCGGCTCACCGTGACGCCGCCACCTTCGATCAGCAGTCGAGTCAGGCCGCGCGCCGCGAGCGCCGCGACCACCGCCGCCGGCGCGATCCGCCCGTCCGTCGCGGGCAAGTGCAACGCCACAGCGTGCTGCGACAGCTGGATCTCGGACGGGCCGCCGTTGGCGGCACGCAGCACCAGCGTCGGCGCCGTCTCGTCATGCAACAAACGGCAGTCGCCAGGCAGCCGGGCATGGGGGTCGATCACCACGCGCACCGCATCCGGCCCAGCGACGTGCCGAGTGGTCAACCGCGGCGCGTCCGCGATGGCGGTGCCGACCCCGATCACCACTGCATCGCTGAGAGCTCGCAGCCGATGCAGGTAGGTGAGACTTTGCTCGCCATTGATGTAGCGCGAGTGCCCCTCTCGGGTGGCGATGAAACCGTCCAGGCTCTGGCCGAGCAGGGCGACCACATAGCCTTGGTCGCGTCGCCGCACGGCATGGTTTAGGTGCAGATCGACCAACTCCTGCGCAGCACCCGTCAGCCGGCGCTGTTCGCCGCGCAGGAGCCCCATGATGCGTTCGCTGTCATTGGCCGCCCGCCCCACCTCTGCGTCGACGCGACGGCGCAGCGCCAGCAGCAGGTCCCAGGCCTCGTCGACGCTGAACTCCCCCTCAAGGCGGCCAAGGACTTCGCCATTGCCTTGCGTCACGTTGCCCGCCTGCTTCATCCGTTGCCCTCTGCGCGCCATCGTGCCGCCAAGAATATAACGGACCTTGACGACGCTGTGACACAACCCGCGCTTTTGCGCGAGCGTTCCATTTGCGGCCATACGGGTCGCGGGATCGTCAACGGGCGAGCACCATCGATGCTGCTAGCTCGAGCACAGCGCTGGACGGCAGTGAGCAGCGAGCATTGGTCGGTAGGTCGGGTATGACTCAGGTGCCGCCGCGCGACACGCGGCTGGATTTCTTCCGTGGCCTCGCAATGTTCATCATTTTCATTGCGCACCTGCCGCTCAATCCATGGAACGACTGGATCCCGGCGCGCTTCGGCCCGAGCGACGCCACCGAGATGTTCGTCTTCTGCTCGGGCTTCGCCTCGGCGCTGGCCTTCGGCGGCACCTTCCTGCGCCACGGCTTCGCGATCGGCACATTGCGCATCCTGCACCGCTGCTGGCAGGTCTACTGGTCGCATCTCGGCCTGTTCCTCAGCGTGGCCACGCTCAGCGTGCTGGGCACGTGGTGGCTGGACGGCACCGACTATGTCGAGGCGCTCTACCTGCAGCACTTCTTCGCGGAGCCGCGGCGCGGCCTCGCGCACCTGGTCACCCTGACCTACGTACCGAACTACTTCGATATCCTGCCGATGTATCTGGTGGTGCTGGCGATGGTGCCGGCGGTGATGGCGCTGGCCCGGATCATGCCCGCGGCCGCGCTGGCGTTTTGCCTCGTGCTTTATCTGGCGCAGACGGCGTTGGGCTGGGACTTCCCCGCCGAATGGTGGTCGGAGCGCGGCTGGTTCTTCAATCCGTTTGCCTGGCAGCTGATCTTCTTCACCGGCTTCGCCTTCGGCTCCGGCTGGCTGCGCGAGCCGCCGCGCCGGCGCAACCTGCTTTGGCTGGCTTTGGGCTTCGTCGTCGTCATGGTGCCGCTGAGCTGGCAACCGCTCTGGTCGCGTTTCGACTGGCTCGGCCAGTTCAGTACCGTGCTTGCGCCCTGGAAGGACAAGAGCAGCTTCGGCATCCTGCGCTACCTGCATTTCCTGGCCCTGGCCTATGTCGCGCTCTGGCTCGCGAACCCACGCCAGCATCTGCTGCAGGGCCAACTCGCGGCGCCGGTAGTCCGGGTCGGGCAGCAGGCCTTGCCGGTGTTTCTGTGGAGCATGTCGCTCGCCTGGGCGCTGGGGATGGTGTTGGACGAGGTCGGCCGCAACTGGCTCACCGTGCCGCTCGCGAACCTGTTCGGCTTTGCGACCTTGGTCGCCGTCGCGGCTCTGGCGGGCTACGTCCGCACGCAGCCCTGGCGCCAGCGCGACGTCCGGGTCCGCCACGGCCATCGGCACACCGAGTGAAACGGATCGTGCCCGGCGTCCCCACGCCTATGCTGCCGTCGGCCCTAGTCGACAGGCGGCGCCGCAGGCGCGTCGACCGAACCGAACCCGGCACCGTGCCCCGCCCGTCTTGCCACCGGCGCCGCATGACCGGCGGCAACGACGATGATCGGGGGGTCAACCTCCTCCGGGACGGCGCAGATCCCGAGCCGCACCAAGGCTCGTCCCAGCCGGGGCGAGGCCGTGACCACGGCGAACGGCACCGCCAGCATCAGCGGGCCGCAGAACAGCAGCGCCCATAGCCGCGCCGGCTCCGGCGCCAGCGACCAGACGGCTGCCACTACCAGCGCACCAAACAAGGTCTGCGGCCACAGTCCCCGCACCGCCTCGCGCCAAGGTAGCGAGCGCGGATTGCGCAACTGGGCCTCCCAGCGGATCGTCCGGCCTGCCAGGAGGCCGAGTGCCAGCAGCGTCTGCGCAAACGCCATGATCGGTGCCAGCACGAATGAGAACAGCAGCTCCACCCCGGTGGAGACCGCGACGCGCCAGCCGCCGCCATAGGCGCGGCGCAGCGCCGGCGTGAGCAGCACCTGGGCGACGCCCGCAAGCTTGGGGGCGAACACGACCACCAGCATGGTCGCGAGCAGCGTCCAGCCCTCCCACGCGGCCGGCGCGCCCATCAGACTGGCGACTGCCATGGGCGGCGGGCCGGCTAGCCCGGCCGCGATCGCACTGCCGAATCCCACCAGGGAGAACAGGATCCAGGCCGGCCCGGACACGTACATCAGGATGGCCAGCCACAACTGAAGCCGACCCATTAGGTGCAGGCCTGGCCGGCCGACCAGGTGCACATACTGCCAATTGCCCTGGCACCAGCGCAGGTCACGCTTGACGAAGTCCGACAGGGTCGGCGGGTTCTCCTCGAAGCTGCCGGTCTCCTCGGGCAGCACGCGCACCTGCCAGCCGGCACGCCGCATCAGCACTGCTTCGACCTGGTCGTGGCTGAGCACGCGGCCGCCGAGCGGCGGCCGGCCCGGCAGTACTGGCAGCCGGCAGTGCGCCATGAACGGCGCGATGCGGACCAGCGCGTTATGGCCCCAGTAGGGGCCGCAGTCGCCCTGCCACCAGGCGCTGCCTACGGTGTACGCCCGCATGCCGTGCCGCATGCCGAACTGAAAGATGCGCGGGAACGGGCTGGTGCTTGGCAGGCCGACGATCAGCTGCTGCAGGATGCCGATCTCGGGATGTGCCTCCATCACCCGAACGAGGCGAAGGATGGCCGCACCCGACATCACACTGTCGGCATCGAGCACGAGCATGTGATCGAAGCGCTGCCCATGGCGCTCGAGGAAATCCCAGAGGTTCCCGGTTTTGTGGCCGAGATTATCCGGGCGGCGGCGGTAATGCAGCCGCTCGGGGCGGGCCACGCGCTGACGCCAGCGGGCAAACAGCGACTGTTCCAGGGCGGCTGTCGCCGGATGCTGGGTGTCACTGAGCAGGAAGACCTCGAACGCGCCTCTGTCCCCGGTCGCGTCCAAGCTGGCGATGGTCTCCTCGAGATGGCGTAAGACGCGGCCTGGATCTTCGTTGTGGACCGGCATGACGACGGCGATGCGACTGCGAATCGGGCTGCTGCCCGCGCTTCGGCCCGCGGGCAGCACGCGCCCCGACGGATCACGGCTGAGCGCCAGAATCGCGAAGCCGATGACGGCGTTCCAGAGCCCGAGCACGTTCCATGGCAGCATGGCAGCGAGGCAGAGCAGCAGCAGGGCATCGACCACGCCCAGTCCATCGCCACCCAGGACACGCGCCATCGCCAGCATCAGCGCCGCCATGGTGAGGACGACCAGCACGACGAGCAACGCCCGCCGGCGACCGAGCACCTGAAGCTCTTCGGTCACGCCAAGGCCCCAGATAGACGGCAAGGGAGCGTTCACCCGCAGCGGCCCGTTCTGATCACAATTCGACAGCCATCAGGCGGACCCGGCCATCGAATATTACTCAATTCACAGTATCGCGAGTACGAAGATATCGTATCCATGAACAGTGTGAATAGTGCGATCGCCCGCGTCGTCAATGGCTGGCCCACTGCGACGGTACCACGGGGCACCCGTCGACGACCTCTGGCGGTCGGGGTAATGGAGCACTAGCTTAGGGACTGGGATGCGCCATGAACCGACCGGCTGGCAACCTCGTAGAACCGGCGTTGAAGGACTCGGGTCGCAGCTTTGATGAGAGACGTTGACATGGACCTTGCCGCCGCGCCGCAACCGACCGCGCCGCTTCTCGTCGTGCAGCATGCGGCTCGCAGCCTGCGCATCGGCGATGTGGTGCGCATCGAGGATGGGAGCCGATATACGCCGGTCATCGCCGCGGAATCGGTGATCGACGAAGTTCCTGGCAGGTTGGTTGCCGGGTTCGCCCGAGGCACGGCGCTCGTGCTGACCGGGCACCGTCTGGCCAGCCTCGGCATCGCGGCCGATGTCGCAGCGACCTATCTGCTGCCGCTGGCACGCAGAGATGTCGGCGCGGGCCGGCTCGCCATGCTGATCGACCCGAACGTGCCTGTCACACAGGCAGCGAAGATCCTTTCGCTGGCCGTGCCGACCGATCGTGCCGACGCGCTGGCTGCGGTGGAGCTTTGCAAGCTGGCGGGTCTCCTGCCGGCAGCGATTTTGTTGCCGGTCGAGAGCGATGTTGCGGGCGGTGACGTCACCGTGCCGGTAGCTGCCGTCATCGCCTATCGCCGGCTGTCGGCCTCGATGCTCCGGCCGGTGAGCGAGGCGCGCGTGCCCTTGGCCGACGCGGAAGAGGTGCGCATCATCTCGTTCCGCCCTGCGGATGGCGGCCCCGAGCAGTTCGCGGTTCTGGTCGGTGAGCCGGAGCGCCACAGCGCGCCGCTGGCGCGGCTCCATTCCGAATGCTTCACCGGTGATTTCCTGGGCTCGCTGCGCTGTGACTGCGGCGACCAACTGCGTGGTGCCATCCGCCGGATGGCTCACGAGGGCGGCGGGGTGCTGCTCTATCTCGCCCAGGAGGGCCGAGGCATCGGGCTCACCAACAAGCTGCGCGCCTATATGCTCCAGGATGGCGGGCTCGACACCGTCGACGCCAACCATCATCTGGGGTTTGCCAACGACGAGCGTGACTATTGGGCGGCCGCAGCGATGCTGCGCCAGGTCGGGGTCGACCGCGTCCGGCTGCTCACCAACAACCCGTCCAAGATTGCCCAACTGGAACGCTACGGGATCGAGGTCGCGGGCCGCGTGCCGCACATCTTCGCCGCCAACGCCCACAATCGCGGGTACCTGCTGACCAAGGCGGAGCGCAGCGGCCATATGCTCCCCGTCGACGACCTGCAGCCGCCCAAGACCGGCACCAATGGCGCCCGCCTCAACGTAGTCTGACAGCTGAGCCGCGTGCGTTTGCTCGATCGCGCCTACGGCTTAAGCCGGTCCTTATGGCTGTATTATGGCCGTCCCGGCAGTACTCGCAGGTTGGACGACTTCTACGCGCAGTTTGTAGGGCCGGGCGATCTCTGCTTCGACATCGGCGCGCATGTCGGCAATCGCACCCGTTCCTGGTCACGATTGGGGGCCAGCGTGGTCGCCGTCGAGCCGCAGCCCGATTTCACGCGCTTTCTCCGCTGGCTGTTCGCGCGCGACCCCCGGGTGACCGTGCTCAAAGCGGCCGTGGCGGCGACATCCGGGAGCGTGACGCTGCTGCTCAGCCCGCGCACGCCGACCGTCACCACCGGCTCGGCCGCCTTCATCGCCGCAGCCACGCAGGTGCCGTCGTTTGCCTGGGTGCGGTGGACGGAGCAGGTCGACGTGCCGGCCACGACGATGGACGCGCTGATCGCCGCGCACGGGCTGCCGAACTTCGTCAAGATCGACGTCGAGGGCATGGAGGACCAGGTGCTGGCTGGCCTGTCGCGAACGCTACCGGCACTGTCGTTCGAGTTCGTGCCTGCAGCCCCGGCGAGCGCCCTGGCCAGTGTGGATCACCTCGAGCGGCTGGGCCGCTATCGCTACAATGTCTCGCTGGGGGAGAGCCTCGCCCTGGAATTCCCGGCGTGGATCGATGCGGCGACGCTGCGCCTCTGGCTGCAGGGGTGCGAACGCGCCGGCCCGTCCGGCGACGTCTACGCCCGCGCCGAGCCGGCTAACGCTCCGGCAGGAACAACAGGTCCAGATGGCCAACTCGCAGTTGTGAACACCCCTCGCCGATGAGCTGCCGGCGCCGCACGGCCCACGCCTCGATCTCCCGGCACCGCTCGGCAGACACCAGCATCGCAGCCGTCGTGTAGCCATCCAGCAGTGCCAGCTGGATCTCTCGGTCGTTCTCGCCCAGCAGCCAATCGCTGGGATCGACCAGTAGCTCGCCGCGCTCGCGCACGAGCAGCGCGCGGAGCGTGTCTGCGGCATCCGGGCCGAGGGCGGGGCCAAAGCCCTTGTCGCCGCGCTGATGGCGGTTGATCGCGGCGAGCATGGCCTCGTCGCCATCCAGCTTTGGCTGCCACTCGATCCGCCCGTCATAGGTGAGGACGATGTGCAAGGCAGCATCGGCAGCGGCGCGCAGCGCGACCAGTCGGCGCAGCCAAGGTTCCCCCACCAGATCGATCAGGGCCGAGGCCGTGATCAGGTCGACCATGGAGGGCGCCAAGCTGCTCGAGGTTACGGGCAAGATCGATCTGATGGTAGCGCCAGTCGACCGGACTTCCGGTCCAGCCGCGCCTGCCCGGCCGCGATCAGCGCAGGGTCGAGTTCGGCGAGTGCCCAGTTCTGGTCGCCACCTAGCGTCGAGGCGGTGCAGCGCATATTGGAGCCGGTGCCGGCGCCGAGATCGATCACGCGCAAAATTCCGCGCCCATGGCGCCAGGCTGCAAGTCGGTCAAGAAGCGCGGACACTACGCGCGGCAGCGTCGTAGGGCTCGCGCAGGGCCAGCCAATCGGCGGAGAAGCCGTCGCTCATGCCGCGCTCTGCAGCAGCACGCGCTCGACCGTCAGGGCCGTGGCGGTCCAATCGGGCAGCTCGCCGCGCGCTCGCAACGCCCCCCGCCGCAACGATGCCATGAGCACAGGCTCGGTCAGGCAGCGGCGCAGCGCGTCACGGAGCGCGCCGGCATCCTGGATCGGCACCAGCAGACCGGCGTCCGTAGGGACAGTGTCGGCGACCGCACCGCCGGCGGCGGCGACGATCGGCAGTCCGCATGCCAATGCCTCGGCCAGGGCCATGCCGTAGCCCTCGTAGAACGAGGCGGAGACGCAGAGATCGGACTCCCGGTAGAGCGCCGCCAACGCCACCGGCTCGACCTCCCCGATCAGCCGCACCCGACCCTGCAGACCCTGCGCCGCGATCGCATCGCGCAACGCAGCGGCGGTGGCCGGATCGCGATCGAGGCTGCCGACCAGCCATAATCTCCCAGTCGAGCTCGACCAACCCCGCCAGCGCCTCGACCAGAACGAGGTGGCCCTTTCTGGGCGTGATCGTGGCGACGCAGATCATGCGGCAGCGACCGCCCGAACCTTGCGCCACGGGCGCCGGATCCGTGCCGGGCAAGGCTACCGTGATGGTCTCCGCGCGGACCTCGAACAGCTCGACCAGCGACTCCGCCGTGCGGGCACTGGTGACGATCGTGGCGCGGGCGCAGCGGAGCGCGGACCGCTCACTGGCGGCAAGTGCCGCCGCAAGGCTCTCGTCGAGCCCGGTCTCCAGACAAAGCGGATGATGCACCAGCGCCACGAGATCATGCCGAGCAGCGAGCCGCGCGGCGAGTTCCGGCATCGCCCCCAGGGCGAGGCCATCGACGAGCAGTGTCGTGCCGGCGGGCAGAGCGGCGAAGACCTCGGCCGCCACGACCAGATCCGCGGCGGTCGGGAACGGGAAGCCGGCAGGCAGGCTCAGCCGCTCCACCTTCCAGCCTGCGAGTTTCAAGCTCGAACGCCAGCCGCCGGTCGTACAGGAAGCCGCCGGTCCGCGATTCCAGGTCACCCGGATAGGCCAGCGCCAGCCTCAAACCGCCTCCTCGTAGGCGGCCCAGGCGATATGGCTCTCCCACAGCGTCACCTTCATCGCCGTCACCCCGTCGGCCCCTGGGCCGAGCGTGCCATCCTTGATCGCCGTGCGCATCCGGTCGAATACGTGGCGGGCCAGGAACTCGGTCGTGGTGTTGATGCCCTTGAACATCTCGAGGGCGTCGAGATTCTGGTAGCTGAGCTCGGCCGAGATCGCCTTCAGCGTCTCGCTGGCGCGGCCGATATCGACCAGGATGTTGCCCTCCGCGAGATTCATGCCGCGGAACTCGCAGTCAATAATGAAGGTGGCGCCGTGCAGCTTCTGCGCCGGGCCGAACACCTCGCCCTGGAAGCTGTGGGCGATCATCACGTGGTCGCGCACACCAACACTGTACATGGGGTCAACTCCCTGCTCGTGGTTTCAGTTCGGATAGACGATCCGCACGCACAGCGCACCGTCCGGATGTTGGGCCAGCCGCGGCAATGCGGTCGGCAGGTCGGCGAAAGCGATCTCGCTGGTGATCAGCCGATCGAGCACCGGCGCTTGCAGCAGGTCCAGCGCCTTGGCGATGCGCCGGGCATAGCTCCAGCGTGGCCGCATCACGGCAGCCACCTGCCCGACCTGCGAGCTTTGCAACGTCAGCCGCCGGCTGTGGAACCCCTCGCCCAGCGGCAGCGCCACCTCGGCGCTACCATACCAGCTCAGCTCGACAATCCGCGCCTCCTGGCCAGCCACGGCCAGCGCCGCACGCAGCCCCTCAGCATGGCCGCTGGCGTGGAAGACGAGGTCGGCATTTGAAGTCAGGTCGTCGGGTGTCGCGCACGTCACGCCCAGCGCCTCGGCCAGCGGCGCGCGCTCGGGCAGGACATCGGCCAGCGTCACCTCGGCGCCCGGTATCCGGCCACACAGATGCGCGACGAGACAGCCCACCACGCCGGCGCCGATCACATGGATGCGCTCTCCGGCGCGCGGGCTGCCATCCCAGACCGCATTCAGCGCCGTCTCCATGTTGGCTGCGAGGACCGCGCGTTCCGGGGGCAGACCCGGCGGCAGCGGCGTCACTGCCTGCGCCGGCACGACGTAGGCCGTCTGGTGCGGGTAAAGGCAGAACACGTCCCGCCCGAGCAACGCCCGCTCGCCCGCCTCGACCACCCCGACGCTGCAGTAGCCGTATTTGACGGGGTACGGAAATTCGCCCTCTTGGAAAGGTGCCCGCATGGCCGCGTGCTGGCTCGGCGGCACCCGTCCCATCGCCACCAGCGCCTCGGTGCCACGGCTGATGCCCGACCAGCGCGCACGCACCTGAACCTCGCCCGAGCCGGGCCGCGCTAACTGGCATGACCGCAATTCGCCCTCGCCGATGCCAGTCGCCCAGTAGGCCAACGCATCGCAGTCCCCGGTCCCTCTCATCGCGCACCGGGCAGCATGCGGCTGAGCACGTCGTCGCGCAGCACGAAATGATGCTTGAGTGCCGCCCCGACGTGCAGCAGGAGCAACACCAGCAACAGCACGGCGAGGCAGCCGTGCACCCACGCCATGACATCTTCCAGGGCGGCATTGGCACCGACCGGGTTGGGCAGCGTGAACAGGCCGAACACCACCGTCGGTATCCCCAAAGGCGAGGCGGAAGCCACCAGCCAGCCGGTGATCGGCATCAGGACCAGGAGCACATAGAATCCCCGATGCGTGAGCGTCGCCGCCCGCCGCTCCCAGGGCTCTAGACCCTCCGGCAGATCCGGGACCGCTGCATTCATCCGCCGCCACAGCAGCCGGATCAGCACCAGCGTCAGCACCAGCACGCCGAATGACTTGTGCAGCTGGTACAGTTGGAACTTCGCGCCGAGGTCGCTCACATACCAGACCATGGTGAAGCCGACCGTGAGCAGTCCCAGCACCAGAACGGCGACCAGCCAGTGAAGCAGCTTGGCGGGCCAGCCCCAGGTGGCCCGCGTGTTGAAGACCGCCATTCCCTCAGCCCTGGCGTCGGGCGTTCAGATCGAAGCGGACCGTTACCGCCAACCCGATCTGATCACCGCGCGGAAATTGGTTGGATCCGACGCCAAAATCGGTCCGGGCCAGCACGACCTCGCCTTGCGCGTGCGCCTTCCCGCCTGAGATGCTGATCATCGCCGGGTGCACAAGCGGCTTGGTGACGCCCTTGAGCGTCAAGTCGGCCTCTACGTCATAGCGATCGCCACCGCGGGCGACGAACTTGCGGGTCGCGTAGCGAGCGGTGGGGCCGCTCGCGGCTGCCAGCAGCTCGCTGCCGGCAGCCATCTGGTCGCGCTGTGCGTCGCCGGTCCGTAAGCTCGTGAGATCGACGGTCACCACCACCGAAGCCCTGGCCAGATCCTTGGGATCGAAGGCGATCTCGGCGGCGAAACTCTCGAAGCGGGCGGCCACCGGCTTGCCACTCTGCTCGAACTCGACCGTGAGGCTGCTATGCGCCGGGTCGACCTGCCAGCCAGCGGCGTGCGCCGGCGCAGCTGCAAGCCACGCCGCCATTGTCACCAGCCCAAGCCGCATCTTCGCTCTCCATCGCATCCGCCTCGCAATCTGCACTGCCGGTCGCCCCGGGCAAGGCCTTGACGCGGCAACGGCGGCGGCGTCACCTCAGGCGACGACCGACACCACAGAGCGAGTGCCCGGGCATCATGCCAGACGACCAGGCTACTATGATGACCCGGCTACGGGTCGGCGGCATGGGCTGCGACGGCTGCGTGGCCTCGGTGCGCGAGGCGCTGCAAGCGGTGCCGGGCGTCGCCCGGGCCGAGGTGGACTTGCAGCGCGGGATGGCGGAGGTCGAGGCGGCTCCGGCGACCGAGCCTGCGGCCCTGATCGCCGCCGTCGACGCCGCCGGCTACGAAGCCGATACCGCCTGAGCCGATGCGCACTCGCCGCTTCCCGGGCATCCACGCGGTTCTCTACGCGCTGTTCGATGCCGAGGAGCAGCTGGACCGCGCGGCGATGCGCCGGCAGGTCGAGGCCTGCGTCGCCGCCGGCGTAGATGGCATCGTCGTGCTCGGGCTCGCGACCGAGGTCGCAAAGCTGACCGAGGCCGAGCGCTGCCAAGTGATCGAGTGGGCGGTACAGGACATTGCCGGCCGGCTGCCGCTGGGCGTCACCATCTACGGCAACTCCGCCATCGAGCAGCTGGCGCTGCTGCGCACCGCCGAGGCGGCCGGCGCGGACTGGCTGATCCTGCAGCCGCCATCGGTCGGCTCCTATCCGGCCGGCGAACTGATGCGGCTGTTCGGCCGGCTCGCCGACACCGCCACGCGACCCGTCGCAATCCAGAATGCGCCGGCGCTGATGGGCCGGGGCCTGCAGGCCGGCGAGATCGCCGCCCTGGTCAGGTCGCACCCCCAGATCACCCATCTCAAGGGTGAGATGCCCGTGGCGCAGCTGCGCGCCGTCATCGAATCCTGTGGTGACGGCCTCGTCATGCTCAACGGTCAGGCTGGGCTGGAAATGATGGATTCGCTCCGGGCCGGCTGTCAGGGCTTCGTCCTGGCTCCGGACATGGTCGATCACGCGGTGCGAATTTGGCGGCATTGGCAGTCGGGCGACGAGGCGGCCGCCGAGGCCGGCTATCGCGCCATCCTTCCGGAGATCGTGTTCGCCATGCGTGCGCTCGAGCATCTGATCGCCTACGGCAAGCGCATCTTCGCCGCCCGCGCCGGCCTCGTGGCGCACGACCGCGCCCCGTGCGAGCCGGTGACGGCCTTCGGCCTCGCCTGCGTCGAGCGGTACGCGGCCATGCTTGGCCCATTCGGCGCGGAGCGCCGGTGATGCTCGTCCCCGGCGTCGTCGGATCATCCGCTCAACCACCGGCCGACATGCTGGTGGTCGAGAACCTGCGCGTCGCCTTCCCGACCCGGACCGGGCTGGTCGATGCCGTGCGCGGCGTCTCCTTGAGCGTCGGGCGGGAGAAGCTGGGCATCGTCGGCGAGAGCGGCTCGGGCAAGTCCACCGTCGGCCGCGCGGTAATGCAGCTCCTGCCTCCGCAGGCGCGCATCACCGCCGATCGCCTGAGCTTCGAGGGGATCGATCTGCTGACCGCCAGCCGCGCGCAATGGCGCGAGCTGCGCGGCGGCCGCATCGGCATGGTCCTGCAGGACCCGAAATACTCGCTCAATCCGGTGATGCGGGTCAGCGAGCAGATCGAGGAGACGCTGGGCGATCATCTGCAGCTGCGCGGCCGCGCCGCGCGGGCACGGGTGCTGGAGCTGCTGGCCGCCGTTCGGATCCGCGACCCGCGCCGCGTCGCCGCGGCTTGGCCGCACGAGTTGTCGGGCGGCATGGGTCAGCGGGTGATGATCGCCATGATGCTGGCCGGCGAGCCTGATCTGCTGATCGCCGACGAGCCGACCTCTGCTCTAGACGTCACCGTCCAGCTGCAGGTGCTGGCGATCCTCGACGATCTGGTCAGCCAGCGCGGCATGGGGCTGATCTTCATCAGCCATGATCTCGAGCTGGTCGCCACCTTCTGCGACCGCGTCGCGATCATGTATGCCGGCCGGATCGTTGAGGTCTGCCGCGCCGCCGACCTGCACCAGGCCCAGCATCCCTATACGCGCGGGCTACTGGGGTGCTTGCCGCGGCTGGACCAACCTCAGGAGCGGCTGCAGGTGCTGAAGCGCGACCCGGCCTGGCTCGAGACCGGGCGATGATCCATGTCGAAGGCCTGGCGGTCACATTCGGCGAGCATGCGAAGGCGGTCCGGGCCGTCGACAAAGTGGGGTTCCGAGTCGGCAACGGCTCCGCGTTCGGTCTGGTCGGCGAGAGCGGCTCGGGCAAGAGCACAGTGCTGCGCGCCATTGCCGGGCTGATCACCACTTGGTCCGGCAAGATCCTGCTCGACGGCCAGCCGCTCGGCCTGCGCCGCAGCTCGGCGTCGCGCCGCAAGCTGCAGATGGTGTTTCAGGACCCCTACGGCTCGCTGCATCCCCGGCACACCATCGACCGGATCCTCAGCGAGCCCTGCCGCATCCACGGCCTGGACCGGGTCGGCGATCGGGTCCGCGACGCCTTGAACGAGGTCGGGCTCGGCCCCGCCTTCCGCTACCGCTACCCGCACCAGCTCTCCGGCGGCCAGCGCCAGCGGGTCGCGATCGCCCGCGCGCTGATCCTCGAGCCCGAGATCGTGTTGCTCGACGAGCCGACCTCGGCGCTCGACGTCTCCGTCCAGGCGGAGATCCTGAATCTGCTGGTCGACCTGCGCGAGCGGCGAGGGCTGACCTACCTGTTCGTCTCGCACAATCTCGCCGTGGTCGGGCATGTCTGCGGCGAGTTGGCCGTCATGCGCCAGGGCAAGATCGTCGAGGCCGCGACCGCCGCCGACCTCGCCGCCGGCACGCTCGAGCACCCCTACAGCCGCCAGCTCCTGGCCAGCAGCCAGGGCTACAGCCGGGAGGCGGCGCGGATGGCGGCAGTCGCGGTCTAGCGCGGAACGCCATCCAGGCCGAGCCGCCGCGCCACGAGATAGATCAGAACCCCAGCGACAATCGCGATCAGGAAATGGCCCGTCCGGCGCATCGCGACGAACCCGACGCCTGCCGCCAGCCAGCCCGCGGGGCCGGCGCCGATCACCATGGGGCCGACCAGAGCCGCGAACACGGCGCCCGGCAAATGCTCCAACCACGCGCGCACGAACGGCCCGGGCGTCAGCCGCTGTGCCAGCCAGAAGCCACCGGCGCGAGTGGCGTAGGTGACCGTGCCCATGGCGACGATGGCTGCGAAGTGGGTCCAGCTCATCGGCTGTCGCGCCAGGCGCCGATCAGGCTGCCGGCGACCGCGCCCAAAATGATGTACCAGGTGCCGGGCAGCCACCATTTGACCGCAATCGCCAGGCCGCCGGCGGCCAGCCAGGGGACTGCATCGCCGCGCCCGCGCCAGAAGCCGGCGAGCAGGGCGACGAAGAAGGCCGTGGTCAGGTAGTCCAGGCCCCAGTTCTCGACCAGGAACGACAGGTCGCCAGCCGTCCGGCCGAGCACGGTGGAGGTGACCCAGACCGCATAGAGGCCGAGGCCGGCCCCGAGCAGGTAGGCGGCGTCACGGCCGCCGCGCCGTAGGTCCGCGACGCTCACGCCCCAGACCTCGTCGGTCATGAAATACAGGCTGGTGTAGGCCTGTGCCGAGCGGATGGGCACGAGCCAGGGCAGCAGCGCCGGGCCCATCAACAGATGGCGCAGGTTGATCACCAGCACACCCAGGACGAGACCGGTCAACGGCAGCGGATCACGCCAGAGCTCCAGCGCCAGGAACTGCGAGGCGCCTGCGAAGACGAGCATGCTCGTCAGCCCGATCTCCAGCGCGCTCAGGCCCCGCTCCCCGGCGAGGAAGCCGTAGACCAGACCGAAGGCCACCGCTCCCGGCACGATGGGCAGGATCGCGCGCGCGCCGCGCGCAGCCCCGGCCATCGTGAAGGTGACCGGCGACGGCACGTCAGTCGCTCACGCATCCACCTCGATCGTACCTTCAGCGACGGGGATCGCGGTCCCGCCGATGCAGACCTCGGCGACCGTGCCCCGGCTGCGACGGGCGCGCGCCGCGATCAGGCTCGGCCGACCCATCTCGATCCCCTGCGCGATGCGCCATTCATGCCAGCCGTCGGCGAGATTCGGTCGCCCGGCGAGATATCCCGCCAATGCCGCCGCCGCACTCCCCGTCGCGGGATCCTCGGCTACCCCATGTGCGGGCGCGAACATGCGGGCACGGAGGTCGACGGCAACATCGTCGGTCTCCCGGGTGAACAGGTGCACCCCGACCGCGCCGCTCGGCAGTTCGGCACGAGCGTCGAGCGCGGCCCTGGCCAGGGCCGCGAGGCTGGCGAGTTCGACCAGCACGAAGGGCGCGCCGCAACTGGCGACGCAGGGCAACCCAGCCGAGGTCACCAAGTCGGCAGGCTCGAGCCCAAGCGCCGCCGCGAGCGACGATACCGGCAAAGGCGCGCCATGCGTCGCGGCCTGCGGGGCGGAGAACTCGGCGAAGGCAGCAGGCCCATCGCTCGGACGCAGGCGAACCGGAACCGGCCCGGCCAGCTCTTCCAACACGAATTCACCATTATCCGGCGCACGGCCCAACCATGCCAGGACGAGCGCCGTGCCGACCGTGGGATGGCCGGCAAACGGCATCTCGAACCTGGGCGTGAAGATCCGCACCCGCGCCAGATGGGCCGGGTTGGTCGGCGGCAGCACGAAGGTCGTCTCCGCATAGTTGAACTCGGCGGCGATCGCCTGCATTTGGGCGTCCGCCAGACCTTCGGCGTCGGGTAGGACGGCCAGCTGGTTGCCGCCGAAGCGCCGCTCGGTGAAGACATCACACGTCAAGAACCGATAGCGCATCGGCGGCCTCCCTTCGTTCGCTCAGGCACGCCAGAACGGCTTGCGCCACTCCTGCTCGGCCTCGCTGCGGCCGATACCGATATCCTTCAGCACGTGCTCGCTCAACTCCCGCAACGCATGGCGCTGACGCCGCCGCTCGCCCCAGGCTTCCAGGACAAGGGTCAGCCGCAACAGCGCCCACCGTCCTCGACCCACGAATTGATTCGGATGAGTTCGAATTGATTCGGACAGGCTCCTCGCCATCGCTCCACTCCTCAGCATATCTGGCCACGGAGCGATACATTCTTGACAGACAATTTCGAGTCAATCAGAACATTGTCACCATGACAATCCAACCCGCCGATCTCGCTCATCGCCCCGGACCCGCCTATCGCGCCCTCGCCGATGCATTGGCCGACCACATCGGCGCCGGTCGTCTGGCGCCGGACGAGCGGCTGCCGCCGCAGCGGGATCTCGCCTTCCGGCTCGCGGTCACCGTCGGCACCGTCGGCCGCGCCTACGATCTGCTGGCCCAGCGGGGGCTCGTTCGGGGCGAGGTCGGTCGCGGCACTTTCGTGCTCGGCAGGCTGGAGCCGATGGCCCAAATGAAGGATGTCGCGGCCATCGGGGATGGGCTGATCGACCTGACCTCGAACTTTCCCGCACCCGTGCCCGCCCAGGCGCATCTGGGCGATCTGTTTCCGACCGCCGAGTCGGCGGTCGAGCTGCTGGCCGATCTGCTGCGCTACCCCGAGGTGGCCGGGACCGAGCGGCACCGCACGGCTGCCGCCGAGTGGCTGGGGCACCTGGGCGTCGCCGCGGAGCCCGACCGCATCGTCCTGACCAACGGCGCCGAGGGCGGCCTGGCAGCGACGCTACTGGCCCTCGCACGGCCCGGCGATGCCGTTCTGGCCGAGGCGCTGTGCTACAGCGGACTGCGCAACCTTGTGGGCCGGCTCGGGCAGCACCTGGAGCCGGTCGCCATGGACGGGCACGGCATCGTGCCCGAGGCGCTGGCTGCAGCCGCACGGCATAGCGGCGCCCGTGTCCTGGTGGTGAGCCCGAACCTGCACAACCCGACGGCCATCCTGATGCCGGCCGAGCGCCGGGTCGCCATCGTCGCCGTGGCGCGCGAGCTCGATCTGCTGCTGGTCGAGGACGACGTGTACGGCCCGCTCGTGGCGGATCGGCCGGAAGCGTTGGTGACCCTGGCGCCGGAACGCACGCTGTACCTGTCCAGCCTGTCAAAGTTCCTGGCACCCGGTCTGCGCCTGGGCTTCGTCCTCGGGCCGGGGACCCTGGTGCGCGAGGTCACCGCGGCGCAGCGCGAATTGTCGCTTGGCCATGCGCCCATGGCGGCCGATCTGTTCGCACGCGCTTATCGGTCGGGCGTGGTGGCGGAGGCGCTGCGGCAGCAGCGGCTGGAGATGGCCGAGCGACAATTTCTCGCGCGCGAGCTGTTGGCCGGGCTCGACGTGGCGACGCAGCCGGCCTCGCTGCATGTCTGGCTCAGCCTGCCGGCGCGCTGGAACAGTGCCGAGGCCGCCCTGGCGCTGGCCCGGACCGGCGTGCTGGCGACACCGTCGGAGCGGTTCTTCATCGGGCGGGGTGCCGCACCGCGCGCGCTGCGGATCTCGCTCTCGTCGCCGCCGACCCGCACCCACCTGCGCAGCGCCCTGGAGCGAATCGCCCGCGTGCTGGCGCCCGATGCCGGGACTGCAGAGACCGGCAGCCTGGTCTAACCCGGTCGCGCCGTCAGGCAGCAGACCAGCTTGAGCGCCACATCTTGCGGTCCCCCTGCCGAAGCCGATGGTGCCGCGGCGCCGGCATGAAAGCGAACGACCAGCCGCTCCGCCGGGATGCCGTGACCGACCAGATACTCGGCCGTCACCTGCAATCGCAGGAGTGCCAGGGCCCAGTCGTCGACGAGCAGCCCGCGCCGGTCGCCGGCGCGGGCAAGGCCGGTCTCGACCGATACCAGCCACACGCGACCGGACGGCAGCCCGCCGATCGCGCGGCGCAGGCCACCGGCCACCGCGTCCAGGCTCGCCCGGGTTGGCGGATCGAGCCCGGCCGAGCCGGGCGGGAAGCCGAAGCCGCCTTGATAGACCTGCGGCATCGCGTAGCCATCGGCGCCGCGGCCAGGGTCGGAAGTCGCCGTGGCGCGCGTCGTCTCCATGCGCCGGCCGAGCTCGGCGAGGGCCCGGTCCCTGCCCTCCACGCGGCTCCACGCCACGCCCAGCAAACCCACCGCCACGAGCAGGGCCAGGGCCAGGATGGGAATGGCGACCGGCAGTGCCTGTGGGCCGAGCCAGCGCAGCGAGGATTCCAACCACTCCAGATCCGGCCAGGCGCTCGGGTCGGGGCCCGCGTCGGCGGCCGGCTCCGGCGGCTCGGTGGTCCGCCGCCGCTCGCCGGCCAAGGCATCGGCATCGTAGCGGAGACGGCCATGCGGATCGCGCAGGGTCTCGTACGCCTCGCGCAGCAGCCTGAACGCCTCGTCGTCGCCGACGGCGCCACCGCCGTCCGGATGGAGCAGCTTGGCGCGCTGCCGGAAGGCGGCCTTGAGGTCCTCGGCCGACGCCGTGCGGTCGACGCCGAGCGCGTCGTAGTAGCCCTTGGGGTCGCCGACCGCGGCCAATCCGGTGCTCTCCGTTCGCTGCCGATGGCGGTCGGGACTATACAGCCGCGCGATCCGGATGCCACAACCCGGGTCGATCGATGCGCCGCTGGTACGGGTGGGGAAGAACGGCCGATGAGAGGGGCTCTGCTGCGTCTCTGACGGTTCGGCCGCGCCCTGTTGCGAGGCGCCAGCCGGCCAGCACGCGCGGTCCAGCGCCGCCCGACGCTACGCCCCCGCGATTTTCAGCGCGCCTGCTTCTATCGCCGGGAAGCGGAGCACGTGTTCCCGCTCGCGACCGATCGACTGAACCTCGAGCAGTGTCGCGCCCTGGTCGAGCGCGCCCATCGCTGGCGCGAGGCGCCTGGCTCTCGGTATGATTGGGTGCCGCCCGCGGTCACGGAGGGTCGTGGCCGACGGCACGCCTGCGGCTCGCGCACGGCGATCAAGCTCCCGCGCTGGGCGCGCACGCGGGCCGTCGTGCTGCACGAATGCGCCCACGGCATGGCCAACGACCAGCACGGCGCTCTCATTGTCGCCGAGTATGTGAGGCTGCTCGAGCGGTTTGCCGAACTCGATCGAGCACACCTTCTGGCGACGCTGAGCACGGCGGCGGTGAACAGTATCTGTCCGGGGAGGGCCGCCTTCCATTGAGGGTCGGGCGTCGGCAGCCTTGGAGGAATGAATAACGAGGATCGGGAAGTGTCCGCTTTGGGTGTGGCGGACACCCATCAAGCGGGTGGCAAGCGTCGGCGGTGCCCGAGGCGTCGAAGCGCGAGGTGGTGGCGGCTCTGACGGAGCTTGGTGCTTCGGTGTCGATCGCTGCGCGCCGCTATGACGTGAACGCCAACCAGCTGTTCAAATGCGGCGGCAGATTGCTGGTTTTTCGGGCGGACTATCGAGCGAGCAGTTGCGGCCATTGCCAGTCGAGATCGCACCCGCTGCCCGAGCACTTGCCACGCGAGCAGATCGTCTTCCCGCGCCATCGGGCTCCGCCCGATCCCCCGGCGGGATGTCAGCGCAGCTGACAGGCGCCTGCCCGAACTGCGGCGGCGCGCTCAGGAAGCTCGGCGAGGATGTGACCGAGAGCCTGGAATCCGTGCCGCGCAGCTGGAAAGTGGTCGAGCACGTCCGCGAGAAGTTCAGCTGCCGCACCTGCGGGGCGAGCACGCAGCCGCCGGCGCCGAGCCATCCGATCGCTCGTGGCCGTGCTGGCCCAGGTCTGCTGGCTTTGGTGGTGGTCTCGAAGTACGGGCATCACCTCCCACTCCACCGGCAGAGCGGGATCTACGCCCGGGAAGGCGTCGAGATCGAGGTCTCGACCATCGGCCTCCGGCCGATCCCCAGGCGGGATGTCAGCGGAGCTGACAGGGCGGATTGGGTCGGTGCCGTCAGCGCGACCGCGATGCAGCTGGTCCTGGCGATCCAACGCCATGTCCTCGCCGCCGAGCGTATTCACGCCGACGAAACGACCGTCCCGGTGCTCGACAAGGAGAAGACGAAGATCGGCCGCTTGTGGGCCTACGTCCGGGACGATCGCCCGTTCGGCGGCGCGGACCCGCCGGCGGCGACCTTCTTCTGCGGCGGTGAGCATCCCGAGCGGCAGCTGGCGGGCTTCTCGGGGATCATGCAGGCCGACGCCTACGCTGGGTTCAATCGTCCTCAAAGCAGCTTGCTGGGCGCATGCGCGCCGCAAGTTCTTCGAGCTTGCCGCGTTGGCCAAGGCGCCGATCGCGGCCGAGGCGGTACGGCGCATCGACCAGCTGTTCGCGATCGAGCCCGACATCAACGGCCGCAGCGCGGACAAGCGCCGGCGTGCCCGCCAGGAGAAGTCGGCACCGCTCGTTGCCGCACTCGAGTCCTGGCTGCGCGCCAAGCGGGACCGGGTGTCACGCAAGTCCGAGACCAGCAAGGCGATCGCCTACACCCTCAAGCGCTGGACGGCGTTCACCCGGTTCGTCGACGACGGCAGCATCTGCATGAGCAACAACGCCGCCGAGCGGGCGTTGCGCGATATCGGCGTCGGACGCGGGAACTGGACCTGTGCCGGTTCCGATCGTGGCGGCGAGCGGGCCGCTGCCGTCTACACCCTGATCGAGACCGCCAAGCTCAACGGTATCGACCCACAGGCCTGGCTCGCCGACGTTATTGGCCGGATCTTCGACCACCCGGCCAAGCGGCTGGGCCAAGTTCTCCCCTTGGCACTGGAAGACGGCGGCCAAAGCAGCAGCCGCAGCTTGATCACGCCCATCAAGCCACCGCCGCTGCGGCCCTCCCCGGACGCTTCCTGACACGGCGCTGCCGCCTGACGGTAGTCGAGCGGCGTAGTGAAGTGGCTGTTTTGCTTAGGGGGTTTGGTTGCGGGGGCAGGATTTGAACCTGCGACCTTCAGGTTATGAGCCTGACGAGCTACCGGGCTGCTCCACCCCGCGGCAACCGCGGCCGGCGCGGCGGGTGCCGGGTCGGCCGGTTGGGGCATGGTGTGGTGGTGATGCGGTTGGGGAAGGCTGGCGTTGGCGCGCCCGCTGCGCGGCTTGCCGGCTGTGCCGTCAAGGGATGGTTGCTGGACCTGGCGGCGACCTACTCTCCCACGTCTTGAGACGCAGTACCATGGGCGCTTCGGGGTTTCACGGCCGAGTTCGGAATGGGGTCGGGTGGGGCACCCGCGCTATGGCCACCAGGTCGAGGAACCATCCCTTGGCCGCAGCGCGGACAAGCCGCGCAGCGGGCGCGCCGGCGCCCGGCTTGCAGCCGGACGAGCGGGGGACGGGTAGAGAAGCTGGCAAGCTTGATGGCATGGGCACGCTTTGCGTGCGGTTGTCGCTGGGGAGGGTCGAGGTCTATCGAGCGATTAGGACCGGTAAGCTGCGTGCGTTACCGCACTTCTACATCCGGCCTATCGACGTGGTGGTCTACCACGGCTCTCGAGCGAGACCTGGTTTTGAGGAAGGTTTCCCGCTTAGATGCTTTCAGCGGTTATCCCGTCCGAACTTAGCTACCCGGCTGTGCCGCTGGCGCGACAACCGGTCCACCAGAGGTTCGTCCACCCCGGTCCTCTCGTACTAAGGGCAGCTCCTCGCAAGTCTCGAACACCCACGGCAGATAGGGACCGAACTGTCTCACGACGTTCTAAACCCAGCTCACGTACCACTTTAATCGGCGAACAGCCGAACCCTTGGGACCTGCTTCAGCCCCAGGATGTGATGAGCCGACATCGAGGTGCCAAACAACCCCGTCGATGGGGACTCTTGGGGGTTATCAGCCTGTTATCCCCGGCGTACCTTTTATCCGTTGAGCGATGGCCCTTCCACGCGGGACCACCGGATCACTAGCGCCGACTTTCGTCTCTGCGCGGCCCGTCGGCCTTGCAGTCAGGCAGGCTTGTGCGCTTGCACGCGGCGGCTGGTTTCCGACCAGCCTGAGCCCACCATCGCGCGCCTCCGTTACTCTTTGGGAGGCGACCGCCCCAGTCAAACTACCCACCATGCAGGGTCCCGGACCCGGATGAACGGGCCGCGGTTAGACACGCAACGCTTCAAGGGTGGTATTTCAAGGTTGCCTCCACCAGACCTGGCGGCCTCGCTTCGATGGCTCCCACCTATCCTACACATGAACCGTCGCGTGCCAGTGCAAAGCTGTAGTAAAGGTGCACGGGGTCTTTCCGTCTGACCGCGGGTACCCCGCATCTTCACGGGGAATTCAATTTCGCTGAGTTGGCGTTGGAGACAGTGGGGAAGTCGTTACGCCATTCGTGCAGGTCGGAACTTACCCGACAAGGAATTTCGCTACCTTAGGACCGTTATAGTTACGGCCGCCGTTTACCGGGGCTTCAGTTCGTAGCTTGCACCACTCCCCTTAACCTTCCGGCACCGGGCAGGCGTCAGACCCTATACGTCGTCTTTCGACTTCGCAGAGCCCTGTGTTTTTAGTAAACAGTCGCCACCCCCTGGTCTGTGCCACCCGCCCCTGGTTGCCCAAAGACGGGTCCCGC
Source organism: uncultured Alphaproteobacteria bacterium (assembly GCA_963798145.1). Lineage (GTDB taxonomy): Bacteria > Pseudomonadota > Alphaproteobacteria > Geminicoccales > Geminicoccaceae > Benzoatithermus. The sequence goes on from CAWCSG010000001.1 coordinate 91,251, forward strand.
TTCTCCCGAAGTTACGCGGGCAATTTGCCGAGTTCCTTCAACGCCGTTCTCTCAAGCACCTGGGTATGCTCAACCAGTCCACCTGTGTCGGTTTCGGGTACGGTCCATGTTGCGGGGGCTATTTCCTGGAGACCCTTGGCAGCTCGCCCAATCCGATAAGGACGAACAACGTTCGGATCCCGTCACCACCCGCGGGCCCAGGAATGTTGACCTGGTTGCCATCGGCTACGCTTTTCAGCCTCGCCTTAGGGGCCGGCTCACCCTGCGTGGATTAACCTTGCGCAGGAACCCTTGGACTTTCGGTGAGAGTGTCTCTCACACTCTTTGTCGCTACTCATGTCAGCATGCGCACTTCCGATACCTCCAGCCAGCCTCACGGCGGACCTTCACCGGCTTACGGAACGCTCCGCTACCGCTCGCCTTACGACGAGCCCACAGCTTCGGTACGTGGCTTGAGCCCCGTTACATCTTCGGCGCGGGACAGCTATTAGACCAGTGAGCTGTTACGCTTTCTTTAAAGGATGGCTGCTTCTAAGCCAACCTCCTGGTTGTTATGGCCGTCCTACATCCTTTCCCACTTAGCCACGATTTGGGGACCTTAGCTGGTGGTCTGGGCTGTTTCCCTCTCGGCGACGGACCTTAGCACCCGCCGCCTGTCTGCCGGGCTGGAAACCTCGGTATTCGGAGTTTGGTTAGGTTTGGTAAGACTTGCGTCCCCCTAGCCCATCCAGTGCTCTACCCCCGAGGGTCATCGCCCGACGCGCTACCTCAATAGCTTTCGCGGAGAACCAGCTATCTCCGGGTTTGCTTGGCCTTTCACCCCTAGCCACAGGTCATCGCCGACTTTTTCAACAGGCGTGCGTTCGGTCCTCCAGTGCGTGTCACCGCACCTTCAACCTGCCCATGGCTAGATCACCCGGTTTCGGGTCTACCGCGTGCAACTCGATCGCCCTATTCAGACTCGCTTTCGCTGCGCCTACGCCTAGCGGCTTAAGCTTGCTGCACACGGTAACTCGCTGACCCATTATGCAAAAGGTACGCCGTCACCCCACCCGAAGGAGGGCTCCGACTGTTTGTAGGCATCCGGTTTCAGGGTCTGTTTCACCGCGCTCGTCGCGCTGCTTTTCACCTTTCCCTCACGGTACTAGTGCACTATCGGTCGCCAAGGAGTACTTAGGCTTGGAGGGTGGTCCCCCCATGTTCAGACAGGATTTCACGTGTCCCGCCCTACTCGAGGACACAAACGCTTT
>CAWCSG010000001.1:95000-434761 GCA_963798145.1 uncultured Alphaproteobacteria bacterium
AGGTAGGTTCCCACGCATTACTCACCCGTGCGCCGCTCCCTGCCCGAAAGCAGAGCGCTCGACTTGCATGTGTTAGGCGCGCCGCCAGCGTTCGTTCTGAGCCAGGATCAAACTCTCAGCTTCATCCCGGCACCAACTGGCCATCAAAGGTCAACTCCACCACCCCCGACAGACCCCCAAGAGGGCCCCCGTGAAGCCAACGGCTTCATGGAGCAGCATCGAGACCCACCAGAAGATGCACAAAACGACAGCCACACCGCCGCCTGCACATCCCCTCAATTCACAACCATCCAACGATGAGAAAGAGCATTGGTGACGAAGCGGGCCTCGCACAAGCCTTGCAGCTTGCGTGAAACCCTGGCACCTCGTTACCGGTGTCGCCGCCTGAACCTTGGCGGCGGAGGCGGGTTGTAGGCCCGGTCTCGCCCGCCGGCAAGCACTTTTTTGCCTCGCCGCGCATTTCTCGGTCGGATCAAGTGCGGGGCGGCCACCGGCACGCGCCGGCGGATCGGGAAGTCCATCCTCAATGAGTGGCAGCGGGGCCTTAGCCACGCCGGCAGCTTGCCGTGGCGCCGATCGGGTGGCAGGCGGCGCGTCCCTTGCGCCGCCCCCGGCTCGCGATGCGATGCGCTTCACCTCGGCGGTGATCCGGGGCATGTAGGGCGTGCCGGCCGAGATTGACCGCACCCCAGCCCATTCTGGCGGAGCCGATGCGCGCAGCCACGCCCCAACATTTCGACCTCGCCATCGTGGGTGCTGGCATCTGTGGCCTCGCCCATGCCCTGGCGGCCGCGCGGCGCGGCAAGCGTGTGGTGGTGATCGATCGCGACGCGCAGGCGAACGGTGCCTCGATCCGCAATTTCGGTTTCGTCACCGTCACCGGGCAGCAGCGCGGGCCGTGCTGGCAACGGGCGATGCGCTCGCGCGACGTCTGGGCCGAGATCGCCCCGGCAGCCGGTATCCGCGTCGAGCATCGCGGCATGGCCCTGGCGGCGCGGCGCCCCGAGGCGGTGGCCGTGCTGGACGCATTCCTGGGCACCGAGATGGGCGCGGATTGCGAGCTGCTGACCGCCCTGGAAGCGGCCAAGCGCTGCCCGATGCTGGTGCAACGGGATCTGGCGGCCGTGCTCTGGAGCCCGCACGAGCTCCGGGTCGAATCCCGGGACGCGATCCCTGCCCTCGCCCGCTGGCTGGCCGAGGCGCATGGCGTCACCTTCCTGCGCGACACCGCCGTCCACGCCGTCGACCCACCGACGATCGAGACCTCACGCGGCCGGGTGATGGCCGAAGCCTGCATCGTCTGCCCGGGCGACGATTTTCTGGCCTTGTTTCCGGACCGGCTCGCCGCCTACGGCCTGACGCGCTGCAAGCTGCATATGCTGCGGATCGCGGCCGACGCCGGACACCCGTCCTTCACTGGCGCGGTCATGTCCGACCTCAGCTTGGTACGTTATCTGGGCTATGCCGAGCTGCCCGCGGCGGCACCGCTGCGGCGGCGGCTCGAGCGGGAGCAGTCGGAGCACCTGGCCAATGGCGTGCACCTGATCGCGGTGCAGAGTGCCGACGGTTCGCTGGTCGTCGGCGACTCGCACCATTACGGCACGACGCCGGACCCGTTCGCGCCCGATGCGGTCGACGCGCTGATCCTGGACGAGCTGCGCACGGTCGTGAGGCATGACGGCGCCGGTCGTGCGCGAGCGCTGGACCGGCGTCTACGCTTCGGCCCAGGATCGGTTGATGCTGGTCGACCGGCCTTCCGATGCCGTGCGGATCGTGGTGATCACCAGCGGCACCGGCGCCAGCACCTCGTTCGCCATCGCCGAGGAGGTGATCGGCGAGCTGTACGGACAGGGAGCAGCGTCATGAGCCAGCCGCACCACCTCAAGGCCGTCGTGTTCGACTGGGCCGGAACCATGGTCGACCACGGCTCGCTGGCGCCGATGGGCGTGTTCGTCGAGGCGTTCGCGCAGTTCGGCGTCGCGATCACGATCGACGAGGCGCGCGGGCCGATGGGCATGGCCAAGCGGCCGCACATCGCAACCCTGCTGGCGCAGCCGCGCATCTCCGGCGCCTGGCGCGAGCGGCATGGGCGCAGCCCGACCGAGGCCGACATCGACGCGGTCTACGAGGTGTTCGTGCCGATGAATGTCGCGGTCGCGGCCCGCTATGCCGATCTCGTGCCGGGAGCGGCCGAGACCGCCAGGGCGCTGCGGGCGATGGGACTGAAGATCGGCTCCAGCACCGGCTACACGCGCGAGATCATGGCGCAGGTCCTGCCGGTGGCGGCGGCGCAGGGCTACAGCCCCGATTGCCTGGTCTGCACCGGCGATACGTCCGACGGGCGGCCGACGCCGTTCATGCTGTATCGGGCATTCCTGGAGCTCGGCGTCTGGCCGGCCTGGGGCTGCGTCAAGGTCGACGACACCGAGGTCGGCATCGCCGAGGGTCTGAACGGCGGCTGCTGGACGGTGGGCGTCGCGGTCACCGGCAACGTGTTTGGCCTGTCGCTGGCGGATACCCAAGCACTGCCCGCGCCCGAGTTCGCGCAGCGGCGGCAGGCGGCCATCGCCAAGCTGGGCGGGGCCGGCGCGCATTACGTGATCGACGGCGTAGCGGATCTCGTGCCGATCCTGTGGGCGATCGAGGGACGGCTCGCCCGCGGCGAGCGGCCCTGAGCGAAGCGGCGGCAGGTTTCACCGCAGGCGCGATCACCCGCTCCCCGACTGCGGCCCCGTGCGCATCGACACCCTCGGGCCGCGCTCGCGCACCGGGCGGTCATCGACGGACGGCTGGTGCGAATGTTCGACGTCGAGATCCCGGCCGATCAGGCCTATTCGCTGGTCTGCCCCGGCCGGCAGCGCCGAGCGGCCCAAGATCGCGGCGTTCCACGCCTGGCTCCGGGCGGAGGTCGCAGGCGAAGGCTGAGCCAGGGGCGGCGTTGACCGGCGCGGGACAATGGCCTATCACACCGGCCGCTTCGACCGGCGCCGCGGCGGGCTTCGCCGTGCCCAAGGGTCGCAGTCGCGCGGCGCCTCTCCCGACCCGAAGGATCGTTCCATGGCCGTCCCGAAACGGAAAACCTCGCCCTCGCGCCGCGGCATGCGCCGCTCGCACGACGCGCTCACCCCGGCCACCGTGGTCGAGGACAAGGACACCGGCGAGTTCCGCCGCCCGCACCACATCGACCTGAAGACCGGCATGTATCGCGGCCGTCAGGTGATCGTGCAGAAGGAACAGACGGACGAGGAGTAGCCGGCGCGGCACGCGGCGCGCCCGTGCCCGCTTGCGGAGCTACGGCGAGAGCGGCGCCCGCTTTCGGCATGACATGGCACTGACGCCGTTCACGGAAGCTTTTGCGTGGTCGTGAACAGCGCCGCAATGCGCCAGCCCTGAGGGGTCGCGACCCCCAGCACGCTGACCAGGAACCGCAACCGGTCCGGCATCGGCTCGTCGCCGATGACCAGCGTCAGCGGCAGGTGCAAATAGGCCGTATCCGCGCTCAATGGCACGGCCACCGCCGCTCCGAGATCGGGCTCGACGCGCCAGACCGGCGCCTTCTGGAACTGCGCCATCCGTGCCAGCGTGTCCTCGCGACCCCAGACCGACCTGCCGTCGCTGACCCAAAGAAATTGCGGCGAATCCAGCAGCACGGACCGTACGCCGGCAAGGTCGTGCGCGTTCTGTGCCGCGACAAAGCGGCCATAGACTGCGCGTACCTCCGTGGCCGGATCGGCCCGTGCCGCGGATGCGGTGAAGCTCGCCACGATCATAGCCATCAGGACCGTTCTCATCGCGCCTTGCTCCGAGGTTGCTGCCCGGGCAAAAGAAAGCGCGTCGAGCCGATTTCCGGCCAATGCCGATGACCTATGGTGGCGATAGCATCGGAAGAGTGTGGCCAAGCCAGTGCAGCGCGCCCCGCGCGGCTGCGACCCCGGAGGCGAGGGTCGCCTGCAGCAGGTAGCCCCCTGTGGGCGCCTCCCAGTCGAGCATCTCTCCGGCGGCGAACACGCCGGGCTTGACCCGGAGCATGAGCTTGCCGTCGAGTTCGCCCAGAGCGACGCCGCCGGCGGTGGAGATCGCCCGCGCGAGCGGCTGCGGTCCCGTCACAAGCACCGGCACGGCCTTGATCAGCGCGGCCAGCCGCTCCGGCTCTCGGGGCAACGCAATGCCACCGCCCTCGCGCATCAGATTGACGGCAACCGGCGTGAGGCCTGCGGCCTTGCGCAACACATTCGTCTGCGATTGCCCAGGGCGGGATCTGCCGAGCCGCGTCGTCAGTTCGCCTTCGGCCAGGTCCGGCCGCAGATCGATCTGCAGCACGGCCGGACCATGGGCCGCAATCTCGTCGCGCAAGACAGCCGACAGAGCGTAAATCGCACTACCTTCGAGCCCCGTCTCGGTAACCACCGCCTCGCCAGTGGCCGTTGCTCCGGCGCATGACAGCACGATCCGCTTCAGCGGCTGGCCCGCGAAGCGGCTGCGGAACAGCTCGCTCCAAGCCACCGTGAAGCCGCAATTGGCCGGGCGCAGCGGCGTCACCGCGATGCCGATCCGGGTCAGCTCCGCAACCCAGCTGCCGTCGGCGCCGAGCCGCGGCCAGCTGGCACCGCCCAACGCGAGGATGGTGGCCGTGGGGCCCGCAGTCGCGGTACCGCCATTCCCAAGGCAGAACTGAAGCTGCCCGGCCTCGTCCCAGCCCGTCCATTCGTGGCGGGTACGGAGCTGGACGCCCTGCCGCTCCAGCCTTGCCAGCCAAGCCCGCAATAGTGGCGAGGTCTTCAGCGCGGCCGGGAACACGCGGCCGCTCGAACCCACGAACGTCGCAACTCCGAGGCCATCGGCCCAGGCACGGAGCGCCGTCGCCGGGAAGGCGTCGATGATCGGCGTGAGTGCTTTTTCGGCGGGCCCATAGCGGGTCAGGAACTGCTGCCGCGCCTCGATATGGGTGAGGTTGAGACCGCCACGCCCGGCCAACAGCAGCTTGCGCCCGACCGAGGGCATGCGCTCGTACACCGTCACGGCGAGACCGGCGGCACTCAGCGTCTCCGCCGCGATCAACCCGGCCGGACCGCCGCCGATCACGGCGACGGCCGGCGGCGCTACCGACACCAGGCGTTGGCGAGGTCGGCATACAGCTCCGCCGCCTGCTCGATCCGTTTCAGCGAGCACCACTCGTCGGTCTTGTGCGCCTGTTCCGTGACACCGGGGCCGAGGATCACCGTGGGCGGATCGCCGTAGGCTGGGCTCAGATAGCCAGCGTCGGTGGCGAATGGCACGGGCGTCGCCACCGAAGCGACGCCGGTGATTGCCGCCGTGCGCTCGGCGACCTCGGCCAGCCAATCGGCGCCGGCGTCGCTCCACAATGGCGGGCAGTCGGACAGGAGCTCGAGCTCGGCGTCGGGCAAGAGGCGCCCGAGCTCGGCCATGATCGCCCGGCCGGTCTGTCCGGGGATCGGTCGGATATCGATGCCGAGGACGGCCGAGTCCGGGACCGAGTTGAGGTTGAGGCCGCCTTCGAGGCGGCCCACATTGAGGGTCGGCCGACCCAGCGCCGGATGGGCGATGCGGTCGAAATCGTAATCCGACAGCAGGACCGCGGCACGCGCGGCCTTGAGCACGGCATTGTCGCCTTCTTGCGGCATCGAGGCATGGGCGGTGCGGCCCTTGAACCGCAGCCGAATCCAGATCACCCCGCGGTGGCCGAGCCTTGGCCCGAGATCGGTCGGCTCGCCGACGACCAGTGCGCCGACCCGACCGAGGCTGTCCGGGACCTTGACGATCTCACGAGCGCCCGAGCAACCGGTCTCCTCGCCCGCGGTGAGCACGAGCTCGATCCCGGCACGCCGTTGCCGGTCGCTGGCGATCGCACGTGCCGCAACGACCATCGCCGCGACACCACTCTTCATGTCCGACGATCCGCGCCCGTACAGCAGATCGCCGTCGGTCTCGCCGGCGAAGGGGTCGTGCCGCCAGGTGGCCTCGCCCAGCGGGACGATATCGATATGGCCGGTGAAACCTATCGCCGCGGCATCGGCATCGGTGCCGGCGATCCGCGCGATGAGGTTGGGCCGACCGGGTGCAAGGTCGACCATGCGCGTGGCGAAGCCGGCCTCCTCGAGCATGTCCGCCAGGATGCCGATCGAGCGTGCCTCGCCGCCGGGCGGGTTGATCGTGTTCTCCCGCAGCAGCAGCCGCGTGAGGGCGGTGGCCTCGGCAGCGAGGGACATGCCTGCTCATCCATCCAAGTGTGAGAGGGCCGAACCTGACCGGCGGATCAGCCGCTGTCCAGCAGGCCAGCGTCGGCAAGGAGTTCGTCGACGAGACGTGGCACCGTCTCGCTGGCCGGCCCCGGCCGGTGTTCGCCGAAGGCGGCGCCAACCGCCGAGCGCTCGACGTTGAGCTCGATCGTGCGGGCATTGCCGGCGGCGCGGACCGCGGCTGCGAATCCCGCGGCCGGGTAGACCTGACCGGAGGTACCGATCGACACGAACAGGCGGCAGCGCACCAACGCCGCTTCGACCTCGTCCATGCGATAGGGCATCTCACCGAACCAGACGATGTCCGGTCGCAGCCGGCCGCCGGCGGCGCAGCGCGGGCAGACCGAGTCGGAGTCGAGACTGTCCGCCCAAGGCGAGGAAGCCCCGCAGGCGAGGCACAGGGCCCGCATCAGCTCGCCGTGCAGATGGAGCAGGTTGCGGCTGCCGGCACGCTCGTGCAGGTCGTCGACATTCTGCGTCACCACCAGCACCCCGCCCGGCCACCCGCGTTCGAGGCGGGCGAGCGCCAGATGCGCCGCGTTCGGCTGCACGGCCGCATCGCGCAGCTGCGCACGGCGGAGATTGTAGAATCGTTGCACCAAGGCCGGATCGCGGGCGAACGCCTGCGGAGTCGCGACATCCTCGAAACGATGCCCTTCCCACAGGCCGCCGGCGCCACGAAACGTCGCGAGACCCGATTCTGCCGAGATTCCGGCGCCGGTGAGAACAACGATCGGGCCGGATGGCTTATGTAGGATCACGGCGGCGCTCCGGCGGCGCTCGGCAGTGTCAACTCGCCGCTGGAGCGGAAGCTCACGCCACCGAAAACGGGACCGTGGAGACGGCCGCTCAGCTCGTAGCCGATCCGGGAGCGGTCGCCGGTGGCAAGGCCCAGCGCCTGCGCGACCATGGCAGAAATCGGCACGGTGACCGGCACCGCCAGGACGGTCTCGCCGAATCGCGGCACGCTCCCGCTGACGTCACTGACACCGCTGGCAAGACGGTTGCCCCGAACATCGAGCGTGATCGAAACGCCATCGAAGGCGACAGGCTCGGTGTTCGGGTTCTGAACACGCAGCTTGACCAAGAACCGCCCTTCCATGCCCTGGCTGGCCAATGGTTCGACGCCGACCACGTCCACCACCACCGGCTCACGCCCCGTCAGCGTCGCGCAGGCGGCGAGATGCATCGATGCGACAAGGACGAGCCTGCGACTCCAGCGAAGGTTCATGGCGGGCGGATCTCCGTCGGGGTCAATCAGCAATCCGCTCGGTATCATCAACCGGCACCGGGCGGTAGATCCGAGCACTCGTCGACGCGCCCAACGGTTGACTTATGATTGTCATGGCCGCAGGCCATACCTAGTCTGGCATTAGGGTCGAGCAATTCGGCCTACAATCATAAGATGAACAAACGGTGTCGTGCGGGGGGAATGTAATGGAGCGATCCGGGGTCTATCGCTTGCCGGTTTGGCGGCGCTCTGCGGGCGTGCTGTTCTCCGCCGCCATGGTCGCTTTCGGTGCGTCCGCCGAGGCGACGCAGGTCCGCGTGCGCGGCACTGTCGCCAGCGGCGATGCTGGGCTCGGCGGCTACACCGTCGATCTTTATCGCAGTCGCGCCGGGCGCGGCGCTCTCCTGTTGGGCAGTGACGTCACCTCCGATTCCGGCCGCTTCGCGATCCGCTACGAGCGGCCCGTCGATCCCGACAGTGTACTTTATCTGTTGGCGCACCGCGGGCCGGTGACGATGGCGACCGTGCTGACCAGCTCGCCGAGCCCGCTGCTGCGCGCCAAGGCAATTGTCCCGAGCGAGGTGGTGCTCAACGAGCGGAGCACCGTCGCCGTCGGCTTCGCGCTGGCGCAATTTCTGACACGCGGCGACGCCTCCGGCACCCGTGTCGGGCTACGCAACGCCGGCGCCATGGTCGGCGACCTGGTCGAGGTCGGATCCGGTGGGATCGCGCCAGTGCTCGGACTCGCGCCTAACGGCTCGCGCACGTCGACACTGCCGACCTTCAATGCGCTGGCCAATCTCGTGCAGGCCTGCGTCGCAGCGCGTCGTGCGTGCCCCGCTCTGCTGGCGGCGGCACCCGGCAGCAAGGGTCGACCGGCCCCGGACACGCTCCAGGCGATCGTCAACATTGCGCGCAACCCATGGCGCAATGTCGACCGGCTCTATCACCTGTCGACGCAGGGGCCGCGGAGCTACCGCCCGGCGCTGGCCGAGACGCCTGCCACCTGGACGATCGCGCTCAAATTCCTCGGCGACGGCCGACTGAACGGGCCGGGCGCGTTCGAGGCCGACGCCCAAGGCAATGTCTGGGTCACCAACAACTACACGCCGGGCGGCCCGAAGACGAATGTCTGCCCCGGCAAGCAGGTGTTCAAGTTCACACCGACTGGGCAGACCTTCCAGGGCTCGCCCTATTCGGGCGGTGGCATCAGCGGGGACGGCTTCGGAATTACGTTCGATCCGAAGGGCCGACTATGGCTGGGCAATTTCGGGTTCCAATCGCCGGTCTGCGCCGAGGGACCCAATGCCGCGACCAACAACAGCGTCTCGCTGTTCCGGGCCGATGGGAAACACTTGTCGCCGGCCAAGGGGTTCACGGCCGGCAAGATCTCCTGGCCGCAGGGCACCGCTTCGGACCAGCGCGGCAATATCTGGATTGCCAATTGCGGCAATGACAGCGTCACGATCTACCCCGACGGCGATCCCAAACGGGCGCGCAACCTGCCCGCTCGGCTGCTCGGCCTCGACAAGCCGTTCGACGTGGCGATCGACGGGCGCGGCCGGGCCTGGGTCACCGGCAACGACAGTGGGAACGTGGCGATCATCGACGGCGACCAGATCCGCCGGGTTAGCGGGTCGGCGTTCGATCAGCCGATGGGCATCGCGAGCGACACGCGGGGCAACATGTGGATCGCGAACTCGGCACTTGTCTCCGTGCCCTGCCCCAATGGCGGCTTCGTGGGCCAGCAATATGGCGGCTCGATCATCCTGATCACCAAGGATGGCCGACTGGCGCCCGGCAACCCGTTCACCGGCGGCGGCGTCACCTCGCCGTGGGGGGTCGCGGTCGACGGCAACGACCAGGTGTGGGTCGCCAATTTCAGCAACGGCCAGGGCAAGGTCGGGCCGGAATTGATGCGGGTCAGCCAATTCTGCGGGATGCGGCCCGAGACCTGCCCACCGGGTAAGCGTACGGGCGATCCGATCTCCCCCGCGACCGGTTATTCGAGCGACGCACTGACCCGGATGACCGCGGTCGCGGTCGATCCCTCGGGCAATCTCTGGGGCACCAATAACTGGAAGGTGGTGCCGCCGGCCAACAATCCGGGCGGGGACGCAATCGTGATCTTCGTCGGCATCGCGGCGCCACTGGTCACGCCGATCATCGGCCCACCGGTAGCCGCAGAGTAGCGACGATCCGGGACCGGTACTGGCCGCAGCGGAGCAACTTGCGCTGGGCGCAGTCGACGTGCTCTTGCTCGCTCAAGTGTGACGGCGCGATGGTGCGACGCGGCAACGCCTGATGGCCTGCGGCGCCGCGGAGGGATGGTGGCGGTGCTCGGGTGGTGCAAGGAGCGGCTCGCTCGGCTATGGAGGGCGACCCGCGAGTCACCAATCACCCAGAATCAGGACATGACGACCAGGAAGATCACCGGTCCGCGGGCCAAGCGCGGCGCGCTGCACGCCGGTGCAAAACTTGCCATCATTGGCGGCCGGTTCGAGGATGACAACCGGGCGGTGTTCGCGGCGATGCACGAACTCAGCGGCGGGCGCATCGCGGTGCTGCCGACAGCCTCAGGCGAGCCGCGCGAGGCTGGCGAGGAGGCGCGCGATTCGTTCCGCAAGCACGGTTTCGCCAGCGAGATCGTCCCGATTGACAAGGACAACTATCGGACCTCCGCCCACGATCCGGCCACCGTCCGTATGCTCGATCGGTTCGGCAGCTTCTACTTCACCGGCGGCGATCAGGCGATCATCGTCAAGGCCCTGATCCAAGATGGCGGCCAGACCCCTGCCCTGGCCGCCATCAGGCGCTCCTGGCTGGCAGGCGGGCTGGTGTCCGGCAGCAGTGCCGGTGCCGCGATCATGAGCGACCCGATGATCACGAGCGGTGGCTCGGTCGAGGCCCTGGTCTATCCGGCGGCGGCTGGACCGCACGATACGCGGCTCAGCCTCGGCGCGGGTCTGGGATTCTTCCCCTACGGCCTGGTCGATCAGCACTTTCTGCAACGAGGCCGGCTCGGACGGTTGGTCGCGGCACTGCTGGAGTCGGGGTGGACACGCGGGTTCGGCGTCGACGAGAACACAGCGATGATCATCGCGGATGGCCAGCTGCGGGTTCTCGGCGAGACCGGGTTGCTCTACGTCGATGTCTCGCGCGCCACCGGCAAACGCGAACGCGTGGCACTGGCGGGCATCAAGGTCAGCTACCTGGATCGCGGCGACAGCCTCGAACTCGCGACGTTCAAGATGCATCCGGGACCAGCCAAGCGGCCCGTACGGACGCGCGAGCGCTACTTTCGAGCGCCCAGCCGGGTCGGCAAGGCCGCCTTCGCCGGTTACACCACACACGAGACCATGGCACGGCTGGTCGAGGGCGACCCCAGCGTCTACCGCAGTGAACGCACCTGGGCGTACGACCATGCCAGCGGCACTGAGATCGGCGTCGAATTGACCCGAGGTCGCCGCGCCAAGGCATTGATCGAGCCCACCGAGCATGGCCCACGCATCACGGCTCTCGGCTTCGATCTCCGCTTGGAGATCCGCAAGGCCACCAGCATCGAGTACTATCGCAATCGCGCACTGGGTGCGGTGGCCGACCCGGCACAAGCGGCGCAGGTCGGCCGGTTGGTACTGCTCGGCAGCCCACTGCGAGCCGGTTCGGCGCTCATCACGGAACTCCGCGATCTGGTCACGGCGCCGGTTGGCGTAATCGCCACGGCCTCGGCCGAGCCGAAGGCGGTCGCGGCCGAGACCGTGGCCCTTTTGGAGCGACACGGAATTCAGGCTGTCGATCTGGGCGCTGGCAGCGACAGGCTGCGCACGGAGACAGGTCGGCAGGCGCTGATCGAGCGGATCGCCGGGCTCGGCAGCTTCCTGATCACGGGCGGCAACCAGCGTCGACTGATCGATGGTCTGCTGTTCCGCGGCGAGGAGACACCGGTCCTGCGGGCGCTGACCGAGGCTTGGCGCCGGGGAGCGACGATCGTGGCCGTCAGTGGCGGCGCCTCTGCGCTCTCGCCTCTGATGATCGCCGGCGGCACTAGCGAGGAAGCGCTCCGGTACGGCGTCGCCTCCGACGAGTCCCACCCTGGCCTGCTGGTCGAACCCGGCCTTGGCCTGTTCGATGCGGGGATCCTCGACCAGAATCTGGTGAACGGTCACCGGCTGGGCCGGCTGATCGTCGCCTGCGCGGAGGAGGCCGTGCCGTTCGGCTTTGGGCTGTGCGAGGAGGCGGGGCTGGTGGTCGAGCCGGACCGCCGGATGCGCGTGATCGGCGGTCAGGGCGTCGTCATGGTGGAGGTCGACCCGAAGGGCCTGAGCTACGAGGACGACGTATTCGCAATTCGCGGCGTAAGACTGCAGCTCGTGCCGCCGCAGGGCTGGATCGACGCCAACCATGAGGTGGACGGGACCGGGCAGGACAAGCCTGGGGGTCTGACCATCGAGCGTCTGGTCAGTAGGCTCCGTCGCGAGGTCAAGGCCAGCGGCTCCATGTCCGGTGGCCAGATTCGCATCCGGCTTGATGATGGAGCCCACCTGTCGGGCCGGGTCGACATCGAGAGCAATCGCTTCGACGCCTGAGCGCCGGCGACCAGGGGGCACCGACAATGCGGCATGGCGAGGATCTCGAGGCCCCGGCCAAGCGACTGAATGCCCGGCCGACGGACGTGTTCGATGTGTTCAATCTTCGCTTCTACGAAGGCCCCAACCCCTATCTCGAGCGTTCCGCTCAGGTCTTCGACCTAGCGCTGACCGGGCGGCCCAAGCCAACGCCGATCGAGCGTTATGTCGAGGCGGCGGCCGAGCACTACCCGCATCTGCGCGACGCCAGCTTCCCAAACCACGCCGACCTCTTTGCGCGGCTCGCCTCGGAGGCGGGCCGACTCGACCTCGGGCTGCACCTCGACCTGTTTCGGATCCATGCCCGCGAGGGGTTCTCGCGTATCGCCATCCAGTCACTCGACCGGCGCACGCAGCATCGGGTGGTCTTTTTCGTCTGGGACTGGCTGGAGGCGATCGCCGCTGGCGAGCCGTTCGACTACTCGGCCGGCATGGCGCGGCTGCAGGCGCAATTCAACAAGTCGCCCTATGGCGGCCCAACCACCTACGCCCTGCTCAGCGCGGCCGAGCGGCGCGGCATCCCGACGTTCTACCTGCGCGATGAAGGCCTGATGCAGTATGGCTACGGTCGACATCAAGTAAGGGGCGTCTCCACCACCTTCTCGACCGACAGTCGGCTCGAACTCCGACTTTACCACCCGCAAGGACGACTGTAAGGCGTTCCTCGGCAGGTTGGGCTTCCCGGTCCCGCAAGGGGACGTGGTGACCGATCTCGCGGAGGCGCAGGCGGCAGCGCTGGAAATCGGCTATCCGGTGGCGGTCAAACCCCTGGACGGCCACAAAGGCATCGGGGTCACCGCCAATGTCCGAGGACCAGAGGAGCTAGCCCAGGCCTTCATCCGCGCCGGCGGTGGCTTGGATGGTGCCGCGATCATTGTCGAGACCAGTCTCACCGGCACCGACTACCGCCTGCTGTGCGCCAACGGCCGCTGCGTCGCGGCGCTTGAGCGCCGGCCGCCTTGGGTCGAAGGCGACGGCAGGTCGACCATCGACCAGCTGATCGAGCGCGAGAACGCGACGCCGGCACGGGCCGACAACCCGACCTCGCCCATGGCCAAGATCATTCGCGACGAGGCGATGCAGGCCTGCCTCGACCAGCAGGGCTGCACGCTGGCGAGCGTGCCGAAGGCAGGGCGCGAGATCTGGCTCAGGAAGGTCGCGAACCTTTCTGCCGGCGGGGTGAGCATCGATGTCACCCCGACCGTGCATCCCGATAACGCGGCCCTGGCGCAGGACGTGGCGCGGCAGTTCCAGCTGGCCTGCTTGGGGATCGACGTCATGGCGGTCGATCTCGGCAAGTCCTGGAAGGCGGGCGGGTTCGGCATCATCGAGATCAACGCGGCGCCGGGCGTCTACATGCATGTCAATCCGGCCAAGGGCACCGGCATCGATGTCCCCGGCGCCATTCTCGACACATGGTTCGGGCCGGGCCGGCCAACAAGAATCCCGGTCTTCGCCTTCAACACGCTGGAACCGGAGACGATCGCGGCAATCGTGGATCTGGTCCGCGAACGCTTTCCGGACTGGCATGTCGGTGCCGCCAGCCGGCGCGGCGTGTTCATCAACCGCTCGGAGCAGCCCAGGCATAAGCACCACATCACCAACGTCAGGAATCTGCTGCGCAATCCGACCATCGATCTCCTGCTGGTCGATTACGACGGCGATACGCTGGACGAGGACGGCATGGTCCATCTCGGGCATGACCTGGCCGTGCTCGACAATCCGACCCCGGTCGAGCAATGCCTCGCCCGCGACCTGCGTCCCGGCGGCACCCTGATCACGCTGACCGGCCGCGACGTCATGGTGCGCCGCCAGGGCATCATGGAGGAGTTCACCCTCGACCCGTCGGACCGGTTCGAGCGCGTGGTCCTGCGCGAGATGGCGCTCATCGTGGGCGAGATGGAGAGAGCGGCAATGCTGCCAATACGCGGCGAGGCATGACCCCGAACCGCAGGACACTGCCGCCCCGGTAGCACCTTCGTCTCCTCCGTGAGCTTCCCGATCGACTGGACCCTTCCAAGCGCACGGACCCGGCGCCATGTCATCCGCTCGGGTGGGCACTATCTGCTGAGAGCGGATGACCCGCGCCACCGACCGCCAGCGTTGGTGGAAAGGACCACATGGAAGCGGCACTGCGCCTCGGCATCTTCCTCGGCGTCTTCGCGCTGATCGCGATGCTGGAGTTCGTCCTGCCGCGTCGGCCCAGAACCCAGCCGGTTGGCCGGCGCTGGCTGACCAATCTCAGCATCCTGCTGGTCGACGTGGTCGCCCAGCGCCTGACGGTAGGTGCGGCCGCGTTCGCCGCGGCGCTCTGGGCCGAGCAACGGGGCATCGGCCTGTTCCATCTTCTGGCGTGGCCGGGCTGGATCGAAGGGCTGCTCGGCTTCCTCGTGCTCGACGCCGCGATCTGGCTCCAGCACGTGGTCACCCACAAGGTGCCTCTGCTCTGGCGCCTGCATCAGGTCCACCACGCCGACCTCGATGTCGACTTGACCACGGGCATCCGCTTCCACCCGATCGAGATCGTACTGTCGCTGTTCTATAAGGCGGCGATCGTGCTGGCGCTCGGCATCGACCCCTGGGTCGTCGTGCTGTTCGAGGCCGTGCTGAACGCTTCAGCTGTCTTCACCCATGGCAACGTCGCATTGCCGGAGCGGTTGGATTCCACTTTGCGCTGGTTGGTCTGCACGCCCGACATGCACCGCGTGCACCACTCGACCGAACGGGCCGAGACCGACAGCAATTACGGTTTCTTCCTGTCGGTCTGGGACCGGCTGTTCCGCACCATGCGGCAGGCGCCGGCCAAGGGTCAGCTCGGAGTTGAGCTGGGCCTGCCACCCTATCGCGATCCGAGCCGGCTGGGCCTGGGCTCGCTGCTCGTGATGCCGTTCACACGCCGTGGCTCCAGCTAAGGCGACCCATACGGCAGGTCCGTCAGATGTTCAGGGTCATCTGCCGCCCAATGGGCGCACGAGTGGTTTCATCACGACCTTTGGCCGGCGGTGGCTCCCAGCCAAAGACGCTGCGACCCCCGAGCTCGTGGGATTGCCGTCGTTCCTGCCCGATCATCTCCGCCAGCGACGACCCGCTGGCATGGCGCTCGAGGCGCCGGGCCTGCTGATCGAGCCGACGTATGGCATCGAGCCGCTCGACCTGGCCCAACTTGGCCTTGGCGACTGCCGACTTAAGCACGGCGATTGTTTGATCGTAGACCTTGGTCGGCACCGGGAACGGATGCCGATCCTTGCCACCATGCGCGAGGGAGAAGCGCGCCGGATCGGCAAACCGGCAGGGTGTGCCGTGGACGATTTCGGCCACCATCGCCAGTGATCGAACAGTGCGGGCGCCGACACCCGGCACCAGGAGGAGCTCGGCGAAATCGACCGGCCCGCTCCTCTCCGCTGCCGCCAGGGCGCCGTGCAGGCGGCGGATCATCACGTCACCCGCGCGGACGTCATGATGCGCGGGCATCACCAGGTGCGGCAACAACGGCTCCTTCCGTGGGGGCGTCGGCAAGGTATCCGCCAGTGCCGCAAGCTCACGCACGATGCCATCGGGACCGAGGCCGCGCAGCAGATCGAGCTGGCCTCGTCGCGAGGCTTCGGCCCGGCGGTCGGCGAGGTTGACGATCTCGCCGCCGCCCTGCCCTTCGATCGCGGCATGCGGCTCGTCGACGAAGCTGCGGACCTGCTCCGACAGCCAGTGGTAGCGGCGCGCGTGCCGGCTCGTGTCGTTCATCCCCTGCTGCACCACGACCCATCTGCCATCATCGGTAACGACGAAGCCGTGCAAATAGAGGGTGAAGCCGTCCTGCACCGCGGCACTGTCGACCTTGGCGACCAGCCGGCTGGTCCGGGCCATGCCGACACCGTCGAAGCCGACCCGCTCGCCGATAGCAACCAATTCGCCGGGCGTCCGACGTGAATGGTTGCCCCTTCCGCCGCAGACATGGATGCCGAGCTCGCCTGCGCGCGGCCCGAGGCCGCGCTTAAGCGCCCCGAGCACGGCCGTGGTGATCCCCGACGAATGCCAGTCCATGCCCATGACGGCCCCGAACGACTGGAACCAGAACGGGTGGGCGAGCCGCCGCAGGAACTCGTCGCGGCCATAATGGTGAACGATCGCCTCGGCGATCACAAGGCCGAGCCGTGCCATGCGCTGGCCCAGCCACGCCGGCACGCGGCCGTGATGCAACGGCAGATCGGCGCTGCCCGCCCGTCGAGCCACGGCACCTCCACAGGAACGAACCGGGAACTGACAACTATCATCAAGGTTGTCTTGTGGCTACACCGAGCCTCGGCGTGATCGTCGGCCGATCGATGGGGAGGTCATCCATGTCTCAGAAAGTGACGGGTATCATCCGGGTCGGCATCGGTGGCTGGACCTACGAGCCCTGGCGCGGCACGTTCTATCCTGACGGGCTCGCCCACAAGGGCGAGCTGGCATTCGCCAGCCGTAAGCTGACGACGATCGAGATCAACGGCACCTTCTACCGCTCGCAGTCGCCCGAGACTTTTGCCAAATGGCACGACGAGACGCCCGACGATTTCGTCTTCGCCCTGAAGGCGCCACGCTTCGCCACGACCAGGCGCGTCCTGTCCGAGGCCGGCGAATCGGTCGAACGTTTCGTCAATGGCGGGATCCTGAAGCTGGGCGACAAGCTCGGCCCCATCAACTGGCAGCTCATGCCGACCAAGCAACTGGACCTCGATGACTTCGCGGGCTTCCTGAAGCTGCTGCCGGAATCGGTCGAAGGCCGCCAGCTACGCCACGCGGTCGAGGTGCGTCACGACAGCTTCCGCTCTCCCGACTTTGTCGCGCTGGCGCGCAAACATGGTGTCGCCATCGTCCTCGCCGGCAACTCCGAGCATCCGCAGATCGCGGATGCCACCGCGCCGTTCGTCTATGCGCGGATCATGGGCACGTCGGAGGATCAGGAGGCCGGCTATGCCGGAGCGGAGCTCGACCGCTGGGTCGACCGGGCACGAAGCTGGTCAGCCGGCACGGTACCGGGGGACCTCGATCTGCTATCGCCGGGATCTTCCGATGCCGAGCCTCGCGACGTCTACCTCTACGTCATCAGCGGTCACAAGGTCCGCAATCCTGCAGCGGCGATGGCGCTGCTCGAGCGGCTAGGCTGAGCCTCATCCCGCGAACCGCCGATCGTATTCCAGCACAGCGTTGAGCAGTACCTGCGCGCCGGCAGCGCATTCCTCGAAGGTCGTGCTCTCGCTCTCATTGTGGCTGATGCCGCCGAGGCATGGGACGAAAATCATCGTCGTGGGCGCCACGCGCGCGATGTAGGCGGCGTCATGACCGGCGCCGGAGACCATGTCGCGCATCGGGAGATCCGCCTGCTCGGCACCCTTGCGGACGCAGGCGATCAGCTCGGGATCGAACGCCACCGCCGGCGAGTGCCAGATCCGCTTCTCGGTGAACTCCAGACCCAACGGCGCCATGATTTCCGGCAATGCGGCGCGGAACTGCGCTTCCATCTGGTCGAGCACGGCTTCCTCGGGATGACGGAAATCGACCGCGAAGAAGACCTCGCCCGGGACCACGTTGCGTGAGTTGGGCTTGACCTCGACCAGCCCGACCGTGCCCACGGCCGCCGGCGCATGCGCCACGGCGATCTGGTGAATGCGCTCGACCATTCGCGCGGCACCCAGCAGCGCGTTCTTGCGCAGGTGCATGGGCGTGGCGCCGGTATGGGCGTCCTGGCCGGTGACCGTGACCTCGTACCAGCGCATGCCCTGCACGCCCTGCACCACGCCGATCACCTTCGCCTCAGCCTCGAGGATCGGCCCCTGCTCGATATGCAACTCGAACAGGGCACCGAGGCGATGGCCGCCTGCCGGCTCGTCCCCGCGGTAACCGATCCGTTCCAGCTCGTCGCCGAAGCGCTTGCCCTCGCGGTCCTCGCGCGACGCGGCGTAATCGGACGTGAACACGCCAGCGAATACGCCCGAGCACAGCATCGCCGGCGCGAAGCGCGAGCCCTCCTCGTTGGTCCAGTTGACCAGCTCGATGGGCGCGTTGGTCTCGTAGCCGACGGTGACCAGGGTGCGCAGCGCCTCAAGTGCGCCCAGCACCCCGAGCACACCGTCGAACTTGCCACCCGTCGGCTGCGTGTCGAGATGCGATCCCATCGCGATCGGCGGCAATGCGTCGTTACGGCCCGGACGGCGCGCGAACATGTTGCCGACCTCGTCGACAGTCACCGTGCAGCCCAGCGCCTCGCACTGCGCCTTGAACCAGTCGCGCACCTGGCGGTCGTCGTCGGTGAGCGTCAGCCGCTTGATGCCGCCCTTGGCGGTGGCGCCGAACTGCGCCGTCTCCATGAGCTGATCCCAAAGCCGTTGCGGGTCGATGCGCAGGTTCTGCATGGAGCTGGCCTCGCTGATGGCTAGGGCTGACCGGGTTCCGCCGCGTCGCTTACCCTATGGATCAAGGCGCCGACAGGATGTCTGGGATCGTTGCACGTGTGCCGAACCTACAGCTTGGCCGCGTCGGACACGGCATGGGTCCAGGCACCCGTCGGCGTCTTGGTGATCACCGGGTCGGAGCCGCCGGAAAGCAGCGTCTGCACGGTGCGCTCGTAGTCGGCCTCGTCGAGCTTGCCGTCGGAGCCCTCGGTCAGCTTGTTGATCTCGCCCATCATCCGCTTCTGGTGGCTCTCGGTCTGCGCGCCGGTGGCGTCGTTCTCGAGCACGATCGCCGCAGCCGCATCCGGGTTCTCCCGTGCCCAGGCCCAGCCCTGCATCGACGCTGCCACGAACTTTGCCATCTTCGCGACGAAAGCCGGATCCTGGAGACCGCTCTCCAACACGTAGAGCCCGTCCTCGAGGGTGGCGACACCCTGGTCCTCGTACTTGAAGACGACCAGGTCCTCGGGCTTGATGCCGGCGTCGATCACCTGCCAATACTCGTTGTAGGTCATGGTCGAGATGCAGTCGGCCTGTTTCTGCAGCAGCGGATCGACGTTGAAGCCCTGCTTCAGCACGGTCACGCCATCTGCCGAGCCGTCGGTCTTCAGACCCAGCTTCGCCATCCAGGACAGGAACGGATACTCGTTGCCGTAGAACCAGACGCCCAGCGTCTTGCCCTTGAGATCGGCCGGCGTCGTGATTCCGGTGTCTTTGCGACAGGTGAGCTCCATGCCCGAGCGCTTGAACGGCTGGGCGATGTTGACCAGCGGCACGCCCTTCTCACGGCTGGCCAGCGCCGAGGGCATCCAGTCGACGATCACATCGGCTCCGCCCCCGGCGATCACCTGCGGTGGTGCGATGTCCGGACCGCCGGGATTAATCGTGACGTCGAGGCCGGCCGCCTCGTAGAGGCCCTTGTCCTTGGCGACGTAGTAGCCGGCGAACTGGGCCTGGGTGACCCATTTCAGCTGCAGCGTGACCTTGTCGGCGGCCTCGGCCGAGGCGACCCCCAAGGCCAGGAGAGTTGCGGCGACGCTGGCGAGCCTGTTCATACCGTCGTTCCTTGTTGGTGACCTCGCCCGTAGGCATGCCAGATAGCGATCGCACCTGCCAGCGGGGCTTGCGCCAGGAACATGATCCGATGCCCGAGACGGCCAGCGGTCACGACGGCAGAGGTTTGCCGGCCTGTTCCCGGACAATGTAGTCGGCGTACCAGTCCGGCCAGTCCGCATCATGATGGCCCGTCCGCTTCTCATGCTCGCCGTGCGCGGCCGCAGCCCGGCGAAGCGCTGCCGCGAGTTCGGGCGAGGACGCGAAGGTGGTGCGGTCGGCGTCCACGCGTCCCGGCAAGCGCGTGGTAACCTCCTGGAGCAGCCAGCTGTTGCCGTCCGGATCGCTGAACGTGGCGAAGGATCCGTAGCTGGCGCGATCGGGCGCGGGACCGCTCAAGCGACCGCTCGTGCCGTCCGGCTGAAACTGAGCGCCCGGCGTTCCAGCATGGAACACCTTGCTGACTTCGACACCGCGGGCGACCAGTTCGTCGCGCGCGGCCTGGATTTCAGAGACGATCAGGTACAGGCCCTGCGACGAGCCGGGCTTTGCTGCCGTGATATTCGTGCCGAACTGGATCGAGCACCCCGAACCGGGCGGCGTGAATTGGACGACGCGAAAGCCGTTGTCGAAATGGAAGTCGGCGTCGAGCCGCCAACCAAGATCGCCATAGAACCGCTTGGCGCGCTCGACGTCGGCCACCGGGATGACGACGGCCTCCAGCTTCATGTCCGCCCTTGCCGACCTGGGCAACTCGGCACCGGTTTCGCCACCTGCTTTGCTATCCCTCATGTCCAGCTCCTCGGATTTGGTGCCTTTTGCCCGGACCCGTCACAGATCGAGCACGATCTCGCCCCTGGGCCGGCTGCAGCAGATCAGCGCGGCACCGTCGGCCGGGGGTTCGATCGGGTCTGGCTCGTATTCGACAGCGCCGCCGATGAGCCCGGTCTCGCAATTGTGGCAGACCCCCGTCCGACAGGACCATCTGACCGGAACGTCGCACGCCTCGGCGAACTCGAGGATGCTGTGGAATGCCGGATTCCAGCGCACAGCGAGATTGCTTCGCGCAAACGAGACCAGCGGTCCCGTGCCCTCGGATCCGTCGGGCCGGTGCGGCGGTCGGCGGAGACCAGGCGAGACGCCCGGCATCAAAGACGGGGCCGATCCGAAAACCTCGGTATGGACGCGATCGACGGCAACGCCCCAGTTTGCCAGGCCGGTGGCAAGATCGTTCATGAAGGCGGGCGGCCCGCAAAGATAGAAATCGGCTTCCTTCGGCACGTCGAGTTCCTGAAGTGCGCGAACGCTCATGTGTCCGGTGGCGTGGAAATCGATGGCCGGCCGGTCCGTCGGACGAGGTGAGCTGTAGAGGATGTGACCATGACTGCGAGGCAGAGCCTCAAGAAGCGTTCGCGTCTCCGCGGCGAACGGATGCTCACCGCCGTCGTGCGCGCCATACAGCCACCAGACCTCTCTCCGGGAGCGACCGGCGGCCAATGCGTGGAGCATAGCGAGCATGGGTGTGGCTCCGACGCCGGCACTCAGAAGGACGACGGGCCCTTCGCCGGGCCGCAGTGAGAAGCTCCCGCGCGGCGCGCTAACGTCGAGAACGTCCCCAACCCGCACCTCAGCCTCGATGTAAGTCCCCACTGCACCATGGGCCTCCCGCTTCACGCTCACGCGATAACGCGCGTCGCCCGGCTCGCTGGATAGCGAATAGCTGCGCAGGAGAGCCGGCGCATCGGGCGCTGGTCTGATCCGAAGCACGACATATTGGCCGGGCAGCGGAATGGCCAGGGGATGCCCGTCAGTGGGCTCGAGCGTCAGCGAGGTGACCCTGCCGCTCTCGCGATCCTTGCGCGAGACGAGCAGCGGACGAAAGCCCCGCCACGCTGGAGGCGGTGCCGACGGGACCAGCCCGGGATTGCCCGTCGGCGTGCCGCCGCCCTCGGTGCGCGCGAGCAGCGCCCGGAACGAGGCGACCCAGCCGGCACTCAGCGCGGGGATGCGAAGCGCGCGCTCGATCTCGCTCCTCGGATGACCGGGCGTGTACAGGAGCGCATTGACCGCGGCGACCGACATCCGCTCTGGACCCGCCGCGACCTGCACGATCTGGTCACCGGCTTCGACCTCCCCCTCCTCCAGCACGCGAAAGTAGAAGCCGGGCCGGCCCTGCGCGACGAGCAACGCCGCCATCTGCGGCTCGTCCATACGGATACCGACCCGATAGCAGGTGACGCGGGGCTGCGTCACTTCGAACACGGCACCCCCGATCCGATAACGATCGCCGATGCACACCTCGTCGTCGGCCAGCCCGTCGACGGTGAAATTCTCCCCGAACTGCCCATGGCTGAAGTCGCTTCGGCCAAGCCGGCGCTGCCAAAAGCGATACGATTCGCTCTGATAGACATAGACGGCCCGATGCTCGCCGCCGTGTCCCGCGAGATCCCCCTGACCATCGCCGTCGATGTTGAGGCGTCGCGCCATGCGCCGGCCTTGCACCGGGGTCTTCCAGATACCGGTGTGGACTGTCCGTCCTCGCCACGCGATGTCGCGTGGCAGACCCACGTTGACCGAAATTAGGTGGGGCACCGCTTCCTCCTCCCGTGAGCGAGAGAAACCAGATTTCCGGCTGCATAGTGGGTAACACGGCGGCCGCCACCGCAGCACAGGCGAGCGTCCGGCCGACCGCGCTCCAGGCCCTCCCGGCGATCACCAGCGTCCGGCGTGCTGGCCACCGTCGACGTGGATGATCTCCCCGGTGATGAAGGGCGCGCTCTCGAGGAACAGGACGGCGTCGACCACGTCGCCGATCTCGCCCATCCGGCCGACCGGGTGCAGGCCCGCGAGCGCGGCGTGGGTCTCGACCGGGTGCATCGGCGTCTTGATGATCCCGGGGGCGACGGCGTTGACCCGCACGCCCCTGGCCGCGAACTCGATCGCCAGCGACCGGGTGGCCGCATTGAGCCCGCCCTTGGTCAGGGCGGCGAGCGCTGCCGGCACGCCGACCATCGGCTGATCGACGATGGTCGTGGTGATGCTGACGATGTGGCCGGAGCCCTGCTTCAGCATCTCGGCGGCGGCCCGCTGGGTAATGTGGAAGAATCCGGCGACGTTGACCGCCATGTTGCGGGCATAGTCGTCCGCCGTGAACTCGATGAACGGCTTGGAAACGAAGATGCCGGCATTGTTGATCAGTGTGTCGATACGCCCGAAATGCTCGAGGGCTGTGCCAACGATGCGCTCAGCGGTTTCCGGCTCGCCGATGTCGCCGGCCACGGCCAGCACGTCGGCGTCGGCTCCGGCCCCGATCGAGCGGGAATTGGCGACCACGCGCATAGTTCCGGTCGCGAAAGGCCCGCACCAAGGCGGCGCCGATCCCTTGGGACGCCCCGGTGACGATGACGACCTTCTGTGTGTCAGGCATGATGGAACCTCCCCTCGGTTGTCGCGGTCGCGCGCCGATGGCCCGATCCGTTATGCCAGGAGCTGCAGCAGCGCCTTCGCGGCCGGACCCGACGAGGCTGGATTCTGGCCGGTGATCAGCAGGCCGTCGGTGAGGACGTAAGGCTGCCAGTCGGCAACTTTGGAGTAGATGCCGCCCTTCGCCTTCAGCTCGTCCTCCACCAGAAACGGCACCACCTTGGTCAGGCCGACTGCCTCTTCCTCGGTGTTGGTGAATCCGGTTACCCGCTTGCCCTGCACCAGCGGCTTGCCGTCAGGGGTCTTGACGTGACGGAGCGCGCCGGGCGCGTGGCAGACCAGTGCCACCGGCTTGCCGGCCCCAACCATCGTCTCGAGCAGCCTTACCGAGTCTCGATCCTCCGCCAGGTCCCACATCGGGCCATGGCCACCGGGGTAGAAGACGGTGTCGAAGTCCTCGGGCTTGATCGTGTCCAGGCGGACCGTCGATGCAAGTTGTGCCTTGGCGTCCGCGTCGGCCTCGAACCGGCGCGTAAGATCGGTCTGGAACTCCGGCTCGTTGCTCTTGGGATCGAGCGGCGGCTGCCCGCCCTTCGGCGAGGCGAGCACCATCTCTGCGCCAGCGTCCATGAACGTGTAGTAGGGCGCGGCGAGCTCCTCCAGCCAAAAGCCGGTCTTGCGGCCGGTGTCGCCGAGCTTGTCGTGCGAGGTGATGACCAGCAGGATTTTCATCTCTTCCCCTTTGATTGCGTCATGGTGCCGTGCAGAATCAGAGCGGACCTACCATCGATCGGGCCGACAACCCCCTGCCGCTCCAGACTGCGCCGCTACAGAACCGATGGGCGGCGATGGCCGCGACCGCAGCGCCGAATAAGCATCGCAGATGGCCATTGAGCTCGTCGGGCATCCTGGCGGTGCCGTTCGGTGTGACGGCCGTTGTTCCGCGCTCACCGCTTCTGGTACGGGTGGAAGATGTGGTCCTTGGCCTTCACGGCCACGTGGCAGGAGTGTCCGCAGTCTGCCGGACTGGGATCGGCCGTGAACGTATCCGATGCGGCCGCGTAGTTGAACAGCGCGTAACCCCAGCCGCCGCTGTTGGGAAAACGCTTGCTGTCCTTCTGCATGAAGAAGGCCTGGGCGAAGGTGTCCGGCACGTCGACCACAAAGGGGGCCTCGGTGCTCTTTTTCGGGTTCCATTGCAGCTTCGCTATTTTGGAACCGTCGGGGAAAGGCTGACCATTGCCGGGAACACCGGCCTTGTAGGCGTCGATCATCGTCGGATTGGCTACGATCACCTTGAGGACCTCTTCGGTCCGCGCGACGGAGACGACCTCCCAGCCTTCGTATCCCCTGAAATCGGCGAACGCGATCCCGCTCTCCGTTACCAGCGCGTACTTGTCCGGCGCGGCACTGACGCTGCCGCCCAAGAGGACGAGCAGCGCTGCCGCAGTCAATAACGGCCACGACGCAACTCTCCGCATGACCATTCCTCCCTCGCGATCGGCGCGGCGCCAGCCACCAAGTGGCAGCAGCATGCCCGCCCTACGTCCCCCGATAGGAAGGATGCCAGAATGTCGCAGCCTGCTCAAGTAGGGCCAGGGTCCCGTAGAAGGCCGAGCCGGCCAAGGCGGCCACCAAAATCTCGGCCCAGACCATGTCCAGGCTCATCCGGCCGACCTCGGTCGAGATGCGAAAGCCCATGCCCACCGTCGGCGTGCCGAAGAACTCGGCGACGATGGCCCCGATCAGCGCCAGGGTCGAGTTGATCTTGAGCGCGTTGAACACGAACGGCAGCGCCGCCGGCAGCCGCAGCTTGGTAAGCGTGGCGAGGTACCCGGCGCCGTAGGAGCGCATCAGGTCGAGCTCCAGCCGACCGGCGGCGGCAAGGCCGACCACCGTGTTCACGAGCATCGGGAAGAAGGTCATCACCACGACGACGGCGGCCTTGGACTGCCAGTCGAAGCCGAACCACATCACCATGATCGGCGCGATGCCGATGATCGGCAGCGCCGCCACGAAATGCCCGAGCGGCAGCAGGCCGCGGCGCAGGAACGGAATGCGGTCGGCGAGGATCGCCACGAGAAAGCCGGCGCCGCAGCCCATTGCCCAGCCGGCGAGCACGGCCTTCAGGAACGTCTGCACGAAGTCTGCCCACAAGGTCGGCAGCGAGCCGGCGAAGCGGACGCCGACCGCCGAGGGGCTGGGCATCAGCACCGCCGGTACGCCGAAGCCGACCGTGGCGACTTCCCACAGGAACAGCAGGAAGGCGCCGAACGCCACGGCCACGGCGAGGTCGACCAATCGCTGGCGCCGCCGATCGAGCAGCTCGACCGCCGCCATCGCGTCGACCGTCAGCCAGGCGGCGATCCACAGCCCCGCCGCCTGCAGCCACAAGCCCGGACCGGCGGTGCCGGCAATACCAGGGCGGTGGACCGCCGCGACCACAACGACGCAGCCCAGCAGCACCATGAGCGCCATCAGCCCGATCCGGCGCGGCGTCAGGCTGCCGGTGACGCCGATGGCGATGAAACCAGCGGCCAGGATGATCTGCGGCAGCGGGAAGTCCCGCGAGGCTGGCTCGGGACCAACCCCGAGTGGGGCCGCGAGACTCAACGCCATCAGCGCGCCGGCCAGGATCCACAGGATGATCCGTGGCCGGCTGAGCGGGACATCGGCCAGTGCCGTGGCGCTCATCGGCGCATGCCCATCGCGCCGAGGGTCAGCCGCTCGGCCAGCCCGGTCAAAGCCACCATGGCGGCGGCCAGGATCGCGGCCGCGAACAGGGCCGCCCAGATCTGCACGGTCTGGCCGTAATAGGAGCCGGTCAGCAGTCGCGCACCCAGCCCGGCCTGGGCGCCGGTCGGCAGCTCGGCGACGATGGCGCCGACGAGGCTGATCGCGATTGCGACCTTGAGGCTGGTGAACAGGAACGGCACCGAGGCCGGCCAGCGCAGCTTCCAGAAGGTCTGCCAGCCACTTGCATGGTAGGTGCGCAGCAGATCGAGCTGCATCGGCTCGGGCGAGGTGAGGCCCTTGACCATGCCGATGGTCACCGGGAAGAAGCATAGATAGGCCGAGATCAGCGCCTTTGGCACGAGCCCCTTGAGGCCGATCGAGCCCAGCACGACGATCACGATGGGGGCGATGGCCAGGATCGGGATTGTCTGCGAGGCGATGATCCAGGGCAGCAGACTTTTCTGCATCGACCGCACGTGAACGATCAGCACCGCGAGCACGATCCCGACCACGCCGCCGATGGCGAAGCCCAGCAGCGTCGAGGCCAGCGTCACCCAGCCGTGATAGACGAGGCTGCGCTTGGAGCCTGGCGGCGTGGCCAGCACCGTCCGGTAGAGTTCCGCCGCGACCTGATGTGGCGCCGGCAGCAGCGGCCGCTCCAGGCTCATTGTCGCCGCGATCAAGTCGGCCGTGCCCATTGCCGCGGGGTCGGCCGCGATCTGGCGCGCGAACGGCGCATTCATCCAGACGGCGGCGACGTACCACAACGCCAGCAGGGCGAGGACGGTTACTGCGATCGGTCCGGCATGCTGCCGGACCCCCTCAATCGTCATAGGAATGCCCGGCCCGCAGTCCCTCGCGCACCCGCTGCGCCACGGCCAGGAACTCGGGTGTCTCGCGGAAGTCGAGCGGCCGGTCCGCCGGCAGATCGACGTCGAAGGCGTCGATGATCCTGCCCGGCCGCGGCGACATCACGACGATCCGCGTCGACAGGAACACGGCTTCCGGGATCGAGTGGGTGACGAACACCACGGTCTTCCTGGTCTCCGCCCACAGCTGCCGCAGTTGCAGATTGAGCTTGTCGCGCACGATCTCGTCCAGCGCCCCGAACGGCTCGTCCATCAGCAACAGCGCCGGATCGAACGACAGTGCCCTGGCGATCGACGCCCGCTGCTGCATCCCGCCGGAGAGCTGCCAGGGGTGCTTGTGCTCGAACCCGCGCAGGTTGACCATCTCCAGCCAGCGCGCCGCGCGCTGCCCGCCGCTCCGCCGCCGGCAGACCCATCACCTCCAGCGGCAGCATCACGTTGCGCTCGACCGTGCGCCACGGCAGCAGCGCCGGCGCCTGGAACACGTAGCCGTATTGCCGGCCGAGCCGCGCCTGCTCCGGGCTTACCCCGTTGACGCGGATCGCGCCCGCGCTCGGCCGCTCCAGATCGGCGATGACCCGCAGCAGCGTGGTCTTGCCGCAGCCGGACGGGCCGATCAGCGAGACGAAATCACCGTCGAAGATGGTGAGGTCGATCTCGGCCAGCGCGTAAACCGGGCCGTCATGGGTGGCGAAGGTAAGCGAGACACCGTGCACCGAGATCGCGGCCGGTGCCGATTGCACGGCGCGGCCCGCATCGGCCGGCCTGATGGCTACTGCAGCATCGCTCATGCCGACGACGATGGCGCACAGCCGAGCGCATGGTCAAGGCGTCCGGCTTGCCAATGGGCCGCAAGGGCGCCGGCGGAGAGCTGATCGCGGCTCGATCAGTCGAAGCGAACCGAATTACCGCCGGCGAGGATCAGCTCGATCACCGCTGCCGCCGCTTCGTGGTGGCCGTCGTCGGGTCCCAAGGGAATCGCGTTCCGATTGGCTGCGGCCGCATCCTCGAGAATCGACCGCGCCTCGCCGGCGGCGAGCGTCTTGCTCTCGGTCAATGACAGCAGCAGCAATTCACAGATGGCGAGCGCCGCGAGCCCCGCCGCTCCTGTTTTGCGGTCCATGACAACTTCCTTTGATAACGGGGTGCCACCTGGGATGGTGGCGGGGAATAGATGAGCAGCAGCGGAGAGTATAACCCATGACAAATCTAGAAGACTAACCTGAAGCAGTGTGCTAAATTATCTAGTCGGACGGCCAAGGAACCCAGGGGGGGGTGAGTCCGCATTCTTTGTCGAGGGCGACAAAAACATGGCCGCTTTCGACAGTGCGCTGGTGCGCAAGTTGACTCATTTCCTGCCGCTGGGGGAGGATGAGCTTTCTGCGCTCGGCCGGCTGGAAGCCCAGCGCCGCTCGATCTGCGCCGGGATCGAGTTGGTGCACGAGCGTCAGGGTCGCTCATCACGCCTTCATCCTGGAGACTGGCTGGGTCCTGTCCTACAAGCTGCTGCCAGACGGTGGGCGCCAGATCATTGATTTTCCGATCCCGGGCGACGTCGTCGGCCTAGGAAGCGTTCTTCTGCGCGCCGCCGATCACGGCTTCGCGGCGCTCACCAATGTCACCTTAGCCGAGGTATCCGCGCGCCAACTGAGGGCGGCGTTCGAGCAGCAGCCTCGTCTCGGCATCGCGTTCCTGTGGGCCGCCTCGCGCGACGAGGCGATGCTGGTCGAGCATCTGGTCAATATCGGCCGGCGCAGCGCCCTGGTGCGCACCGCGCATTTCATGGTGGAGCTCGGGCTGCGCCTGCAGCTGGCCGGGCTGGGCTCCGTCACCGGGTTCGCTTGCCCGCTCAACCAATGCCTGCTCGCCGATGCGGTCGGGCTCACGGCGGTCCACATCAATCGCGTCCTGCGCCAGCTGCGCGAGCGCGGGCTGTTGACGTTCCGCGACGGCCACGTCTTGTTCCACGATCTAGCCCGCCTGCGCCTGCTCGCCGGCCACCACAGCGGCTACCTCGACCAGGGCCACGTTCAGGCCTGACGCTGGGGCGCGCGCCCACCGTCGAGATTTGCTTCCCTCGCGAACTTGATGGATCGCGGCGGCCTCCACTCCGTTCATCAGCAGTAGTAGAAAATGCTGGACGGAACCTGACCTCATGGAAGCACCAAGTCTCGATCGCCGGCTGGTGGCGATCCTCGCAGCCGACGCCGAAGGCTACAGCCGTCTGATGGCCCTCGACGAGGAAGCGACGCTGGCGACGCTCTCCTCGCACCGCGCGGCGGTCGACCAGCTGATCGTGTCGTTCCGCGGCCGGATCGCCAATACCGCCGGCGACAGCGTGCTGGCCGAGTTCGCGAGCGTGGTCGACGCGGTCCGGTGCGCGCTCGGCATGCAGGAGGCGATCGCTGAGCTTAACGCCGGGATCGCCGAGGAGCCGGCGCATGGCGTTCCGGATCGGGATCAACGTCGGCGACATCATTGCCAAGGACGGCGACATCTTCGGCGATGGCGTCAACATCGCAGCCAGGCTGCAAACCTTGGCGGCGGCCGGCGGCATTTGCGTATCGCGGGGCGTGCGCGATCACATTCGCCACCTCGACACATTCCGCTTCGAGGACCTGGGCGAGCAGCAGGTGAAGAACATCGACCGACCGGTGCGGGCATTTCGCATCATCGTCGACGCGAACAGCGTTCCCGAACTGGACGGGACACCGCCCGCCTCCCCCGAGCTGTCGACCCGGGATTTGGACGAGGGCACCGCCCTGCTCGACGTGGCGCTGTGGGAGACGGTGCGCGACGGCGACCGGGTTGCGGAATTCCTGCACTACCTGGAGCGGTTCCCTGACGGTGAGTTCGCGGCGTTGGCCCGCGACCGGATCGCCGCTTTATCCGCCCCCGCGCCGGCGGCCATGCCCGCCGACGTCGCAATCGAGCTGGCCTTCTGGGACAGCGTGAAAGACAGCGACAATCCGGCCCTGTACGACGCCTACTTGGAGCAATACCCGCAGGGTAGTTTCGTGGCGCTGGCGCGGGCGAGACTGAAAGAGCTCTCCTAACCGGAAAGGGGCCGAACTCCCGAGCCATCAGGGGAACCGCATCGCCCACGGTGGGTTGCAACCGGACAGCCAACAACGGAGGCAGCTCATATGGCGTCGTCACCCGCCGGCCGGAACGAGGCACAGGCGAAGCTCTGGTCGATGATCAAGAAGATCAAGGTCGCGATGATGACCAGTTGGGACGGCGAGGCGATGCACTCGCGCCCGATGCACGGTTACCAGGAGGAATTCGAGGACAAGCTGTATTTCTTCACGCGCCACGATTCGGGTAAGACCGACGAGATCGGACGCTATGATCGGCTCAACCTCGCCTACGCCGATATCGACCACAACATGTTCGTGTCCGTCGCTGGCCACGGACGGCTCTCCAATGATCGTGAGCGCATGCGCAAATACTGGAGCCCGATGGTCGGGGCGTGGTTTCCAAAGGGTCTCGACGACCCGCATCTTGCACTGATCGAGGTCGACGTCGACAGCGCGCAATATTGGGATTCGACCAGCAGCAGCATGCGCTATCTCTGGGAGGTCGCCGCGGCCAATCTCACCGGGCGTGAGCCCGAACTGGGCGAAAGCGCGAAGGTGGATCTCCACGCGACCGCCTGAACCGTCAATTGGCCGAGATCAAGTTAATGCGGCGGCACTGATCTAGATTAGCGGCGGGCGGCGATCCGCAGCGCAGGTTGCTACAGTTTCGGCGTGCGGTGGTGCTTCCCATCACCCAAAAGTCGATTCCCCAGTCGCTCTGGTCACGGCGGCCGGTACGCGCGAGCGGAAAGGCTATCCCATGGTTGCGCTCGGGGTTATTGCGATCAACGAGGTGGCACTGCCACCGCCGCCGCTGGTTCTGGTGCCACCGCGCCCCCCTCAAGTGCGGACGGCGCGGTATCCCACGGTGGAGTTCGGGGAGAGCCTGCGTCGACAGTGCGCCTCGTTCTCCGGCGTGAGTGGGGTTACGGTCACGTGCACGGCGCTGCGGCAACGGCTGCCATGGGCGGTAGCGAGCCAACTCACGCTGATCACGGAGGAGCTGCTGGCCCGAGCGTTCATGGCGTTCGAGGGCGGTCGGGGTGGGCGGATCGGCGTGTCGTTCGGCGCGGTCCCGACCTCGTTCCAGCTCACGGTCGAGCACAGCCGCCCGCCGACAGCAGCTTCCGACCGTCAGCTTGGCAGAAGCGCGACGCTGGTGTGGCGGGTCGTCGACCGACTGGGTGGTCGGCTCCAGAGCCCCCGGATGATCGGCGGCGTCCGCACGGTTGTGACGGTGCCGCGGCCGTGATGTGTGCTCACCCTGCCACGACCGCCGCTCCGCCATTCGAATGAAAATTCTCTGCACCGGAGACTGAAGCATGGACGATGACTTGCGCATGACGTTGGCGCACCGTGCGCACGAGCTATGGCAAGCCGCAGGCTCCCCCGAGGGCCATGAGCTGACTTACCGGTTTCGCGCGGAGCAGGAGCTGGAGAACTCTTCCGTGGCCGGCGAGGAGGACCCGTTCGTCGCGGTAGAGGAGAACGCATCGGCGCCCTAACGCCAGACATTCCAACCTGACGCCGCTGGCTCGGTCTGTCGGGGCTGCAAATTCGCTTTTCCGGCTTTCTCACTAATCTAGATCAGCGTCGCGCTGGGACGGCCGGATACGTTGGAATGGTACTGGCAGTCACAGCCCCCATCAGGTCAGGAAGGGATCATGCCATGGTCTCAAGCGAAATGAAGGCTTTAGACACCATGACGCCCGTGGCGGCGGCTCGCAGGCCGTCGCCGAGCCGACCCCACCATGCAAGAGGGGCAAGCTCAGTCACGGTGGAGTTCAGTGACAGCTTGCGTGCGCGGTGCGCCGACGTCGCGAGCACGCTCCCCATCGAGAGTGGGCTGACGCTTACCTGTGCGGCGATGCCAGAGCGGCTGCCGACCGCCGTGGCGGCACGGTTGACGGTGATCGCCATGGAGCTGATCGCGAACGCGCTGTCCTCATTCGAGACTTCGCAGGGTGGTAGGATCGAGGTCTTGTTCATCACGATGCCTGCCGCGTGGAAACTGACCATCGAGCACAGTGGCCCGGGGATGGCGGCCGCGGGCCGGCGCGAATTCGCGGGTGCGGCGGTGGTCAGGACTTTGGTCGCGCAACTCGGCGGCCGACTTGATCGCCGCATCATGATTGGCGGTGAGCGAACCGTTGTGACGGTGCCATGCTCGCATGCCGCACAAATCCCGGTCCCGAGATTGATGCTGGTTCCATGACTTGAAGGGGTGGAGGCGTATGAGACCTTGGGTGCAGGCATCGAGGATGATAACCGATCAGCCAAGCGTGTGCGCGACAATAGCGCGGCGAATCACCCGGCTTTGAGCATTTGGCGGCAGCTAGACGACAGAAGATCCTGCATCATCGTGCTGGTTAGCTCCGCGTAACGCGACGCCGCTTCGGCGATCCGCGTCAAATTGCCGGAGATATAGTCGCTCTGGATCGCGACGCTCTCGTGCCAGTCGCGCGCCGCCGACAGTCGGCGGAATGCATCGACGTTGTGCGCCAGCTGACCCTGGACCAGATCGCGCCAGATACTCGACACATCATGGCCGATGCCCGGCGCTACGTCGGCAGCCGTGTCATCTGCCAGCGAGCTGGTCGACCGCGGCCGACGTGTTCGCGGCGCTCCGCTCGACCATCGCCACCGAGGCCTCCTCGGCGTCGTGCGCCATCTCACGACCCTTGTCGGCCATCGCACGTGTGGTGTCCGTCATCCGCTCAGCAGCCGCCTTGGTATTGGCGGTGACTTTCCTGCCGTCCGTATTTGCTGTCTGAGCCAAGAGATATTCCTCGTATTCGCTGGGATGGTTTGTCGCATCACTAAGTTCCTGTGATACTGCACCGCAGCAAATCACAATCGCAACCGTATTGCCATTGAAATATCGAAATACTTTTGCGCTAATTTTTTCGATGACTAATCGTCGATTATGGTGGAACCCCGACGCCGACGGTCAGTTGGGATCGCAGTAAATCTTGACCTGCCAGGACGATGCTGGGGCTGCCGAGATGCCCAGCAGTTTCCGGAACCTACCAGCCGATCGCCGGTTCGGCTGACAACGCAATCTGTTCGGACCACCGGCCGCTTCCGGTGGATGACGCACGCACGCGATATTGCTTCGCGGGCAGACAGGAACATGCCAATGGCAACGACGACTTACCCGGGGGGTGCCGGCGTCGCACCCACGACCGACATGACGGGGGCGATCCAGAGCCCATCGATGAAGCGGATATCCTGGTCGGCGATTTTCGCCGGCGTGACCGTTGCGGTCGCGGTCCAGCTGGTGCTGAGCCTGCTGGGCGCCGGGATCGGCCTCGGCATGATCGAGCCGATGACGTCCGGCACCCCGGAAGCCAGCAGTCTCGGCCTCGGTACCGGTTTGTGGTGGCTGGTCAGCAACCTGCTGGCGCTGGTGGCCGGCGGCTACACCGCCGCCTGGCTCGCCGGCAACACGCTCCGCTTCGACGGCATACTGCATGGCATCGTGACTTGGGGCGTGACGCTCCTGCTCACCTTCTACCTGCTGACCACGGCCATCGGCGGCATGATTGGCGGCGCGTTCAGCATGGTGGGCGGCGTCACTTCAAGCGCGGCATCGGCCGCCGGCGAAGGCTTGAAGGCAGCGGCACCGCAGGTCGCGGCGATGACCAGCACCTCGCCCGAGCAGATGCTCGAGCAGGCCAAGACCTACCTGCAGCCAGCCAATCGCGACCCGGCAACGATGACACCCGAGGACGCGCAGAAGGAACTTGCGATGGCGATGCCGAAGCTTGCCGCCGGTGGCGAGCAGGCGAAGCAGGCGCGCGAGCGGGTGATCGAGATCATGGCCGCACAGCTGCAGATCAGCCCAGACGAAGCTGCCAAGCAATTCGACGAGGCGCAGGCGCAGCTGATGGCCACTAGGGACCAGGCCGTGCAGTCTGCCAAGGTCGCCGCTGACGAGACCGCGAGCGCGGCCTCCAAGGCAGCTTTCCTGGCCTTCGCCGCTCTGCTGCTCGGCGGTGCCGCTGCCGCTATCGGCGGCTCGATGGCGGTGCAACGTCGCGCGGCCTTCGCGGCGCCGACCGTCCGTAGCCGGTCGGTCTGAGATCGGACGCCACGGCGGTGACAGTCCATCGCCGTGGCGCTCGTTTATGGGACGCGCGCCTGTGAAGGCCGCATAAAGGGACTATTGAGATGTCAATACTCGCGTGGATCGTTCTGGGGCTGATCGCCGGTTTCATCGCCAGCAAATTGGTCAACAAGACCGGTGAAGGTTTGATCCTGGATATCGTGCTGGGCATCGTCGGTGCCGTCGTCGGCGGCTTCGTCTTCAACCAGTTCGGCGCTGCCGGCGTGACCGGCTTGAACATCTACAGCATGGGCGTCGCGGTCGTCGGTGCCGTGCTGGTGCTGGTGATCTACCACGCCATCACCGGCCGACGCTCCGTCGTCTGATGTGGTCGGCCGAGGTGGTCCCTCGGCCGACGCGCTACACGCACCGATGGCCCTGACGCGGTTTCCGGGTGCGACCAATCCTCCTCTTCCGCTGTCCCCGGCGGAGGAACCAAAGTAGTAGGGGCTCCCCGCGCGGATGGGGAATGTCCCGACAAGGGGGAATAGTCGTGACCAAGGGCTCCGATCTGCTGGTCGCCGCGCTGGAAAACGAGGGTGTCCAGTACATTTTCGGCGTCCCCGGCGAAGAGAATCTCGATGTCGTCGAGTCGCTGCGCGGCTCCAGCATCGAGCTGGTGCTGACGCGCCACGAGCAATCGGCCGCGTTCATGGCGGCCACCCACGGACGGCTGACCGGGCGGCCCGGGGTGTGCATCGCGACGCTGGGGCCCGGGGCGCTGAACTTGGTGACCGGGGCGGCCTATGCGCATCTCGGTGCGATGCCGATGATCCTGATCACCGGCCAGAAGGGGATCATGAGCAGCCGGCAGGCGCGCTTCCAGATCGTCGACATGGTCGCGACGATGCGGCCCCTGACCAAGTCGACACGGCAGATCGTCAGCACGGCCACCATCCCGACCTTCGTGCGCGACGCCTTCCGGGTGGCAATGGAGGAGCGGCCGGGGCCGGTCCATCTCGAGCTGCCGGAGGACATCGCGGGTGAGGAAGCGGCGGACCTGCCGATGGTGCCGCCGCACCCGATCGAGCTGCCCGTGGCACCTTCTGCGGCGCTCGACCGTGCGGCGGCGATGATCCTGGCGGCCAAGCGGCCGCTGGTAATGCTGGGCGCTGCCGCCAGCCGCCCGCGCCTGACCGCCGGGCTGACCGAGTTCATCCGACGCACCCAGATCCCGTTCTTCAACACGCAGATGGGCAAGGGCACGGTTGCCGGCGGCCACAAGCTCTATCTGGGCACGGCGGCACTGTCGGAACGGGACTACGTGCACGAGGCGATCGACCGCGCCGACCTTATCGTCGCCATCGGCCACGACACGATCGAGAAGCCGCCGTTCCTGATGGGCCCGGACGGGCCGCTGGTGATCCACATCAGCTTCACGCCGGCCAATGTCGAGCAGGTCTATTTCCCGCATGCCGAGGTGGTGGGCGATGTCGGCCCGAGCCTCGCCCTGCTGGCCGACCGGCTCGAGGGCAAGCTCGAGACCGCCTCTGCGCTGGCTTCGTTGCGCGAGGAGATCCTGGGCCGGATCGCGGACCGAGCCGACGAGACCCGCTTCCCGCCGACGCCGCAGCGGATCGTCCACGATGTCCGGCAGGTCATGCCGGAGAATGGCATCGTTGCCCTCGACAACGGCATGTACAAGATCTGGTTCGCCCGCAACTACCGCACCTGGATGCCCAACACGCTGCTGCTCGACAACGCGCTGGCGACCATGGGCGCCGGGCTGCCGTCGGCGATGATGGCGGCGATGCTGCATCCCGATCGGCGCGTGATGGCGGTGTGCGGCGATGGCGGGTTCATGATGAACTCGCAGGAGCTGGAGACCGCGGTCCGCCTCAAGCTGAACCTGGTCGTGCTGATCCTGGACGACAACGGCTACGGCATGATCCGCTGGAAGCAGGCGGTCGACCATTTCCCCGACTGGGGCCTGACCTTCGGCAACCCCGATTTCGTCAAGTACGCCGAGGCCTACGGTGCCAAGGGCTCGCGCGTGGAGGCCACCGACGACCTGGTGCCGACGCTCGAGGCGGCGTTCGCGGGCGGCGGCGTGCACCTGGTGACGGTCCCGATCGACTACTCGGAGAACATGCGGGTGCTGGTCGACGAGCTGAAGAACCGCGTGCCGGCGGCGGCGTAGGGTACAGGGAGCCTCATGACCGGGATCGAGGTGCGGTCGCCCTATGATGGGCAGCTGATCCGCACCGTCGCCGCCAGCGGCGCGGACGACGTCGAGGCGGCGCTGGCCACGGCCCATGGCTTGTTCCGGGACCGGACGGGCTGGCTCGCGCCGGCCGCGCGCATCAAGGTCCTGCGCGAGACGGCGCGGCTGATGCAGGCGGAGGCGGAGGACCTTGCCCGCGAGGCGGCGCACGAAGGTGGCAAGCCGCTGGTCGATTCCCGGATCGAGGTCGCGCGCGCAATCGATGGCGTGCTGCATTGCGCCGAGCTGCTGCGCTCGACAGCCGGTCACGTGGTGCCCATGCGCCTGGACGGCGCCTCGGCGGGCCGGATCGCGTTCACCCAGCCCGAGCCGATCGGGGTCGTGGTGGCGGTGAGCGCCTTCAACCACCCGCTCAACCTGATCGTGCACCAGGTGGGTCCCGCCATCGCGTCCGGCTGCCCCGTCATCGTCAAGCCGTCCACCGACACGCCCTTGTCCTGCCTGCGCTTTGCCGCGCTCCTGCGCGAGGCGGGCCTGCCGGACGGGTGGTGCCAGCCGCTGGTGATCGAGAGCCGGGAGCTGAGCCAGCGGCTGGCGACCGACCCGCGCGTCGGCTTCTTCAGCTTCATCGGCAGCCCCGGGGTCGGCTGGCAGCTGCGCTCGCAGCTGGCGCCGGGCGTGCGCTGCGCGCTGGAGCATGGCGGGGCGGCGCCGGTGATCGTCGCTGCCGATGCCGATCTCGCCCAGGCGGTGCCGGCCCTGGCCAAGGGCGGCTTCTACCATGCCGGGCAGGTCTGCGTGTCGGTGCAGCGGGTGTTCGCGCACCGGTCGGTCGTCGACCAGCTGGCAACAGCGCTGGCCGAGCGCGCTCGCGAGCTGCAGGTCGGCGATCCGTTGCTGGCCGAGACCGAGGTCGGCCCGCTGATCCGCCCGAAGGAAGTCGTGCGCGTCCACGCCTGGGTCGAGGAAGCCGTCGCACAGGGTGCGCGCGTGCTTTGCGGTGGAAAGTCGCTGTCGGCCACCTGCTACGCGCCGACGGTGCTGCTGGAACCGCCGCCGGATTGCCGGGTGTCGACGCACGAGGTGTTCGGGCCGGTCGTTTGCGTCTATGGCTACGACGACCTCGACGAGGCCATCGGGCGCGCCAACGCGCTGCCCTGGGCCTTTCAGGCCGCCGTGTTCACCCGCGACCATGCCACCGCGATGCATGCTTATAGCCGGCTCGACGCCTCGGCCGTCATGCTCAACGACCACACCGCGTTCCGCGTCGACTGGATGCCGTTTGCCGGCCTGCGCCAATCGGGCCTCGGCGTCGGCGGCATCCCCTACACATTCCATGACATGCAGATCGAGAAGCTTTTTGTGGGACCGATGACATGAAGACCAGAGCCGCCGTACTGAGCGCCATGGGCACGCCCGGGCCGTACGAGACATCGAAACCGCTGGTGATCGAAGAGCTCGAGCTCGACCTCCCGGGCCCCGGTGAGGTCCTGGTCCGGATCAAGGCGGCGGGCCTGTGCCATTCCGACCTGTCGGTGATCAACGGCGACAGGCCGCGCCCACTGCCGATGGCGCTCGGCCACGAGGCCGCCGGCATCGTCGAGGAAGTCGGGCCGGGGGTCGCCGACCTCGCCCGCGGCGATCACGTGGTCTGCGTGTTCGTCCCGTCCTGCGGGTTGTGCGGCCCCTGCGCGGAAGGCAGGCCCGCACTGTGCGAGCCGGGTGCCGCCGTGAACGGCGCCGGCACGCTGCTGTCCGGCGCGCGCCGGCTGCACCGGGCCGACGGCACGCCGGTGCAGCATCATCTGGGCGTCTCGGGCTTCGCCGAATACGCCACGGTCTCGCGCCATTCGCTGGTCAAGGTCGATCCCGAGCTGCCGCTCGACGAAGCCGCCCTGTTCGGCTGCGCCGTGCTCACCGGCGTCGGCGCCGTGGTCAACACCGCCCGGGTCCAGGCCGGCGCTTCGACCGCGGTCATCGGGCTGGGTGGCGTCGGCCTGTGCTCGCTCTTGGGTGCGGTCGCCGCCGGTGCGCGTGAGATCGTCGCCATCGATCTTGCGGACGACAAGCTCGCCTTCGCCCGGCAGCTCGGCGCCACGGCGACCTTCAACGCCAAGGACCCCGATTGCGCCGAGCAGGTCAGAAGCGCCACGGGCGGCGGGGTCGAGTTCGCGTTCGAGCTCGCGGGCTCGGTCAGGGCGTTGGAGCTCGCCTACAAGATCACGCGGCGCGGTGGCACCACGGTGACCGCGGGCCTGCCGCCGCCGACCGCGACGATGGCCCTGCCGGCCGTCAACCTCGTGGCCGAGGAGCGGACGCTGAAGGGCAGCTATATCGGCACCGCCGTGCCGAGCCGGGACATCCCGCGTTTCATCCAGCTCTACCAGCGCGGCCGGCTACCGGTCGACCGGCTGATGAGCGGCAGCCTGACGCTCGACGAGATCAATCTGGGCTTCGATCGTCTGCATGACGGCAGCGCCATCCGCCAGATCGTGACCCTTTAAGGAAGTTTCGATGACCGCCAATCCCTGGGAGGATTTCGCCAGGCGCGGCCGGGAGCTCTACGAGCAGCAGGCCGAGGTGGCGCGCACCTGGCTCGACGGGCAGAGCAAGCTGGCAAGCACCCTGGCGGCGACGCCGGGCCAGGAGGAAGGCCTTGGCGCCGATGCTGCGGCGATGGCCGAGCTGTGGCGGTCGTGGCTGACCCTGGGCGGCTCGCTCGGCGGCATGCTGTCCGGGGCCGGCGGGCCGGGACGGGTCGCGGGCGACACGCTCGGTCGCTTTCTCGATCCGGTCTCGCTGGCGCTGGTCGGCGGCAGCCAGGTCGGCGAGACCATCCGCAAGCTGACCGAGGGTCCGCGACTGGCCGATCTCGGTGCGATTGAGCGGCGCATGGGCAAGGTCATGGAGCTGTGGCTGGCGGTGCAGAGCGCCGCGCGCGGTCATGAAGCCGTGGTCGCCGGGGCCTGGGCCGACGCCAACCAACGCTTCGCCACCGAGTACCAGAACCGCCAGCAGGCCGGTACGGCGCCGACCCAGCCGCAGGAGGCGCTCAAGCTCTGGCTCGAGGTTGCTAACCAGACATTGCTCGAGACCCACCGATCGGAGCGGTTTCTCGCGGCGCAGAGCCAGCTGCTGCGGCAGGGCATGGACTTCCTGCTGGCGGAGCGCGAGATGGTCGAGGCCCTGGTCGAACCAGCGGGCATTCCGACCCGGACCGAGATCGACGAGGTTCACCGCTCGCTGCACGATCTCAAGCGGCGCGTGCGCACCCTCGAGCGGGCTGCCGCCACGGCAGCCGTGCCCGCTGCCCGCCCCGCCAAAAGGCAAGCCGCCCGCAAGCGCGCGCAAGGAGGCCAGGCATGATCCCGCCCGCCGTCGCCGGCTCGGCCGAGCTGATGCGCGCGGCCGCGATCTTCAACACCAAGGTCGCCGCCGGCCTGCACAAGCTGAGCTCGATCAAGGACGAGCAGGTTCAGATCGCGACCACGCCGAAGGACGAGATCTTCAAGTCCGACAAGGTCACGCTCTACCGCTACCGCGCGCTGGCCCCGCAGAAGATCGAGACCCCGGTGCTGATCGTCTACAGCCTGGTCGGCCGCTACACGATGACCGATCTGCAGGAGGACCGGTCGCTGATCCGCAACCTCCTGAACAAGGGCGTCGACGTCTGGGTGATCGATTGGGGCAATTCCAGCCGCGCCGATCGCTACCTGACCATCGACGACTATGTGCTGGGCTATCTCGACGACTGCGTCGGCGCCATGGTCGCGGCCACCGGCTCCGAGGCGGTGAGCCTGCTGGGCATCTGCGAAGGTGGCGTGTTCGCGCTGGCCTACGCCGCGCTCGAGCCGGCTCGGGTCAGGAACCTCGTGCTGACGGTGACCCCGCTCGACTTCCATGCCGACCAGAACGAAGGCAAGCTCGAGCACGGCTTCATCAATGTCTGGACGCGCAGCCTGACCGGCGCCGACGTCGACCGCATGATCGAGGTCTGGGGCGTGCTGCCAGGCGAGTTCATGGGCGCCGTGTTCTCGATGCTCACGCCGATCCGCAGCCTGACCAAGTACAATCTCGACCTGCTCGAGGTGGTCGATGACGAGGCCAAGCTGCTGAACTACCTGCGGATGGAAAAATGGCTGGCCGACCGGCCGCACCATGCCGGCGAGGCCGCCAAGCAGTGGCTGAAGGATCTCTACCAGGACAACAAGCTGATCAAGGGCGAGCTGGAGCTCGGCGGGCGCAAGGTGGATCTGGGCCAGCTGACCATGCCGGTGCTGAACATCTACGCCCAGGACGACCACATCATCCCGCCGCCGACCTCCCGGGCACTCGCCGGCAAGATCGGCACCGACGACTACACCGAGCTCGGCCTGCCCGGGGGACATATCGGCGTGTTCGTCTCCGGCAAGTCGCAAGGCATCGTCGGCAAGGGCATC
Organism: uncultured Alphaproteobacteria bacterium; assembly: GCA_963798145.1. GTDB lineage: Bacteria > Pseudomonadota > Alphaproteobacteria > Geminicoccales > Geminicoccaceae > Benzoatithermus. The sequence continues at coordinate 135,411 of CAWCSG010000001.1, forward strand.
GTCGACTGGCTGGCCCAGCGGGACAGCTGATCACAAGGGAACAGGCCGATGCGGGACAAGGTCGTCAGTGCTTCCGAGGCGGTGGCGATCATCCGCCCGGGCGACATGGTCGCAACCTCGGGTTTCGTCGGCGTCGGCACGCCCGATGCGATCTTCGTCGCACTGGAGCAGCGGTTCCTGGCCACCGGCCAGCCGCGCGATCTGGGCCTGCTGTTCGCGGCGGCACCGGGCGACGGTAAGGAGAGAGGGCTCAATCGTCTAGCCCATGACGGCCTGATCCGTCGCGCCGTCGGCGGCCACTGGTCGCTGGTGCCCAAGCTCGGCAAGATGGCGGCCGATGGCCTGATCGAGGCCTGGAACCTGCCGCTCGGCTGCGTTTCGCAACTGTTTCGCGAGATCGCCGGCCGGCGCCCAGGCCTGCTCAGCCGGGTCGGCATCGGCACCTTCGTCGATCCCCGGATGGGCGGCGGCAAGCTCAATGCGATCAGCGACCGCGATCTGGTCCGGGTGATGGAGATCGATGGGCGCGAGTGGCTGTTCTACGAGACGATTCCGGTCAACGTCGCAATCATCCGCGGCACCACGGCCGATCCCGACGGCAATATCAGCATGGAGCGCGAGGCGCTGATTCTGGACAATCTGGCGATCGCCATGGCCGCCAAGGCCAGCAAGGGCTTCGTCATCGCCCAGGTCGAGCGCCTGGCCGCCGCGGGGGCACTGCCGGCCAAGCAGGTCGTGGTGCCGGGCATCCTGGTCGACTGCGTGGTGGTCGCTCCGCCCGAACTGCACCAGCAGACCTTCGCCACCAGCTTCAGCGCCGCCTTCTCCGGCCAGCTGAAGGTGCCGCTCGACCGCATCCCGCCTATGGCCACTGGACGAGCGCAAGATCATCGCTCGGCGCTGTGCCATGGCGCTGCCGATGGGCGGTGTCGTCAATCTCGGCATCGGCATGCCCGAGGCAGTAGCCGCGGTGGCCAAGGAGGAGAACCTCCTCGAGCAGGTGACCCTCACCGCCGAGCCCGGCATCATCGGTGGCCTGCCGCAGGGCGGGCTCGATTTCGGCGCCGCCATCAATCCGTCGGCAATCATCGCGCAGAACCAGCAGTTCGACTTCTATGATGGTGGCGGCCTCGACCTCGCCTGCCTCGGCATGGCACAGGCCGATGCCCAGGGCGACGTCAATGTCAGCCGGTTCAGCGGTCGCTTCGCCGGTGCCGGTGGCTTCATCAACATTACACAGAACGCGCGCGCGCTGGTCTTCGCCGGGACGTTCACGGCTGGCGGGCTGCGCGTCGAGGTCGGTGGCGGCACGCTTCGCATCGCCCAGGAGGGCCGCAGCCGCAAGTTCGTGACCGCGGTCGAGCAGGTAACGTTCAATGGACGGCTGGCCGCAGCCGCAGGACAGAGTGTGCTCTACGTCACCGAGCGCTGCGTGTTCCAGCTGACACCCGAGGGCCTGGCATTGGTCGAGATCGCGCCGGGCATCGACCTGGAGCGCGACATCCTGGCGCTCATGGACTTCCGACCGCTGATTGCCGACCCCAAGCCGATGGACAGCCGGCTCTTCCATGCTGCCCCGATGGGCCTCGAGGCCATGCTGCTCCATCGACCGATGTCCGAACGGTTCACCCTGGATCCCGAGCGTTCGATGCTGTTCATCGATTTCGCCGGCTACCGCGTGCAGAGCATGGCGCAGGTCGAGACAGTGCGCGAGCAGGTACGCTCGATGGTCCAACCGCTCGGCCGCAAGGTCGAGGCGGTGATCAACTATGACGGCTGCCACATCAGCGCGCCGATCGCCGAGGCATGGTTCGACATGGCGCAAGACGTGCAGACTCGCTTCTACGAGAAGGCCTCACGCTACACGACGAGCGCCTTCATGCGGCTCAAGCTCGGCGATGCCCTGCAGCGGCGCGAGATGGCGCCGCACGTGTTCGAGTCCGCGACCGAGGGCGGCACGCCCGGGCCCACCAACGCGTGACGCCGCGGCTCGTCAGCTATCTCGGCCTGTCCATGGCCGGGTTCCATCGGCTTGGCCTACTGGGAATGGGGCCCGCGCGAGGCCGAGCGGACCGTGGTCTGCGTGCACGGGCTGACCCGCCAGGGGCGCGACTTCGATATCCTGGCGCGGACCTTTGCCCGCCAGGGCTGGCGCGTGATCTGCCCGGACCTGGTCGGCCGCGGCCGCAGCGGCTGGCTGACCCAGCCCGACCACTACACGCTGGTCCAGTACGGCGCCGACATGAACGCGCTGCTGGCACGGCTCGACGTCGAGGAGGTCGACTGGATCGGCAACAGCCTGGGCGGGCTCATCGGCATGATGCTGGCGGCCCAGCCGGAGACCCCGATCCGCCGCCTGGTGCTCAACGATGTCGGCCCGTTCATTCCGGGCACGGCCCTGCGGCGGCTCGGCGTCTACCTGAACGCCACGCCGCCTCGGTTCGCCGATCTCACCGATGCCGAGCGTTACATCCGCACCACGTTGGCGCCGTTCGGGACTCTGAGCGACGATCAGTGGCGCCACTTGGCTGAGCACAGCGTGCGCCCCGACGGCAATGGCGGCCTCTTGCGCCACCACGACCCGGCGATCGCCGAGGCCTATCGTCCTTGGCGCCTGGGCAGCATCGCCATGTGGTACATGTGGGACGATCTCCGCTGCCCGACCCTGTTGCTGCGCGGTGCCGACTCGGACCTGCTGCCCGCGGCCACCGCGCGCGAGATGGTGCAGCGCGGCCCCGGGTGCGAGCTGATCGAGTTTCCGGGTGTCGGCCACCTGCCGGCGCTGATGACCCACGATCAGATCGACCCGATCGTGGCCTTTCTCGACGAGGACTGAGGACCGTCGAGACCCCAGAACGCGGCCATCCGCTGCGCGGCCGAAAGCCCGGCATCGGCCACCCACGGCCCGACCCGGCCGCCGCCGGGCGCATGCGGGTCGACCGGAAAGCCGTGCCCGAACCCGTCCAGGGTCCATAGCTCGACCGCCGGCCGGCCCGCTCTGCCCCAGGCCCGGCGTTGCACGCCGGGTGTGACCTCCGCCACCGTCGTCGGTTGCGCGCCCCAGCCGTGCAACTCGCTCCATTGGTCCGCCAACGCCTCCGCATTGACCGGACTCACGGTCTGGTCGCGGGCACCCTGCCAGATCGACAGCCGCGGCCACGCCCGCGTGGCGCGCGACGGCGCCGCGGCGCGGACGTTGGCGGCGAGGTAGTGGCGCAGCCGCAGCGGATTGCCGCGGCGCATGCGCAGCAGGGCCTGCATCTGCGTCCGCGCCGAGCCGACCGGCATCCCCGCCACCACGCCGCCGGCGGCGAACACCGCGGGATAGGCGGCCAGCATCGCCGCGGCCATCCCGCCGCCGGCCGAAAATCCGGCGATGAAGACGCGGCGCGGATCGGAGCGGTATTTCTTGACCGCCAGCCGGAGCATCTGCCGGATCGACATCGCCTCGCCGCTGCCGCGGCGGACGTCGCCCGGCAGGTACCAACTGAAACACAGACCACGATTGTTGGCACGGGTCTGCTCTGGCAACAGCAGCGCGAGGCGCTGCTCACGGGCGAGATCCAGCCAACCCGCGTCGCCTGCGAACCGGGCTGCGTCTTGACCGCAGCCGTGCAGCACGACGACCAGCGGCCGGCCCGCCCGGAGCCGTGGCGGCGCGTAGGCCAGCATCCGCAGGTCGCCGGGATTTGATCCGAAGCCCGTCATCTCGGTCACGCGGCCCGTCGCGGCCGCGTCGATCACGGCACTTGCCCACGCGGTGCTCCACCGCGCCGACGCCAGCTGCATCCGGCGAAACATGGACATCTGAGCTTCCTGCCGGTCAGGGGATCCAACCCGAACTGGCGCGTTGTCCGGGGGTGGGTTGTTGTCGATGGCAACAAGCGAGGAGCCAGCTAGGTACCACTGGCGGGTTGCTATGGAAGCTCGCTGATGCCTGCAGCCGTAGCTGGCGCGGCGTTCGGACGCGGTTTGAGGTTCTCAGGCACCGGATGGTTCGGGCGGCGCGGCGGCGGTCGCTAGACTGGGCGCCGGCGGGACGAACGCCGCGAGCAACCAGCACAGGAGCGCCACCGCGGCGGCGGCCTGGAAGCCGTCGATGTAAGCGAGCACGGCGGCCTGCCGGGCAACTGCATTGCCCAGGAGTCGCAAGGCGATCAGCGAGGCCTCGGCACCATGCGCAACATGCCCGGCTATGGCCGCACCATAGTCGAGCAGGCGATCAATGGTGTCGCTCGCCTGCGCCTGGACATGGAGGCCAAGCAGATTGGAGTGGATCTGCTCGCGCACGCGCACGAAGGTCTGCATGAACGCAACGCCTATTTCGCCGCCGAACAGCCGGCTGGTCTGCATTAGTGCGCCGATCGTCACGGCCTCCTCAGGCTTCACCGTGCCCACGACCAGGGCGACGATGCTGGTGAGCGCCAGGCATTGGCCCACGGCCTGCAGCACCTGCGACGGCAGGAAGTCGACGGTCGCCCACTGATCGGTGAGCCCTGCTGCCATCAGGCAGGCGATCGCGATCAGCACCGAGCCGGTGGCCAGCATCCACCGCGGGTCGACCCACCGCAACAGGACAGCAAGGGGCAGAACGAGAATGATCTGGGGTAAGGCGATCCAAAGCAGGACACTGCCGATATCGAGCCCGCGATAGTTCTGCAGGGTCTGCAGATAGTTCGGGATGATGTAGGCGGTCGAGAGGATGATGAACCTGAACCCAGCCAGCAGAACGAGCAGCACCAGCAAAGCCGGCCGGCTCACGAGGCGAATGTTCAGCACGGGATTTGCCGTCGTCATTTCCCGGCGGATGAAGGCCGCCAGCGAGAGCGAGCCCGCCACCAGCAGCCCGGTCACCAGCCCGCTCCGGGTCCAGTCGAGTCGATTGCCCTGATCGATCGCGGCGTAGAGAAGGCCGAGTCCGAGCCACGCATAGACGAGACCAGGCACATCGATCCGTCGGAGCTTGTCTGGATCTGGTCGGTCCGGTGGCATCCCGAACGCGACGCAGGCAAACATGGCCGGCAGCACGAGACAGTACTGCCAGGAGGTCCAGCGCCACGACCAATGATCGACGTAGAAGCCCTCGAGCGATGCGGCAATGTTCTGCGAGAACTCCAAGTTCATTGCATAGATTGCAATGCCGTAGAGGAGCAGATGGCGCGGCAGGTGGCGCAAGATGAAGATGATCGTGATCGGGATGAACGTGCCGGACCCCAATCCGGCCAGGAACTGTGCAGCAAGGAACGCATGCAGGTTCGGCGACAAGGGCGCCACGAAGCTGGCAGCGAAGAAGGCCAGTATGCCGGCGAGCAGCACGCGACGTCCGCCCAGGATCGAGGCGAGATATGGGCAGGAGATGCCGGCAATGAGTTGGCCGATGCCGAAGCTGGTCGTGATCCAGGCACCCTCATCGAAGCCGGCACCCAGCGCCCCGCGAAGATCGGCGAGCCCAAAGGTGGTGACGCGCGTGCCGAGCGTTGCCATCATCGAGCCCAGCATCACGCCCAGCAACCCGGCGTAGGGCCTGAGCGCGTCGATGCGGGACGGCACAGGCGCGGCCTGATCCACGATGGCGGGCGTAGCGATCACGGCGGTGTCGCGGACGCGCGCCGAGCCGTGTCGGCCGCTCTTGCCTCGGATTGTGTGTCGACGGTGGCGATCACGGACATGCCAGGCCGAACGAGGGCACCCAGCGCCGGGTCGGGATCGAGCACGATCTTCACCGGCACGCGCTGGACGACCTTGGTGAAGTTGCCCGTGGCATTGTCGGGCGGCAGCAGGGCGAAAGTCGAGCCGGTACCGGGCGACCAGCCGGCCACGCGACCGGTCAGCACCAGTTCCGGAAAGGCATCGACGGTGACACGCGCTGCATTGCCCAGACGCAGATTGGTCATCTGCGTCTCCTTGTAGTTCGCCTGGACCCAAAGATTCGGCATCGGCACGACCGTGATGACCTGTGCCCCAACGGGAAGGAACTGGCCGGGCCGCACCAGCCGAGCGCCTACCATCCCGTCGGCGGGCGAGACGATGCGGGTATAGTCGAGATTGTTGCTCGCCAGCTGGACCTGCGCCTTGGCCGACCGCAGCTGGGCGATCAGGCGCTTCTCCTCGATGTCCAGCTCGGCGAGCAGCACTTTCTGCTGCTCGACCTGGGCTCGGTTCAGAGCGAGTGTCGCCTCCTGCTTGCGGGCATCGGCGTCCGCCTGCTCCACATGCTGCACCGTGCCTGCGATCTTGGCGTCGAGCAACACGCGCTGCCGCTTGGCTTCCGCGTCGGCGCGCAGTAGCTCGGCTTCGGAGATCGCGACCGCGGCTTCGGCTTGCTGGATCAACGTGCGCTGGATGGCGCGCCGGTCGCCGATCGCATCGAGCGTCGCCTGAGCTGCCGCGAGGTCAGACTCCGCCAGCTCGAGCTGAGCCTGGTAGTCGGAAGGGTCGATCTGCAGGATCAGCTCGCCGGCGCGCACGGTCTGGTAGTCGGCAACGGCGACCTGCTGGACGTAGCCCGAGACCTTCGCACTCAGGGGTGTCACGTCGCCGGCCATCTGGGCGTCGTCCGTCCTCTGGAAGCGCGATGCCCCGGTCCAGCGGTCCCAGTGGCTCGCGATCGTCCAACCAACGGCGACGATGGCGACGACGATGGCGCCGTGAAAAATGGGGTGCGCAATGATTGCGCGCACTCGGCTCATGCCCGCTTCCGCATCACGTCGGCATCCTGCGCAGATGCCTGCGGGACCATGCCGTCGACCGTCAAATCGCTTCGTAGAACCTGCACCGGCATAAGGAATTCCAGAAGCATCCTACGTCGAAGCTAACTCTTCGCCGTCACGGGCCTGGATAGGGGCACTAGCGGCTTAGGTACAGTCGCCGTCTGCAGCGCAAGGTCGATGGCGCTGGTGTCGGCATTGGGCCAATTCCCACGCCTCGCCGAACGGTCTAGACCTTGCCGCGACCAGCGTGCGCGCCACCCGGCTGTGCTCGGCCTCAGTGGCCGCGGCCGAACGCCGACAACAAGGTGAGCGCGACCTGCGAGGGCTGGATCCTGCAGCGGCGAAGAGGTTGGACACCGCATGGCGCACGACCACCATCACGATCACGGGCACAGCCACGCGCCCGCGGATTTCGGCCGCGCCTTCGCCGTCGGCGTGGCACTCAATCTCGGGTTCGTCGTGGTCGAGGCGGTCTACGGCTATCTCGCCGGCTCGCTGGCGCTGATCGCCGATGCCGGCCACAATCTGTCCGACGTGTTCGGGCTCCTGCTGGCCTGGGGTGCCGCCTGGCTGTCCAGGCGCGCGCCCACCCCTCGCCGCAGCTACGGCTACCGCCGCAGCTCGATCCTGGCGGCGCTGCTCAACGCCGCCGTGCTGCTGGTCGCCGTCGGCGCCATCGTCTGGGAGGCCGTCCGCCGCTTCGCCGCCCCCGAGCCCATCGTCGCCAGCACCGTGATCTGGGTCGCCGCCATCGGCATCGCGATCAACACCGCCACCGCCCTGATGTTCATGTCCGGCAGCAAGGACGACCTCAACATCCGCGGCGCCTTCCTCCATATGGCCGCGGACGCCCTGGTCTCCCTTGGCGTCGTCATAGCGGCGCTCGTGATCCTGGTTACCGGCTGGCTGTGGATCGACCCCGCTGTCAGCATCGCGATCTCGGTGGTGATCACGATCGGGACCTGGGGTCTGCTGCGCGAGTCGGTCAACCTCGCCATGGACGCGGTTCCGGACGCGATCGATCCGGCCGAGGTTCAGACCTACCTCGCTGGCCAGCCCGGCGTCGCCGAGGTCCACGACCTGCATATCTGGGCGATGAGCACGACCGAGACCGCGCTGACCGTCCACCTCGTCCGCCCCGGCGCGCCATGCGACGACGCTTTCTTGGCACGGCTGCGTTACGAGCTGCACGACCGGTTCGCAATCGAGCACGTCACGATCCAGGTCGAATCCGGCGAGCCTTGCCCCCAGGCGCCGGCGCACGTCGTCTAGCAGCAATGGTGCCATCGCCGATGTACCGGCACGATCCCGCCGAGCGTCGGCCGGCGTTGCAACCCGTAGGATCATGGTGATGCTCGAGCCGTTGGGCATCGAGCAGGGCAAGCCGTTCCGGCCCGACGAGCGGCAACGAGCGATGCTTGAGAATGGCGCCAAGCGGACCGCTCCAGGCCTACTTCGACCGATCCTGGAAGCTGCCGGATATTGATGCCGCCAACCGATCCATGCCCGCTCAGGCGCCCGTGGCGAAGTCGAACAGCAGCTTCATGTTGAGCGCGATGATGATCGCCGTCACGAGCCACGCCAGCACGGCGACCCAGCGCGGCGCCACGAGCGCGCCCATCTTGGCGCGGTCGGTGGTGAAGCGGACCAGCGGCACGACCGCGAACGGCAGCTGCATGCTGAGCACGACCTGGCTCAGGATCAGCATCTGCGTCGTTCCACCCTCGCCGTAGAGCCAGGCCACGATCACCACGGGCACGATCGCGACCATGCGGGTGATGATGCGCCGAAGCCAGGGTGCGAAGCGCAGCCGCAGGAAGCCCTCCATCACGATCTGGCCGGCGAGGGTGGCCGTGATGGTCGAATTCTGGCCGGAGGCCAGCAGCGCCAGCGCGAACAGCGTGCTGGCGGCAGCCGCGCCCAGCGTGGGGCTGAGCAAGCGGTACGCATCCTGGATCTCGGCCACCTCGGTCTGGCCGGTCTCGTGAAAGGCGGCCGCGGCCAGGATCAGGATCGCGGCGTTGACGAACAGGGCCAGGCTCAGCGCCACCGTGCTGTCGATGGTGGCGAAGCGGACGGCCTCCCGCCTGCCCGCGGGTGTCGGCTCCCAGCGGCGCGTCTGCACGATCGAGGAGTGCAGGTAGAGGTTATGCGGCATCACCGTGGCGCCGAGGATGCCGATAGCAATGTAGAGCATGGCCGGGTTGGAGAGGATCTCCGGCTGCGGGATGAAGCCGAACGCCACGCCGCCCCAATCCGGGTCGGCCAGCACCAGCTCGATCACGAAGCAGAGCGCGATCACCGTGATCAGGCTGATGATGAACGCCTCGAGCCAGCGGAAGCCGCGCTGCTGCAGCAGCAGGATCAGCAGCACGTCGAGCGCGGTGAGGACGGCGCCGAGCACGATCGGGATGCCGAACAGGAGCTGCAGCGCGATCGCGGTGCCGATCACCTCGGCGAGGTCGCAGGCGATGATCGCCAGCTCGCACAGCGCCCAGAGCACGAAGTTCACCGCGGGCGGGTAGTGCGCGCGGCAGGCCTGCGCGAGGTCGGTGCCGGTGGCGATGCCGAGCCGCGCCGCGAGCGACTGGAGCAGGATCGCCATCAGATTGGAGATCAGCACCACCGACAGCAACGTGTAGCCGAAAGCCGAGCCACCGGCGAGGTCGGTGGCCCAGTTGCCGGGGTCCATGTAACCCACGGCCACCAGGTAGCCGGGGCCGATGAACGCCATCAGGCGCCGCAGCGGATTGCCCGAGCGCGACACGGGGATCGAGCCGTGCACTTCGGGCAGGCTCGGCAGGCCTATGGGAGGAGCCGGGGCAACCTGAGTGGCCATCGCACGCCATTTCCGTTCGGGTTGTACTGGCACCACGGATTAGATGGGTTCGAAGCAGTTTAGGTCAAGCTACATTTTGCGGTCGGAGCGGCATAGGGTCGAACAGAGCACGGCTATCCAGCTACCCGGGCGGGCTCGTATAACTCTTGCCGCGCTGCCAGATCAGAGCCTTATGCGATGCAGTATAGGTCCTGTGATCTCTTAAGATACTGATATAGTTGATATATATTGAATATAATCATTCCGGCAATTGTGCGATGCAACATGGCCGCTCGTTCGCGTGCCGTGAGTCATCACCTGATGGACGAGGTGGATCCGATATCGATGTCCGCCAATCGGCCTGACAGAGCCAGCTTGCCGTCGTGGTGCCGGGCGGAAGGACAGGGTCCCGAGCGATGCTCGACCTCATCAGCCACACATCCGCCGGTCTCGAGCAGCTGCGCCACCAGTGGCAGGCGACGTTGGCGCCTGCGGCAACCGACGCCCCCGCGGGCCGCCTGGTGGAAGTGACCGATCTCGAGCCGGTGCCAGGCCAGCTGCGGATGCTGACCTACCTGCCGGCGAACCTGCCGCCGCAGGCGCCCCTGGTCGTCGTGCTGCACGGCCTCGACCCCGCTTCGGCCCGCGAGGAGACGGTCGACGGCGCCGCGCGGCGCGTCTGGCGCGACGCCAGGGGGCGCGAGGTGCTGGAGGCCTATCTCGTCCCCGGCCTCAAGCACGGCGCTCCCGTCGCTCCCGGCGACGGCGCACGCCAGGGCGGCGCCGCCGGGCCGTTCATGCCCGATGCGGGCATCTCCTCGACCGGGCATATTGCGGACTTCTGGGGCCTGACCAAGCCGCGCCGCAAGCCGGCCCAAAGGCCGGTCAAGGCGCGGGTCGCCGGCCTCGCGGCCAGGATCGGCGATGCCGTACGCGGCATCGGCAGGGACAAGCGCCCGGCCACCGCCTAGCGACACGGCCGAGCGCGGGCTCAAGGGTTCCGTCAGCCAGCCTCGCGCCAGCGCAGTTGCGGCGAGCGCTTGAGCAGGATGCGCTGCAACGTGCGCCGATGCAGGCCCAGCTGCTGCGCCGTCCTGGTCACGTTGCGGCCGCACTGCTCGTAGATCCGCTGGGTGTACTCCCAGGAGATCCGGTCCAGCCCCAGCAGCGTGTCGGGCACCGGCGGCAGCGCCGGCTGATCCCCTCGCAACGCATCCACCAACTCGCGGGCGTCGACCGGCTTGGACAGATAGTCGGCGGCCCCGGCCCGCAGGGCCAGGATCACCGAGGCAAAGCTGTCGAAGCCGGTCACCACGACGATCCGCAGCCCCGATTGCAACGCGCGCAGCTCGGTGATCAGGCCGAGCCCGCTGTCTCTGCCGAGCCGCAGCTCGACCACGGCATGCGTGAACGGCATGGTCGCGGCCGCGTCCAGCGCTTCCGCAGCACTGCGCACGCCGGTCACGGCAAAGCCGGTCGCCGTCAGCCAGTGCTGCATACGGCTGCGGGCGCAGGCCTCGTCGTCGACCAGCAGCAGCGGCGCCACCTGACGCACCGACGGCTGCCTCGCCCACCCCAAGGCGGGGTTGGGCGGCACCATCGCGTCGATCTCGGCATGATTTTGGTTCATGAGAACTCCCCGGCGTCTGCGCCGCCTGCCACCGATCGCGGTCCCGGCAACAGAGACGGTATCGGACGCACCATGCCGTGGAGCTGTCGATGCGCACTAATCTCGATTAGGATCCCTTGGAGATTCCGCGCGCAGCCACCGCCGGCGCGGCGCTCCAGCCGCCGGCGCCCAGCACGAAGCGCGGCCGCTCCGTCGCGACGAAGCCGCCCTGCGGCTGCCAGGTCATCACGGCGACTTCCAGCCGCTGGCCGTCGAGCCGGATCAGGTTGTAGCTGTTGGCCTCGCCGCCGCGGGTGCGCGTCGAGACCGCGGTGCCGGCATGGGTGACCAGCACCGAGCGTTGCCGCGTGACCTGCGCCGGCGCCTCGCCGCTGGCCCAGCGGTGGTAGTGGCCCGACAGCAGCAGGTGCACCCCGGCATCGGCGGCCGCATCCAGCGCCCGCCGCGCCCGGCCGACCAGCTCCAGCGCACCGCCCAGGCCGGGCACCGCCAGCGGGTGATGCGTCACCAGCACCTTGAACAGGCGCCCGGGCAGCTCGCCCAGCACCTGCCGGATCGCGGCCATCTGCTCGACCGAGACCCGCCCGTTCTTGCCGGCGAGGCCGCGCGCGGTGCCGAGCCCCAGCACGGCGACCTCGTCGTCGACGAACAGCGGCTGCCGGTCCGCCGACACGTAGCGGTCGAACCGGACCAGCGGGCGTAGCAGGCGCGAGACCGGCCGGTAGAGCGGCGGCACGTCATGGTTGCCCGGCACCACCAGCAGCGGTCGGCCGATCCGGTCGAGGAACGCGCGCGCCAGCGCGAACTCGTGCCGCCGCGCCCGCTGGGTGAGGTCGCCGCTGACCACCACCAGATCGCTGTCAGAGGCCTGCAGGCTCGCCAGCAGCGCCTCCACCACGACCGGATCGTGCCGACCGAAATGCAGGTCCGAGATCTGCGCGATGATCCGCACGGGTCAGCTCGCGCCGACCGGGGGCGCCAGCACCCGCAGCGCGCCGGGCCGTGCCCGGTAGCGCAGCGGCGTGCGCATGGTCGCGACCTCGCCGTCGAGTGCTACGGGTACCCGGCTGGCGCCCATGTCGATCTCCACCACATCGGCGTCGAGGGCCTCGAAGTCGCCGGCCTGGTCGAGCCCGCCGAGCACGGCGCGCAACCCGAACCACAGCAGGGCCCGGGCACTGCGCTGCTTCGCCACGAACAGCCACAAGCGCCCGCCGTCCAGCCGGCTGCGCTGGCCCAGCTTCAGCAGCTCGACGCTATACGGGTTGTTGCCGACGAACAGAAACGGCGTGCGGTATGGCTCGACCCAGCCCACGGCGCGCACCGACAGGCGTCGGCGAGGGAATCGCCACAGCATCCGCACGACCGCCAGCGCCATCGCCGGCCATTTGGCCAAGCCGCCCGCGCTCTGCCGACGATCCCGGTCGACCACCATATAGGGATAGATGCCAACCGACGAATTGTTGATGAACACCCGCCCATTGACCTCGCCCACGTCGACATTGCGCATCTGCCCAGCCGCAATCGTCCGCACCGCCCCGGCCAGGTCCTGCGGCAGCCCGAGATCCTTGGCGAAATGGTTCAGCGTCCCCAGCGGCAGCACCCCCAGCGGCACGCCGCTCCCGGCCACGATCCCGGCCACCGAGCCGACCGTCCCGTCACCGCCACCGACCACCACAGCATCGGTCCGCCCCGCGCGCGCGGCCGCCAGCGCCTGTTCGGCATGGCTCTGAATCTCGGCGCCGGTGGCGAACACCACCTTCGCATCAACTCCAGCTTCGGTGAACATCGCCGCCAGCCCGTCGGCCTCGACACCCCCAGTCCGCACGGTGCCCCCTTCCGCGTTGACGATGACGAAAACTCGCATGCCGGGCACCACCTTCTGCAGACAGGAACTAGCTGGCCCGCACTTCGTCTTCGGCAAGGCCATCGCGGCCTACGACCCGGACGCCTGCGACAACACCCACTCCACATTCCCGCACGATCTCCTTCCCGCCGAGCCAGTTGAGGGTCGGCCCGTCGATGACGGTGCCGTCCAGCGCCCGGCGCAGCAGGCCGAGATCGATCGGGCCGCGATATTCCGGCCATTTCGGCCATTTGATGGCGCAGACCGCCTCGGCGAGGTCGAGCTCCTCGGGCAGCCGCGTGGCGCCGCGGTCGAGCAGGCGGGCGAGGCGCGCGCGCAGGGACGGGATGGTCTCGCTGGGCGGCGGCTCGATCGCCGACCGGCTCGGCCGCCGGCTCCGCGTCGTTGGCGTAGTCCGGGTCGAACAGATGCGCCGGCACCGGCGGGCGGTAGTAGGAGAGATACTGCCCGCGCATCCAGGGCGGGTTGTGTTTCGTCACCTCCTCGATGTCGGCCTTGAGACTTTCCGGCAGGTCGACCTGCCCGAACGGCACTTTCGGCTGCTTCGCGAACCACTCCTCGTAGGCCACGTTGTCGCTGGCGACGATCAGCTGCTCGATGCCCTTCAGCGGCCCGTGCATCACCTGCGCGCGCAGGCCCGGATGCTCGATCATCCCCAGCAGCGAGCGGCGCAGCGCTTCGTCGGACGGATCGGCCTCGACCACCGGCACGTCGGCGAGCCACGCATCGGGGTCGGGCTCGGCCGGTGGCGGCGGGTCGGCAGGCGGCGGGCTGGGCGGCAGCGTGCGGCCGAGCGGCGCTGCCGATAATTCGTTCGTGTTTTTTGTCATTCGTCGGGTTCGCGCGTGCACGCCGGCAGCAGCAATCCGGTCTGCTTGGCCTTCCTGTGCTCGAGGAAGGCGCGCACGGCGCGGCGTGCTCCCATGCCGGCACTGCCCTGGTAGCGGATCGCCGTGGTCAGCGCCGCCGCGTGGTCGGGCACCTGCAGGTCGGAGCCGTGGCTGCGGTCCGGGCTGCGCGGCGGGATGTCGGTCAGCACCTCGGCCTCGAACCGGTCGGCGCGGATCTCCTTCCACATCGCGACGGCGATGGCGTCGACCAGCTTCTTCTCGGTGGCGTCGACCGGGCCGTAGCCCTGCTCCAGGTCCAGCACGTGCTGGGTCCACTCTTGCGGGTCCTCCTCGGGCAGCAGGACGAAGTCGCGGGCGCGCAGGCCGTGCTTCAGCGCGTTCCTGGACGAGCGCGCTTTGCCTTCGGGCGTGTTCGGGCCGCGCTTCTTCGGGGTGGTGGCGGCATCGGGCATGGCGGTGGGTCCGGGGCAGTGGAGGGCTGGCCCGGATGATAGCACGAATAGGAATATTGATCCAAGCGCGTGCACCGACCCGAACGCTACAGGCCGGAAGTCGGCCCGCGGTCAGAGTCTTCACGCCGGTGAGCTGGATCTAGAGCTCGGCTGCCGCGTCGGCGTCGGTGCTGGCGCGCACGATCGTGTTGCCGCCGACTGACGTAGTAGCCGAGCTGCGCGGCGCCGGTCAGGATGGCCTTGCCGACCCAGCGGAACGACTGGTTGCCGGGCATGGTGCTGTCGGCGTCGATGCCGGCGAGGTCGATGATGTCCTGGCCCGGGCGCGAAGTCGGTGATGACGTCGCGCGTGGCGCCGGCCGGGCTGTCGGCCACATCGTTGAAGTCCCAGGTGTCGCGGCCGCCGCCGCCGGTCATCGTGTCCTTGCCGGTCCGCCCTGGAACTCGTTGTTCAGCTTGTCGCCCTTGAACTGTCGGCCGTTCGAGCCCAGCGCACCCTCGATGCCGATCAGCGTGTCGGTCTCGCCGCCGCGCTTGGCCGTGTCGGTGGTGCCGCTGAGGTCGATGATACGCCCGACGGCACCGGGATAGGCCGCCAGATCGAGGCCGAGGCCGCCCTGGAGCGTGTCGTTGCCGGGGCCGCCGTCGAGCAGGTCGCTCTCCGGGCCGCCATCGAGCGTGTCGTTGCCGCCCAGGCCCTTGAGGTAGTCGTTGCCGGCGAGCCCGGTGAGCTTGTTGGCGGCGTTGGTGCCGGTGAGCTGGTCGTTGTTGACGGTGGGGCTGGTCGAGAGCGGCTGGTTCAGCTCGACCGCGCCGAGGTCGGGCAGGCTGCCGGCCGGTTGCGGGCGGGTGGCACCGCGCTGGTCGAACACGTTCGCCAGGATGGGGTCGGCGGCGCAGAGCGCCGGATTGGCGACGTTGTTGCGCAGCGCCACGGTGCCGTCGGGGCCGAGCTTGCCGCCGCCGGTGGCGGGGTCGATCGCGGCAAAGAGGACAGCTGGGCGCAACGTTCTCGCGATCGCCGGCGAGTTGCCCACGACGTCGGTGCCGAAGACGTTGTGACCGTTGCTCAGCGTGATGGCGCCCGAGATATCCAAGGCTGTTGGTTGGAAGATCGCCCCAGCGAAATTTCCCGCGACGATGCTGTTGGCAATGGAGAACCGCGTACCATAAATGCTGGCCATACCAGAAATATGACCGGACTTGTTGCCAGTAACCGTGCTGTTAGAAAGCGACAATATTCCATCGGAGACATAGATCGCCGAAATACCGCCATAGCCATTGCGGTCGGTGGAATCATTATTAGCGATCGTACAATTCTCTATGTCCAATTGGCCTCTCGACAGCCCGATGCCCCCACCGCCGTAGTTCGTCCTGTTTTCGCTTACGGTACTATCGCGGATTACAATTGTACTATCTCGCGCCTCTATGCCGCCACCAAAGCCTGCTACCTGGTTGGAGCCTTCGTTTCCGCGCACTGCGCTCTGTTCGAGCACGAGATAGCTGTTGCGGACGGCAATCGCTCCTCCAGCATAGGCGCTGTTCTGCCCCAACAATGTTTTGCGGATCATTACGGAGGCACCGTTCGCGAAAATGGCCCCGCCTGATCCATAGGGTTGGGCGAGATTGCCAGAGATGTGCTGCCCGTTACCACAAGTCGGCTGCCCGTATCGGCGAATATACCGCCACCATCGGGAGCGGAATTCGATGGTGCCCCTTGCATCGTTGTTGGCAACAACGCTTTCGGTCAGCGTCAGGCCAGCCTGACTACCAACGAAAATGCCGCCTCCACTCTCATCGTCAGTGCGGCCACCGGAGATGATAAGACCTTTCAGCATCGCCTCGGTGCCGACACCCGTGATACTCAGCACGCGGCTGGCGTGATTGGCATCGATCGTGGTTTGGTTCGCCGAACGGCCAGTGTTGCCGATGATAGTCAGATCTTCGGTGACTGACAGCTCCCCGCCGCTCAACACCAGCGTCTGGCCAACGACGGTAGCCGTAAATCTGATCGTATCGGGGCCGCTGGAACCGTTGGCCTGGGTGATGGCCTCGCGCAGGCTGAGCTTGCCGTCGCCTGGCGCGACCACGTCGAAAGGCGTGGTCACCGTTATGTAGGCCATCCAAAATCCTCCGCGCCGTTATCGTCTTCGGCAACGATGCACGTTAGCGTTGTGCTCCCTTCACCACAAGGCGCGTTTAGCGTGGGTACGTCCAGTCGGCTCGACCGGCGCCGGTGGTTCTAGGACCTTCGCCGACCAGGCTCCGGCTGGCGCTACTGCGCGACGCCCTGCAGCTCGTCACCGACACAATCGATGCCTGCGGACTGATCGAGGTTAGCGTAGGTCGCTGGTCGGCGTGCGTACAGGAGTGCAGTCGCCTAAAAGTTGGATTTTTCGGTCAGATCGCACTTCCAAGGGGAACAAGATGGCAAACGCCAATATGGGTCGCGGCGTGTCGT
This sequence comes from uncultured Alphaproteobacteria bacterium, assembly GCA_963798145.1. Taxonomy (GTDB): domain Bacteria; phylum Pseudomonadota; class Alphaproteobacteria; order Geminicoccales; family Geminicoccaceae; genus Benzoatithermus. The sequence continues at coordinate 152,200 of CAWCSG010000001.1, forward strand.
CTCGGCGGCAAAGCGCGAATGACATCGACCGGCACGTCGGGGCGCGGCTGCGCGAGCGGCGGTGCATGTTGGGCCTGACCCAGTCGGTCATGGCGACGCTGCTTGGCGTCAGCTATCAACAGCTGTGCAAATACGAGTGTGCGATAACCGGGTCTCGTCTGGGCAACTCCATAAAATCGCCATGATCATGGATGTCGACGTCAACTATTCTTCCAGGATATGGAGCACCTCGAATGTACGGCTCGATCGAGTCGCCGTCGTGGTATCCCGATCTCATCGAGCTGTCCCAGCACTTTCTCGACATGTCCCAACGCCACCGGCAGGTGTTCAGCGGCATGGCCCGCGCGCTGGCCGGTGGCCGTGGCGGGGAGCACGGCCCGCTCGAGCCGATCACGCCGGCTGTGCTGGCAGAAGTCCCCTGACCATGCGATCACGTCCTGGCCGGCCACGAAGCCGGTGACCACGTCGTCAGCAGCGCGTCACGCCGCTTCCGGCACCACACCCCGGCACGCCCAGGCCACCGAGGCGAAGGAGCGTGGGCCGTCCGGTTGGCCGGCCTCGTAGGCGGCGCGCACCGCCTCGTCCGTCTGCGCCCGGCGCACCGGGTCGAGCGCCGCCACGTACTTGCCGAGCGGGCCCTCGCCGGCGGCGATCGGCTCCCAATAATCGGCGAAGTTCTCGTAGTGCATCCGGATCAGGAGCGAGGTCTGCGACACGTCGAGGAGGCCACGCGCGACGAAGCTCTGGCGCAATTCGTCCGGCCGCATCATCGGCTGGAAGAAATACTGGCTGCGCAACCGGCGCGCCTCCTCGTCCTGGGCGGCGACGGTGTCCCACATCATCCGCGTCGCGGTCATCCCGCCGAGATGGTCCCAGACGGCCGCCGCGACCACGCCGCCGGGCCGCACGACGCGGCGCATCTCGGCCACCGCCTGGTCGGCCTGGGGCACGAAATGGAGGACGAGGAGCGACAGCGCGCGATCGAACCGGCCATCCGGGAACGGGATCGCGCAGGCATCGCCCTGCGCGATGGTGATCCGCGGGTCCGTGTTGCGCTGCTGTGCTGCCGCGACGAACACCGGCGAGTAGTCGATCGCCGCGATCTCGGCCAGATCGGCCGCGTTGCGGCAGCGCGAAGGTCAGGCTGCCGGTGCCGCAGCCGACGTCGAGGATCCGCTCGCCGTCCGCCACGCCGGCGAACTCGATGAACGGCACGGCGAGCATCCGGCTCCAGCGGCCCATGAGCTGCTCATAGCCGGCGGCGCTGCGGACGGTGAAGTTCGAGGTCATGACGTGACTCCCCCTGCGCGAGGTCCGCGCTCACGGCGTCGCCAGCCGGCCGATCCTGGCCTCGTCCCAGACCATCCCCGACCCCGGGCGGTCCGGCGGCACGGCATGGCCGTCGACGATCGCCAGCGGCTGCTCGAGGATGGCGTCCGCCCAATCGACATATTCCAGCCAGTGGCCGCGTGAGCTGGCGGCCAGCAGATGGACGCTGACCTCGGGCATCAGGTGCGAGGACATCTCGATGCCGTGGGCGGCGGCGATCCCGGCCGCCTGCATCCAGCCGGTGACCCCGCCGATGCGCGCGACATCGGGCATGACATAGTCGCAGGCGCCGGCGGCCAGCGCCTGCGCCATGGCCTCCGGACCGTTGAAGTTCTCGCCGATCTGCAGCGGCACGTGCAGGGCATCGGCGATGGCGGCGTTGCCGCGATAGTCGTCGTGGCGGATCGGCTCTTCCAGCCAGGCGAGCCCCTCGTGCTGCAGGGCCCGGCCGCGCAGGATCGCCTCGGCCGGAGTCAGCGCCTGGTTGTAGTCGACCATGATCTGGATCTGGGCGGGGATCCGCGCGCGTACCGCATGCACCGCCGCGAGGTCATCCGCCAACGTCGGATAGCCGAGGCGCAGCTTCATGGCGCTCAGACCCATGGCATGCAGGGCCTCCGCTTCCGCCGCCAGGCGATCCGGACCCATCCGGCCGAGCCCCCGGCTGTCGTAGGCGGGAATCGGCCGTGGCGACGCGCCCAGCAGCGTGACCAGAGGCAGCCCCAGCGAAACGGCAAGGGCGTCCCAGAGCGCCATGTCGAGCAGCGAGAGCGCCATGCGGACCGGGCCGGTGACGCCCAGCAGCCTGAACCGGCGGGCCAGGATCTCGGCAGCGCCGAGCGGCGAGACCGGTCGCTGCCGAGGATCTCGACCGCCTCGGCGAGGTGGCCGGCGACGGCGCGGGCACCCGAGGGCGAGTAGCAGAAGATGTAGGCGCGACCGACCGCGCCCTGGTCGGTCAGGAGATCGACCAGCAGCAACGGCACCGACGTGATGACGGCGGCACTGGTGCCCAGCTCGAAGGTCAGCGGAACCAGGACGCAACGCGCCGTCACCGAGCGCAGCACGAGTGGCGATGGATGGGCTGGCGGGGTGCCGGTCATCTGTCCATTCCCTACGGGCCTAGCAAACGGTCTCGACTATCACGAAGTGCCAGGACGGCGTCGAGTCCGCGGCTGATGTGCCGGCCCTCGACCCGGGTCCGGCCAGCCGCTATCTCCCTGGTGACATTCTTGGAGTTCCGCCCGTGACCGCGCAGATCACCATCGCCATGGCCCAGGCGAACCCGACCGTGGGCGACATCGAGGGCAATCTGGCGCTGGCGCGACGCTTGCGGGCGGACGCAGCACAGCGCGGCGCCGATCTCGTGGTCTTTCCCGAGCTGATGCTGATCGGCTACCCGCCCGAGGATCTGGTGCTGAAGCCGGCCTTGTGCGCCTACGCGCGGCACGCGCTGGAGCAGCTGGCGCGCGACACGGCCGATGGCGGGCCGGCGGTGGTGATGGGGGCGCCGTGGCGCGAGCCGGATGGCGCGCTCTACAACGCGGCCTTCCTGCTGCATGGCGGGGCGATCGCGGGGCGCGTGTTCAAGCACGCGCTGCCGAACTACGGCGTGTTCGACGAGAAGCGGGTGTTCGCGGCGGGGCCGATCCCGGGTCCCCTGCCCTTGCCGCTCAAGGCCGGCGGCACCATCCGGCTCGGGGTCATGGTCTGCGAGGACATGTGGTCCGAGGACGTGGCCGAGGGGCTGGGCGAGAGCGGGGCGCAGATCCTGGTGGTGCCGAACGGCTCGCCGTTCGAGCACGGCAAGGTCGACCAGCGGCTGCAGCTGGCGGTGGCGCGCGTCACCGAGACCGGGCTGCCGCTGCTCTATGTCAACCAGGTCGGCGGCCAGGACGAGCTGGTGTTCGACGGGGCGTCGTTCGCGCTCGACGCGCAGCGGCGGCTGGTGGCGCAGGCGCCGGGCTTCGTCGAGACGCTGAGCCTGACCACATGGCGCAGCGAGGACGGCGAGACCTGGGCGCCGGCTGCGCGGGGCGAGATCGCGGCACCGCTGCCGGAGCTGGAGACGATCTATCGGGCGATGGTGCTGGGCCTGCGCGACTATGTCGACAAGAACCGCTTCCCCGGCGTGGTGCTGGGCCTGTCGGGCGGGATCGATTCGGCGATCTCCGCTTTGGTGGCGGTGGACGCGCTCGGGCCGGACCGGGTGCACGCCGTGATGATGCCGTCGCGCTACACCTCGCGCGACAGCCTGGAGGACGCTGCCGAATGCGCGCGGCGGCTGGGCATCAGGCTGGACGAGATCGCGATCGAGCCCGCGGTGGCGGCGTTCGGCGGCATGCTGGCGCCGGTGTTCGCGGGCCGCGCGCCGGACACGACCGAGGAGAACCTGCAGTCGCGCATCCGCGGCGTGCTGCTGATGGCGATCTCCAACAAGCTCGGCTGCCATGGTGCTGACCACCGGCAACAAGTCGGAGATGTCGGTCGGCTACGCCACGCTCTACGGCGACATGTGCGGCGGCTACTCGGTGCTCAAGGACGTCTACAAGACGACCGTGTTCGCGCTGTGCCGCTGGCGCAACGCGCACCGGCCGGAGGGCTGCCTCGCACCGGCGGGTGAGATGATCCCGTCGCGGGTGATCGACAAGCCGCCGACCGCCGAGCTGCGCGCCGACCAGAAGGACGAGGATTCGCTGCCGCCCTACGCGGTGCTGGACCGGATCCTGGCCGGGCTGGTCGAGCAGGACCTGTCGCCGCGCGAGCTGGTGGCGCAGGGGTTCGAGCCGGAGACGGTGCGGCGGGTGTCGAACCTGCTCGACCTCGCCGAGTACAAGCGCCGGCAGGCGCCGCCGGGGGTGAAGATCACGAGGAAGGCGTTCGGGCGCGACCGGCGCTATCCGATCACCAACGCGTTTCGCCGGGTCGGGCTCAGGGATCTGCCCGCAGGCGATTGAGGCAGGCGACATGGAAGCCGCGTTGTGCGGCACCCGGGGGTCCGCTATATCTGCGGCCGCTATAGGGGTTGCTGGGCGCTGGCGGCAGGTGACGCCGGCGCGATGGGCGCTGAACCAGGGTAGAGAGCCATGAGCCGGCGGCGGCAGGTATATGAAGGCAAGGCGAAGGTGCTCTACGAGGGTCCCGAGCCGGGCACGCTGATCCAGTACTTCAAGGACGACGCGACCGCCTTCAACAACCAGAAACGCGGCGTGATCACCGGCAAGGGCGTGCTCAACAACCGGATCTCCGAGTATCTGATGCTGCGGCTGGCCGAGATCGGGGTGCCGACGCACTTCATCCGGCGGGTGAACATGCGCGAGCAGCTGATCAAGGAGGTCGAGATCATCCCGGTCGAGGTCGTGGTCAGGAACGTCGCCGCGGGCTCGATCGCGACCCGGTTCAAGATGGAGGAGGGCACGGCGCTGCCCCGCTCCATCGTCGAGTACTACTACAAGTCGGACGAGCTCGGCGACCCGATGGTCAATGAGGAGCACATCACCGCGTTCGGCTGGGCGTCCTACCAGGAGCTGGACGAGATCCTGAACCTGGCGCTGCGGATCAACGACTTCCTGACCGGCATCTTCATCGGCATCGGGCTGAAGCTGATCGACTTCAAGATCGAGTTCGGCCGGCTGTGGGAGGACGAGGACATGCGCATCGTCCTCGCCGACGAGATCAGCCCGGACAATTGCCGGCTGTGGGATTCGCGCACCAACGAGAAGCTCGACAAGGACCGGTTCCGGCGCGACCTCGGCAACGTGCAGGAGGCCTATGCCGAGATCGCGCGCCGGCTGGGCATCCTGCCCGAGGCCGGCCCGCGCGACCTCAAGGGCCCGGAAATGGTGCAGTAGCCACGCGCCGAACGGCGTGGACAGAAGGCACCGCGTGGGCCATATCGGCGGCGAACCGGCGGTCCGCGGAGATGCTGCCTTGAAAGCCAGGGTCGAAGTCTCGTTCCGCCAGGGGGTGCTCGACCCCGAGGCGCAGGCGATCGAGCGTGCGCTGGGCAGCCTGGGCTTCGCCGGCGTGCACGGCGTGCGGCGCACCAAGGTGATCGAGCTCGAGCTCGACGCGCGCGACCGGCCCTCGGCCGAGGCCCAGCTCAAGGCGATGTGCGAGCAGCTGCTGGCCAACCCGGTGATCGAGACCTACCGCCTCAGCCTTCCCGAGTGACCGCGTTGCGCGCCGCGGTGGTCACCTTCCCCGGCTCCAACTGCGACCGCGACCTCGCGGTGGCGATGGAGGCGGTCCTGGGCGCGCCCGTCCTGCGGGTCTGGCATCAGGAGACCGAGCTGCCGAAGCTCGACCTCATCGGCATCCCCGGCGGCTTCTCCTACGGCGACTATCTGCGCTGCGGTGCCATGGCCGCGCGCAGCCCGGTGATGCGCGAGGTCGTCCGCCGGGCGCACGATGGCGTGGCCGTGCTGGGCGTGTGCAACGGCTTCCAGATCCTGGCCGAGGCCGGGCTGCTGCCGGGTGCGCTGATCCGCAACGCGCAGCTGCGCTTCGTCTGCCGCTGGGTCGAGCTCGAGGTCACGACGCGCGCCTCGATGTTCACCGGCGGCTACGGCGCAGAGCCGATCCGCCTGCCGGTGGCGCATCATGACGGCAACTACGTGATCGACGCGGACGGGCTGCAACGGCTCGAGGACGAGGACCGGGTGGCGCTGCGCTACCGCGACAATCCGAACGGCTCGACCGCCGACATCGCGGGCGTGCTCGGGCCCAAGCGCAACGTGCTGGGCCTGATGCCGCACCCCGAGCGGGCGATCGAGCCGCTGCTCGGCGGCAGCGACGGGCGGCCGATGTTCACGTCGTTGCTCGAGGCGCTGGCATGACCGACGCGATCACGCCGGCGGTCGTCGCCGAGCACGGGCTCAAGCCCGAGGAATACCAGCAGATCCTGGGCATTCTGGGCCGGGCGCCGAACCTGGTCGAGCTCGGCATCTTCTCGGTGATGTGGAGCGAGCACTGCTCCTACAAATCCTCGAAGATCCATCTCGGCAAGTTTCCGACCGAGGCCCCCTGGGTGGTGTGCGGGCCCGGCGAGAACGCGGGCGTGGTCGACATCGGCGACGGTCTGGTCGCGATCTTCAAGATGGAGAGCCACAACCACCCGTCGTTCATCGAGCCCTACCAGGGGGCCGCGACAGGTGTCGGCGGCATCCTGCGCGACGTGTTCACCATGGGTGCGCGGCCCGTGGCGCTGCTCGACGCGCTGCGCTTCGGCGATCCCATCGCATCCGAAGACCCGGCACCTGATCGGCGGCGTGGTCGCCGGCATCGGCGGCTACGGCAACTGCGTCGGCGTGCCGACCGTGGGCGGCGAGTGCACGTTCCATCGCGCCTACAACGGCAACATCCTGGTCAACGCGATGTGCGTCGGCGTCGCGCGCGCGGATCGCGTGTTCTATGCCAAGGCCAGCGGCGTCGGTAATCCGGTGGTCTATGTCGGCGCCAAGACCGGGCGCGACGGCATCCACGGCGCCACCATGGCCTCGGCCGAGTTCAGCGACGAGACCGAGGCCAAGCGGCCGACGGTGCAGGTCGGCGACCCGTTCACCGAGAAGCTGCTGATCGAGGCCTGCCTCGAGCTGATGGAGCTCGACTGTATCGTGGCGATCCAGGACATGGGCGCGGCCGGCCTGACCTCGTCCTCGTTCGAGATGGCGGCGCGTGGCGAGGCCGGCATCCTGCTCGATCTCGACCGGGTGCCGCTGCGCGAGACCGGCATGACACCCTACGAGATCATGCTTTCGGAGAGCCAGGAGCGGATGCTCCTGGTGCTCAAGGACGGCCGCGAGAGCGAGGCGCTCGCGGTGTTCGCGAAATGGGGCCTGGACTTCGCGGTGGTCGGCCGGGTCACCGACAGTGGCCGGATGGTGTTGCGCTGGCAGGGCGAGGTGGTCGCCGATGTGCCGGTGGCGCCGGTCAGCGGGGCATCGCCGGTCTATGAGCGGCCCCATCTGCCCACGCCCAAGAGGGTGCCGCTGGCGGCCAACGACCGTGAGGCGGTGATCTCGCATCGCGACGCGCTGCTTCGTCTCCTGGGCGCGCCGGACCTCGCCAGCAAAGCCTGGATCTACCAGCAGTATGACCACATGGTCATGGGCGACACCGTGCAGCGGCCGGGCGGCGATGCCGCGGTCGTGCGCCTGCACGGCACGGGCCGCGGCATCGCGCTGACGACCGACTGCACCCCGCGCTACTGCTTCGCCGACCCGCAGCTCGGCGGGATGCAGGCCGTGGCGGAGGCCTGGCGCAATCTCGTCGCGGTCGGCGCCCGGCCGCTCGCGATCACCAACTGCCTCAATTTCGGCAACCCCGAGCGACCCCTGGTCATGGGTCAGCTGGTCGGCTGCATCGAGGGCATGGCCAAGGCCTGCAAGGCGCTGGACTTCCCGGTCGTGTCCGGCAACGTCTCGCTCTACAACGAGACCGACGGCAACGCGATCCTGCCCACGCCGAATGTCGGCGGCCTGGGCGTGATCGACGATCTGGGCGCCATGGCAGGGATCGCCTGGACGGAGCCGGGATTGTCGCTGGTGCTGCTCGGCGAGTGCCTGGGCTGGCTCGGCAGCTCGCTCTACTGGCATCTCGTGGTCGGCCGCGACGACGGCGCACCGCCGCCGGTCGACCTGGTGGCGGAGCGGCGCACGGGCGAGTTCCTGCTGGGCCAGATCGTGGCGGGCCGCATCGCCGCCTGCCATGATCTCGCCGATGGCGGTCTCGCGGTGGCGGCGGCGGAGATGTGCCTCGCCAGCGGCAGCGGCGCCACGATCGCGGTGCCGCGCCACGTTGCCAGCGTGCTGGGCTGGTGGTTCGGCGAGGATCAGGGCCGCTACCTGCTGGCGGTGCGCGAAGACCAGCTGCCCCGGCTGCTGGAGGCCGCATCCGCCGCCGGCGTGCTGGCCCGCGCGGTCGGCAGCACCGGCGGCGATGCGTTGCACCTCGGCGATGAGCGCCCCATATCTCTGCAGGAGCTGCACGCGACGCATGAAGGCTGGCTGCCGGCCTACATGGCGGCCGGCGCCGACGCCTGAAAGGAATCTTCGAGACCATGCCGATGAGCGCCATCGACATCGAGCGCCTGATCAAGGACAGCCTGCCCGATGCGCAGGTCCGCATCGACGATCTGGCCGGCGACGGTGACCACTACCGCGCGCACATCGTCTCCGAGACGTTTCGCGGCAAGTCGCGGCTCCAGCAGCACCAGCTCGTCTACCAGGCCCTGGGCACCAGGATGGGCGGCGAGCTGCACGCCTTGGCTCTCACCACCTCGGCTCCCGCGTGAGTCGACCAGAAGGGATGATACCGCGATGACCGTCATCAGCGACAAGATCCAGCAGCAGATCGGCGGCGACGACGTCGTGCTGTACATGAAGGGCACGCCAGTGTTCCCGATGTGCGGCTTCTCGGCCCAGGTGGTGCAGGTGCTGTCGAACGTCGGCGTGCCCTTCCAGTCCTACAACATCCTCGAGGACCAGGATCTGCGGCAGGGCCTGAAGGAATTCTCCAACTGGCCGACCTTCCCGCAGCTCTACGTCAAGGGCGAGCTGGTCGGCGGCTGCGACATCGTCCGCGAGATGGCGGAATCCGGCGAGCTCGGCCAGTTCCTGACCGAGAAGGGCATCGCGCTGAAGGCGACCGTGGCGGCTTGATGGCAGTCGCGGCGGCGCCGGTCCATGGCAGCTGTAATCGGCCGCCACTGGTCACGCCGCCGCGCATCCCTCCAGCGGCTCAGTGCGCCGATCGAATTCGGCAGCACTCCCGCCTGGAATGCCAAGCATCTTCATCCCAAGGGCGAACCGCGACCATGATCGGGCGGCTATGATGCGATCGAGGAGGGCTCCTTTCCAAGCGGCACTTGCCGGCATGTCGTTGCTGGCCCTCGCGTCTTGCACCGCCGCCAAAGATCAGTCAGCCAAGCCAACCGACGCCGCCGCAATTCCAGGTTCCGAAACAGAGATGACCAATGTCTGTCGAAGCGAAGCTTCGATGAATTTCAGCATCCCCCTGCAGTCGCTCAATACTTTGCCCGTCAAGAAATCTGGCGATCAATATGTGGTTTATGGAAGCAAGGGGAACGTCGACGACCTGACGTTCAAGTGCCTTTTCGACAAGCTTGGCAAGTTCCAATCGGTCGAAGCGACCCATCCTTGACTACTGCCTGTTGAGCGTGAGTCCGACAACGACCCGGCCCAGGTGAGATGATCACCGAAAATCGACGCGCTGCACTGGCGAGCGTGGCGGCGACGGCGATCGGCGGGATCGCGTTGCTCAGTGGCTGCGCGGGCGACGGCGCGCCGGCAACGGCCACGGGTGACGCCGCGACGGACTCGGAGTTCGCGGCCTGGAACCGTACTCTGATGATCCAGGTCGAGGCCGACCCCTGGTACCGGCGCCTCCCGATCGACACGGACGCGCAAGCCCTGGAGTTCGAAACTCGCCTGCACGAGGCGTACCGAAAACAGATCTCGGCTGCAGACTTCACCGCCTGGGCGAACAGGCGCTATCCGGGCAGCGGGTATGAGATCGCGTTCATCGCGGAACGCCTGCCACGCTGACCTGTCGGCAATCCATCGTAGGCTGGCTTCGCGAGCCTGCCGCTAGTTGGCGCATCCGGACGGCCCGGCGCAATCGCCTTCGATCACCGCCGTGATCGGCAGGCCGTCCAGCGAGCCGTCCAGACGCAGCGGCACGTAGCGTCCGTCGGCACTCACCGCGAGCTGCATCTCGCGCAGCCGCGCCGCCGGCTCGGGCGCGAACTTGCCGGTGTCCTCGTCGAGCGACGCCACCAGCCGGTAGCGCAGGGCGATGGTGTGGGCGGGTGCCGTCCCGCCGGCGCTGGCAACCTGGGTCAGGCCTAGATAGCGGAGCGTCGCATCGTAGCGCTTGCGGCCGTCGAACACCGGAATCGCGAGTTCGGCGCCCTCGGGTGCCTGGTCGAGCCAGGCGCGGATCTGGAGTAGCGCCGCCAGTGGGTCGAGCGTGCCCTTGGCGAGGCCCTGGGGCACCGCATCCACACGGACGCGGCCACGCTTGATCAGCTGATAGCCATCGATGGCGCCAGTGGCGCCGTAGGCGAGATCGACCTCGCGTACGCGGTCGTCCTTGTTGTAGTTGCCCTCGAAGTGCTTCGGCAGCACCTTGCCGCGCCCGGGTGCCACGACGCTGAGCATCTGCAGATCGGAGGCTTCGACAAATCCGAGCAGCGCATCGTTCTCGAAGCGGAACCGCGTGGTCACACCATCGGTCGCGCGCTCGACCTGCAAGGTCGCACGGCCCATGTCGACGCCCATCGTCTGCACGCTGTAGCGGGCGTCGACCGACTGCGCCGCCGCCGTCGCGCCTGGAGGGACCGCGCTGGCCACGAGACACGCCGACAGGACCGCCGCTAGAATAGGACGCATCGTCACCTCGCCATGCCTTGCCATCGACCGCCGCAAATCTCGTGCCTCGCGTGATGCTTGAAACGAACGCACAAGCCGCCGCCGTTCGCAGCCGATGGCGATCGACCATCAAGGTGGCGCTTCTCGGGCTGCTTGTCATCAGCTGTGCCGCCGACGACGCGGGCGAGCCGGTCACGCGACGCGGTCTGGTACTGGTCGACCCGCAGGTCCGCGCCCGGCAGCTCGCGAGCATGCCGGCCGGCCAGCGGGTGGCCTGGTGCTCGATCCAGGCTGCCAGGACCGCGCCCGCCCCGGTGGCCCGGCTGCAGGCGCTGCCCAACGGACCCGACAATGCCAGCGAGCCGTTCGCGCTGGCGGTGATGACCGGCGGCGCCGCCGCACTGGCGGGCGATCGCACCGCAGCAGGCTCGCTCGCCGGTCTGCTCGACCAATGGGCGCAGGCCGGGGCGCTGACGGAGGTCGAGCAGCCGACAGCGAACACGTTCTACGCGCTGGACCGGACGCTGCTGCCGACGATCGTCGCCTTTTCGGTGATTCGCGACGATCCCGCGCTCGCGCCGGCGCCCCGCGAGCGCATCCAGGGCTGGCTGGAGCGGCTGGTGCTGCTGCGCCGGACACCACGTGCGGACGAGGCCACCGCGCGCAACAATCACCATTATCTGCGCGGCAGCGTCGACGCGGCCTGGGGTAGTTTGGTCGGCGACGACGCCCGGTTCCGCCGCGGCCTCGCCGCCTATCGTGACGCGGTCGCGAACATGCGGCCCGACGGCAGCTTCCCGCTGGAGACGCGACGCGGCGCCCGCGCGCTCTGGTACCAGCGCCATGCCATCGCCTCGCTGGTGGTGATCGCCGAGATCGCGGCGCTGCAAGGCGTCGACCTCTACGGCTACAGCGTGAACGGTCGCGACCTGCATCTGGCGTTGCGCTTTCTGCTGGACGGTATCGACGAGCCGAGCCGCGTCTGGCGCTATGCCTCGGCCAACGACAAGCCCCGCACCCAGCCCGACTATCGGCAACAGGATCTTGGCTTCCTGGAGCCACGCGGTCACCGGCGGCACTACATGGCCTGGGCCGAGATCTACATGGCCCGCTTCCCGCAGCGACCGGAGAGCCGACGTCTCGCGACTCTGGTGACCAGGCCGGGTTTCCGGCCGATGCTCGACGATTATAGCGGCGGCGATACCACCTGCATGTTCGCCCCGGCCGGGCCGACCTGCGGCGCCGGGCACCTGACATGCAAACGGCCCCTTGCGGGGCCGCTGCGAACATCGGACGGACAGCCGGATCAGCGCGAGTAGTACTCGATCACCAGGTTCGGCTCCATCTGCACCGGGTACGGCACGTCCGACAGCTTGGGCGTGCGCACGAACTGCGCCTTCAGGCCCTTGGAGTCGAAGGTGAGATATTCCGGCACGTCGCGCTCGGGATGCTGGACGCTCTCGAGCATGTGCGGATGGTTCTTCGAGCGCTCGGCGACCTCGATCGTGTCGCCCTCGCGGACCTGGTAGCTCGGGATGTTGACCCGCTTGCCGTTGACCAGCACGTGGCCGTGATTGACCAGCTGGCGCGACGCGAACGGGGTGGGAGCGAGGTTCACGCGGTAGACCACGGTGTCGAGCCGACGCTCGAGCAGGCCGATCAGGTTCTCGGCCGTGTCGCCACGCTGCCGGGAGGCCGTCTCGTAGGCGCGGCGGAACTGGCGCTCGGTCATGTTGGCGTAGTAGCGGCGCAGCTTCTGCTTGGCGGCCAGCTGCAGCGCATAGTCGGACAGCTTGCGGCGCTTCTGGCCGTGCTCACCCGGCGCATAGTCGCGGCGTGCCAGCGGATTCTTCGGTCGGCCCCACAGATTGACGCCAAGGCGGCGGCAGATCTTCGACTTGGCTTCGATACGCTTGGTCATCGACCCTCGGCGGCAACGTGACGAAAACGGCGGCCCGGAGCTCGCGCCCGGCCGCCTGCGTGTGGGGGCTTATAGCTACCGCGGCGGCATTGTCAAAGCCTTTGCCGCCCGGCGGCACTGCAGCCAAGATGCCGGGCGGAGCAATTTCAGGGAGATGGCGCCGGTGAGCGGCCAGGCGATCATGATCGGGCTCGACTGGGGCACCACCAGCTTGCGCGCCTACCGCATCGGCGCCGGCGGCGCCGTACTGGAGCAGCGGGCGGAAGCCGGGGGCATCCTCAAGGTCGCAGACGGCCAGTTCGCCGCCGCCCTTGCCACGGCGGTCGGCGACTGGCTGGCTGCGGCGCCGGACCTGCCCGTGCTGGCGGCAGGGATGATCGGCAGCCGGCAGGGCTGGCGCGAGGTCGCCTACGTGCCCTGCCCTGCGGGCCTGCCGGAGCTGGCCGCCGGGCTGGTCACGGTCAGCGCGGATGGCGATCGGCCGGTCCGTCTCGTGCCCGGCCTCGTCGATGCCGCCGCGGCGGACGGCTTCCCGGACGTGATGCGCGGCGAGGAGACGCAGATCCACGGTGCGTTGGCGCGAGGCGGTCCCTCTGGCCGGCGCTGCTTCGTGCTGCCCGGCACCCACAGCAAATGGGCCTGGAGCGAGGCCGGAAGGATCACCCGTTTCGCGACCTACATGACCGGCGAGGTCTATGACGTGCTGGCGCGGCACAGCATCCTCGGCCGTTTGATGGAAGGCGACCGGCATGACCCGGCCGCCTTCGCACACGGGCTCGCCCGTGCCAATGCCGGCATCGGGTCGCCGCCCGGGCAGCTGCTGCACGAGCTGTTCAGCGCGCGGACGCTCGGATTGTTCGCCGAGATTCCCGCCGACGGGCTGGCCAGCTATCTCAGCGGGCTGCTGATCGGCGCCGAGATCGCCGCCGCCCTGGCCGATGCCGGGCCGATCGAGGTCACCATCCTGGGCAGCTCGACGCTGGGGCCGCTCTATGCCGAGGCGATCGCGGCGGCAGGTGCAGCCGCCGTCGTCGGCGACATCCATGCGTCGGCACGCGGGCTGCACGCGATCGCGCGGGCGGCAGGGCTGATCGAGGGAGCGGGACATGGATGAGCGGCTGACCAAGGCGATGGCAGTGCTGCCGCTGGTGGCAATCCTGCGCGGCCTGCGGCCGGAGGAGGCGTTGGGCGTCGGCGACGTGCTGATCGCCGCCGGATTTCGCATTCTGGAAGTGCCGCTGAACTCCCCGGAGCCGTTCGCCAGTATCCGACTGTTGGCTGATGCCTATGGCGACGTCGCCCTGATCGGCGCCGGGACGGTGACCGATGTCGCCGCGGTCGGCCTGCTGCGTGACGCACGCGGCCAGCTGGTCGTGATGCCGCACACCGATGTTGAGGTGATCGGCGCCGCGAAGGCCGCCGGACTTGCCTGCGTACCGGGTGTGGCGACACCCAGCGAGGCGTTTGCGGCACTGCGCGCCGGTGCCGACGCGCTGAAACTGTTTCCCGCGGAAACGCTGGGTCCCGCGGCCTTGAAGGCTTGGCGGGCCATTCTGCCGGCAGCTACGTCCGTGCTGCCGGTCGGTGGCATCACGCCGGAAAATATGGCGCCGTGGCTTGCGGCCGGAGCGGCCGGTTTCGGGCTCGGCTCAGCACTCTACCGGCCTGGGGCAACGTCCAGCGCTGTCGCCGATTCGGCCGCGCGCTTCGCGGCCGCCTGGCGGCTCGCCAGCTAGCCGGCGGCTTCGGCCTCGGCAGCCGCCTTGGCCTTCGCCCGGCTGCGCGGCGCGGCGGCGGCGCGGGCTTCCTTCTGTTTGCTGAGCTTCGCGCTCTTGCGCGCGTCGACTTCGGCGTCGATCGCCGGTAGCAGCGCTGCCGCCTGGGTCTTTTGCGACTTGGTGCCGGTGCGGCCGAGGCGCTCAGCGTTCGACCGGAGCACGGCCAGGGCCTTGTCGTCCATGTCGGGTAGCTTGGCGATCACGATACGCGTCCTTCGGCTCGAGTTTGATCCAGTTGGGTACGGTGCCGCCAGTCCGGCGGCACCGCCTCAATGCTCAATCGGCCTTGAGATTGACCGCGGACGTCTTGCCCTGCTGGCCACGCTCGAGATCGAATTCGACCTTCTGCCCCTCGCGCAAATCGCTCAGCCCGGCGCGCTCCACCGCCGAGACGTGCACGAACACGTCCTTCGAACCGTCGTCGGGCTGGATGAAGCCATAGCCCTTGGTACCATTGAACCACTTAACCGTGCCGGTCGCCATCATCGTCTTTCCGCTAAGTCGGACCCGCAACATCGCGGATCCGCTCGGGATGCCTCTGTGGCTGAACCGGACCGCCGCCCACTTGGCGCCGGTTTCGGACCAGCCCCAGCGGACCCTAGATTGTACATATGGGGCATGCGGAGCCGAAGTGCGACCCCTAGCTTCGTGATTGCCGCTGCGATCACCAGAGCCAGGCGACCGGATAGCGCTGCCCCCCCGTCCGCGGTCATCAGGACCAGGCCGTCGTCCAGCGCCGGGGCGACCAGCAGACGCTCGAACGGGTGGGCGTGAAGATGCACGTGCGTCGCGGTCAGGCGGATATGGCCGAGACCGATCGGCAGCAGCCGCATGCCGGCTGGCGCGGCCATAGCTTCCGGCTCATCGTCGAGAGCCAGCCGGCCGACTGCGCGCTTGATGGTCTCCTCCCATACTGAGACATGGCTGAGCCACACCTCATCGGCGTCTACGATCGCCTCGTGGGCGCGGGTGGACAATCAAAGGCTATCGAGCAGGAACCACAAGAATGCGTGGCTATCCAGCAGAAGGCGCATCATCGGGCTCGATGGGTGCTCAGCCTCCAAGGCCCGCCGGATCTCCTCCGGCCACGGCGCATCGAAAGCTTCGCTCATCCAGATGCGGCCAGCGTACAGTCCCGCCTGCCGCCGCGGCCTTTGTCAGCTCAGAGATCGGCGTAGACGTGGGTTTCGGCCTTGCCGCCGGGATGCGTGACGGCGCCCTTCTCGGCCGAGCCCACCGTCTGCGCGTATTTCCAGAGCGTGCCCGAGTTGTAGTTGGATGGCTGCGCTACCCAGGCGGCTCGGCGCGCGGCCAGCTCGGCGGCGCTGAGCTCGACGTCGAGGATGCCGGCTTCCGCATCGAGCACGATCATGTCGCCGTCGCGCAGCAGGCCGATCGGGCCGCCGACCGCCGCCTCCGGGCCGACATGGCCGACGCAGAAGCCGCGCGTGGCACCCGAGAAGCGCCCATCGGTGATCAGCGCCACCTTGTCGCCCATGCCCTGGCCGTAGATCGCCGAGGTCACGCCGAGCATCTCGCGCATGCCGGGGCCGCCCTTGGGACCCTCGTAGCGGATGACGATGACCTCGCCGGCCTGGTAGTTGCGCGCCTGGACCGCCGCCATGGCGTCCTCCTCGCACTCGAACACCCGGGCCGGGCCGCGGAACTTGAGGTTCGGCAGGCCCGCGACCTTCACGATGGCACCCTCGGGCGCCAGCGTGCCCTTCAGCCCGACCACGCCGCCCCAGCTGGTGATCGGATCGGTGGTGCGCCGGACGACCTTCTGGCCCTCGTCGAACGTGACCGAGGCGAGGTTCTCGGCGATGGTCTTGCCGGTGACGGTGATGCAGCCGCCATGCAGGTAGCCGCCGTCGAGCAGCGCCTTCATCAGCAGCGGCACGCCGCCGGCCTCGCCGAGATCCTTCATCACGTAGCGGCCGGCCGGCTTGAGATCGGCGATGTAGGGGGTGTCGCGGAAGATCGCGGCCACGTCGTGCAGGTCGAACTCGATGCCGCACTCGTGCGCGATCGCCGGCAGATGCAGGGCGCCGTTGGTCGAGCCGCCGGAGGCCGCGACCACGCGCGCCGCATTCTCCAGGCTCTGCAGGGTGACGATGTCACGCGGGCGGATGCCATGCGACAGCAGATCCATCACGGCCTCGCCGGACTCCTCGGCCCACTTGTCGCGGGCCTCATAGGGCGCCGGGGTGCCAGCCGAGCCGGGCAAAGCGAGACCGATCGCCTCGGAGACGCAGGCCATGGTGTTGGCGGTGAACTGACCGCCGCAGGAGCCGGCCGAGGGGCAGGCGACCTCCTCCAGCTCGGCGAGCTCGGCGTCGGTCATGTCGCCGACGGCATGCTTGCCGACGGCCTCGAACACGTCCTGCACGGTCACGTCGCGGCCCTGCCATCGGCCGGGCAGGATCGAGCCGCCATACATGAACACGGAGGGCACGTTCAGGCGGACCATCGCCATCATCAGCCCGGGCAGCGACTTGTCGCAGCCGGCGAGGCCGACCAGCGCGTCATAGGCGTGGCCGCGCACGGTGAGCTCGACCGAATCGGCGATCACCTCGCGGCTGACCAGCGACGACTTCATGCCCTGGTGGCCCATGGCGATGCCGTCGGTGACCGTGATGGTGGTGAATTCGCGCGGGGTGCCGCCGGCCTTGGCCACACCGCGCTTGACCGCCTGCGCCTGCCGCCCCAGCGCGATGTTGCAGGGCGCCGCCTCGTTCCAGGTGGTCACCACCCCGACGAACGGCCGCGCGATGTCGTCCTTGGACAGGCCCATGGCGTAGTAGTAGGAGCGGTGCGGCGCGCGCTCCGGCCCGACCGAGCTGTGCCGGCTCGGCAGCTTGGATTTGTCGAACAGCGTGATTTTGGCCATGGCCCCTAACCCTTCCTCGCCCGTAGCGGCGGGACCATAGCCAGCAAGGGCCGCCGCCGCCAGCCGGCAGGGCGACAATGCGCCCATGCGCCTGGCTCCACTCATCCTTTGCGAGCGCGCGGATTGTTGTTGGCTCAGCTGTGCCGGCCTGCGCATCTGGGTCGCGCCGTCACGTGCCGGGAGCAAGCGGCCATGGAACCCCGCCCGCCAAGCTTCGCCGAGCTGTTCACACCGAAGCTGGTGACCGTGCTGCGCGAAGGCTACGGCCTCGCCGACCTGAAGGCCGACGTAGTCGCGGGGCTCACGGTCGCCATCGTAGCGCTGCCATTGTCGATGGCCCTCGCGATCGCCTCCGGCGTCACGCCGGATCGCGGTCTCTACGCCGCCGTCGTGGGCGGGTTCCTGGTCTCCGCGCTGGGCGGCAGCCGCTTCCAGATCGGCGGGCCGGCCGGCGCGTTCATCGTGCTGGTCTCCGCGACCGTGGCCCAGCACGGCCTGGACGGGCTGCTGCTCGCGACCATGCTGTCCGGCGTGATCCTGATCGGGATCGGGCTGCTGCAGCTCGGTAGTTTCATCAAGTATATTCCCTATCCGGTGACGGTCGGGTTCACGGCCGGCATCGCCCTGATCATCCTGGCCAGCCAGCTCAAGGATCTATTGGGCCTGACGCTGCCCGGCAGCGAGCCGGGTCCGATCGTCGCAAAGCTCGGGGTGCTCGCCGGCGCCCTGCCCACCCTCAATCCAGCCGCCGTCGCCGTCGCCGTCACCGCGATTGCCGGCATCCTCGCGATCCGCCGCTTCCGCCCACACTGGCCCGCCTTTCTGATCGTCGTCGTGTTGACGTCGGCGATCGCCTGGGCGCTCGGCCTGCCGGTCGAAACCATCGGGACGCGCTTCGGAGGCATCCCCGATGGGCTACCGGCACCGCACCTGCCCGAGATCTCGGTCGAGCGGGTGGTGGCGCTGCTGCCGTCGGCCCTGTCGTTCGCGCTGCTGGGCGGGATCGAGAGCCTGCTCTCGGCGGTGGTGGCCGACAGCATGACCGGACGGCGCCACCGCTCGAACTGCGAGCTGGTGGCGCAGGGCGTGGCCAACATCGCCTCCGGCCTGTTCGGCGGGATCTGCGTCACCGGCACGATCGCGCGCACCGCGACCAACGTCCGGTCAGGCTCGCACGGCCCCGTGTCGGGCATGCTGCATGCTCGTGTTCCTGCTGCTGTTCATGCTGGTCGCAGCACCGCTCGCGAGCTTCATCCCGCTCGCGGCGCTGGCCGGCCTGCTGGCCGTCGTCGCGTGGAACATGGCCGAGAAGCAGGAGATCGCGACCTTGCTGCGGGCCTCGCGCGGCGACGCCGTGGTGCTGCTGGTCACTTTCCTCCTGGTCGTCTTCCGCGACCTGACCGAGGGCATCCTCGTGGGCTTCGGGATCGGCGCGCTGCTGTTCCTGCACCGGATGGCGCAGGCGGTGGAGGTCGAGCAGCGCGGGCCGATGATCGAGGGGGATCGCGCCGACACCATCGGCGATGACGGCCGCACGCCCTACGACGCGGCGCTGGCGACCGACCGCGACATCGTCGTCTATCGCATCTCCGGCGCCTTCTTCTTCGGTGCCGCCGCCGCGGTCGGCGCGGCACTCGATCGCATCGGCGAGCACCCGAAGGCCTACGTGATCGATTTCTCGGGCGTGCCGGTGCTCGAACTCGACGGCCGCGGCCACGATCGCTGGCTTCTCGCGCAAGGCCCAGCGCCGCGGCGCTCTGCTCTATCTGTCCGGCGCGCGGGCGCCGATCCGCCGGGTGCTGCTGGCGCACGGTGCTCGACCGCCGCAGGTACACTTCGCCTGCGCACTTGCGGACGCCGTCGCATGCGCCCGCGACGAGATCACCAGAGGTCCGACCGACCCCACCGCGGATCCATTTACCAGCGGGTCGTAAGCGTCACGAGCCAGTCCGGCATCACGCCGACGATGATCGCTTCCACTCGCTTGTCGAGGCCGCTGAGGATCAGCACGCCGACGAGCACCAAGGCACCGCCGAACAGCGGCTTGGCGCGCGCCGCCGCCCCTGCCCACGCTCGACGCCGCTGGCCCAGCGCCTCGCGCGCGCCCTGCGCGAACAGCACAAGCACCAGCCCGGCGCCGAGACCGAACGCGAGCATGGTGGCACCTGCCGCCAGCAGGCTGTCGCCCTGCGCCGCGGCACCGATCGCGGCCCCCAGGGTCGGCCCGACACACGGCGACCAGACGAGACCGAGCACGGCGCCGACCGCGACCTGGCCGGCGAGGCCGTCGCCCGGCAGCCGGGCGGCGAGCCCGCCGGCGCCGGATACCAGAGGCCCCGCTGCCGTCGCCAGCATCGCCTGCGCCGGCGGCACCAGCAGGACCAGACCGGCCACCAGCAGCAGCAGCGCGCCCGCCTGCCGCAGCACGGCCTGGTCCAGGCCGATGGCGAAGCCAAAGGCGGCCACAAGAGTGCCGAACACGGCGAACGAGAGGGCGAGTCCCAAGTCCCAACGCCACCGGCCCGAGCCGGCCAGCCTGCAGGGCGCTGCCGATCACCACCGGCAGCAGCGGCAGGACGCACGGATTCAGCAGCGTGACGAGGCCGGCGACGAAGGCCAGCGCCAGGCTCTCCATGACCGCTGACCGCCGTCAGGCGGCGGTATTGGCCAGTCACGAACGCCTTGAGCCGCTCCGGATCGGTTTCGGCGATCACCCGCGCCACCTCCTGGTCGCCCTTGAAGACGAGAATGGTGGATTGCTGCGCGACCCGATGCGCCTCGAGGAACTGCCTTGTCGACTGTCGAAGTTGACGCGCATCGGCACGACTGCTGACATGGCCGGGATCGCTGAGCAGCCCCTCCAGGATCGGCGCCTGCTTGCGGCAGGTCGGGCACCAGTCGGCGTGCACTGCGACGAGGATGGTCTTGCCAGCCGCCTGGTCGGCGGCGAAGGCGTCGGCGGTGTAGGTCTGCCAGGCGAAGGCAGCATGGCTGACCCGGACGCCCAGCGCCGGGACGGCGAGCGCCGTACCGATGAACGTCCTTCGCAACATGATTGGTCTCCGCTGGCCCATCGATTGGCAATCATCCATGATCGCGCCCGAGTTCCGCTGCGAATCACCTCGTGTCACCGCGGCGTGAGTGCGGCCAGGAAAGCGAGGGAATTGGTGCGTGACGGGGTTGTTGAGCTGCGCCTCGAACGGCCCGACGATCCACCCGCGATCGCCATGCTGGTGCGCACGACCTTTGGGCGCGATGGCGAGGCTCTGCTGCTCGCGCAACTGCGCGCAGCCGATGCTGGCGCATGCACCCGGGCTGCGCAGTGCAAGCCCCGCTTCTACGGGCGGCTCGGCTTTGTCAAAGCGGCGCCGCTCGGCTGGCGCTCCGTGCATGAGGTGTTCGTCCGCGGTGATTCGGGATCCGGCCGTGGGCGTACGCGGCCGGCATGCCGCCGGCCGGGATCGTGCGCTATCACGCCGAAAGCGACGCACTCTAATCGGCCAGTGTGGCGCGCGCCCGCTTTGGCAGCGGCCATCGTCGTCCTATAGGTGGCGAACGGGCGGGAGGGCCAGAGATCAGCGTGCCGCAACATATGAGCTCGGTCAGGCGCCAGCGGCGGCGCGAGGGGCTGCTGCGGCTGGCCAAGCGCACGCTGTGGCAGGCGTACTACAATTTCAACAAGGACAATGGCTGGATGATCGCCGGCCATATTGCCTACATGGGCCTGTTCGCGCTGTTCCCGTTCCTGATCTTCCTCGTCGCCCTCGCAGGCTTCCTGGGCCAGGGCGCGGCCGCCGACAGCTCGGTCGAGCTCGGGCTCGAGCTGCTGCCGGAAGACGTCGCGCTGGCGCTGCAGCCGGCGATCGACCAGGTGCGCAGCGCGCCTCATGCCGGGCTGATGACGTTCGGCATCCTGGTGACCTTGTGGGCCTCGTCCTCAGGGCTGGAGGCGCTGCGTCACGCGCTCAACCTCGCCTACGACGTGGGCGATCCGCCGGCCTTCTGGCGGACGCGGCTGGAGAGCCTGCTGCTGACCATCCTGGCCGCGATCGTGGTGATCGTGGTCATGGTGTTGTTGGTGGTGATCCCACTGGCGCTGGATGCAGTCCAGGTCCTGTTTCACCATCAGGCGGAAGCCGCGATCGAGCTCAGCCTGGTCGGGTCGCGGCAGGCGGCGGGCTTCCTGCTGCTGATGGGCCTGCTGATGCTGCTTTACCGGGTGCTGCCCAATGTCCGCCTGCGCGCGCGCGAGGTGGTGCCGGGCGCGGTGCTGGCCTGGCTGCTCTGGCTGGCCGCAGTCTGGGGCTACACCGTCTATCTGCGCACGGTGCCCAGCTTCAGCGTGACCTACGGCAGCCTCGGCGGGATCATCGTCACGCTGTTCTTCTTCTACATCTCGGCGCTGCTGTTCATCTTCGGGGCCGAGTTCAACAGCGTGCTGCGCCGCCGCAACGAGGCCCGGCTGCACGCGCGCACGGCGGCCGTGCCCCTTTCGGCGCGCGACCGCCACGACTAGGATGCGCCGCCGCGACCTTGGAGTTCATTGATGACTCTCCCCCTCCCGCTCATGCATGGCAAAAAAGGCCTTGTCATGGGCATCGCCAACGACCGGTCGCTTGCGTGGGGGATCGCGAAGGCGGCCCATGCGCAGGGAGCCGAGATCGCCGCCACCTACCAAGGCGAGGCCTTGCTCAAGCGGGTCCGCCCCTTGGCAGAGCAGCTGGGTTCGAGCCTGGTCCTGCCCGCCGATGTGACCGATCCGGCCAGTCTCGATGCCCTGTTCGCCGAGATCGAGGCCCAATGGGGTAGGCTCGACTTCCTGGTGCACGCGATCGCCTTCTCCGACAAGGAAGAGCTCAAGGGCCGCTATATCAACACCAGCCTCGACAACTTCCAGCGCACGATGACGATCTCTTGCTTCTCGTTCACCGATCTGGCGCGCCGGGCCGAGCCCCTGATGCCTGCCGGTGGCAGCCTGCTGACGCTGTCCTACATCGGTGCGGAGAAGGTGACGCCCCACTACAACGTCATGGGCGTGGCCAAGGCGGCGCTGGAAGCATCGGTGCGCTACCTCGCCGTCGACCTGGGCGGCAAGGGCGTGCGCGTCAACGCGATCTCGGCCGGCCCGGTTAAGACGCTGGCGGCCTCGGGCATCGGCGATTTCCGCTACATCCTGAAGTGGAACGAGTACAACGCGCCGCTGAAGCGCAACACCACGATCGAGGATGTAGGCGGCGCGGGGGTGTACCTGCTGTCGGACCTCGGCGCTGGCACCACCGGCGAGGTGCTGCACGTCGATTCGGGGTATCATGTCGTGGGCATGAAGGCCGTGGACGCGCCGGATATCAGCGTCGTCAAAGACTGATTGGCCCGAGGGAAGAAATCGCCCATGCGTGCTCCCATCGATTTGGCCGATGCAGAGGACGAGCTCTTCGACATGGCCAATCTGTCCTCGGCGCTCACCGGCCTCCCGATGGTGGTCTGGATCTCCGAGCGTGGGCGCAGCCGGCACGACGTGCGCATAAAGGTCTCGTTGGTGCACGGGCGCCGAGCCCACCCGGATCAGACCGCCTCCGTCTCGTTGCGACCGGCGGTCGAGGTGGTTGCGGGGCCTCCTCTCGACCCGCGTGATCTTGCGCTGGTTCAACGTTGGGTGGAGCTGAATCGAGACGCGCTTCTGGCTTACTGGGATGGCAGCCTCTTTACCGACGAGGTGATCGGCCGGCTGGTAAAGGTCTAAATCGTGGCCGGTTCCTCCTTCGGCGAGTTGTTCCGCTTCACCACCTGGGGCGAGAGCCACGGGCCGGCGATCGGCGTGGTGGTCGACGGCGTGCCGTCGCGGCTGACGCTGGCGGCCGAGGAGATCCAGCACTGGCTCGACCGGCGCAAACCCGGCCAGTCGAAGTTCACGACCCAGCGCCAGGAGCCCGACCGCGTCGAGATCCTCTCGGGCGTGTTCGAGGGTGTCACCACCGGCACGCCAGTCTCGCTGATGATCCGCAACGAGGATCAGCGCTCGAAGGATTACGGGCTGATCAAGGATGTTTACCGGCCAGGGCATGCCGACTTCACCTACGACGCCAAGTACGGGCTGCGCGACTATCGCGGCGGCGGTCGCTCCAGCGCGCGCGAGACCGCCTCGCGTGTCGCGGCCGGTGCCATTGCTCGCAAGATCCTGGGGCCTGAGATCAAGATCACCGGCTATCTGGTTCAGATCGGCTCGGATTCCATCGATCGTGAGCGTATGAACCTTGCGCTCATCGAGAGCAATTCGTTCTGGTGCCCGGATGCCGAAGCGGCAGCCCGCTGGGAGACCCAGCTGCTCGACATCCGCAAGTCCGGCTCGTCGATCGGCGCCGTGATCGAGGTCGTGGCTTCGGGCGTCCCGGCGGGGTTGGGCGAGCCGATCTACGACAAGCTCGATTCCGACCTCGCCAAGGCGATGATGTCGATCAACGCGGTCAAGGGCGTGGAGATCGGCGCCGGCTTCGCCTCGGCGGCGCTGCGCGGCGAGGACAATGCCGACGAGATCCGCATCGGCAACGATGGCCCGCGCTTTCTCTCCAACCATGCGGGCGGCATTTTGGGCGGGATCAGCTCCGGCCAGGACGTGGTGGTGCGCTTCGCGGTCAAGCCGACCTCGTCGATCCTGACGCCGCGCCGGACCATCGATCGCCACGGCAACGAGACCGAGATCAGCACCAAGGGCCGCCACGACCCCTGTGTCGGCATCCGTGCCGTACCGGTAGGCGAGGCGATGATGGCCTGCGTGCTGGCCGACCATCTGCTGCGGCATCGAGGGATCTACGGCGTGCCTGGAGGAAAGGGCCAACCGTGACCAAGCTTTACCGCGAGTTCGCGACCCAGGAAGAGATCGACGCTGCGTACAACCCGACCAGCACGGTCGCCGACCCAGACGCGATGTTCCGGTCCTGGTTCGCGCGCAGTGCTGCGACCGCAGCCGAGCTGCCGTGCCGGCTGGGCGTCAAATATGGTCCGACGCGCGCGGAATATTGCGACGTGTTCCCGGCCGGTGAGGGTGCACCGATCCACGTCTTCGTGCATGGCGGCTACTGGCGCCGGTTCTCGGCCCGCGACCACGCTTTCGTCGCGCGTCCGCTCGTGGCGGCCGGCATCACCACCGTGGTGATGAACTACGCCCTGTGCCCGAGCGTCACCTTGGAGGAGATCGTCCGCCAGACGCGGGCCAACATCGCCTGGGCCTTCGCGCACGCCGCCGAGTTCGGCGCCGATTCCAGCCGCCTCACGATCTCGGGCCACTCGGCCGGCGGGCATCTGGTCGCCATGGCCGCGGCCACCGACTGGGCCGGCGACTATGACCTGCCGGCCGATGTCGTGAAGGGGATCGTGTCCATCAGCGGCGTCTTCGACCTCGGCTTCGTGCCGTACAGCTATCTGCAGCCCAAGGTCCAGGCGAGCTGGGATCAGGTCGAGCGTCTAAGCCCGCAGCGCCATCTGCCGAGCGCGGCGCCGCCTCTGGTCGTGGCCGTGGGTGGAGAGGAGCCGGCCGAGTTCCGCCGGCAGTCACGCGACTATCACGCGGCGCTGGGCACGGCCGGTCTAGCCAGCACCTATCTCGAGCCGGCCGGCAAGAACCATCTGACCGTGCTCGAGGAGCTGGAGCATCCCGACAGCGACCTCGGCCGGGCGCTGGTCCGCCTTGCGCACGGGCACTGAGCCCGCCGCGCTCAGTGGATGTCGTCGGCCTCGGTCATGGCCGCGCGCAGATGCTCGACGCCGAATCCCGATTGGCGGGCTGCGACCAGCAGCGGCGCCTCGCGCCGGGTGCAGAGATCGATCGCCGCCGGCAACTGCAGCAGGGCATCGGGCGGAATGACCACCGCACCGTGCTTGTCGGCATGGATCAGGTCGCCGTGGCGCACCGTCAGCCCGTGCACGGTCACGTCGAGCTCGAACGCCTCGACATGCACCCAGGCGTGGCTCGGGCCGACGCAGCCGGCTAACAGCTGAAAGTCCGTGGCGATCATGTCGAGGTCGCGGATCGAGCCGTTGGTGATGCAGCCCAGCACGCCCAGCCCCTTGTGGACCGCTGTGTTGACCTCGCCCCAGAAGGCTCCGTAGCCGGGCTCCGGGTCGAGGTCCTGGATCACCGTGATCGTCGGCCCCGGCCCGTCGGCGACGTAGTCGTAATAGGCCAGCCGCCGGGCCTTCAGCTCGGCCGGTGGCGTCTCCGGCCGGTGCCGGGCGCGGATCGTGGCGGTGCGCGCGAAGCCCACGATCGGCGGCATGGCCGGGAAGGCCGTGACGAACGGCCGGTAGGAGAAGCCGGCGGCACGGCATTCCGGCGCCACCAGCTCCAACGCGTTGCAGATCGTCGGCGTGTCGAAGGCGCGCAAATGGTCGAGAACCCGCAGATCGATCGTCACGCGCACCACCCTGTTGCAGTTGACCTCGGCGGCAGCAGGGGAACGGGAAGCGCAGCGGCGAGTCAAGCCGTCGCACCGATGCGCGTACGCACGATATCGCGCATTACGTTAAATGTCTGGAGTTGTATTTCCATCATTGCGCGATATTGGCGCGTCGGATTATGGTGTCCGCAGATCGCAACGGACCTCAGCATGATCCAGCAACCGCCTGCCCTGCATCGCCCGCGTCTGGGTCGGCCGGCGCAGCAGAAGCCGGGCCACGATTTCTCCGTGCTGGTCGTCGGCGCGGAGCACGAGCTGACGCTCCAGGTGCAGAACCTGCTCCAGGATGCGGGCCTGGAGGCCGCGCGCGTGATCGGCCTGCCGGCACTGGAGCAGGCGCTGGCCCGGCTCAGCCACGAGCGGCCGGGTATCATTTTCCTGGGCGTGGGCTTGCCTGAGCTGGGCAACCTGAACGCGCTCGTCCGCCTGCAGGCGGCGGCCCCCGGCGTACCGGTGGTGCCGCTGCCGGTGATCACCCGCGAGGCCACGGCGCAGGCGCCCTGGTGGCCGTTCCGTGCCCGCCGGGCCATCGATCGCACCGAGGTGGTCGGGCTGCTGCAGCAATTGGCGCTGATGGACGAGGGTGCTCGCGAGATGTTCTATCTCGCCACCCACGACCGGCTGACCGGGCTCGCCAACCGCTGGCTGCTCGAGGAACGGCTGACGCACGCCATCGCGCGCAGCCGCCGGACGCAGACGGCGGGAGCCCTGCTGTTCATCGATCTCGACGATTTCAAGTCGATCAACGACCGGCACGGACACGAGGTCGGCGACCGGATGCTGGCGATCGCGGCCGACCGGCTGCTGCATTCGGTGCGGGCCTCGGACACGGTGGCGCGTTGGGGCGGCGACGAGTTCGCGGTGATCCTGGAAGGCATCGGCCATCGTGACCGGGCTCACGAGAAAGGCCGCGAGCTGGTCCAGCGCCTGGCCGAGCCGGCCGAGACCGCAGGCACCCTGCGCGCCAGCGTCGGCGTCGCGCTGTTCCCCGACGACGGCCAGGACGTGACGACGTTGCTGGGGCAGGCCGACCGCCGGATGTACCGTGCGAAGGGCCGTCGCGTGCTGTGGTCGGTGTTCCGCCGCGGCTAGCGGGCCTGATAGAGCAGGATGTCGTCGTCGGTCCGCCAGCGTCGCAGCGACCCATGGGCAATCAGACGGTTCAGGTGCGCCAGGGTCTCGGCGAGGGCAAACCCGGTCTGGTGGGCATCGAGTGGCCGCGCGAACAGCGATCTCAGGACGGCTGCCGCGGTCGCCGGCTCGCGGCAGGCGGCCAGCGTGTGCGCCAGCCGCTCGTCATGATGCTGCGCGAGCTGATCCAGCCGATGATGCAGCCCCAGGAACGGCGTGCCGTGCGACGGCAGGACGCGGCAATCCTCCGGCAAGGCGCGGTACTGCGCCATCGAGCGCAGGAAATCGCCCAGCGGGTCGGCCCCGGGCTCCGATGACCAGACACCGATCACCGGGGAGATCCTGGGCAGGATCTGGTCGGCCGCAATCAGCAGATTCCGCTCGGCGCAGAACAGGGTCACCTGCTCCGGGGCGTGCCCCTCGCCGACCAGCACCTGCCAGCTACTCCCGGCCATGGTGATCTCTTGCCCCGCCGTGAGCCGGGTGAACACGGCGGGCGGCTCGCTGACCACGGCGCGGTAGGCGTTGCCGCGTGCCTGCTGCCGGGCGACGATGTCGTCCGGCAGGTCGGCGCGCCGGTAACTGCGGTCCGTCTCGGCCACGAAGGCCGCCGTGGTATCCAAGGCCAGCGCGCGGCAGGTCAGCCACTCCGTGCGACTCATCCAGAGCTCGGCGCCGCTCTGCGCGCACAACCAGCCCGCCAGCCCCGCATGATCCGGATGAAAGTGCGTCACCAGGACCCGGTGGATGGGTCGCCCCGCCAGCACCCCGCCGAGCACGGCCTGCCACATGGTACGGGTCGCCGCATCGCCGTAGCCGGTGTCGATGACGGTCCAGCCGTCACCGTCATCACACAGCCACAGGTTGACATGATTTAGCGCCAGCGGCAGACGCACCCTTAGCCATAGAATGCCTTCGCCGATTGGTGTTGGCTGGCCAAACTCAGGCGTCGGATGAAGATCTGCCACGCGTCGGTCCTTTTCCTGCGACACAAAATCCAACGTCACGGCTGTGACAAATAGCGGCGCATCCGCTACCGGCGCTGTGGATTAGCATGTGCTGAATCGTGCCATACAGCGGAGCATGCGCTTGCGCAGTATGCTTGACCACCACCCCACATCTGGACAGCCTCTCGAGCCATGACCACCACCGACCTGGAGAACGGCGGCGTCATCCGCCGCCTGATGCGCGGTTGCACGCGGGTCGGCCTCGGGACCTTGACCACCGGTGGCGATCCTTACGTGTCCCTGGCCATGGTGGCGCTCGATCACGACGCGGCACCCCTGCTCTATCTGTCCGATCTCGCCGATCATACCAAGAACCTGAAGGCCGATTCGCGCGTCTCGCTGCTGTTCGACGGCACCCTCACCAGCGCGGTGCCGCTCGCCGGCGAGCGCGCGACGGTGCAGGGCCGGATCGAGCGCACCGCCGACGAGCGCATGCTGGCGCGCTATGTGGCCCGGCATCCGGATGCGGCCGCATACCAGGGATTTCGCGACTTCAACCTCTACCGGGTAACCGTCGAGCGGGCGCATCTGGTCGCCGGCTTCGGCCGCATCCACTGGGTCGATGGTGACGCAGTGACCTTGGCCGTAGCGGATGTGGGCGCGCTACCTGGTCAGGAGGCAGCGGTGCTCGCGCATATGAATACCGACCACCGCGATGCGGTCCAACTCTATGCCAACCGGCTGCTGTCCCGCCCCGGCGGCGATTGGATAATGACCGGCCCTGGATCCCGATGGCTGCGATCTGCGCCAGGGGGCCGAGACGGCCCGGCTGCTGTTCGAGCACCCGGCAAGCGATGCCGAGGCCGCGCGAGCCGAGCTGGTCGGCCTGGTTCGGCGGGCGCGCGCCGCGGCAGCCGAAGCCTGAAATCTCGTGTACTCGTGGGGGAAATGACAAGGTGAACATGGACGACAACCAGGATCTCGGCCTGGGCGCGGGCGCCCTTGGCGCGGCGCGGCCGCGGCGCATCTGGCGCAATCTGCCGCCCGCCCGATTGGTAGCGGAGGCGCTGCGCCGCGACGAGGCGCGACTCAGCGCCGACGGGGCGCTGGTTGCGACAACGGGGCGGTTCACCGGCCGCTCGCCCAAGGACAAATACTTCGTCGCCTACCCCGAGTTGCAGCAAGAGATCGACTGGGGCACGACCAACCAGCCGCTGGAGCCGCGCCGCTTCGCGGGCCTGCTGTCCCGCGCGGTCGATCATGTCGCCAACCGCGAGCTGTTCGCCCAGGATCTCCATGCCGGCGCCGACCCGACGCACCGGCTCAAGGTGCGCGTGATCACCGAGCAGGCGTGGCACAATCTGTTCGCGCGTAACATGTTCATCCGCCCGTCGGCGGCGGAGCTGCACGGGTTCAAACCCGACTGGTCGATCCTGCAGCTGCCCAGCCTGGAGGCGGATCCCGCGATCGACGGCACCAATTCGTCGACCGTGATCGCGGTCGATTTCCGCCAGCGCCTCGTCCTGATCGTCGGCACCGCCTACGCTGGCGAGATCAAGAAATCGATCTTCACCATCCTCAACCACCTGCTGCCGGCTGCCGGCGTCATGCCGATGCATTGCTCGGCCAATGTCGGGCCGGACGGCCGGGTGGCCGTGTTCTTTGGCCTGTCCGGCACCGGCAAGACCACGCTCTCGGCCGATGCCAGCCGCACGCTGATCGGCGACGACGAGCATGGCTGGGGTCCGGACGGCGTGTTCAACTTCGAGGGTGGCTGCTACGCCAAGGTGATCAATCTCGACCCCGCCGCCGAGCCCGAGATCTTCGCCGCCTCGACGCGGTTCGGCGCGGTGCTGGAGAACGTCGCCCTCGACCCCGCGACCGCGGCACCGCGGTTCGACGATGGCGGCCTGACCGAGAACACCCGCAGCTGCTACCCGCTGGAGTTCATCGCCAACGCCAGCCGAACCGGCCGTGCCGGCCAGCCGGCCGATATCGTCATGCTCACCGCCGACGCGTTCGGCGTGCTGCCGCCGATCAGCCTGCTCACCGCCGAGCAGGCGATGTACCATTTCCTGTCGGGCTACACCGCCCGCGTCGCCGGCACCGAGCGCGGCGTGACCGAGCCGCAGGCGACCTTCTCGACCTGCTTCGGCGCGCCCTTCATGCCGCGCCATCCCAGCGTCTATTCGGGCATGCTCGGCGAGCTGATCCAGCGCCATCACGCTCGCTGCTGGCTGTTGAACACCGGCTGGACCGGCGGCGCCTACGGCACCGGCCAGCGGATGCCGATCAAGGCCACCCGCGCGCTGCTGCACGCGGCGCTGGACGGCGGCCTCGAGAAGGCGCCGATGGCGGTCCATCCCGTCTTCGGCCTGCGCATGCCGCAGGCGTGCGCCGGTGTGGACTCCGCGCTGCTGAACCCGCGCGCGACCTGGGCCGACAAGGCGGCCTACGATGCGGCGGCCCGGGATCTCGCGGCGCGGTTCGAGGATAATTTCGAGCGGTTCCGCCCGTTCGTGCGCGACGAGGTTCAGGCGGCGGCGATCCGCGCCGCGGCCTGAGCCGCGAGGCACGTCGACGTCAGCCGACCGCGTCGACGTGCTGCAGCACCTCCATGCCGCCTTCGAATATCATCTTGGCAGCGACGATCAGGACGATGCTGAGGCCGACATAGGCGATCCACCGGTGGCGGTCGATCAGGCGCGCGATGAACTGGGCCGCGACCGCCATCAGCGCGACCGAGAACACCAGCCCGAAGACCATGACGTAGGGATGGTCGCGCGCCGCGCCGGCGACCGCCAGAACATTGTCCAGCGACATCGAGATGTCGGCGACGGCCACCTGGACGATCGCCGACCGCATCGTCTTGGGCGCCCGCTTGGCAGCCTGGGCGCTCGCCTGGGCGTTACCGTCCCGGTGCAGCTCGCGCCAGATCTTCCATGCCACCCACAGCAGCAGGATGCCGCCGGCCAGCAGCAGTCCGATGATCGCCAGCAGTTGGGTCGCGACCAGGGCGAAGATCACGCGCGCCACCAGGGCCAGCACGGCGCCGAGGAAGATCACACGCCGCTGTTGTGCCTCCGGCAGGCCGGCGGCGGCGGTGCCGACGACCACGGCATTGTCGCCGGCGAGCACGATGTCGATCAGCACCACGCTGAACAGCGCCGTCAGCTGGGGGATCAGTTCGCCTTCGAGCATGGTCCCTCCATTGTCGGCGCAGCGAGGACGGGCGGGTCTTAGGCAAGGACGGCAGCACGCGCTATGGCCTATAACCGGGCGGCTTCGGAACGGTTTCGGCCGCGCCGCCGCTTCACCTCGAGCCAGCCGGAGGCCGCCTGCCGTCACCCCTGCCCGCCGTGACCTTCGTTTTGGGCGGCGCCCGCTCGGGCAAGAGCGCGCATGCCGAGGCGCTCGTGCTGCATTCGGGGCTGGTGCCGGTCTACGTCGCCACGGCCGAGCCGTTGGATGGCGAGATGGGCGACCGCATCCGTGACCACCGCGCGCGGCGGGGTGCCGCATGGCTCACGGTGGAGGCGCCGCTGGAGCTGGCCGCGACGCTGACGGCGCAGTCGGCGCCGGGCCGCGCGGTCCTGGTGGACTGCCTCACGCTGTGGCTCACCAACGTGATGCTGGCGCACCGTGACCCGGACGTTGCGGTGCGAGGGGCTGCTCACCACGCTGGCGGCGTTGCCGGGGCCGGTGGTGCTCGTCTCCAACGAGGTCGGACTGGGCGTGGTGCCGCTGGGCACGCTGAGCCGAAACTTCGTCGACCATGCCGGCCGGCTGCACCAGCGTCTCGCCGCCATGGCCGACTGGGTCCGGTTCATGGCGGCCGGGCTGCCGCTGGATCTCAAGACGCCGGCACGGACCGACCCATGCACCTCCTGAGCACACTGGAGGCAGCCACGGCCGACGTGCTGGCCGCGGTCGACCTGGCTCAGTCGCCGGGCGAGATCGTGATCCTGTCGGCGGCCGACAGCGAGCTCGCCTGCCTCGCCGCAGCCCAGGCGCGGTTGCCGGAGGCCGCGCCCAGCCTGCGGCTGGCCAATCTGTTGCAGCTGGCGCACCCTCTCTCGGTCGATCTGCAGGTCGAACGGGTGGTCGCGAAGGCCAGGCTCGTCGTGGTGCGGCTGCTGGGCGGCCGGAGCTACTGGCCGTATGGGATCGAGCAGGTGGCGGCGGCATGCCGTGCCGACGGCATCGCCCTGGCCTGCCTGCCCGGCGACGACCGCGCCGACCCCGAGCTCGCCGAGCTCTCGACCCTCCCGCCGGATGATCTCGACCGCCTGTGGCGCTATCTGTGCCATGGCGGCATCGACAATGCCGAGCAGATGCTCCGCTACGCCGCTCACCTGCTCGGCCACGACGTCGCCTGCGTCGAGCCCAGGCCCCTGCCCCGCGCCGGCCTCTACCATCCCGACCAGCCGGCACCGAGCCTGGAGGAAACGGGCCGGCAGGCGGCGCTGGTGGTCTTCTACCGGGCACTGGTGCAGAGCGGCGATCTGGCGCCGATCGACGCGCTGGTCCGCGCGCTCGAGGCCGAGGGCCTGGCTGCGGTCGGCCTCTACGTGACCAGCCTGAAGGACGCCGAGGCGGCGGCCGTGGCCCGTTCGGTCCTGGCCGTGCAGCGCCCGGCCGTGGTGCTCAACGCGACCGCGTTCGCCGCCGGTGCCGGCGACCCGCTGGCCGACGCCGACGCACCCGTGCTGCAGGTGATCCTGGCCGGCGGCAGCGAGCCGGTCTGGCGCGATGGCGCTCGGGGGCTCGCACCGCGCGATCTCGCGATGCACGTCGCTCTTCCCGAGCTGGACGGAAGAATCGGCGCCTGCGCGGTCTCGTTCAAGGCCGAGGACCAGCGCGACCCGCGCACCGAGACCGCCCTCGCCCGCCATCGGCCGGTAGCCGACCGCGTCGAGCATATGGCTCGGCTGGCTGCGGCCTGGGCACGCCTGCGCGCCACCCCTGCCGCCGCGCGCCGGGTCGGCATCGTGCTCGCCAACTACCCGCTGCGCGATGGCCGCCTCGCCAACGGGGTCGGGCTCGACACGCCGGCCAGCTGCGTCGCGGTGCTGCAGGCATTGCGTGAGGCCGAATACGAGGTGGACGCTGATCCCGAAGGATGGCGACGCGCTGGTCCGGCTGCTCGCCGCCGGCCCGACCAACGAGCTGCCGGAGCGGGCATTGCGGAAGGTGCGCGTCTCGCTGCCGCTGGCGCGCTACCGCGAGCTGTTCGCCGGCCTGCCGGCGGAAGTGCGGCGACGGGTGATAGCGCGGTGGGGTCCGCCCGAAAGCGATCCGCATGTCACGGCTGGCGGCTTCGCGCTCTCGGTCCTGCCGCTGGGCAATATCGTCGTCGGGCTGCAGCCCGCGCGCGGCTACCACATCGATCCGGCCGCGACCTACCACGCGCCTGACCTCGACCCGCCGCACGGCTACCTTGCCTTCTACCTCTGGCTGCGGCACGAGCTCGGCGCGCACGCGATCGTGCATCTCGGCAAGCACGGCAGCCTGGAATGGCTGCCGGGCAAGGCCACCGCCCTCTCTGCCGACTGCCTGCCCGAGGCCGTGCTGGGGCCGGTGCCGCACCTCTATCCGTTCATCGTCAACGACCCCGGCGAGGGCACGCAGGCCAAGCGGCGCGCCGCCGCGGTGATCGTCGACCACCTGACCCCGCCGCTGACCCGGGCGGAAAGCTGGGGCGAGCTCGCGGAGCTGGAGGCGCTGGTCGACGAGTATCACGAGGCGTCCGGCCTCGACCCCCGGCGCCTCGAGCATCTGCGGACCAGCATCCTCGACCGCAGCGAGCGCCTGGGCCTCGCCCGCGATCTCGGCATCGGGCGCGATGCGCCGGCCGGTGAGCATCTGGCGCGGCTGGACAATCATCTGTGCGAGCTGAAGGAGCTGCAGATCCGCGACGGCCTGCACGTGTTCGGGCGCGCGCCCGAAGGCGAGCAGCTGTCCGATCTGCTGGTGGCCCTGCTGCGTCTGCCGCGGGGGGCGGGTGACGGCGGCGACGCTTCGCTGCTGCGGGCGCTGGCACAGGATCTCGGGCTGGCGTTCGACCCGCTGGGGGCGACGCTTGGCGAGGCCTGGACGGGGCCGCGGCCCGCCGAGCTGCGGGACATCGTCACCGGCCGCTGGCGGACCGTGGGCGACACGGTCGAGCGGCTGGAGCTGCTGGCCAGACGGCTGGTGGCTGGCGAGCAGGCTGCCGTGCCGGGCTGGAGCGCGACCCTCGCGGTGCTGGAACGGCTGGAGCTGGAGCTGCGCCCGGCGGTGGCCTCCTGCGGCGAGCATGAGCTGGCGGGCCTGCTGCGCGGGCTGGACGGCAGGCGCGTCCCGCCCGGTCCGAGCGGGGCGCCGACCCGCGGCCGGCTCGACGTGCTGCCCACCGGCCGGAACTTCTTCTCGGTCGATTGCCGGGCGGTGCCGACGCCGGCGGCGTGGCATCTGGGCTGGAAGTCGGCCGAGCTGGTCCTCGAGCAGCATCTGCAGACCCATGGCTGCTACCCGCGCCAGGTCGCGATGTCGGCCTGGGGCACCGCCAACATGCGCACCGGCGGCGACGACATCGCGCAGGCGCTGGCGCTGATGGGTTGCCGCCCGGTCTGGGACGGCGGCAGCCGGCGGGTGACCGGCGTCGAAGTGCTGCCGCTGGGGGTGCTGGGCCGGCCGCGGGTCGACGTCACGGTGCGCGTCTCGGGCTTCTTCCGCGATGCCTTCCCGGCCCAGATCGAGCTGCTCGACGATGCCTGCCGCGCGGTGGCCGGGTTGGACGAGACCGAAGCGAGCAATCCGCTGGCGGCCACGGCACGTCACGAGCGTGGCCAGCTGGAAGCGGCCGGGATGGCGCCTGCGGAGGCCCGGCGGCGGGCGGCGGCGCGCGTGTTCGGCAGCAAGCCCGGCGCTTACGGGGCCGGCCTGCAGGCGCTGATCGACGAGCGCGGCTGGCGGGACGAGAGGCGATCTCGCGCGGGCCTGGCTGGCGTGGGGCGGCTACGCGTACGGCCGCGGCACGGACGGCCGCGCGGCGGAGGGCGAGCTGGCCCGGCGCCTGACCGGCGTCGAGCTGGTGCTGCACAATCAGGACAATCGCGAGCACGACCTGCTCGACAGCGACGACTACTACCAGTTCGAAGGCGGGCTCGCCGCCACGGTGCGGCATCTGTCGGGCCGGCAGCCGGAGATCTACCACAACGACCACTCGCGGCCCGAATTCCCGCGCGTGCGCACGCTGAAGGAGGAGATCGGCCGCGTCGTGCGCGGCCGCGCCGCCAACCCGAAATGGCTGCGGGGCGCGATGCGGCACGGCTACAAGGGCGCATTCGAGATCGCGGCCACCGTCGACTATCTGTTCGCGTTCGCAGCCACCGCCGGCGTGGTCGAGAACCATCATTTCGACCTGCTGTTCGACGCCTATCTCGCCGACGACACGGTTCGCGGCTTCATCGCCCTGCACAATCCCTCGGCCTTGCGCGAGATCGCCCAGCGCTTCGAGGAGGCGATCGCACGCGGCCTCTGGCAGCCGCGCCGCAACAGCGCGCCGGCCCTGATCGACGAGTTGCGGCAGCCAGCGTGAGCCTCGGGCTATCGCGCGGCCCGGCCCGCTGCTAGCAGGTCGGCGCGGACCAGCGTCATTCGGGAGGGTCGGGCATGGCGGCGGCGGTCGAGCGAGACGCGGACGAGCATCGCGCCAAGATGATCCGGATCAAGGCCGCCAAGGACCGGCTCTATGCCGGCAAGACGCAGGAAAAGGGCCTGCTCATCGTCCACACCGGCACCGGCAAAGGCAAGAGCACGGCCGCGTGGGGTCTGGCTATGCGCTGCCTCGGGCATGGGCTCAAGCTGGGCGTGGTGCAGTTCGTCAAGGGCCGCAGCGTGCCCGGCGAGCGCAAGCTGCTCGAGCGGTTCCCGGAGCTGGTGACCATCAAGGTCATGGGCCAGGGCTTCACCTGGGAGACGCAGGACCGCGCGCAGGACATCGCCGCCGCCCGCGCCGCGTTCGACGAGGCGAAGCTGATGCTGCAGGACCCCGAGCTGCATCTCGTGATCCTCGACGAGCTGAACATCGTGCTGCGCTACGACACGCTGCCGCTGGGCGAGGTGATCGCGGCGCTGGTGGCGCGGCGGCCGGGGCTGCACGTCGTCGTGACCGGCCGCAATGCCAAGCCGGAGCTGATCGAGGCGGCCGATCTGGTCACGGAGATGAAGCTGGTCAAGCACCCGTTCCGCCAGGGCATCAAGGGGCAGCTCGGCGTCGAGTTCTGACCGGCCGCGGTCAGCTGAGGCTGCGCAGGGTGCCCAGGCGCGGGCGATAGAAGGCGACGCGGCGCAGCATGGCCTGGGGAATCAGGGCCAGCAGCCAGGGCTCGTAGCGGAACATGGCCTCGGCGACGATCACGGTCTCGCCGTCGCGCAGCAGCAGATCCTTGGGCAGGGTCGCGTTGGCGCCGGCCAGGCCGATCCAGCTGTTCTCCTTCAATTTGCCGGCGCCGTGCTCCTGCCAGAAGATTTTCGGCGCGCTGCCGTTGTCGACGCCGACCCCGGAGAGCACGACCACGCCCTGATCGGAGAGATCGAACGGCTGCACGATGTGGTCCATGGCGGTGAACATGCTCTGAACCGCCGCGAGACTCAGCTGCTCGTCGCGCGCGGCAAGGTCACCCATCGTGGTCGCGGCGTGCTGCAGCTTCAACGTCAGCAGGGTAAACCGGCCGACCTCGGCCAGACCCATCGAGAACAGGATCAGCACCGGCAGCACCAGAGCGAATTCGACGGCGGCGATACCGCGCTCGTCGCGTCGAAAACAGCGGGGGAGCAATGTACGCATCATGGCCGCCCTGCCCTAGAATGGCTCGTTGCGCACGGCGACCGAAGCCCGATGCACGACGCGCCCGAAGATCGGCTCGAACAATCGGGTGAGCGCACCGGTCTCGTACTCGATGTCGTAGAGGACGATGTCGCCGGGTCCGCCCAGACCAGCCTTGCCCATATCCTGATCCCAGGCGCCGTTGCCATTGACATCGTTGAACGGCTCACCCGAGTCGTGGCTGCCGTTCTTGTTGGTATCGGTGAACGGCTCGGGCTGGCCGATCTGGTCGAAGCTCGAATAGACCAGGGTGTTGATCTTGGTCGTCTTCAGATCGACGAAGCCCATCGTGCGGTCGGCGATGATCTCGCGAATCCGGTCCTCCCGGCTCACGCCGTCCTCGGTGAATCCCGTGACGCCGTAGCGTGATGCCGCCAACACCGCGGACTCCATGGTGCCGCTGGTAAACAGCAGCAGCGCCACCTCGAAGCTGCCGACGATGAGGAGCAGCATGGCCGGGGCCAGGAGCGCGAACTGGACGACCGCATCGCCGTCGCGATCGCCGAGCAGGGAGCGCAGGTGCGGGGCACACATCGCATACATCGGCGCTACTTCGCGATCCGCAGGTTGCTCAGCTGCACGCCGATGGTGCGGAAGACCGTGCGCAAATCCTCTTTCTTGGGCGAGTTGAAGTAGTATTCTGGCTTGCTCGCGCAGGCCCGATAGAGATCCTGCGCAGACGTTGACGGCGAGCCGGTAAAGGTGATGGTGTAGATGATGATGCCCTTGGACTTCATCTGGGTGCAGATGTTCGTCATCCGCTTGTCGAATTCCGCCTTGCCCTTGGCGGGGTTCGAGCCGGGGCCCATGAAGGTGCTGTCCAACAGACGGCCGAAACCAGTGTAGTCGGAACCGTTCGGACCAGTATAAGGAGCAGTCGTGGGCGAAGCGGGGCAGTCAGGGGTCGAACTGTTTGACTTCCATTGGCAGAGCCAGTCGTAGACCTGATTGTCGCCGTCGGT
Organism: uncultured Alphaproteobacteria bacterium; assembly: GCA_963798145.1. GTDB lineage: Bacteria > Pseudomonadota > Alphaproteobacteria > Geminicoccales > Geminicoccaceae > Benzoatithermus. Next base: position 189,872 of record CAWCSG010000001.1, read on the forward strand.
CAGGATCACGGCCACCTTGTCGGTGTTGGCCGTCTTGTAGTCCAAGGGACGGGTATTTGGCGTGTTTCCACCCCACAACCCGCGCCAGCGGGGCGACAGCACCCGCCAGCCCCAGGCCAGACCCTCATTGCCGGCGGTGCCGCCGCGGCTCCAGGCGCCCATGCCGTCGAGCGCGGTGAGCACGTCGGCCTTCTTTTGGATGAGTGGGGTAATGGCGGGACCGCAGCCCAGGTTCGGGCCGTAGCCATTGTTGCCGGAGCTCAGCTTCTCGTCGACACCGGGCCGTTTCGTCGATGCATAGTCATTGTCGATGGCGTTCTTGGGGTACAGATAGCTCGAGAACGGCGCCACCGCCGGTGGGTCGTCCGTCTGGTCGAGGCCGCCGGTACGGCCCATCACGCAGCCCTTCCACTTGCTGGGCGCGTACGGGTTGGTCGTCGTGGCGCCCGACGCATACTTCGCCTGCAGGTCGGTGGACACCAGCCAATTCCAGCGGTTGGCGCCGATATTGACCACCGAGACGAACGGCACGACGGCCACATAGAGATTGGGATTGGTGTCATTGCTGCCGTAGACGATGTTGACCAGATCCTTGGCGGCAGCCTGCATGGCATCAAAATTCGCACCGGCCATCGAGCCGGTATTGTCGAGCACAAGCGCCAGCTCCATCTGACGGATCGTGCGGTCGACGACCGTCGAGGCGGCGACACGAACGGTCTTGCGGCCGAAGATGCGCATGAACCGGGTCGCAACGACCGCATTGGCCGACAGCGTCAGCTGATCGCCGGACTGGCTGACCTCGATCTTGAGGTCGTCGACCTTTGCTAGCGCTGGTCCGGAGCCGAAATTGGTGTCGAAGTAGCTGCGGGCGTCCGCCTCGACATTCTCGGGCAGGATCGTACGCCCTGCGGCGAGGCCGGCCGCGTCCAGGGATTTCTGCAGCTGGTCTTCGACCGAGTAGGCGAGCATCGAATCGATCGCGAGCCCGGTGGCGGCCGCCAGCGGCAAAGCGCAGAGCCCGAAGAGCATCGCGGCGTTGCCGCGCTGGTCGCTCCGAAACCGCTCAATGAGCTGGCAAAGCCATCGCCGACCGGCCATGGTCCCGCTCCCTTCGACACCCGAGCATCGCCCACCAAGGGCGGCTGCGGGCCGAGAATGAGCGCCAAGGCGTTAATTGCGGGTTAAGGGCCGATGCTCCTCGATGCCGCCGGCTGGGCGCTGCCGACGCTTTTCGTGGCCCTGCTGGCCGATGCCCTGCTCGGCGAGCCGGGTTGGCTGTACCGGCGGATGCCGCATCCGATCGTGGTGATCGGCCGTGCCATCTCCGCGCTCGAGTTGTGGCTGCTGCAGCCCATGATGTCGCAGCGCCGCAAGCGGCAGGCGGGCATCCTGTTGCTCACCATGATAACCGGCTCAGCGCTGGCGGTCGGCCTGCTGATTCACGCCGTCCTGCGCCACCTGCCCGCCGGCTGGCTGGTCGAGGGCCTGGCGATGAGCACGCTGCTGGCCCAGCGCAGCCTCGCCCAGCACGTCACGGCGGTGGCGGACGGTCTGCGAGATGGCTTGGCGGCGGGCCGGCGCGCGGTGGCGATGATCGTCGGTCGCGACCCGGAGCCGCTGGACGAGTCCGGCGTAAGTCGGGGTGCGATCGAATCGCTGGCCGAGAACCTCTCCGATGGCGTGGTCGCGCCGATGTTCTGGGGTCTGCTGGCCGGGCTGCCGGGCATGCTCGTCTACAAGGCGATCAACACGCTGGACAGCATGGTCGGCCATCGCAGCGAGCGGTATCGGGAATTCGGCTGGGCGAGCGCGCGCTGCGACGATCTCGTGAACTTCCTGCCCGCGCGAATCACCGGCGTGATGCTGTGCGTCGCGGCATGGCACCAGCCATGGCGCCTCGCCACCGCCATGTGGCGGGACGCACCCCACCACCGCTCGCCCAACGCCGGCTGGCCGGAAGCGGCGATGGCCGCCGCACTCGGGGTGCGGATCGCGGGCCCGCGCATGTATGGCGGAGTCATGGTGCACGACGCCTGGATGGGCGACGGCCGCAGCGAGCTCACCGCCGACGACATCCGACGCGCGGTCGCCCTCGCGTGGCGGATGTGGTGGCTGCTGTTCCTGGCGCTGTCGGCCGCGACCCTCCTCACCCTCCTCTAGTCAGTCGAGCCACCGCACCCTGCTCGATGCCAGCAGCTCAAGGATCGCGGGCGGTGCCTCCTGGCCGGCCTTGACCGCGGCCTCGGCCGCACGCTCGGCATCGGCCACCGCCGCAAGCTGCCGGCCGATCTCCTCGAGCCGCAGCCGCGGCACCACGACGACACCGTCGGCATCGCCGCAGATCAGGTCCCCGGTCGCCACCGGCACGCCGCCAGCGACGACCGGCAGGCCGACCGTCCCGGGCCCATTGCGCACACAGCTGTTGGGCGTCACGCCGCGGCAGAACACGGGCAGCCCCACGGCGACCAGGCCGTCCCGGTCGCGCACCATACCGTCGGTGACGATGGCGACAGCACCACGGTTGCGCGCCATGCCGGCCACGAGATCGCCGGCCATGCCCGAGCCCGCGAAGCCCTCGGTCGCAGCCACCACGACATCGCCTGGCTCGGCCATCGCCACGGCGGCGAGCAGCCCCAGATTGTCGTTGGGACCGCACCAGCAGGTCAGGGCAAAGCCGATGAAGCGCAGCATGGCCGGTACTTCCGGCGCCAAGGGCTTCACGCCCGCATCCATGGCGCCGCGCCCCTGCATCGCGTCGGTGAGCCAGCCGGTCGGCGCGCCCTGATAGGGCAGCAGCAGCTCGGCTGCGGGCGCCGGCGGACGGCGGCGGACGGTAAGCAGCGGCGGATCGTCGATCATGGTCGGGCTTCCCTGGCGGCAGCGGCCTCGAGAGCCGCATAGTCGAGATCCGGCTCGTGGACACGCCGCTGCTCGTGCAGCTGGCGGCCTTCGATCAGCATGGCGATCGCCTGGTTGAACGGGACCGGGACACCCAGTGCCTCAGCCTCGCGCACCAGGGCGCCGTTGAGGGCCGCGATCTCGGTCGGCCGCCCGGCCTCGAGATGCTGCAGCATCGAGGGCTTGCTGTACTTGTCCCAGCAATGCGCCTTGATCTTCTCGCGCAACGCCGTTTCCGGCAGGTCCAGGCCCTTGGCCCGGCCGACCGCGAACACCTCGGCCAGCAGCAGGTCCTGGAACCGGTCGGTCGCGGGAAGTCGCGCCAGCTCGCCCATGCGCAGGCCGGTGATGGCGCAGATCGGGTTGATCGCGATGTTGACGACGAATTTCTGCCAGATCACCGCCGTGATCGCAGCCGAGGTCTCCGCCGGGTAGCCGGCACCGCGCAGCAGGTCGCGCACCCGCGTGGCGCGGTCGCTGATGCTGCCGTCGAGTTCGCCGACAGTCGTCGTCGCGACGTTGGTCTGCTCGACCACGCCCGGCCCGACGGTCCGGAAGCTGCACATGGTCGAGCCGCCGAGCACACGGGCCGGCCCCAGCTCGGCGGTGAGCGCCTCGACATTGCCGATGCCGTTCTGGAGCGTCAGCGCCACCCCGTCGGCGCGCAGCGCGCGGGCGGCGATCCGTGCCGCGGCCTGCGTGTTGTTGGCGTCGACCGTCACCAGCGCCAGATCCTGTCCACCCGGCGCCGCCTCGGGCAAGGTCGCCGGCAGGCGCAGCTCGACCGGCGACGGCACGCCGAGCGCACGCAGGCCATGCTCTTGAATGGCCTCGACGTGGGCCGCCCACGCATCCACCAGGGTCACCTCGCTGCCGGCCTGGGCCAGACGCGCGCCGAAGCTGGCGCCGAGCGCCCCGGCGCCGATGACGACGATCCGCAAGTGATTGGCCCTCCCCGACCCAACGACGCGGCGATCGTGCCCCGCGGCTGGGCGCATCGCAAGCGGGTCGGCACGGTTGAGCGGCGCGCAGGCGGCTGCTACCAACGCCGCACAAACGGGGAGCGGGCGATGGCCGCGATGCCTTTGGAGCGCCGGCTCTACAGTGTCACCGAATCGCGGCGCCTCGCGCGGCGGGTCCTGCCCCGGCCGATTTTCGACTTCATCGATGGCGGGGCCGAGGACGAGCGCACCCTGCGCCGCAACGAGGCCGCGTTCGGCGATGTGAAGCTCCTGCCCCGCCCGCTCGACGGCACCACGGTGCGCGACCAGAGCCTCGAGCTGTTCGGCCGACGCCTGTCGCTGCCGGTGCTGGTCGGACCGACCGGGCTGTCGGGCCTGCTCTGGCCGGACGGCGAGCTTGCGGCGGCCCGCGCTGCCGCCGCGGCCGGCACGGCCTACTGTCTCAGCCACGCCTCCACCTGCACGATCGAGGACCTGCCGGCGCTGGCCGATGGGCCGCGCTGGATGCAGGTGTTCATGTATCGCGAGCGCGAGCTGACCCGGGCCTTCACCGAGCGCGCGCAGGCGGCGGGCTACGACGCGCTGGTGCTGACCACGGACAACCAGGTGCTGGGCAACCGCGAGCGCGACCTGCGCAACGGCTTCTCGATCCCGCCGCGCTTCACGGCCGCATCCACGCTCGGGATGGCGACGCGCGCACCGTGGCTGTGGCGCATGCGCGGCCGGCGCGACCTCACCTTCGCGAACTATGTCGGCACGGTCGGCGCCAGCGACATCCGCTCGCTGGCGGCGCGCATGGCGAGCCTGCTCGATCCCGCCGCATCGTGGGCGGACGTCGCCTGGCTGCGCGGCCTGTGGCGCGGGCCGCTGCTGCTCAAGGGCGTGCTGCATCCGGACGAGGCCCGTCGCGCCGTGGCCGAGGGGATCGACGGGATCATCGTCAGCAACCATGGCGGGCGCCAGCTCGACGGTGCCGTGTCCTCGCTCGAGGCGCTGCCCGCGATCGTGACGGCGGTCGCGGGGCGGATCCCGATCCTGCTCGATGGCGGCGTCCGGCGCGGGGCGGACGTGGTCAAGGCGCTGGCGCTGGGTGCGACCGCCTGCCTGATCGGCCGGCCGCATCTCTGGGGGCTGGCGGTGGCGGGCGAGGCCGGCGTAGCGGTCGTGCTGGAAAACTACCGCCGTGAGATCGACCGGGTCATGGCGCTCGGGGGCTGGGACAATCTCGCCGCCATCGACCGGAGCGCGCTCGCCGGCGGCTGAGCGGGCCCATCACCCCTGACGCTGGGCCATCATGCGGGCAAGGCCCGATTCCATTTCCGCGACCACCTTGGCAGCGTCGGGATCGCTCTGCACGCGCCGCCAGTATCCCGTGGCCTTGGGCCGGCTGGTGAGCACCGCCGGGTGGCGGAGCATGGCCATCAACCGCTCGAGCACGAACAGCTGCGGGATCAGGCTGCAGTCCGCGAGCGACCAGGCGTCGCCCACTGCCCAGTGGTCCGGCGCCAGCCAGCGCTCGACGTGATCCAGCGCCTTGCCGATCTCGATCACCCCGGCATCCACCACCGCCGCGTCGCGCGTGCCGGGGTCGATCTGCCCGAACAGCTTGCCCATGGCCGGCATCAGATAGAGGTCGCCAATCCGGGTCAGCAGCCGCATCCGCGCCCGCGCCTCGGCCCCTTCCGGCCGCAGCGCCGGGGTCGGGAACCGGTCCTCGAGATATTCGACGATCACCTCGCTCTCGGGGATCACCAGCCCGTCGCCCACGACCAATGCCGGCACCTTGCCGATCGGGTTCAGCGTCAGATAGGCCTCGGAACGTGTCCCGCTGTCGGGCGGCGCCACGATCTCGATCGGCAGGTGCTTCTTGTAGATCGCGAGCCGGCAGCGCGCCGCAAAGGGCGAGAGGTCGAAGCTGTAGAGTTGCATGCAGGTCCCCAGAATACCGCGCCGCTGGCCGACATGTACGCCAGCAGCACCAGCCTCGCCAGGGCAATGGACGCCGGCGCGCGGGACGGATAGTGGAGGCTCATATCCGTCTGACCCAGCCCAGCACCTGGAACGGCGACCTTGCCGAGCAGCTCGGCCAGATCCGGCCCGCCCTACGGTGCACGCGGGCGGCGGGGCAAGGCGGCGATCGGGCCGGTGCGGATCGGCTCGACGGCAACGTGGAAGGCGGTCGGGCCGGCGGTGAAGGCGAGGCTGCGGGCGAGCCGTGTCGCGGCGGGCAGGCCGGGGCTGGTCACGGCCGGCTTGGCGGCCAGGGCCTTGCGGGCAGCCGCCATGGTGGCGGCGACCCCGGTGGGGTCGGGCGGGGTGCTGTCGCAGGCGGCGTGGCGGATGGCGTGCTCGGCTGTGGTGGCGGCGCGCAGCTTGGCGGCGCCGTGCCAGATCACCTGCGCGCCGGGGTCGGCCGGTGGGCGCTGGGCGAGCGGCGGCTGCGACGGGCTGGCGTCCATAGGGGGTGCTGGCGGTGGTGCCGTGCTCGTGCGGGCGCGGCGGCGGGCGGCGGCGATGATGCCGTTGGCGACGGTTTCGGCCGGGTCGCGGCCGCGCGCGTTCTCGCGCAGGACGAAGAAGGCGGCGGGCACGTCCCAGTCGCACAGCGCCTGCTCGATCGCCTGCCGGGCGAGGATCACGAGGCGGCGGACCTGCTCCGCCTGCGGCAGCGCGTCGATCGCGTGCCAGGACTGGACCAGGGCGGCGAAGTCGGCGCGCTGCAGCAGGTCCTGGATCTCGGCCTCGTCGACCTGCTCGGCGCGGGCGACCTCGCGCGGCGACATGCCGGCCGCGAGCCGCCGCGAGCGGCGCATCCAGTCGCGGCGCAGATAGGGGTTGCGCGGGCGGCCGCCGGTGCGCGGGACGACGGCGGCGCACATGCCGGCGAGGGAGGTGAGGTCGGATACAGCGCTGAGCATGTTCCTACGATAGCCTATATTCCTATACAAGGCAAGAGGTCGATCCGAACAGCGCAGTCGGACCGGCTCAGGCGGGTTGCGCGTCCCACGGGTTGAGCGTCGCCACTCCCATGGGACCGAAGTCGCGGACATTGCGCGTGACCACGACGAGGTCGTTGGCGAGCGCGATGGCAGCGATCTGCGCGTCCAGGATCGGTAGCTGCCGGCCGGCGGCGTCGCCCGCACCCAGTTGTCTTAATCTCGCCTGCTACGATGACCGCCGCAGGGTACGGTGATTGCTTGGTATGGTGACTGCCCCCTGGTATGGTGACCGCTTGCTACCAGTGCCGCTCGGACCCCGCTGCTTGACAATGGGGGACGCTGGCAGATAGCTCGACGGGATAAGTTGTCGATTGGCCTGAGGCCTTGATGCCGGGCGATCGGCTACTGCGGGGAAGCGGCGGTCGAACGCCATTGAGGTTGATGATGTAAAATGCGTGGCATGCCGAACGATGTTCGCCAGATATCTGGGTGGGTCGTACGTGGCGAGCTGCTCGCATTGTCCGCCTGGGCAGGCTCGGCTGCCTTTGCTCACGACAGCTTGGCTCTCGCAGCGCTGGCGCTGGCGCCGGCAACGCTGTCCTTCGCGTCTGAACGCTGGTTGCGGGCCCAGCGCCTCAATATCCTGGGCCCATTACCACCACCGTCGCTACAGCGCGGCGAGCCGAACCAGCAGCTGCAATTTCTGTGGGAGCTGCGTCGTCGCCAACAGGTTCATTACGACCGGGCTTGGCTGCTCCTGACGGTTATTCTTCTGCTGGTGGCGATCGACCTGCGCTTCGACGTGAGGCCCATCGCCGCCTATCACATCATTCCGGCGGCGCTGATCGTCATTGTCTTACGTCGGATCATCGCCGCGGCACATCTCAGCCAACTCACCGACGACGTGGCCGAGATCGTCGTGGTGGGCCTGCCCTCGAGATCGCCGCCCCAGCCGCTTCGGCTTGCCTCGCTGAGCGCGATCGCCGCCATGGGTCTCAGCTGCTTGGCTTTCCTGGCCGGCATGGTGCCCGACACGGCAACGGCCCTTCAAGGCGAGCAACTCACCCGCTGCGCTTGGGGCAAACCGGCCGGCACGCATTTCGTTACGAGCGACTGGAGAAACCCATCACCTTCGGGCTCTCGTGCGTTTGCCACACGAGCGACCCGTGCGTCGCAGCGAGCCAGCCGAGGCAAGCCCCCGATGACAACAGCCTGCATCAGGTAATACCGGGAGCGCGTTAACTTGAACTGGTACAATTAGCATTTGCACAATCAACTCACAGCGACCCTCTCCCTGCATTCAGCCCGAACTCGGGCACGGGCACGTCGAAGCCGTTCAGGATCACCGACACCAGGCAGTAGAGCCCGACCAGATTGATCAGCTCGGCATTGCCGTCCTCTCCGAACGTGAGCACGGACTGCTTATAGACCAGCTCGGGCAGCGTGCTGCCACGCACCAAGGCCGATGCGACGTCGTAGGCCACCGCCTCCTCGCGGCTTAGGTCCACCGGCCGTTGGCCGGCCACGATCGTCGCGATCTTCTCGTCGGCAAGGCCGCGCGCCTCGGCCACCAGCACGTGCGCGTAGAGCTCGTAGGCCGAGTGGAAATGCGCGCCCGTGACCAGGATCGCCACCTCGCGGACCGGCTTCGGCAGCGTGGGTGAACTCGACAGCGCCTTGACCAACTCCCAGATCGGGCCGCCGAACTTGGCATATCGCAACCACGGGTTCCACGGGCCGATCAGGGCGCCGTCCGCGGCGATGGCCTGGAAGCCCTTGAAATTCGTCTCGATCCCCCGGCGCATGTCCTCGTAGAGCGGGCGTTGCTCGGCGGTCAGCTCGGCGGGCGGGATCAGTGGCAGTCGCATCGCGGCTCCAGCACAGTGGTCAGAGAGCAAGGTCGGGAGTCGCGAACTGGGCCGCGCACCCCTCTGCCCCCATGAGTTGCGCCGGAAGGCCGCGGCGACAACCTGCGCCGCTACCCGTCAGCAATGCGACTGCGCATGGCAGCCTCAGCGCCCCCTATGCCGCCATCTCGATCTGCACCTTGACCGAGGTCGGCGGCATGTCGCGGGCGAGCTCAAAGGCGGCGATGCTGTCCTTGAACGGGTAGACGTCGGTGATCAGCGAGCTGACGTCGATCTTGCCCGAGGCCAGCATCGCCACCGCGCGCGGGTAGACGTGGGCGTAGCGGAACACGTTCTCGATCCGCGCTTCCTTGACCTGCGCCTTGCTGACGTCGAACGGCAGCGGCTCGAGCGGGATGCCGACCAGCACCACCCGGCCGCCGGGGCAGAGCACGTCGAACATCTCGGCCGCGGCCGGAGCGTAGCCCGAACATTCGAACACGACGTCCGCACCCCAGCCGTCGCTGGCCTGCATGACGGCGTCGGTAAGCTTGCGGCTGCGCACGTTGACCGTCTCGACCGGGCCGAGCTTGCGCGCGATCTCGAGCTTGGGCTCGTGCACGTCGCTGACGATGACCCGCGCGCAGCCGGCGGCCAGGGCTGCCAGGATGGTGACCATGCCGATCGGCCCGGCGCCGATCACCACGGCGAGGTCGCCGGGCTGGATCTGCGCCTTGGTCGCGGCGTGCACGCCCACGGCCAGCGGCTCGACCATCGCGCCGGCGGCGAGCGAGACATTGTCCGGCAGCTTGAAGGTGTAGTCGGCCGGATGGACCACGGTCGGGCGCAGGATCCCGTGCACGGGCGGGGTGGCCCAGAAGCGGACCGCCGGGTCGAGATTGTACTTGCCCAGGCGCGCGGCGCGGCTGGACGGGTCGGGCAGGCCCGGCTCCATGCAGACGCGGTCGCCCTCCTTCAGCTCGCGCACGTCGCGGCCGGTCTCGACCACGATGCCGGCCGCCTCGTGGCCCAGGATCATCGGCTCCTTGACCACGAACGGGCCGATGCGGCCGTGGGTGTAGTAGTGCACGTCGCTGCCGCAGACGCCGACGGTCTTCAGCGCCACGCGCACGTCGCGCGGGCCCAGCGTCTCGTCGACCGGGTAGTCGCGCAAGGACAGCTCGTCCTTACGCTCAAGCACCAGAGCCTGCATGGTTCGCCTCCCTCAGCCGTAGCGCGCAGGGAACACCCGGGCCGGCGCGCGCGTCAAGCGCCGGTCACTCCGCCGCGGCATGCAGGTTGGTCTCGATCAGCACGGTGTCGGAGCTCATCTCGGCGGCGTGCCAGGTGTCGGGCGGGAAGTGGAACACGCTGCCGGCGCGGAATTCCCGGCGGCCCGCGGCGGTCTCGATGAAACCGGTGCCGGAGAGGATCTGCACGAACTGCTCGTGCGGATGGCTGTGACGGGGTGCGGCACAACCGGCCGGAGCCTCGAGCCGCACCAGCTCGGCCCCGGCGCCGGCAATGCGCCGCTTGACGGTGCCGTTGGGCTGCAGCGCGGGGGTGATGGCGTCCCACTCGACCAGCTGTGCGCTCATGTCATGCATGCTCCGGAGTCGACTGCGCCTGTGCTAGCCCGCTGCCACACGGCTGCCAAGCCGGTCGAGGCTCCGTTCCACACGAGCCTCCTGCATGCTCCCGGCTCACGACCCGAAACGAGGGATATGCGACATATGGCGAGCAGCCGGATGCCGCTAGGGTGCAGCCCAAGGCAGCGCGATGCCTGCGGCCACGATCGTTCCGGTCTTGTCGCCCCCCGAGAGCCGTGGAGAGATCGATGGACCTGACCGTGATCGACAGCCTGATCCAGCGCAACGCGGCCTTCGCGAGCAGCGGCTTTGCGGGCGGCCTCAAGATGATGCCGTCGGGCAAGACGATCGTGATCGGTTGCGCCGATCCGCGCGTCGACCCCGAGCGCATTCTCGGCCTTGCACAGGGCGAGGCCGCGATCATCCGCAATGTCGGCGGCCGCACCGACCCCGGCACGCTGGAGACGATGGCCCTGCTGCGCAAGGTGGTCAACGCGCTGGGCGGCGATATCGGGCCGGGCTGGAACCTCGTGGTGCTCCAGCATACCGATTGCGGGATCAGGCACTGCCTGACGCATGCGCCCGACTTGCTCGCGAAGCATCTGGGTGTCGCGCCCGCGGCGCTGGACACCATGGCCATCACCGATCCGCACGCCGCCATCGCGCTGGACGTCGCGGCGCTGCAGGCGAACCCGAAGCTGCCGGCTGGCGCGCTGGTCACGGGCCTCGTCTACGATGTGGCGACCGGCAGGGTCGAGATCGTCGTCCCGACGGCGCCATTGGGGCAGGACGACGCCAGGTGACGTGCTTCGCGCCGTCGGGCCGCGAGCCGACGGCCGTTCGTGGCGGTCGAGCGGTGGCGTTCCCATTAGCGCTGGAGCAGGCGACGTGATACCGATGCCCAAGGTTGGGTGGAGGCAGAGGCGCGGACATGAACCAGATCGCAAGAACCGGGTCGCAGCTGACCGGCCGCTGTGCCGCCAAGGGCGCCGTCGTGCTCATGGCCGTGGCGCTCCTGACGCCGGCCGGTGCCGCGCCGGCACGGGCCGGCAACAGCTGGGCGCTGCCGCTGGTCGGCGGGGCGCTGGGCGGCTATGCGATCAGCAGCTTCGTCAACTCGCGCAAGTCGGAGCCGGCGCCGGTGCATCATACGGCGCCGCGACCCGGTCGAGTACGTGCCGGCGCCCGCGGCGGCGCCGCCGACGGCGGAGGCTCGGCTGAAGCAGTTGGACCAGCTGGCGGCGGGTGGGTATATCACCAAAGCGGAGTATAACCAGCGCCGGCAGGCGATACTAAGCACGCTATAGAGTCGATGGGACTAACTAGATCGCACCATGCGGATAAAGATAGATAGTATTTGATACCGCATTCCCAGCGCAAATATCAATTACAGTATTATATTTACACGTCAGTTATTACTGGTTAACAAACTTTCCAATACGACAAATTTAAATTTAAGTAGCTTGCTTGGATTTTTTAAGCCATACCACGTTAGCATTATAGAATTTTACAAATACTATGGATTTGATTGATAGGAAAATTTTCTTAGGATGAATGAGCTGGTAATTGTAACTGATGAACATCTCGAAATTACTGAGTTCGGCAAGGATTTTGTCGAATAATTGTTGCCTGAGTGACCTAACGCCCCACAACGAAGGTCGGTTAACCAGGCTACCAAAAGCCGCCAGCGACCTGCCAAGACTTTGCCCTGAATGTTCGGAAAAGAAAGCCTTGACCGGTCGATCCCGCCATCCGATCTCAAATCCGATAGAGCCCCCACACAAGGAGCCAGTGGAATGCGATACACCCTGATCCTAAGGGGTCGGAAGCTCGTCGAGCCATGGTCCCTTCCTTTTGCGTCAGCCGCGGCGGTTCTCGACATGATCCATGCTGACGACCGTCCCTTTGACGAGTGGACGGTGGTTGACGACAATGGCCAGCGTGCCTCAACGAGAGCGCGGCGAATCAGTTACGGCGGCGGGCCGACACTGAGCGAGCTCAAGGCGCGCGATGGATCTCAGGCACGGCCACCGGCCTGATCGACGCGCCGGAAGCGCCAGCGAGCCGGGGTTGACGGTACCTTGTTCGGTCGACTCCGACCCGGCCGTTTCATTGCTATACGCCACGTCCGCACTCGATGGCCCATCAGCGGCAACAGCTCGAAGCGACGGAAGCCGGCCTCGCGGCACCAGCCCGCGAAGTCGGCGCCCGAGTAGTCGAAAGTGTGCTGCTCACCCATGCTCATGCCGGTGTGCTCGACCAGCCGCAACCTTGGAAGTCATTCCGTGTTGATCCTCCAGCCGTGCCTGATCGGCTGCTTTCTCCGGGAGTAGGATCGAGATGGACGATATCGCCAGGACCAGCGCCACGACCGGCACGCGGCCGATCTGATGGCCATGGCAGCCGCTGCGGCGCGGAGCGATGCGTCCCGTGCGACGATCGAGCAGTCCCTGGCCCGCCTCGATCGCTTCGCCCATCTGTCCGACAACGCCTATCGCATTCCGATCATCGGCCGGCGGATCGGGCTGGATGGGATCGTGGGCCTCGTGCCCGGCATCGGCGACGCCGTGACCGCGCTTGCCGCCCTCTATCCCGTGATCGAGGCGTGGCGGCTCGGCGTGCCGGGCACCTTGCTGCTGCGCATGCTGGGCAATATCGGCTGCGATTCGCTGCTGGGCGCGGTGCCGATCGCGGGCGATCTGTTCGACTTCGCCTTCAAGTCCAACCGCCGCAACGTGGCCCTGCTCCGGCGTCACCTCGACCGGGCGTGAGTGTAGCGAATTCCGGCGACTGCCGTAGCTCCCGGCTACATCCGAACGAGGACCCGCTCAGCCGTTGACGATGCTCCCGCCGTTCGGATGGAGCACCTGGCCGGTCATGTAGGAGCTGTCCTCGCAGGCCAGGAACAGGTGGCAGGGGGCCACCTCGTTGGGCTGGCCGGGCCGGCCCATCGGCGCGCTGGCGCCATGCTGGGCCACATGCTCCGCGTCGAAGCTGGCGGGGATCAGCGGCGTCCAGATCGGGCCGGGAGCGACGCCGTTGACGCGGATCTTCTTGTCGACCAGCTGTTGCGACAGCGAGCGCGTGAAGGCGACGATCGCACCCCGCGTCGAGGCGTAGTCGAGCAGGTGGGCGCTGCCCTTGTAGGCGGTGACCGAGGTCGTGTTGACGATCGCCGAGCCTTCCTTGAGGTAGGGCAGCACCGCCTTGGTCATGTGGAAATAGCCGAACACGTTGGTCGCGAAGGTGCGCACCAGCTGCTGCTCGCTGATGCCGACGATCAATTCCTGCTCGTGCTGCTCGGCGGCGTTGTTGACCAGCACGTCGAGCTGGGCGAACTTTTCCAGCGTCTGCTCGACCGCGAGCCGGCAGAACGCCTCGTCGCCGATGTCGCCGGCCAGCAGCAGGCATTCCCGCCCTTCCGCCCGGACCGCCTCGGCCGTGTGCTCGGCGTCGTCATGCTCCTCGCGGTAGACGATGGCGATGTTCGCACCCTCGCGCGCGAACAGCACCGCCACCGCCCGGCCGATGCCGCTGTCGCCGCCGGTGATCAGCGCCACCTTGCCGGCGAGCTTGTCGGCACCGGGATAGCGGGGCGCATATTCCGGCTGCGGCTGCATTTCGGCCTCATGGCCGGGCTGGCTCGCCTGGGTCTGCGGCGGCATGGTTTCCTGCTCGGCCATCATCGGCTCCTCGCGCATGGGTCCGCGAGGAAACCGGCCGGGTGGCCGCAGGTTGCGTGCCGGGACGCGTCATACGCGAGCGATCACCCGGCGCGGCCCGATCAGCAGCCTGTCTCGGCCGGCGCTCATCGCCTGTGGGTGCTGGCGGCCAGCGGCTATTTTGCGATGACCATCATGCCGAGCGGGATGACGGTCGGCTCAGGGTGCGCTGCCAGCCGCCCGGCCATGCCGGCCTCCATCCGCGCGACGAACCCGTCCTTGCGACCCTGGTCGCCGTCGAGATCCTGCGCCAGCGTCGGCAGCACGGACGCGCGTGAGAACGCCGCCCAGCGTGCGCCGAAGGCCGCGGCATCGCCATCGCGCTCGAAGTCGCGCCAGATCGCATCGTCGCCCTGGAACAGCTCGGCATGCTCGACCGTCAGCCCGGCAAATCGACCATCGTCGCCGAACGGCGCCAGGAGGTCCGCCCGGCTGCGGGCGACGGTGGGGATGGCCATGCGCGCCGCCTCCCCGGCCTGGACGAAGCCGTCGCCGACCAGCTCCGCGAGGCTGCCCTGCATCGCCGCCATGACCGCGCGATAGCCGAACTCGCCGCTGTCGGTCAGCGCCATGGTCAGCACGACCAGCCGCCCGCCCGGGGACAGCTCGGCGGCACGATGGGTGAGGAAGATGCGCCAGTCCGCGGCGGCCTGGCGGGCATAGACGGCGCGCGCGGTCGCGTCGCGGCTGCAGGCGATTTGGACGTGGTCCGGGATCGCGCACGGCGTGCGGCTGAGCCACTGCACCGCCCAGGAGCTCCACCCCAGCGTCACGCTGGCGGCGGGGAGGATCTGCTCGAAGTAGGAGCGGCCGACGGCGGAGGCGAAGCTCGCCGGATCGCCACGCAGGTAGCTCGCCGGGTCCGTCTCGAGGGTCTGGAACAGGCCGCTGAAATCGTTGGTCGGGAGGTCGGTGTGCACGACCGAGATCGCCCGTTCCGCGCCGACCCGGTCGCGGAGGGTGCCGATCGCGGTGGCGATCGGGGTCAGCGAGTTGCGACCCTCGGACGAGCCGTAGTCGGCGATGACGATCGGTGCCGGGGGCGGCGGCAGCGGCACAAGCCGAGCGGCCTCCCCCAGCAAGTGCAACGCGGGCGACGAGCCGGCCGCCTGGACGCAGGAACTGCGGTTGTAGACGCCGTGCCCGGCCATGGGCGCCGGGCCGGCCGGTGCAGTCACGGCGCAGCCGGCAGCGGGATGAACTCGGTCTCGCCCGGCACCGCGTCGAACCGGCCCTGCTGCCAGGCGCGCTTTGCCTCCTCGATCCGCTCCTTGCGGCTGGAGACGAAGTTCCACCAGAGGTGGCGCGGGCCATCCATGGGCTCGCCGCCGATCAGCAGGAGGCGGGCCTGCGTTGTGGCCTCGACGGTCAGGCTGTCGCCTGGACGGAAGATGAGCATGCGGCCGGGCTCGAAGGTCTGGCCGGCGATGCGCACGGTGCCGTCCAGCAGGTAGGCGGCGCGCTCCTCGTGGTGGGCGTCGAGCGGCAGCTTGGCGCCCGGGGCCAGGACCGCGTCGGCATAGAACAGGTCGGAGAAGGTCTGCACCGGGGCGGTGCGGCCGAAAAGCGAGCCGGCGATCACGCGCACGCTCTTGCCCTCGCCCTCGAGCAGCGGCAGCTCCGCACCGGCGTGGTGGGCAAAGGCCGGGGCGGTCTCCTCGTGGCGGGCGGGGAGTGCTACCCAGATCTGCAGGCCGAACAGGTTCTGCGGCTGCTGGCGGGTCTCGGCGCCGGAGCGCTCGGAGTGGGCGATCCCCTGCCCCGCGGTCATCCAGTTGACGTCGCCCGGACTGATCGTCTGCAGCGTGCCCAGGCTGTCGCGGTGCTCGATGCTGCCCTGGAGCAGGTAGGTCACGGTGGCGAGGCCGATATGCGGGTGCGGGCGGACGTCGATGCCCTTGCCGGTCAGGAACTCCACTGGCCCCATCTGGTCAAAGAAGATGAACGGGCCAACCATCTGCCGCTGCGCCGACGGCAGCACGCGGCGGACCTCGAAGCCGCCGAGGTCGCGGGCGCGCGGCACGATCACGCTCTCGACCGGGTCGCAGGAAGGGGCGGGGCCGTCGTCGGGCGGGGTGCCGGGTTGCCAGCTCATGATGCCTGCCTGCGCCAGGCGGCCAGCAGGTCGGGCACGGCGATGCCCTCGATGGTCATGCCGTCGTAGCGGCTGGCGGTGATCGCCGCCCCCGACAGGTTGGCGTCGGTCAGGCGCAGGCCGGTGAGATTCACATCAGCGAGTGCCGCGCCCGAGAGGTTGGCGTTGGTGATCCGGGTTCCGGACAGGTTCACATCGTCGAAGACCGAGCCGCTAAGGTCGGACCGGCGGACGGTGAGGCCGCCCTGGTGCTCGTGGATGTCCATGCTGCGCTCCTTGCCGGCCGCGACTATCGCGCGCAAGGGCCCGTGCGCCAAGTGGCAATGGCGCGGGGCGGCCCTGCCCTGCTAGAGCGGCGGCAACGCCCCTGCGGATGGAGAGCCAACGTGTCCAGCGCCCCCGCGACCGAGGCCGGCGCCGTGCTCCGCGCCGCGTCCTGGCTGATCGTCTGGCTGCTGCGCGGCGTGCGGCTGGTGCTGTTCGTCGGCATCCTGTCGCTGCTGGTCGCGGCGATCCTGCTGCTCGGCTACTGCGTCCTGCAGACCTGGCAGGTGGTTGCCGCGGTGCTGGCCCCGGAGCCATCCATGCCGACCAGCCGCGACCTGATCCTGGGCAGCGTCAAGCTGGTCGATCTGGTGCTGCTCGCGACCGTGCTGCAGATCGTCGCCATGGGCCTGTACTCGCTGTTCATCGACGCGAGCGTGCCACTGCCGGGCTGGCTGAAGATCGATAGCATCGCCGACCTCAAGCGCGAGCTCGCGACGGTGGTGATCGTGGTGCTGGCGGTGGTGTTCCTCGAGGAGGTGGTCACCTGGGGCAGCGAGCGCGACATGCTGCGGCTGGGCATCGGGGTGGGTGCCGTGATCGCGGGGCTGAGCCTGTTTCTCGCGCTGAAGGGCAACAAGGCGGCGGACTGAGGTCAGCCAGCGAGGAACGCCGCGCCCAAAGCCAGCGTCAGCGCCAGCAACAGCACGCCGGCCACGGGCCAGCGGCGCAGGCCGGCCTCGAGGCGCACCAGCAGGTCGCCGCAGGCGGCGAGCCGGCGCGTCGCGGCGAGGTAGAGGACGACGAGGTCGCCTTCTGGGAACTCGTGGGAGCTGGTGACCCCACAGATGTAGCGCCACGGCGAGGACAGTGCCGAGCAGGACCGGCCAGGCAGAATCCCAGAGGACAGCTGGCGCCAGGGCGTCGGCCGTCGGGTAGAGCAGCCAGGGAACGGCGACGGCAGCGATTGCGGTGACCAGCCAGGGGAGCATGAGCCCCGCCGGGGGTGCCGTACCTTTGCCCGTGCGCGTCGCGACCAGCCGGCCGAGGAAATGCAGCATGAGCAGCGTGGTGCCGGCGCCGGACAGGCTGGCCAGCGTGGCGACGAGGCCGTCGCCCAGGAGCGGCTTGACCGTGAGCTTCGCGAGCGCGCCGCCGGTCAGCGGCAGGCCGCCCATGCCCAGCGCCAGCACGGCGGCGACGGCCAGGACCAGCCAGACGCGCGCGCCGCCGGCGCTGGCGACGATGCCGACGGCGAGGAACAGGGCGCCCTTGGCCAGGACGTGGTGCGCCGCGTATTGGGCGGCGGGCATGGCGCCACCGGCGTCGCCGACGGACCAGGACATGCCCAGCACGGCCGCGACCACGCCCATCTGGCTTACACTGGAATAGGCCAGGATGGTCTTGGGGTTGGGCTGGGTGATGCCGATGGCGACACCATAAAACGCGGTGACGAGGCCGAGCGCGGTCAGCGCAGCACCCCAGCCCGGCAAGGCGGTGGCGAGCGGCAGGAAGGCGATCAGGCCGATGATGCCGGCCTTGATGATCGCACCGCTGAGCACGGCCGAGGCGGGCATGGGTGCCGCCGGGTGGGCGATCGGCAGCCAGACGTGCAGCGGCACGAGGCCGGCCTTGAGGCCGAAGCCGGCGAGCAGGCACACGATGGTCGCGGTAAGCCAGGGTGAGCCCGGCAGCGCCGCCGTGACCGCGCGGATCGCGAGGCTGTCGCCGGGCGAGGCCGCCGCCAGCAGCACGAAGCCGGCGAGCAGGAAGATCTCGCCGATCACCGCTAGGGCGAGGTAGATCACGCCCGCCTGGCGCGCCTTGGGCGTGCCGTCCTGGACGACCAAGCCGTAGGCGGCGAGGCTGACCAGGGCGAAGAGGACGTAGAAGGTGGCGAGATCGCCAGCCAGGAACACGCCGAGGCTGCCGGTCAGGGTCAGCAGCCAGCAGACCGCGAAGCGTTCCCGGTGCGGGTCGGCCCGCAGGTAGGTGGAGGCATAGGCGCCGGCGGTCAGCCAGAGAAAGGCGGCCACGCCCAGCAATAGGGCGGAGGGCGCGTCCAGGGCCAGCGTGAGCTGCAAACGCTGCGGGTCGAACACCAGGGGCGGCGCGTCTTGGGCGAGCAGCGCGGCGGCGAGGCCCGGGAGCGGTGCGAATGCCAGCAGCGCGGGCATGCGCGCTCGTGGACCTGGCCACAGGCAGGCCACCAGCATGACCAGCGGCAGCGCAATGGTGGCAACCAGCAACGCGCTAGCCACCGAGGCGACCGATCTCGACCAGCCGGAACGTGCTGAACGGTACCAGACCGAGCGCGATCGAGCAAAAGGCCAGCACCAGCACGATGACTTGGCTCGAGAGTGCGATGGGTTGGAGCGGCGGTGCCCCATCTGGCCGTCCGGCCAGCGCGTGCGCCAGAACGTGGAACATGTACGCGCCGGTCAGCAGCCCGCCCAAAGCCAGCACGACCGCCCACCACCATTGGCCGGACTCGATCGCGGCCAGCATCAGCAGCCACTTGGCGGCGAAGCCCCCGCTCGGCGGCAGTCCCATCAGCGACATGCCGCCGAAGGCGAAGGCGAGCACGGTCAAAGGCAATGCGCGGGCGGTGCCGCCGAGGCCGGCGATGCGGTCGTGGCCGAGGGCGCGGGCGATGAGGCCGGCAGCCAGGAACATCGCGGCCTTGGCCAGGGCGTGCGAGACGAGCTGGAGCATGCCGCCTGTCCAGGCGCCGGTCCCCACGGTCGTGCCCCCGACCAGCGGGAAGATCAGGAACAGATAGCCGATCTGCGCCACGGTCGAGTAGGCGACCACCATCTTCAGGCGCGCCTGGTAGAGCGCCACCACACCGCCGAACAGGATCGCGGCGGCGCCCAGCGATGCCAGCAGCTGGGCCGCGGCCAGCATCGGCACGTTCGTCAGCACGTCGAACCACAGGCGTACGATCAGGAAGAACGATGCCTTGACGACGAGCGCGGAGAGCACGGCGCTGGCTGCGGCCGGGGCGCCGGCGTGAGCGGGCGGGAGCCACAGATGCAGCGGGAACAGCGCGCTCTTGGCGGCAAGGCCCGCCGTGATCAGCGCCGCGGCGACCCAGACGGCGGGCTCGGGCCGGACCAGAGTCCTGAGCAGAACGATATCGAGGGTGCCGTAGGCGCCGTACAGGAGCGCAACGCCCAATAGATAGAGGATCGAGCCCAGGAGCGCGAACAGCAGGTAGCGCAGCGCCGCCGCCAAGGTCTCGGCGCGGCCGTCGAGGCACACGAGGGGGATCGCCGAGAAGGTGAGCAGTTCCAGGGCGACGAACAGGCTGAACAGGTCGCCGCCGAGGAAGACCGCGTTCAATGCGCCCCAGAGCCCGAGCAGCAGCGTCCAGAAGACGAAGGGCTGGCGCGCCTCGGCCTGCCCCGACGGAGTCAGGAACTCGGCGCGGGCAAACAGACCGATGGCGGCGATCACGATCGCCGTGGTCAGCAGCATGGCTGCCGAGAGCCCGTCCGCGCGCAACGCCACGCCGAGCGGCGGCGACCAGCCGCCGAGCACATAGACCAGCGCACTGTCGGTGCGCAGCACGTAGGCGGCGATCGCGAGGGCCACGGCGAGCCCGGCCGGCAGCAGCGCCAGGGCGATCCGCTCCGGCGCACGCCCGCCCAGGGCGACCGCCAGCAGCAGCCCGACGACCGGCAGGAACAATGCCAGCACAAGCAGGAGACCGCCCCCGGTGGTCGCGAGCGGCATCAGCGATCGGCGCCGCTGGGAGGCGTGGTCGTCTCGCCGTCGGTCTCGAGCGTGGCCTGGCCCGACACCTCGCGCAGCCGCAGCAGCAGCGCGACCGCGAGCGCCGTGGCGGCGAAGGCAACCACGAGACCGGTGATCACCATCGCCTGCGGCACGGGATCGCCGGCGAAACCGGCGGCGGCACCGCGCCGGGCGATGACTCCGAACAGCAGAAACACGCCGCCGCCGAGCAGGTTGAAGGCCAGGATCTTGCGCAACGGCTGGGGCTGCACGACCAGTCCGTACAGACCGAGGCCGAACAGCGCCGCACCCAGCAGCCCGAACAGTGTCGCTGCGGTCATCGTTCAGGCATTCGGGCGGGCGGCCCGGCGAGCAACAGCGCCAGGGTCATCGCGACCGAGAGAGTGGCCGGGATCTCGATCAGGACGATCAGCGGTTTGGCGTAGGCCGGCGGGTAGGCGAGGAAAGCGCCGGATACGACCACCCCGAGCAGGCCGACCGCGATGAAGGTGGCGGCACCCGCGACCAGTGCCAGGCGCAGCCTCGGCCGGCCAGACGGCGGCGCTTCCGCAAGCCCCGCGATCATGACCAACAGCCACATCGCCGCCAGCACCGTAGCGCCTGGAAAGGCCCCGCCGGGTTCGTTCGCGCCGACCCAGACCAGATGGACGGCAACGATGACGCCCACGGGCGGCAGCAAACGCGCCAGCAGCGTCAGCGGGCCTTGGGGGTCGAAATGCCGTCGCGGTCCCGGAATGCCGTTCCAGTGCAAGTCCGGCGAGAGCGACCAGACGCCGACCAGCGCCAGCACCAGCACCACCTTCTCGAGCAGCGTGTCGAGCGCGCGATAAGCCATGAGCACGGCGGTGACCGGGTTGCCGAGCCCGGTCGCAGGCAGGCTCGCCACCGCCAATGGTGCCAGGGTCGGGGCGGGGTCGGGTACCGCCAGCACGACCAGGGCAAGCCCGCCGGACAATGCGGCGCAGAGCAGGGCCGCCACGATGCGCAACGGCAAGCCGGGAACCTCCGCCGCCGCCAGCGCCTTCCTGGGGCGCAGACGGGCTTCCGCCGCGACCAGCAGAGCGCCGGTGAGGCCGCTGCCGATCGCGGCCTCGGTCAGCGCCACGTCCACGGCGCCGAGGCGGACCCAGACGATGGCGAGGAGCGAGCCGAAGATGACGAAGCCGGCGACCGCGGCGAAGGCGACGCGCGTGACGGTCGCCCACCACGCCACCGCCAGGACCAGTGCTGCCAGCCCGGCGTCGAGTACCGTCCCGATGCTCATTCCAACCCGGCCTCGCGGCGCGCGTGCCGGGCGATCAGCTGCGCCACGGTGGCGCCGCCGATCAGGACCAGCAGCCAGACGGCGATCAGCTTGAGCGCGGCCAGCGGCCCGTCCGCCAACGGCAGCAGACCCAGCACGATCAGGCCGAGACCCACATTGTCGGCCTTGGTCAGCGCGTGAAGGCGCGAGAGCGCGTCGGGCAGCCGGAGCAGACCGATGGAGCCGGCGAGGAAGAACACGATGCCCGCGGCAACCGCGACGACCGTGAAGACCTGACTGGCCGCGCTCATGGCCGATCGCCCGTATCGGGGTCGGCGGCGGTATCACTCGCCCCGCTCTGCGCAAACGCGACCGGCGCGAATGGGGCGAGCAGCGCCAGGGTCAACGCCACGTCGACCACGGCGGTCTCGCCGGTGGCTGCCCCCAGCAGCAGCAGCACGGCGACACCGCCGGTGCCCAACAGCTGCGCCGCCATCATCCGATCGGCGTTGGCCGGCCCACGCACGATTCGGATCAGGCCCAGCGCCACCGTCGTCAGCACGAGGCCCGCCGCGGCGAGCAGGAACTCAGTCATGCCCCAGTCGGACTCCCATGGCGCGCGCCATCAGAACCTCCTCGGCGGCCAGCTGCGTTGCGACCGGCTGGCCGACGTCGAGGCAATGCACGAGCATGGCACCGCTGCCGTCCAGCCCTGCCGGCAGGGTGCCGGGAACGAGGCTCGCGAAGGTGCCGAAGGCGCTCCGGGCCGAGCCTGGGCCGAAGCGTGGCGGATAGGAGACGAAGCCCGTCCGCAGCGGCAAACGCGGATCGAACACGCGCCGCGCGACATCGAGCCCGCCGAGCGCGGACTGCGTGACGAAGCGCGCCGCCAGCCGCGCCGCGGCCATTGGGCTGGCGCGGCCGGAGCCCGCCGGCAGCAGGTGCAGGCTCGCCCAGGCCGCGAGCAGCGCGCTCGCCACCCCGATCGGCAGATCGGCCCGCGTGGCGCCGTGGACTACGAGCCAGACGCCGAGACAGACGATCGTCCGCATCAGCGGACGCAGCAGGGAGCCGCGCGCCTCGCTCGTCACCGGCATTTCGTCACCATCGGGCTGTCTCGCCTCGCAGCGCGCGGACTATGGCGCGGCTGCATGCGGCGCGCCAGCCGGACGGTGGCCCGGGTGGCGAAAACACGCCGCGGCGCATTCGCAATCCTATCGTTTCATCCAATCGTTGATGATAAGGTCCGTTTACTCATCCATAAGTCATATTTTAATGTAGTCTATTAGTTGAACGAGAAATCCTTGGCGTTGCTCATGGGTTGAAACATAGCGTAATCCGATGCGGTTGACGTCAATGATTAACGCCGCTAACGATGTTCTGCCTGCGTGGGGAGTGACGCGATGTATCTGCTATTTTTTCTTCTGTCGCTGTGCACCGTTGTCGCCAAATCTGTCTTCGCCGAGACCGCCACGCAAGTCTTGCGTACCAATATTTCTGTAACCGTGAATAATCTCAGTACCTCCGTTCATTGCGCAGAAGACGATAATGTGTATCTGCCATTTCTCTCGCCGCGACTGAGCAGCTTCCGGATCGAGGTCAGACATCCCGCCTATATCGGATCGGCAACCCAGGATCGGTCGGCACCGGACTGGACCGACTGCGATATGTCGCATGATCCCGTCATTACCCAGGAGGCGCGCCAAGTCACCATCTACCAGACGCCCAATCTCTGGCTCGTCGGCTACACCCATCCCACCACCTGGCAGGCGAATCCCGTGCCGTTTCGGGTCGGCGGCCGGGTCGAGCATGGCCTCGACCTGGTCCAGCTCTGGATCGCCGGCGACGACGGAGCGGAGGAGGTGCTGGTGGTCTACCCGCAGGACGGCTACTGGCGGGTCCGGCCGTTGCCCACCGCGCACCTGGGCGAGAATGCCTACGGCAGCTCGTTTCTCGTCGGCCCGGTCGAGGTCGGCACCCGCCCCTTTGTCGCGTTGAGCGAGATCGTCTTCGAGCCCGTGACCCGGGAGTTTCGGCTCAGATTCGCTCGCGGCGGCACGGCGCGGCTCAGGCTCGACACGGTCGATCAACGGCATTCGCTCCTGGACGTGTCCTTCGACGACCGGCTGCCGTCGGACAAGCCGTTCGCGGCGTTGCGCTCGATGTATCTCGCTGACACGAATGCCGATGCCGCCCGCGTCGCGTGGATGACACCGGGCGACAAGGGGTGGCGCCAGTCCTCGGTCATGACCTTTGCCGGCGCATCGGCGGCCGAGTTCTGGCTCGGACGGACGGTACCCTCCCGGCACAATCTGAGCGCGCCCGACATCGTCTTCGGCAGCTTCCGGCACCGAGCGCCCGAGCGCAGCTTCGTCGCCCAGACGGACGAGGCTCGACTGATGGCCCGCCCGTAGCGCGGCTCGCGCGGCATGGCGATGTTCCATCTGGCACGGCGGCATGGCCGGCGGCATGCGCTCGTGACCCTCGCCGTGCTCGCCATCGGTCTTGGCGCGTCGATTCGCGCGTGGGCCGAGCCCGCCTACTCCAAGCGGGTCGAGGATCTGCTGGCCGCGATGACCATCGAGGAGAAGGTCGGCCAGCTGACGCTGTTGTCGAGCGATCACGCGACCACCGGTCCCTATGCCACCGCCGGGCTGAGCAACGCCATCCTGCGGGGCGAGGTCGGCGGCGTGTTCAATGTCAGCGAGGAGCCCTACACGCGCTCGTTGCAGAAGGCGGCGGTGGAGCAGACCCGGCTGGGCATTCCGCTCCTGCTCGGCACCGATGTGCTGCATGGCTACCGGACCATCTTCCCGATCCCGCTCGGACAGGCGGCCAGCTTCGATCTCGAAGCCATCCACGATGCCGATCGCATCTCCGCGCGCGAGGCGGCGGCGGCCGGCATCAACTGGGTGTTTGCGCCGATGCTCGACGTCGCCCGCGATCCGCGCTGGGGCCGCATCGCCGAAGGCAGCGGCAAATCGGCCTGGTTCGGGGCGCGGATCGCCACGGCCCGGATCAGCGGTTTGCAGGGCGAAAGCCTGGACGCCGACGATTCGGTGGCAGCCTGCGCCAAGCATCTGGGTGCGAACAGCGCGGTCGAAGGCGGCCGCGACTACTCGGCGGTCGAGTTCTCCGAGCGCGCCATGCGCGAGACCTATCTGCCGCCCTTCCGGGCCGCCGCTGCGAGCGGCGTGGCCTGCTTCATGGCGGCCTTCAACACCTATGCCGGCGTCCCGGGCGTCGCCAATGCGGCGCTTCTGGACCGCATGCTGCGCCGGGAGTGGGGCTTTCCCGGCATCGTCGTCAGCGATTTCGGGTCGATCGACGAGCTCGTGGTGCACGGGATCGCCGGCGGCGGGGCCGAAGCCGCAGCGCTGGCGCTTGGCGCCGGCACGGACATCGACATGCAGAGCGGGGCGTACCGGCGCGAGCTGCCGGGCCTCGTGCGGTCGGGTGCCGTGCCCGAGGCGGCACTGGACCGGAGCGTGCGCCGGGTGCTGGCGCTGAAGGAGGCGCTGGGGCTGTTCCGCGACCCGTTCGGCCGCATGGACCCGCAGCGCGAGGCCGCGACGCTGCTGGCGCCGGACGCATCGCGCGGCTGCCCTCGCCCTCGCCGAGAAGTCGCTGGTGCTGGTCAGGAACGAGCGGTCGACCTTGCCGTTCTCGACCGGCGTCCACCGCGTCGCGGTGATCGGGCCGCGGGCCGACGCCAGGGCCGACATGATGGGCCCGTGGTCGGCCGACGGCCATCCGGCCGAGGCGGTCACCCTGGCGGACGGGCTGCGCGAGCTGCTCCCGCAGGCGCAGGTCGACATCGTGGCTGCCGGGAGCGCCGGAGTGGCTACGGCGGCCGACATCGCGCAGGCGATGGCCGCCGCGATGGCTGCCGATGCGGTCGTGCTGGCGCTGGGCGAGAAGGCGGTGCAGAGCGGCGAGTCGGCGAGCCGGGCCGATCCCGGCCTGCCCGCCGACCAGCTGGCGCTGGCGCAGGCGGTGCTGGCCTTGGGCCGGCCGACGGCGGTCGTGCTGTTCCACGGCCGGCCGCTCGTGCTGGGGCCGCTCCTGGAGGACGCCGACGCCGTGCTGCTGGCTTGGTTCCCCGGGACCATGGGCGGCGCCGCGATCGCCCGGACCCTGTTCGGCGCCAACGAGCCGCGCGGCCGGCTGCCGGTCACCTGGCCGCGCTCGGTCGGGCAGATCCCGATCTACCACGACCATCTGCCGACCGGCCGGCCGGCGACCGAGCCGTCGCAGCCCTACACCACCGGCTATCTGGACGAGCCGGCGAGCCCGCAGTTCCCGTTCGGGTTCGGGCTGAGCTACACGAGCTTCGCCTTCGCGCCGCCCCGGCTCGACCGCGCCACCATCCATGCCGGCGAGAAGGTCGCGGTGTCGGTGGACGTCACCAACACCGGCCAGCGGCGCGGCACCGCGCTGGTGGAGCTGTACGTGCACCAGAAGGTGGCCGAGATCTCGCGGCCGGTGCTCGAGTTCCGGGGCTTCCAATCCGATCGCGCTGGAGCCGGGTGCGACCGGCACGGCGAGGATCGAGCTCGGCGACGACGATCTCGCCTGGTGGCATCCTGACGGCTCGCTCAGGGCCGATCCCGGGCGCTTCGTCGTGCTGACGGGACCGGATGCCGGCACGCTGCAGTCGGTGAATCTGGACCGGCAGCCGTAGCAGGATCGCGCTGCGGGCTGGACGGATGCGGGCATTCGGCCAATGTCCGCTCCGGTGGCGATGTTTGCGCTGCCGCGATGGGAGGAAGACCAATGCATTCCGAGCTGCTGACCTACCCGGCCGATGGCCTGACCCTGCAGAGCCGCCTGTTCGTGCCGCCCGGCGGCGGAAGACGGCCCGGCGTGCTGGTGTTCCCCGAGGCGTTCGGGCTCGGCGAGCACGCCATCGGCCGGGCCGAACGGCTCGCGGGCATGGGCTATGTCGCGCTGGCCAGCGACCTGCACGGCGACGGCCTCCTGGTCGACGAGCTGGAGACTGCGATCGGGATGCTGCAGCCGCTGTTCGCCGACCCGTCGCGGACACGGGCGCGCGCCGGCGCCGGCCTTGCGGCGCTGGCGGCACGGCCGGAGGTCGATGCCGGCCGGATCGCCGCGATCGGCTTCTGCTTCGGCGGCACCATGGCGCTGGAGCTCGCTCGTGGCGGAGCCGACGTCAAGGCGGTGGTCGGCTTCCACAGCGGCCTCGGGACCGCGGCGCCCAAGAGCGATGCCAAGGCGATCAAGGCCAAGGTGCTGGTGTGCATCGGCGCCGACGACCCGTTCATCCCGGCCGGAGCAGCGGGCGGGTTTCGAGACCGAAATGCGCGATGGCGGGGTCGACTGGCAGATGCATCTCTATGGCGGCACGGTGCACAGCTTCACCAATCGGGAGGCCGCCAAGCGCAACAAGCCGGAGGCGATCCGGTACAGCGCGGAAGCGGATGCGCGGTCGTGGGCGTCCATGGAGGGGCTGTTCAGGGAGACGCTGGGCGGATAGCGGTGCGACTGGGCGGGTGGCCCCAGATATCGAGCAGCCGACCGTCGACCAAAGGCTGGGGATCGGCGTGGCGCGGAGCCGGATCGGACCGCGGGCCGGGTTCGTTCCGTAGCACCTGATCCTGCTCGGCATGAGCCATGGCGGAGCGGAACGGCGCATCGTCGTTGGCTGGCGACGGGCTCTCGGGTTCCTTCTGCGGCGTCGCGCTCGGGTTCGCCCGTGCAATCCGCGAGCGGCTCGCGGCGCAGCAGGCGCAGCTCCTTGAGGCAGCGGGACAGCTCCCTGCCCTGCTGGGCCTGGTAGCCGCGGACGGCGTTGAAGCGCTTGAGGTCGAAGGTGGTGAGCGGGTCGGCCTCCTCCCACTCGAAGCCGGCCTGGGGTGGGCGGAGCTTCGGGGCGGCGTCGAACAAAGCGACCTCGATCCGCTCGGCGCGCTCGCTCTTCCAGAACGCGATCGCCATGCGCTTCACGAGCCGGGCCTCGATCTCGCTCTCGGGTTCGCACCTCGGCGATCAGGCGGGTGGTCAGTTCCTCCAGCTCGGAGGGGGCTTCGTCCTCGAGGACGAAATGCTGCAGGGCGGCGAGGCCGTGCTTGAGGGCGTTGCGGGAGGATGCGCGCCTTGCCCTCGGCGGTGACGGGGCCGCGCGAGCGGGCGCCGTTGCGGCGGGCGGCCTCGATCTGGGCGGGGCGAGCGGGGGCGTGGGGCGGTGGCGGGCATGGCTGGGCATCCGGTTTGGAGTTGCCGCAGCCTAGCATGAAGAGGCGCAAATTCCTAGATCGACTGGCGCGCTAGCGATCCGCGGGATCGGGCCAACGAGCCTGTCGTTGCTGGTCCTGTCGGTTGCGTGTGCGCCATCTCCGAACCAGCTTTCAGAAACCGGTCGTCTCGACTATGATGCCAAGGTTTTTCAAGTAGTCCTTTGCCTGATCGGGGGAATCGATGAATCACGGTGCAGATCTGTCGCATCCATCGAACTGGGATCCGGAATTGGACGCCGTCAAGGCGGCCCCGAAGCATCACAAGGTGCTGTTCGAGAATGAGCGGGTGCGCGTGCTCGAGGTGACGCTGGAGCCCAACGACGAGGAGCCGGTGCATCATCACCGCTGGCCGTCGGTCTTCGTCCTCGACCAGATCAAGCCGCCGATCGTCGACATCACGCCCGACGGCGAACGGGTGCCACCGCACCGCGACATCATCCAGGCGCTCGAAGCGTGGGACGGCCAAGGCTGCCTCGTGGTCAACATGGCGCCGCAGGCGGCCGGCCGGGTTCTGAACGAATCGGACACGACGGTT
The DNA here is from genome assembly GCA_963798145.1 of uncultured Alphaproteobacteria bacterium. Lineage (GTDB taxonomy): Bacteria > Pseudomonadota > Alphaproteobacteria > Geminicoccales > Geminicoccaceae > Benzoatithermus. Next base: position 217,985 of record CAWCSG010000001.1, read on the forward strand.
CATGGCATCCGGATCGAGATGAAGAACATGGGCTGAACGGGACGCGTTCGGGCTGCCGAGCCCTGCGCAAATGTGAAACCGGTTCGCCCACCGTCGCATGCGACTCGGCTCCGCAGGCGGAGCGTGAAGCATCCCAGTCGCCGCGCCTGCAGCATCTTGATGGTGGCCCGTTCCCGCCGGTTCGCGCTAGGCTGTCGCCGTGACGAAGGGAGAGCAGTGCCCGTGCAGACCATTCTCGAACGTCCTGAGCCGGTCCTGCGCCACCGGTTCGATATCGACGACTACTACCGCATGGCCGACGCGGGGATCCTGTCGGGCGAGGACCGCGTCGAGCTGATCGAGGGGGAGATCGTCGACATGGCCCCGATCGGCAGCGCGCATGGCGGGACGACCACCTTCCTGACCAGCCTGGTCGCCCGCCTCGTCGCAGACGGCGAGGTGCTGGCGAGCGTGCAGAACCCGCTGCGCCTCGACCGGCACAACGAGCCGCAGCCCGACCTCATGCTCCTGCGCCCACGCGCAGACTTCTACCGGTCGAGTCATCCCACCGCCGCCGATGTGCTGCTCCTGGTCGAGGTCGCCGACAGCTCGCTCGCCTACGATCGCGGCCCCAAGCTCGCGCTCTACGCCCGCCACGGCGTGCCGGAGGTGTGGATCGTCGACATCGGCGGTCGCGTGGTCGAGGTCTGCAGCCAGCCAGGGCCGGAGGGCTATGCCGAGCGGAGCCGCGTCACCGAAGGCGTCGCTAAGCCGAAGCTGGTGCCGGGGCTTGCCATCGACGTCGCGGCGTTGCTTGGGTAGTTCGTGAATGACGCAGGTCGGCAGGGAGATGGAGTTAAATCGAGGTAGGTGTTCCCATATTCGTGGCTTCGCCAAGGGTCGGAGCGTTACGCTGCTAGGCGATAGCAACTACGTGAGACTGGAATCAACAACTACACTATGGCATCAGCCGTGGCTATGAGAACAGTGTCGAGATTGCGGCACAGGAGAACAGCTACATCACATCGAGAAGACTGCGGGAGATCATTATTGGAATTCTTGGCGAGCGCTTCGCTGTGAATTCGCAATTTTACGAGTCATGCGTCTTAGCAGGTTACAAGGCTATCTGATTCGTGGAACGCATATATTATGGAGTACACGAATCTTTTCAAGATCATTGCGTTCAAACTCGCATCTGCGCGGCCATCGCGAAGCGGCAAGGACTATTCCGCGCTCTTGAAGCTCATAAAATGAACGTACAAAATTTCGCAAAGAAGTAGACATTTAACTGAAATTGCCGTTCGGGTGCATCTGCACCTTCTCCTTGAAAGCGCTGATAAGCTCGGATTGAAATGTAGATTATACCATAATTCGAATGGAATTCTAGTCGAAATGTCTCACCAGAGAGCGTATTGGACCGTGAATTAAGTTAAAGCCTTGCCGACCTATGTCGACGTGATCCAATCTTCCCCAATGGCCGAGCATTATCTAGTCAGAACGTCTTAATTGCCAATGTTCGCGAATCGAGCACTACGTCTGATCCGGTGATCCTCACGGATCCCGGTCGGTCCAGTGGGAGCGAAATGACCTTGTTCACCTAATTCGTATTGCCGCTTCTGACATTTTCCTTCAAACTGACAGTGAAACTCAACTATATATCAGCGTCGAAAAGTCGCAAAATTGACAATGGCCTCTATGCATTCACAGACAAGATCGATTGTCATTTGCTAAATTGGTGATATGTTCTGCTACAGAAAAAGATAACGAATGACAATAACATATCGCAATTATGTTCTCTTCGCCGGCTCATATATATTTGGTAACTTGCACGATATCATTCGCGTACTTGTTAGTCACATGGCAGACGGCCATCCATTGAGAGATTATTACAGGAATACGCTTCATCATCCCCCAAATGCTGAAGAAGTAAAATCACATTTTTGGTGCGCGATAATTGGAACAGAATGGCAGACGGTATCTTAAGGAGAACTTAACCAATATGGCGTGATCCTTTCGTCTCCTTATGCGATTCACTGGACTAATGTCGCGTACTCAATACTTTACCAGAGGGCCCTATTTTCCTCTCAGTATACCCGGCCAATCAACGGTCGCAGGGCGGCTCTGATTTTGACTTGACCGCACCAAGTGCCAAAGCATATTTGCGTGCACCATTCGAAGGCTACCTTTTTACGACCGTTGCGGTATCGAGGTCCGAGAGCTCGAAACTTCACTATCATACCGCGGTCGCGGCGTGGCCGCCCGATTAGGATGTCGGAGAGCTGCTCCAGGCAGTCTTGATGGCGATCTCCCAGACCGTCGTCGCGGCAACCGCGACTTCGCCACTCTCGTTTTCCAAGAGCGCCCGCACGCCCGCCGGGAAGTTAGGTGCCGAGCGATAGAAGCCGATCAGGGCGCAGGCATCGGCAAGCCAGCGGCTCAATCGATTCCCCACTCGCGCAACTCGTCCTCGGTCATCGGCGCCAGCGCCTTCTCGATATCGGCCTCGGTCAGGCCGGACCGCTCGAAGGCGGCCTTGGCGGAGCCGAACACCGGGCGCTCGCGCGGCGGGGCGACCGGGACGAGGCGGGCCACCGGGCGGTTGCGGTTGGTGATCACCACCTCCTCGCCGCGCTCGACGGCCTGGATCAGGGCGGAGAGGCGGGTCTTGGCATTGGAGATGCTCACGGTTGGCATAGCCATCGATCTCGCTTGAAGCGGCTCCAGCCGACACGGGCTTGCACGTTGGAGCGAGGAGTCCTCTTGGTGCCGACCGTCAGCCCTATGGCAGCCGGTCGGGCCAACGTCGCGACGCATGCAGCACCCGCAGAATCTCGATCCTGCGACGCCGTACGCGATAGGGCAAGATGAACGGCAGCCCGGGCACGATCAGCTCGCGCGTTCCGGCAACCCGGCCGACGCGACCGCTCTCGGGGTAGCTTTTACGAGGCGGTCCGTCGCCTGACGCAGGCGCTCGACCACCCGAGCGGCCGCGTCGACGTTGTCACGGGCGATATGGGCTGCGGTCTCGTCGAGATTGCGTAGGGCCACCCGCAGCCAGACTGAACTTCATAGAGGCCTATCGGCGCTCCAGCGGGCGAAGACGGCCGCGACTTCCGCGTCGGTCGCGAAGTCGCCGGCGTCGGCCTCGCGCAGGGCGGCCTCGATCTCTGCCACATGCTCGGCGTCGCGTGCCACGAAGTCGGCGACGGCGACGGCGGCGAGTTCGGCGGCGGGCTTGCCTTCGCGGTCCGCCAGCCGATCGAGTCGTGCGCTGACCCCTGGATCGAGCGCGATGGTGAGGCGAGATTGGTCTGGCATGCTGTCCAGCGTGTTCGTTGCAGGCTGCCCATCAACTTAGCTTCCGACTCGCTGCCGCGCCACCGTTCTTGGCCTCAGGCAGCGGCGACTGCCAAGCCGCCCGCCCTGGCGATGAAGTCGATGACCTCCGCCGTCCCGACGCCACCGCGCAGGTTCGCCATCACGAACGGCCGCTCGCCGCGCATGCGCCGCGTGTCGGCCTCCATCACGCCGAGGTCGGCGCCGACCATCGGCGCGAGGTCGGTCTTGTTGATCACCAGCAGGTCCGAGCGGGTGATGCCCGGGCCCGCCCTTGCGCGGGATCTTCTCGCCGCCGGCGACGTCGATGACGTAGATGGTGAGGTCGGCGAGCTCGGGGCTGAAGGTGGCGGCGAGGTTGTCGCCGCCGGATTCGATCAGCAGCAGCTCGAGGCCGGGGAAGCGGCGGGTCATCTCGCGCACGGCGGCGAGGTTGATCGAGGCGTCCTCGCGGATCGCGGTGTGCGGGCAGCCGCCGGTCTCGACGCCCAGGATGCGCTCGGGGTCGAGCGCGCCGGCGACGGTGAGCAGGCGCTGGTCCTCCTTGGTGTAGATGTCGTTGGTGATCACGGCCATGTCCCAGCGGTCGCGCATCGCCTTGCACAGGACCTCGCACAGCATGGTCTTGCCGGAGCCGACCGGGCCGCCGATGCCGACGCGCAGGGGGCCGTGGGATTGGGTGGTCATGAGCGGAACAGCCTCGTGTACTGGGTCTCGTGGCGCATGGAGCAGAGGTCGACGGCGAGCGTGGCGGTGCCGAGCTCGTCGAGCGGGCAGGACGGGGCCAGGGCGGCGACGGCGCGCACGGTGGGCTCGAGGGCGGCGGTGGCGCGCTGGCCGTCGGTCTGGCCCAAGGGGACGAGGCGGACGGCGGCGGAGACGAGGTTGGCGGCGAAGGCCTGGAGGTAGGCCGGCAGGAGCAGGGACAAGGGAACGCCGTGGCAGGCGGCGACGGCGGCCGATGGCCAGCGGGTAGGTCAGGCCGGGGCCGTCGGCGAGCAGGGCCGGCAGGCGGCCGGCGGGGTCGGGCCAGCTCGCGAGGCTGGCGCGGGCGAAGGCCTCGCCCTGGGCGCGGGTCTCCAGCGCCAGCTCGGCGGTGGGGGCCATGGCCTGGGCCAGGGTGCGCAGGTCGAGCCAGGCGGTCGGTGTCGTCCGCGGTGACGGCGGCATGGGCGTGGGACACCAGCACGGCGTCGACCCAGCCGCCGCCGTGGCGCAGCACGGTGTCGAGCCAGGCTTCCAGACCGGCGCGGTCGCGCACGGTGCCTTCCTCGACCGCCCATTCCAGGCCGTGGCTGTAGCTGTAGGCGCCGACCGGGTAGGCGGGGGAGAGCCAGGCGAGCAGGCGGTAGAGGGCGGCGTCAGTGCTCATGGGTGCCGTGGCCGTAGGCGCCGCCCTCGGGGTCGAACGGGGCGGTGGCGTGGGTGACGGTGGCGCCGAGATGGTCGGTCAGCAGGTGCTCGAGGACGTGGTCGGCGCGGATGCGCAGGGTGCCGGGCAGGATCTGGGTCGGGGTGTGGCGGTTGCCGAGGTGCCAGGCGATGCGGGCCAGGGCCAGGGCGTCGGCGGCCTCGATGTCGAGGACGGCTTCGGGGGCGGCGCGGACCAGGATCAGGCGGCCGTCGTCGAGGGCGAGGAGGTGGCCGTCGCGCAGGACCTGGGCTTCGGGGAGGTCGAGCAGGAAGGGCTCGCCGGTGTCGGTGGCGAGGCGCAGGCGGCGGCGGTGGCGGTCGTCGTAGGCGAGGGTGACGGTGGCGGCGGGGGTGCCGGAGGGGGCGATGGCGGTGGCGCGGGGGAGAGTGCCCCACCCCGGCCCTCCCCCGCCTCTGGCGGGAGAGGGGGTAATTCGGACTCCCTCTCCCGCGTAGCGGGGAGGGTTGGGGTGGGGGCGGTTTCAGGGCGTCGGCGATCTGCTGGGCGACGCCTTCGGTGTTGCCAAGCGCGTCGTTGTTCCAGAAACGGAGCACGCGCCAGCCATGGCGCTCGAGGTAGGCGGTGCGCTGCGCGTCGGGGTCGCTGCCGGCGTGCTGGCCGCCGTCGACCTCGACGATCAGCTTCGCGTCCACGCAGGCGAAATCGGCGACGTAGGGCGGGATCGGGTGCTGGCGGCGGAAGTGGGCGCCTTCGAGCTGGCGGTCGCGCAGGATCGACCACAGGCGCTTCTCGGCCTCGGTCGGCTCGCGGCGCAGGTGGCGCGCCTTGTCTCGCAGGTTGTGGTCGATGCGCGGCACGAGAGAGCCCCCACCCCGGCCCTCCCCCGCTGGCGCGGGAGAGGGAGAAAGTCAAAAGAGGAAGTAGCGTTGCGCCATGGGTAGCACGGTGGCGGGCGCGCAGGTGAGCAGCTCGCCGTCGGCGCGGACCTCGTAGGTCTCGGGGTCGATCTCGAGCTGCGGCATCGCCGCGTTGTGGATCATCGCTGCCTTGCCGATGCCGCCGCGCGTGTTGCGCACGGGGAAGAGCTCGCGCTCGAGCCCCCAGCGGTGATGGACCGCGTCGTCGACCGCGGCGGCGGAGACGAAGTGCAGCGCGCTGGCCATCGCGGAGCGGCCATAGCTGCCGAACATCGGCCGGTAGTGCACCGGCTGCGGGGTCGGGATCGAGGCGTTGGGGTCGCCCATGGGGGCCGAGGCGATGGTGCCGCCCTTGATCACCATGTCCGGCTTGACGCCGAAGAAGGCCGGCGACCAGACGACCAGATCGGCGAGCTTGCCGACCTCGACCGAGCCCACGATATGGCCGACGCCCTGCGCGATCGCGGGGTTGATGGTGTATTTCGCGACGTAGCGTTTGCAGCGGAAATTGTCGTTGTCGCCCTGCTCCTCGGGCAGGCGGCCGCGCTGCTGGCGCATCTTGTGCGCGGTCTGCCAGGTGCGGATGATCACCTCGCCGACCCGGCCCATGGCCTGGCTGTCGGAGGACATCATCGAGATCGCACCCAGGTCGTGCAGGATGTCCTCGGCCGCGATCGTCTCCTTGCGGATGCGGCTCTCGGCGAAGGCGACGTCCTCGGGGATCGACGAATCGAGGTGATGGCAGACCATGAGCATGTCGAGATGCTCGTCGACCGTGTTCACGGTGTAGGGCCGGGTCGGGTTGGTCGACGACGGCAGCACGTTGGGCAGGCCCACGACCTTCAGGATGTCGGGCGCGTGCCCGCCGCCGGCGCCCTCGGTGTGGAAGGCGTGGATGGTGCGGCCCTTGAAGGCCGCGATGGTGGTCTCGACGAAGCCGGATTCGTTCAGCGTGTCGGTGTGGATCGCGACCTGCACGTCCATCTCGTCGGCGACCGCGAGGCAGCAGTCGATCGCCGCCGGGGTCGTGCCCCAGTCCTCGTGCAGCTTGAGGCCGCAGGCACCGGCCGCGACCTGCTCGCGCAGCGCCTCGGGCAGGCTGGCATTGCCCTTGCCCAGGAGGCCGACATTGATCGGCCAGGATTCCAGCGCCTGCAGCATCCGGCCGATGTGCCAGGGCCCGGGCGTGCAGGTGGTGGCGGTGGTGCCCGCCGCGGGGCCGGTGCCGCCGCCGAACAGGGTGGTGAGGCCGGCGGCCAGCGCCTCGTCGAGGATCTGCGGGCAGATGAAGTGGATGTGGGCGTCGATCCCGCCGGCCGTGACGATCTTGCCTTCGCCGGCGATGGCCTCGGTGCCGGGGCCGATGACGATGTCGACGCCGGGCTGGATCTCGGGATTGCCGGCCTTGCCGATCGCGACGATCCGGCCGTCCTTGAGGCCGATGTCCGCCTTCACGATGCCCCAATGGTCGAGGATCAGCGCGTTGGTGATCACGGTGTCGACGGCACCGGCCGAGCGGGCTTCCTGGCCCTGGCCCATGCCGTCGCGGATCACCTTGCCGCCGCCGAACTTGACCTCCTCGCCGTAGACCGTGCGGTCCTCCTCGACCTCGATGATCAGGTCGGTGTCGGCGAGGCGCAACTTGTCGCCGACCGTCGGCCCGAACATGTGGGCGTAGGCGCCGCGCGACATGCGAAAGGCCATCAGAGCGCCCCCATGATCTTCTGGTTGAAGCCGAATACTTTGCGGCTGCCGCCGTAGGCCACGAGCATCACCTCGCGCGACTGGCCGGGCTCGAAGCGCACCGCGGTACCGGCGGGGATGTTCAGGCGCATGCCGCGCGCCTGGTCGCGGTCGAAGGCCAGCGCCTCGTTGGTCTCGAAGAAATGGTAGTGCGAACCGACCTGGATCGGCCGGTCGCCAGTGTTGGCCACAGTCAGCGTGACGGTCGGGCGGCCGACGTTGAGCTCGATGTCGCCGGGAGCGTGAAACAACTCGCCTGGGATCATCAGCGATTTCCTCTATAGTGCCGGCGAAGGCGAGCGGAGTGGGCGATGGCCGAGCATGCGGTCAAGTTGATGACGGTGGACGAGTTCCTGAGATGGGACGACGGCACCGACATCGAGATATGAGCTGGCAGGACGGCGTACTTCGCGCGATGTCGCCGCCGGCCGGACCGCAACGGACCATCGTCGTGAACACCACTGGCTGTCCTCTACAACGCACTCAGCGGACTCGGCCATGCCGTGGCGAGGCCGAGAGCAGGCGGTGGAATCGATGCAGCGAACGATGTGGCAGGCCGACATTGCGGTCACCTGCGGGCCAGCCGCAAGGGAGATCAGCGACCCGTTGCTCGTGATCGAGATGCTTTCGCCGAGCACACGCGACCCACGACCTTGGCCAGAAGCTCGTCGACTACAAGACGCTGCCGAGCGTCGAGCGAAATCTGGATGGTCGACTCGCGAGCGGCGCTGGGTTCAGCGACTGGCGCCGGGACACCGAGTGGCTGGCTCGGCCAGGACTTCGTCGGCAGCGCCGCATGTTCGACAGTCCGACACTCGCTGGAGCGCGTCGACGACTGGACCACGCTCTACGCGACTAGCGGCCTCTGACCGCCGCTCACCGGATCGGCGCATGCACCGTCACCAGCTTGGTGCCGTCGGGGAAGGTCGCCTCGACCTGGACCTCGTGGATCATCTCGGGGATGCCGGTCATCACCTGCTCGCGGGTCAGGACCTCGGCGCCGGCGGCCATCAGGTCGGCGACCGAGCGGCCGTCGCGGGCACCCTCGACGACGAAGTCGGAGATCAGGGCGATGGCTTCGGGGTGGTTCAGCTTCACGCCGCGCTCGAGCCGCCGGCGCGCCACGTTGGCGGCCATGGCGATCAAGAGCTTGTCCTTCTCCCGCGGGGTCAGGTGCATGGGGTTCCCTCAGACGTGCCAGAGCCGCGGCAGGGCCGGCGGGAGGCCGGCGGCGGCCTCGCGAAAGCGGCACCAGAACAACGCGAAAGCGCGCCGCAGCGCAAGCGCCTCGGCGGCAAGAAAGCGGGCAATCAGCAGGCCGTTGACCAGCGTGGCGCCGGCACGCACGCCTGCTGCCGGCAGCCAGTCGCGCGCACGGTCGAGCAGGCTCATGGCGTCGGTTGCCGCATAGACGAAGGTGGCGGCACAGCGCGCGCCGCCGAGGCCGGCGCCAGCCCCCAAAGTGTGGGCATACTCGCCCTCGAGCCTGAGCGCATCGAGCCAGGCGAGCTCCCCGTCGCGGTGGATCTCGATCCGATCCAGCAGAAAGCCACGTTCGGTTCGCTCGCCGGAGGCGTGGCGGCCGAACACCAGAATCTCGCCCAACATGGCCCGCGCGCTGCCGACCAGGTCGAGGCGCAGCTTGCGGCGCAGACGGGCCTGGTCGAACAGGATCGTTTCCTGCGGACACCATTCCAGCCAGCCGCCCTGCTCCACCTTCAACCGTGTCGTCACGCGGCAGTCCGCGCCGGTGGAGCGGTAAACCTTCTCGGCAGCCTGGCTGGTGACCAACGCGGCCGCGTCCGGACCGACCTCGACCGAAATCGAAGCCGTGTCGCCGGCAACCAAGCCGCCGCCGACATTGACCAGAGCCGCCACCGGCAGGTCGCCGACTTCATGACGCGGGAACAACGCCCGCAGCGGCGTGCGCTGATAGAGGCGGGTCAGCCGCGTGCGGCCATCGCGGCGCGCGAAGCCGAGCTCGACCGCCGCCGCAGCACGCTGGTCCACGCCACCCGGTGCGGCAGCAAGCTCAGACGGTGAGATAGCGTCGAACATCCGCGTCATCGAGCTCGTCGGGGCGGCCACTCAGCACCACCTGACCCCGGTCCATCACCGCCAGCCGGTCGGCCAGCGCCTTGGCGAAGTCCAGATATTGCTCGACCAGCAGGATGGCCATCTGGCCCTGGCTGCGCAACAGCTCAAGCACGCGGCCGATATCCTTGATGATCGAGGGCTGGATGCCCTCGGTCGGCTCGTCGAGGACGAGCAGCTTCGGCTTCATGATCAGGGCGCGGCCGATCGCCAGCTGCTGCTGCTGGCCGCCTGAGAGGTCGCCGCCGCGGCGGCGGAGCATGGTCTTGAGGATCGGGAACAGCTCGAAGATGTGGTCGGGAATCCGCCGCTCGCCGCGCGGCAGTGAGCCGAAACCGGTCTGCAGGTTCTCCTCGACCGTCAGCAGCGGGAATATCTCGCGGCCCTGCGGCACGATCGCGATGCCGCGGCGCGCGCGCTCGACCGTCGACAGATTGGTGATGTCCTGACCGTCCCAGGCGATCTTGCCGGCAGACGGTCTCACCTGTCCCACGACCGCGCGCAGCGTGGAGGTCTTGCCGACGCCGTTGCGGCCCATGACGCAGGTGATCTCGCCGACGACAGCGGTGAGCGACACGCGCCAGAGCGCCTGGCTGGCACCGTAATGGAGGTCGATGCTTTCGATTTGCAGCATGCTCAGCGCCCCAGATAGACTTCGATGACGCGCTCGTCGTTCTGCACCTGCTCGAGCGAACCCTCGGCGAGCACCGAGCCTTCCGCCAGCACCGTGACCTTGCAGCCAAGGCCACGCACGAAGTCCATGTCGTGCTCCACCACGACCACGGAATGGCTCTTGACGATCTCGCGCAGCAGCTCGCCCGTGGCTTCGGTCTCGGCATCGGTCATACCGGCGACCGGCTCGTCGACCAGCAGCAGCTCCGGATCCTGCACCAGCAGCATGCCGATCTCGAGCCACTGCTTCTGGCCGTGGCTGAGCTCGCCGGCGAGGCGGTTGGCCGAATCCGTCAGACGGATGATCCCCAGCACTTTGGCGATGCGATCGCGCTGCTCGCCCGACAGGCCGAAGACGAGAGAGCGAAACAGGGCGCGCTCGCCTTTGAGCGCCAGCTCCAAGTTGGTGAACACGGTGTGGCTCTCGAAGACCGTGGGCTTTTGGAACTTCCGGCCGATGCCGAGCAACGCGATCGCCGCCTCGTCGAAGCGGGTGAGGTCGACGTTCTCACGAAACAGGACCGTGCCCTTATCGGGACGCGTCTTGCCTGTGATGACATCCATCATCGTGGTCTTGCCGGCGCCATTCGGACCGATGATCGCGCGCATCTCGCCCTTGGCCAGGTACAGGGAGAGATCGTTCAGCGCCTTGAAGCCATCGAAGCTGACGGAGACGCCGTCGAGATAGAGGATGGTATTCGCAGAGCGGCCGTCGTGGACGGTAGTGGTGACGACACTCATCCCTTGGCCCCTTCGCCGACTGGAACCATGGGTGCCGGTGCGCGCCGCACCCGGCGCAGACCGGTCAAAAGGCCGGCAATGCCCTTGGGCAGAAACAGGGTGGTGGCGATGAACAGCGCACCCAGCGCGAACAGCCAGATCTCCGGGAAAGTGCCGGTCAGCCACGACTTGATGGCGTTGACGCCGAGCCCGCCGACGATCGCACCCCAGAGCGTGCCGCGACCGCCGAAGGCGACCCAGATCACCGCCTCGATCGAGTTCGCGGGCGCGAACTCGCCCGGGTTGATGATGCCCACCTGCGGCACATAGAGAGCACCGCCGATGCCGGCGATCACGGCCGAGAAGGTCCAGACGAACAGCTTGTAATGCTCGACGCGAAAGCCGCAGAAGCGGGTGCGGCTCTCAGCGTCGCGGATCGCGATCAGCACCTTGCCGGTGCGCGAGCGGACGATGTAGCCGCAGGCCAGGAAGGCCAGCGCCAGAGTGATCGCCGAGGCGGCGAACAGGCCCGAGCGGGTCGTCGCAGCCTGGATGTCGAACCCGAGTATGTCCTTGAAGTCGGTGAGGCCGTTATTGCCGCCGAAGCCCATATCGTTGCGGAAGAAGGCCAGCAGCAGCGCGAAGGTCATCGCCTGGGTGATGATCGAGAGATAGACGCCGGTGACGCGGCTGCGGAAGGCGAACCAGCCGAACACGAAGGCGAGCGTTCCCGGCACCAGGATCACCATCAGCATGGCGAACCAGAACATCTCGAAGCCGTGCCAGTACCAAGGCAGCTCATGCCAGTTCAGGAACACCATGAAGTCCGGCAGATCCGGGTTGGCGTAGACGCCGCGCGTGCCGATCTGGCGCATCAGGTACATGCCCATGGCGTAGCCGCCGAGCGCGAAGAACGCGCCATGGCCGAGGCTCAGGATGCCGCAATAGCCCCAGACCAGATCCACGCTCAGCGCCAGGATGGCGAAGCAGAGGTACTTGCCGGTCAGGCTGACCACGTAGGTCGGCACGTACCAGGCGCTGGAGGGGTCGGTGTAAAGATTGAGGACCGGCACCAGCACCGCCACGATCAGCAGCAACGGCACGACGATCCAGGTCGCGGCGGGAAACGCCTTGAGCATCGGGTCAGCTCTCCAAGGCACGGCCCTTGAGGGCGAACAGACCCCGCGGACGCTTCTGGATGAACAGGATGATCGCGACCAGGACCAGGATCTTGGCCATGACCGCGCCCACGGTGGGCTCGAGCAGCTTGTTGACGATGCCCAAGGTGAAGGCGCCGGTGAAGGTGCCCCAGAGGTTGCCGACGCCGCCGAACACGACGACCATGAAGCTGTCGATGATGTAGCTCTGACCGAGATTGGGGCTGACATTGTCGATCTGCGACAGGGCCACGCCGGCAATGCCGGCGACGCCCGAGCCCAGGCCGAAGGTCATCGCGTCGACCCAGCTGGTGCGGATGCCCATGGCAGCGGCCATGCGGCGATTCTGGGTGACCGCACGCATCTCCAAACCGAAGCGGGTCATGCGAATGACGGCCAGAAGGGCCGCGAACACGACCAGACAGAAGATCACGATGACCAGGCGGCTCTCGGTGATGGCGAAGCCGTAGCCGAGGTCGAACGAGCCGCTCATCCAGGACGGCGTCGAGACCTGACGATTGTTGGGTCCGAAGATGGTGCGCACCAGCTGCTGCAGGATCAGCGACACACCCCAGGTGGCGAGCAGCGTCTCGAGCGGCCGACCGTAGAGCATGCGGATGATGCTGCGCTCGATCAAGACACCCATGGCGCCGGCGACCAGGAATGCCATCGGGATGGCGACCGGCAGCGACCATTCGAGCCCAGCTGGGAAGCTGTTGCGACAGAATTCCTGGATGACATAGGTGGTGTAGGCGCCCAGCATGACCATCTCGCCGTGCGCCATGTTGATCACGCCCATCACGCCGAAGGTGATGGCGAGGCCGATCGCGGCCAGCAGCAGCACCGAACCCAGGCTGATGCCGTAGACGACGTTCTGGGCCGCTGCGACGAGCTTGAGGCGGCCTTGGATCTCGTCGACGGCAGCCGCGGCGGCGGCGCGCACGGCGTCGGGGGCCGTCGCCGGCAGCGACGCCAGGATCCCCAACACCTCCTGATCGCCGCGTTGGGCCAGAAGCTGGACCGCCTCGATCTTGTCGGCTTCGGGCGCATCGGGTTGGTCGATGACGATCGCGGCCCGTGCCTGGGCGAGGGCCAGCTTGAGCGCCGGGTCCTGCTCCTGCGCCAGCGCCTGCTCCAGCGCCGGCAACGCCGTGGCCTCGCGCGAACGGAGCACGGCCTGGGCCGCCTCCAGGCGCTTGGCCGGGTCTGGACTCATCAGGGTCAGGCTGCCGACGGCGGCCTCGACGGCGCGCCGGATCCGATTGTTCACGCGCACCGGCTTGATGCCGGAGATGGTTGCGTCGGAGGCCACCACTGCCCCCGTCGCCGCATCGATCAGACCGCCATCGGGTGTCTTGATGTACGCCTTCTTTTCCGCGGGCTGGATCACGAGGTTGCCGTTGGTGAGCGCCTCGAGGATCGCCGGCGCCTGCGGATTGCCGCTCGCAGCCAGGCCATTGATCGCGGCCTCGATCTCGTCGAATTTGGTCGATCCGAACTTGGCCAGCAGATCATCGATGGATTGGGCCGACGCCGTGGCGCTCAGGCCGACGAGGCAGAAGATGACGGCAAGGAAACGGCGCATGGGCAGTGCGATCTCGCGAAGGCGGCCGGAGGCGGTCGAGCGACGACCCCCTCCGGCCTGCGGTTCAACAGACGGAAACCAGCGGCTCAGCTACCGCCGGTGCCGCCACACTTGCCGGTCTTGACGTTGAAGTTGCCGCACGACAGCGGGGCACGCCAATCGGAGATCAGGTCCTTCGAGCCCTCGAGATAGTCCGACCACTCGTCGCCGGGCACGAGACCGGAGGTCTCGAACACGGTGTTGAACTGGCCGTCATCCTGGATCTCGCCGATCAGCACCGGCTTGGTGATGTGGTGGTTGGGCATCATCGCCGAGAAGCCGCCGGTCAGGTTCGGCACGGCCACGCCGATCATGGCGTCGATCACGGCCGCCGGGTCGGTGGTGCCGGCCTTCTCGACCGCCTTCACCCACATGTTGAAGCCGATATAGTGGGCTTCCATCGGGTCGTTGGTGACGCGCTTGTCGTTCTTGATGAACTTGTGCCACTCATCGATGAACGCCGCGTTCTCGGGCGTGTCGATGCTCATGAAGTAGTTCCACGCGGCCAGATGCCCCAGCAGCGGCTTGGTATCGAGACCGGCCAGCTCTTCCTCGCCGACCGAGAACGCCACGACCGGAATGTCCGTCGCCTTGACGCCCTGGTTGCCAAGTTCCTTGTAGAACGGAACGTTGGCGTCGCCGTTGATGGTCGAGACCACCGCCGTCTTCTTACCCGCCGAGCCGAACTTCTTGATGTCGGCCACGATGGTCTGCCAGTCGGAATGACCGAACGGCGTGTAATTGATCATGATGTCCTCAGGCTTCACCCCCTTCTGCAGAAGGTATGCCTCGAGGATCTTGTTGGTCGTGCGCGGGTAGACATAGTCGGTGCCGGCCAGGACCCAGCGCTCGACGCCTTCCTCGCTCATCAGGTAGTCGACCGCCGGGATCGCCTGCTGGTTCGGCGCGGCACCGGTGTAGAACACGTTCTTGCTGCTCTCCTCGCCCTCGTACTGGACGGGGTAGAACAGGATGTTGTTGAGCTCCTCGAAGACCGGCAGCACCGACTTGCGGCTGACCGAGGTCCAGCAGCCGAACACGGCCGCGACCTTGTCCTTCTCGATCAGCTCGCGCGCCTTCTCGGCGAACAGCGGCCAGTTCGACGCCGGGTCGACGACGACCGCCTCCAGCTTCTTGCCGAGGACGCCGCCCTTCTTGTTCTGCTCCTCGATCAGCATCAGCATGACGTCCTTCAGCGTGGTCTCGCTGATCGCCATGGTGCCGGAGAGCGAATGCAGGATGCCGACCTTGATGGTGTCGTCGGCGGCGCGGACAGCGCCAGTTGGGAGCGCGAGTGCCGCGAGCAGGCCGAGAGCCGCCAGCGTGCGATGCCTGGAACGCATGTTATACCTCGTGGAGCGAGTGTTATCGTTGCGTGGATTGCGGGCAGCGATTTTCATGCCAGCTTCGAGCACTGGCGAGCCGCCGCCACCGTGATCGCCACGGATGCCCAGCAAACGGGCAATCGACGGCGTGTGACCGTATTTTAGGCGGCCGCTGACTACACTGACGCCATGGTCAACCCGTCTTCGCGACGAGCGGGAGCTGCGCTATCAGGGTGCGGCGGCCGGAGCCGTGGTGGAGCGGCAAGCACCATGCGACCAGCGGGCGCCGACGCGCAGCGGACACCTAAAACAGCGGCAGTGCTGTTGCTTGCCCTGCTCGCCGGCTCGGCCGAAGCGCAGGAAGCGCCCGGCAGCCTCGAATCCCGTGCCAGCGCGCTCGCTGCCGAACGGCTGGCGCCGCTGCTGGAGGCCCTGGACCGCGCGCAGGCCGCAGCGGCGCCGGACGGCGTGCCATTCCGGATTCGCTTCACCGGCAATGTCCAGGGCCTGGCGGTCGGCGCGCCGGTGACGGTCCGCGGCTTGCGGGTCGGTACGGTACGCGAGATCACGGTCACCTTCGACAGCGCCTCGGGGCAACTCGATGTCCCGGTGATCGTCGACATCGTGCCGGGCTCGCTGGTGGTGGATGGGCAACGCGCCGCGTCGCCAGCGGAGGTGGTCACGGCCGTGGCGACGCTGGTGCGGCGGGGATTGCGTGCCCAACTGGCGAGCACCAGCCTGCTGTCGGCAAACCGGGAGGTGGCGCTGGATCTTTCGCCCGACGCACCGGCCGCCATGCTCGGCGGTGGTCCGGTGCCGGAGATCCCGAGCGTTCCGACGCGGCTCGACGCGATGTCGGCGACGCTGGACAAGGTGCTGGCCGAGGTAGGCAAGCTGCCGCTCGATCGGTTGGCAGGCGAGGTCGAGGCGACCCTGGTGGCGCTGCGCGAGCTGGTCACCGCACCAGAGCTGCGCCAGGCGATGGCGGATCTGGCGGCCGCCGCCGGCGAACTGCGCAGCACGGCAGGCCAGCTCGCGGACCGCAGCCAGCCCCTGATCGACAGCCTGACCCGCACCGCCGACGCGGCGGGGCCGGCGGCAGTGGCCACCCTGGATGCGGCGCGGGACGTGCTGGCCGGCCCGGAGCTGCGGGAGGCGCTGGCCAACCTGACCGCGCTTTCGGCCGAACTGCGTGCGATGCCCGCGCAGCTGCAGGCCCGCGGGATCCCGCTGCTGAACGCGGCCACCAGCGCCACCGAGCAGGCGGGGCAGACGGTGAGCGACGCGCGCCGGACGATCGCGGCGCTGGACGCGACCTTCGGCAGCCGCTCGACCTTCCAGTCGGACCTGCAGGCGTTGCTGCGCGAGGTCACCGGCGCCACGCGGTCGCTGCGCCAGGTGCTCGACCTGCTGGAGCGGCAGCCGGACGTGCTGATCCGAGGCAAGCGAGGCGGGCCGCCGCCATGACCACCAACCCGAGGCGGCGGCTCGTTCTATTCGCGCTGCTCGGCCTTGCCGCCTGCGGCGCCGGGGAGCCGACCCGGTTCTATCTGCTCAGTCCCGAGCCGCCGGTCGCAGCGCCGGCGCGGCGCGGGCCGATCGTGTTCGTCGACCAGGCGACGATCGCGCCCTATCTCGACCGGGCGCAGATCGTCTCGCGGGTGAGCCCCGACCAGGTCGCGTTCGCCGACACTCGCACGTGGGCCGAGCCGGTGACCAGCATGATCACCCGCTACGTCGTCGACGAGCTGGGCAGCCGCTTCGGCCGCGACCGGGTGCTGGAGACCCCTGCCCGCCGCGATCTCGCCTCGGACTTTCGCGTCACCATCGACGTGCAGCGCTTCGATGGCGATCAGGCCGGCAACATGATTCTCGACGCGCGCTGGACCCTGCTGGCGGGCGCCGACGACCGGTTCGTCACCACCGGCCGCGAACGGATCGTCGAGCCGGCGGGCGACCCGGCATCCTGGGACGAGCGGGTGGCGGCGTTGGGCCGGGCGCTGACCGCATTCAGCCAGAAGCTCGGCGATGCGGTCGCGGCCGTGAAGTCCTAGCCGGCATCCAGCGCCAGTTCGCGCCGCAGCTCGTTGCTGCGCCGGCCGAGCTCAATCACCGTCATCACGGCCAATGCCTCCGCCGGCGTCACCGGATTCGCGCCGGTCCCGCGGATCGCGTCGCGAACGGCGAGGTAATACTGGCGGTAGTCGCCCGGCACGTTCGGCACCGCCACGCTGCCGGCCATCGTCGTGAGCATCCCCTCGCGCGGGTCGTGGCCCCAACCATGGCTGCCCGGCACGCCGCCCGCCTTCAGCGCGTCCTCCTGGGTGTCGAGGCCGTGCTTGACCCAACTGCCCCTGGTGCCGTGCAGCACGAAGCGCGGCGTCTGGGCGGCCGCCAGCGTGGTGGCATGCAGCACCACGCGCAGCCGGTCGTAGCGCAGCAGCGCGTGGAACCGGTCGTCGGTCGTCGCCCCGTCGCGTTGCGCGGCGAGGTCGACGAACATCGCGCGTGGCATGCCGAACAGCTGCAGGGCCTGGTCGATCAGATGGGGGCCCAGATCGTACCAGAGCCCCGATCCGGGTCCGGCCCGGTCGCGCCAGCGGTCCGGCACCTGCGGGCGGAAGCGGTCGATATGGGATTCGAGATGCACGGGCTCGCCGACCGCGCGCGAGGCGATGACCTGCCGCAGAGTCAGGAAATCCGCGTCCCAGCGCCGGTTCTGGAACACCGACAGGACCTGGCCTCTGGCCTGCGCCAGATCCAGCAGCGCTTGGGCCTCCGCCACCGACAGCGCGAACGGCTTGTCGACCACCACGTGCTTGCCCGCCTCGAGCGCCTGGGCGGCCAATGGCGCGTGGGTATGGTTGGGCGTCGGGATGACGATCAGGTCGATCTCGGGATCGGCGCAGACGGCCGCGAAATTCCGCACGGCCCGCACCTGCGGCAGGGCCGCCTGCACCTCTGCAGGGTTGCGCGAGACGATGGTGCGCAAGGCGAGGCCGGGGACGCTTCAGAATCAGCGGGACGTGAAACACCCGGCTGGCACCGCCATAGGCGGCCATCGCTACGCCGATGTCGTGGGTCATCAGCGGCCGCCAGACCCGAAAATCTCCTCCAATGCCTGCCGCATGACCGTCTCGTCCGGGTCGACGCCGGTCCAGTACTCGATCCCGATGCGGCCCTGGCCGACCAGCATCGCGAGCCCGTCGATCACCTCACAGCCGCGGGCCTGCGCGTCGCGCAAGAAGCGGGTGCGCGGCGGATTGGGGATGACGTCGACGGCGATCATGCCGGGGTGAAGGCTGTCCACCGCCAAGTCCAGGCGGGCATCGACGTCCGGGAACAGCCCGATCGGCGTCGCGTTGACGACGATGTCGGTGCCCTCGGGCACCACGTAGTCACCCTGCCACCGGGCCAGCTCGGCCGAGAGGCCGCCGCCGGCGACATCACGCACCTTGCCGCCCAGCAGGTCGACGAGTGCCTGGCCCTGCGCCGCGTTGCGGCTGACCACGGCGATGTGCCGCACGCCGACCAGCGCCATCTCGACCGCGATCGCCCGCGCGGCCCCGCCGGCGCCGAGCAGCACCATGCGCTTGCCGGCCGGGTCGGCCAGCCGCCTGAGCCCGGCGACGAAGCCCTTGCCGTCGGTGTTCTCGCCGATCAGCCGGCCGTCGCGCACCACGACGCAGTTGACCGCCCCCATCAGCGCCGCCAATTCGCCCAGCCCGTCGAGATGCGGGATGACCGCGAGCTTGTGCGGGATCGTGCAGTTGAAGCCGCGAAACCCCATGGCGCGCGCGCCGGCGACAGCGGCGCCGAGATCCCGTGGCGCCACCTCGATGGTCAGATAGCGCCAGTCCAGGCCGTGATGCTGGAACGCCGCCTCCACCATTGGCTGGGTCGGGTTCTCGTCGACCGGCTGACCGAAGCAGCCGACCAGTTCCTGCCGGAAGTTGAGGCTCATGGCTCTTCCAAGCTCGTTTGCGTGCGGCTAGCTCAGGCGGAGGCGCTGTGCGCGGCGCGCTTAGCGCCGCCAGCTGCGCCCGCAGCGCGGTGATCTCGCGCCGGAGCGCCTCGATCTCGGCGCGCTCGTAGGCGGCGCCGGCCTGCTCGGCCATCGTGCCCAGCATCGCATGCTCGTCGGGACCGAGATCGCTGCCGGCGAGGTGCGGGCCGTAGAGTGCCACGGCCAGCGGCTCGCGCTCGACATCGCGCACGGCCAACGCGATACAAGGGTGGGCCAGCCCGCCGGGCACGCCAGGGCGGACCCAGTCCGCTTCGGTCAGCCGGACCGGGCCGTGCTGCCGCGCGGCACGGAGGACGGCGCCGTCCGCCGCCGGGTCGAGCACCCTCAGCGACGCCTCGTCCCAGCTCGCACCGCTGCCCTGCCGCCGAATGAGTACCGGCTTCGCGGCGGAACACGGCACTCGAGGCCAGCCGCAGCTCGGCGACGAAGAAGGCCGGCAGGCCGATCGCGCAGCCGGCGATCACCCAGCACATGCGCTGCTCGTCCTGAGCCGCCAGCTGCCGGCGACGCCGCAGCAAAATCACCAGGACACCCGCGTCGAGCATCATGCCGGCATAGAACGTCCAGCGGGTGATGGCCTCGGTCGGGTAGCCGAAGCCGTTGGCGAAGCTCAGCAGCTTGAGGATGAGCAGAATGACGGCGATCGGCGCCAGGGCGCGCTCGACCGGCCGCCAGACCGGCTCGGTCGTGTCGTGCGGGAAGCGCAGCGCAAACACCAGCAGGCCGACATAGGCGGCGGCCTGGGCAACTGCCTCCGCCAGCTCCTGCGCCAAGACCGCGCGCGGCCAGTGCGTGATCAGCGCATAGTAGGTGTAGGTCTGGCCGGGATTGAACCAGACCGCATAGGCGAAGAAGCCCCAGGTCATCAGGCTCGGGCGTGTCCAGACGAGCCAGGCGGCCATCAGCACGACCGCGATCCCGACCATGGTCGCGGCCAGCAGCATGAAGGCGTCCAACCCGTCCCACGCCGGTCATGCCGCATCGAGGTGGAGCGTGCGGGCCTCGTTGCCGCCAGTCGACAGGAGGTCGGCATCGAGCCGGCTGCCCGGCAGGAAGTAATGCAGCCCAGCCAGCCCGCCAAACAGGGCCAGCGTGTCGTCGCAGCGGTCGGAATCGATCGGGATGCAGCGCATCGCCCGCAGGTCGACCCGCTCGCCCTCGACGATGCCCGCCGCCGCAGCCGGCGAGGTCTCGCCGGCGGCGAACGGCGCGTGCACGTCCGTGACCACACCGTCATTGTCCACCGACAGACCGAACGCGGCCAGTGGGACGAACACCCGATAGAGCGCTGGCGTGATCATGACCAACGTCCAGCTGGTCACCAGGATCAGGAACAGCCGACCGACAACCCCGCCACCGAACGCCGCGTAGGACGTTCCCTTTGTCCGCGCCTCCTGCACCGCCACGGCGATCCCCACCGACCAACGCCTGCTTGTCGCAGCAGCGATAGCCGCGTTACCGGCGACCGAGCAACCCTGGTGTCGGCCACGGCCGTACGAGCAGCGGCTTCGGATCAAGGTCGAGCAGAAGCAGGTACTCTATTTGACGCGGCGCCATCCAAGTGCCGAACCCGCGAGTGCCCGAGAATCTAATGGGCCAAGTTGGATTTACATTGCGCGATGCGTCCACCTTATGTGAGCCTATAATCACATCTTAAATATCGCGCCTCTGCTCGTTTAGATGCCAATGCTCCATTGATTGCGCAATATAAAAGCTTCTTGACACCAGCGCTGCGACTGTCCAATGCAAATATTCTTCGCCTGCCTAAGCAACTGCCGTCTCATATATATTCAACAGTGGCTGGGCGAACATGAGCCGGAATCTCCCGAGCTCAGACCGCAGCGCTCGCGCGCCCCGCCCGCTCGTGCGCAGGCTTGGCGAGCCGGGTCAGATTCATGGCCGTGTTCACCAGGGCCAGATGCGAGAAGGCCTGCGGGAAGTTGCCGAGCTGACGGCCCGCCTCGACATCGTATTCCTCGGCCAGGAGGCCGACATCGTTGCGCAGCGCCAGCAGCCGCTCGAACAGCCGCCGGGCCTCCGCGTAGCGGCCGAGCATGATGTAGGCGTCGCAGAGCCAGAAGCTGCAGGCGAGGAAGGCTCCTTCGCCGGGAGGCAGACCGTCGGTGCACTCGTCGGTGTCGTAGCGGGCCACCAGACCGCCGACGAGCAGGACCTGCTCGATCGCCGCCACCGTCCCGATGATCCGTGCATCCGTTGCAGGCAGAAAGCCCAAGGCAGGCAGTTGCAGCAGGCTCGCATCGAGCTGGCGGGATCCGTAGGACTGCACGAAGCAATTGCGCTCGGCGTCGAAGCCGTGCCGGCAGATCTCCGCGTGGATCTCGGCGGCCAGTTCGCGCCAGTGGCCCACCGGCCCATCGAGGTCAAAGGCCTCGGCGCTCTGCACCGCGCGATCGAACGCCACCCAGGCCATCACCTTGGAGAAAGTGAAGTGACGGCGCGGGCCGCGGACCTCCCAGATGCCCTCATCCGGCTCGCGCCAGACGGTCTCGAGGTGGTCGAGCAACGCGCGCTGCAGCGCCCAGCCGGCCTCGTCCTCCACCAGCCCCGCCCGCCTGGCCTGATGCAGCGCGTCCATGACCTCGCCATAGACGTCGAGCTGCAGCTGCCCGTGCGCGCCGTTGCCGATCCGCACCGGCTGCGAGCCCTCGTACCCCGGTAGCCAGGGCACCTCCCATTCGGTCAGGCGGCGCTCGCCGGCGATCCCGTACATGATCTGCATCTGCGCCGGACTGCCTGCGACCGCGCGCAGGAGCCAAGCGTGCCAGTCGCACGCCTCGTCGGCGTAGCCTGCGCCCACCAGGGCCAACAGCGTCAAGGTGGCGTCGCGCAGCCAGCAGAAGCGGTAGTCCCAGTTGCGCACCCCGCCCAGCTGTTCCGGCAGGGACGTCGTCGGCGCCGCCACGATGCCGCCAGTCGGGCCGTAGGTGAGCGCCTTGAGCGTGATCAGCGAGCGTTGCACTGCATCCGACCACTCGTCCGCCGGGCTGCAGCAACCGGACCATTCCAGCCAGAACCTCTCGGTCTCGGCCAGTGCCGCGGTTACGTCGATCGGTGCCGGCAGTGGCAGGTGGGACGGGGCATGCTCGAGGACGAACGCCACGGACTCGCCCGCCGCCACATCGAACTCGCCCACCGTGCGCAGACCCTCGCCGTGCAGCTGCGCCGTGGTCCGCAGGACGACCATGTCAGGGCCGGCGATGGCCCGCAGCACGCCGTCGCAATCCCGGCTGACCCACGGCACCACCGAGCCGTATTCAAAGCGGAGCGCCAGATCCGTCCGCATTCTGACACGCCCGGATCGCCCGATGACCAGCCGGACCAGATCCGAGACCTGATCGCGCGGCGGCATGAAGTCGACGACCAGCACCGTGCCCGTGTCCGTCGCGAACTCGGTTTCCAGGATCAGCGTCCCCGGCCGATAGCGGCGGCTGCCCAACCTTGGCCGCCCCGACGGTGCCAGCAGCCAGCGGCCGTGCTCCGGCCCGCCAAGCAATCCTGCGAAGCAGGCAGCGGAATCGAAGCGGGGCCAGCACAGCCAGTCGATCGAGCCGTCGCGACCGACAAGCGCTGCGGTCTCGCAATCCCCGATCAGCGCGTAGTCCTCGATGCGCAATGGCACGCGAGGATCATCCAGCCGCGTTCTGTGGCTTGGAACCGAGGCTCATGGTTTCCGTGCCGAGCGGTCCTTCCCGATGTCACCGATCGACGTGTAGAAACCCTGGTCGTGGGTTACTTGGTGGCCACCGGTTTCCGTGTCGAGGAACGCCAACGCTCGCGTCAGCCGCGTCGTGAGACTGAGCCCGCCAGGCGGTTCGACCTGGGCCTCGGGGGACGAGCCGATGAGCTGCCGCCACCGCTCCAGAATTGTCCGCTTATGCTCGCGCGGAACCTGGTCGGATTGCACGACCTCTTCGGGCGAGTCGAATACCCGAGGCGGATCATTCAACGCGCGCTCTACAAGGTCAGGATCGTTCATCTGCCGTTCCTCTTCTGCATATGGTTATCGAACGCGCTGCGGGCCTCTAAGTTGCTCTTGCGCGTTACGATCCCATCACGTGTGCGTGTCGGCCGGCTCCAGGCCGCAGCCGTTCGCGCACACTGCAACTATACCCTTATCAGCTGTGCGACCGCCACGCACACCGCAATGCTGCCGGCCAGGATCAGCGTCACCAGGGCATTGATGTCGGGCGTGAAGCCGGTGCGCATCATCGCCCACAGGCGCAGCGGCAGGGTGCTCTCGGTGCCGGTGACCAGGAGCGTGATCAGGGTCTCGTCGAACGAGAGGGCGAAGGCCAGGACCGCGGCGGTCGCCATGGCGGAGGCGAGGTGCGGCAGGAGCACGTAGCGGAAGGTGCGCGGGCCGTCGCCGCCCAGGTCGTAGGAGGCCTCGATCAGGCTCGGGCTGAGGCTTTCCAGGCGCGCCAGCACGATGCGGTAGACCAGGGCCAGGACGAAGACGGTGTGGCCGATGGTGACGGTCACGAGCGAGCGCGGCAGGCCCGCCTCACGAAAGAAGATCAGCAGCGACAGGCCGGTCATGATCGGCGGCAGGACGAACGGGACGAAGACGATCGCCTGCAGCACCGCGCGCGGGCGGCCGGGATGGGCGTGGTACCAGAAGGCGAGCAGCGTCCCGAGAACGAGGCTGCAGACGACGGTGGCGGCGCCGACCAGCAGCGTGTTGCCCAGCGCCTGGGCAATGCCGCGGTTTTGGAACAGGGCAACGTACCAGTGGAATCCGAAACTGTCCCAGCGCACGCCGTCGCGTCCGGCGTCGAAGAAGGACAGCAGTACGGTCAGCAACAGCGGGCCGTAGAGGATCACCAAGGCCAGCGCCACGATCACGCGCAAGCCGAGCCGGGCGTACCAGGGCAGGATCATGGCGCGGCTCCGCGCGGCCGGCCGAGCACGGCAGCGAGCCACAGGGCGGCTAGCACGATCACGGCCAGAATCACCGACAGGGCGGCGCCGAACGGCCAGTTGAAGGCGAGGCCGAACTGCGAATAGACGATCCGGCCGAACGTGATGCCGCTCATGCCGCCGACCATTTGCGGGGTGACGAAGTCGCCGAGCGCCAGGACAAAGGTGAACGAGGCGCCGATCAGCGCACCCTGCCGCGAGAGCGGCCAGACCACACGGCGGAAGGTGGCCCAGGCGCCGCCGCCAAGATCGGCCGAGGCTTCGTAGAGGCTGCGCGGGATGCGCTCCAGCGCGACGAAGATCGGGAGAATCGTGAACGGCAGCAGCAGCATCGAGAGGGTGATCAGGACTGCGGTCAGGTTGAACAGCAGCGCGTCGATCGGTGCGCTGGTCAGGCCGCTCGCAAGCAGCAGGCGGTTGAGCCAGCCCTGCCCGCCGAGGATGGCGCGGATCGCGTAGATCTTGATGATGTAGCTCATCAACAGCGGCACGGCGAAGGCCAGCGTGAAGACGAGCTTGCGGCGGCCCTCCAGCGAGGCCAGCCAGATCGCGCACGGATAGCCGAGCAGGAGCGTGATCGCCGCGACCTCGGCGGCCAGCAGGCAGGTGCGTGCGAACACGGGCAGGAAGACGCCGTCACCGAAGAAGCGGACGTAGTTGGCAAGGCCCGGCTGGTGCACGATCGCGTTGCCGTCGACGCGAAAGAAACTGTAGGCGACGAAGATCGCCAATGGGGCCGCGATCAGGAGCAGCGGCGGCAGCCAAGCGGCAGCAGTCCAGGCGGCGCGAAGGGCCCGGCCCCGACGCGAATTCATTCGGTGACCAGCCGCACGTCGGCAGCAGCGAAACTGACCGTCAGCTCGGTGCCCGCCGCCAATCCGGCACCGTGGGCGCGGCTCGGCAGCTTCGCCTTCAGGCGGATGCCGCCGGCGTCGAGAGTGACCTCGAACATCGCCCCGGCAAAGGCGACCTCGACGATCCGTGCGGTGACCCGGTTGTCGGCGGTGGCGTCGAGCCGGACCGCCTCCGGCCGCACCATCAGCTGCACGACTGTCCCGTTGGGCAACTCGGGCCGATCGCTGGCGAGCAGGTAACCCATGCTGGTGTCGATGCGACGCGCATGGCCGTCGGGCGGCCCGAGCCGGCCCGGGATCAGGTTGGCATCGCCGAAGAAGCGCGCGACATAGGCGTCGAGCGGGCGCCAATAGATTTCCTCGGGCGTCCCGACCTGGACCACCCTGCCCTGCGCCATGACGCAGATCCGGTCGGCCATGGCGATCGCCTCTTCCTGGTCGTGGGTGACGAACAGGAAGGTGGTGCGGATCGTGCGCTGGATCTCCTTCAAAAACAGCTGCATCTCACGGCGCAGGCTGGCGTCCAGCGCGCCCAGCGGCTCGTCGAGCAGAACGATCCGCGGTTCCAGCACGATCGCGCGGGCCAGCGCCACGCGCTGCCGCTGGCCGCCGGAGAGCTGGGCCGGGAAGCGGGCAGCGAAATCCTCGAGGCGTACCAGGCGCAGCGCCTGCTCGACCTGCGCGCGGGCCTGCGCCTTCGGCGTGCGGCGCATGAGCAGGCCGTAGCCGACATTCTCGGCCACGGTCATGTGCGGGAACAGCGCGTAGTCCTGGAACACCGTGTTGAACGGGCGGCGGTTGATCGGCGTGCCCAGGATCGAGCGACCCTCGAAGCGAATGTCGCCGCCCGACGGCTCGATGAAGCCGCCGATCAACCGCAGCATCGTCGTCTTGCCGGACCCCGACGGCCCGACGACGGTCAGGAACTCGCCGTCGCGGACCGCGAGATCGGTCGGCTCCAGCACCCGGGACGGGCCGTAGCGCTTCTCGACGCCGACCAGTTCCAGGACCGGCAAACGCTCGCCCGCGTCTATTGGGCCGCCGCCTTGACTTCGTTCCACAGGTCGTTGCGTTTTTGGAAGTTCTCGACCGGCAGCAGCCAGACGAACTTGTCGTCCGCACCGGCGGTGGCCAGCGGCGTCACCGTATTGCCGAAGCCGGTGCGCGCGGTCAGTTCACTCGAGATCTTCTGCTGCAGGACAAAGTCGATCCATTTCTCGGCGAGCTCGGGGTTCTTTGCACCCTTGCTGACGACCCAGGTGTCGAGCCAGGCGAGCGCCCCTTCCTTGGGTACGACATAAGCGATCGGCGCGCCGGCCTCCTTCATCTGCTTCAGCTGCTGCTGGCCGAAATTAGCGAAGATCAACGCCACGTCGTTGCTGTTGTAGATCTGCAGCGCTTCGTCGGCAGATTGGTAGTAGCTGAGCGCGTTCGCCTGTAGATCGATCAGCTTTTGCTTGATCTCCTGCAGCTGCGCGTCGGTGAGGTCAAACGGATTCTCGATCCCTTCGGCCAGGGCGGCGAACGAGAAATTGTGGGCACTGGCGTCATACAGCAGGATCTTGCCCTTGTAGGCCGGGTCCCAGAGCACGTTCATCGAATCCGGCGGCGGGTTCACCTTGGTCGTGTCGTAGATCAGGCCGATCGAATCGAACGCGAACGGGATGCCATAGACCTTGCCGTCACGGCTGACACCGCGGACCTGGGACAGGTCGCGAAATTGCGGCAGGGTATGCTGCTGGTTGGGGAGCTCGGCAAGGTCGTGCGGTGCCGCCAGCCCGGCGTCGATATAGCGCTGCAGCTCCGAGGTATTGACCGCGAACAGGTCGAAATCCTCGCCCTCCGAGCCCTTGATCTTGGACCAGATCTCGTCGTCGGTCTGGGCATAGACCACGGAGACCTTGGCCCCGGTCTCCTTCTCGAACTCGGCCACCCAGTCGTCGTCGGCATAGCCCTGCCAGGCCAGGATGCGCAGCTCCTCGGCAGCGGATGCCGCCGGAATGGCGCCCATCAGGCCGAGCGTTGCCGCCGCTGCCAGAAGCAGCCTTCGCGTCGGGTGACGCATGTCGGGGTCTCCTTTGTTATGCTGGGGCATCAGATCCATCCCGCGTCGACGATGAAGTTCTGCGCGGTGCACATCCGCGAATCGTCGGCCGCGAGGAACAGCACCATGCGCGCTATGTCGGCGGGCTGCACCTTGTCCTTGAGGCATTGCCGGCGCTGGATCTCGGCCTCGCCCTCCGCATCCAGCCACAGCTGCATCTGCCGCTCGGTCATCACCCAGCCGGGGATCAGCGTGTTGACCCGGATGCGGAACGGCCCGAGATCACGGGCGAGGCTGCGGGTCAGCCCCTCCACCGCCGCCTTGCAGGTGGCGTAAATCGGATAGCCGCCCTCGCTGGCGTGCCAGGTCATCGAGCCGAAATTGACGATCGAGCCGCCGCCAAGGCGCTTCATGCCAGGAATCACGGCCTGGGCCGCGAAGAACTGGTGCCGCAGGTTGGTGGCGACGCGCTCGTCCCAATAGGCGGCCGAGACGTCCTCGATCCGGTGCCGGTCGTCGCTGGCAGCGTTGTTGACCAGCACCGCCACCGGTCCGCTTTCGGCCTCGACCTGGGCCATGGCCGCCTGCAGGGCCGCCACATCACGCAGATCGCATCGGATGAAGCGCGGCGGCGGCCCGAGCTGCGCCAGCCTGCCGACGAGGGCCTGCGCGGCGTCGGCCTGCACGTCGAGGAAACTCACCCGCGAGCCCTGGCGGCAGAAATGCTCGACGAGGCTGGCACCGATGCCGGAGCCGCCGCCCGTGACCAGGACGGTCCGGCCCGTGAGGCTCGGATAGCTCGCCGCCTCAGCCACGGATCGGCACTCACTCGCTCCTGTTCGACAGGTTCATTTAACGTTAAACCTCCCCGGGCGGCAAGCGCCCCCAAGGCCGGGGCCGAGGCCACCGAGGGTAGGGCGAGGCAGGGATGGGCGTGACGGCGGGCAAGCTACGTTCGAGCGCCTGGTTCGAGGGCGTCGACAAGACCGGCTTCCTGCACCGCGCCGTGCAGCGCCAGCTGGGCCTGCCGGATCACGTCTTCCAGGGCAAGCCGATCGTCGGCATCTGCAACAGCTGGTCCGAGCTCAACCCCTGCAACGCCTCGCTGCGCGAGCTGGCGCAGCATGTGAAGCAGGGCGTGTGGGAAGCGGGCGGGGTGCCGTTCGAGTTCCCGTCCATGTCCTTGGGCGAGGACACGCTGCGGCCCAACGCCATGCTGTTTCGCAACCTCGCCAGCATGGAGGTCGAGGAGTCGATCCGGGGCAATCCGCTGGACGGCGTCGTGCTGCTTGGTGGGTTGCGACAAGACCACGCCGGCCCTGCTGATGGGTGCGGCCAGCGCCGACCTGCCGACCATCGTCGTCTCGGCCGGTCCAATGCTGACCGGGCGCTATCGTGGCCGGCCGATCGGGACCAGCGATGCGTGGCGGTTCGCGGAGGAGCTGTCAGCCGGCCAGATCAGCCAGGACGAGTTCCTGGCGGCCGAGCGCGGCATCAACCGCTCGCCCGGCACCTGCCAGACCATGGGCACGGCCTCGACCATGGCCGCTTTGTGCGAGGCGCTGGGCGTGGCGTTGCCGCAGAACGCGTCGATCCCGGCCGTGGATGCCAACCGACAGGCGCTGGCGCATCTGGCCGGCAACCGCATCGTCGGGCTGATCCGCGAGGATCGCCCGCTGTCGCAGTTCCTGACACCGGCCGCTTTCGCCAACGCGATCCGCGCCAACGCGGCGCTGGGAGGCTCGACCAACGCCGTCGTGCATCTCCTGGCGCTGGCCGGCAGGGCCAATGTCCCGCTCACGCTCGACGACTGGGACCGGCTCGGCCGCGACATCCCGTGCATCGTCGACCTGAAGCCGTCGGGGGCCTTCATGATGGAGGAGTTCCACGATGCCGGCGGCTTTCCGGCGGTGCTGCGCGTGCTGCTCGAAGCCGGGCTGCTCGACGGCGATGCGCCGACCGTGAACGGCAAGACGGTAGCGCAGAACTGCGCTGCCGCGCCGAACTGGCGGCCGGAAGTGATCCGCTCGCTCGACCGGCCGGTGCAGCCGCAGGGCGGAATCGCCGTGCTGCGCGGCAATCTCGCGCCGGACGGTGCGGTCATCAAGCCGTCGGCCGCGACCCCTGCCCTGCTGCGCCATCGCGGCAAAGCCGTGGTATTCGAGAGCATCGAGCACTACCACGCCCGCATCGACGATCCGGCGCTGGAGGTCGATGCTTCGTCGGTGCTGGTGATGAAGGGCTGTGGACCCAAGGGTTATCCGGGTATGCCGGAGTCCGGGAACATGGGCCTGCCGCCCAAGCTGCTGCGGCAGGGGATCACCGATATGGTGCGCATCTCCGACGCGCGGATGAGCGGCACCGCCTACGGCACCGTGATCCTGCACGTGGCACCGGAATCCGCCGCCGGTGGGCCGCTCGCCCTGGTGCGGGATGGCGACCTGATCGAGCTCGACGTCGGCGCGCGCCGCTTGGAGCTGCTGGTCGACGCGGCCGAGCTGGCCAGCCGCCGCGCCGCGTGGTCGCCGCCGCCTCCGGCGAGCCCGGCCGGCTATGTCCGGCTGTTCCACGACCATGTCACCCAGGCGGACAAGGGCTGCGACTTCGACTTTCTGGTCGGCGAGCGCACCAGCCTGGTCCATCGCGGCGCGTACTGAGCAAAATCATAACGGGGAGGATACAACGGGATGCGGCATCTGCTCGGGATCGACGTCGGCGGCACGTTCACCGACTTCGTAGCCTATGACGGCGCGGAACGGCGGATCGAGGTGTGGAAGGAGCTGTCGGTGCCGACCGATCCGGTGGTCGGCATCCTGCGTGGGCTGGAACGCTATCCCGATCGAGCTGCGGTCGAGAACATCCGCCTGGGCACGACGGTCGCGACCAACGCCGTGCTGGAGCGCAAGGGTGCCGTCGTCGCCTACGTCACCACCAAGGGCTTTCGCGACGTGCCGTTCATCCAGCGCGGCAACCGCAAGGCCCATTACGACATGAGCTGGGTCAAGCCCAAGCCGCTGGTCAAGCGCCGCCACTGCTTCGAGCTCGACGAGCGGGTCGACGCCTATGGCGCGGTGATCCAGGCCCTGGATGAGGCCGAGGTTCGTGCGGTAGCGGCGGCGATCCGCGGTCAGCCGGAGATCGCAGCGGTCGCAGTATGCCTGCTGTTCTCCTACCTCAACCCGGCGCACGAGCAGGCGGTGAAGGCGATCCTGCAGGCGGAGCTGCCGGGGCTGCCGATCTCGATCTCCTACGAGGTCCTGCCGAAGTGGAAGGAATACGAGCGCGCCTCCACCACGCTGGCCGACGCCTATCTCAAGCCGGTCGTGTCGCGGCAGCTGCGCGAGATGCGCCGACGGCTCGACGAGGGTGCGGTCGCCGCGCACACGGTGATCATCAAATCCAACGGCGGCGAGATGACGCTCGAGGCCGCGGCCAACGCACCCATCCAGATGCTGGTTTCCGGCCCGACCGGCGGCGTGATCGCGAGCCGGCACGTCGCCGGGCTCACCGGCATCGAGCACATGGTGACGCTCGACATGGGCGGCACGTCGACCGACGTCGCCACGATCATCGGCGGCAAGGAGGCGTTCACCACCGCGTTCGAGATCGAGTGGGGCGTGCCGATCCAGATCCCGATGATCGACATCCGCACCATCGGCGCCGGCGGCGGCTCGATCGCCTGGATCGACAAGGGCGGCATGCTGCGGGTCGGCCCGCAGAGCGCCGGTGCGAAGCCCGGTCCCGCCTGCTACGGCCAGGGCGGCGTCGAGGCCACGGTGACCGATGCCAATCTCGTCCTGGGCCGGCTCAATCCGGGCTATTTCCTGGGCGGCCGCATGGGACTGCATGCGGATTCGGCGGAGCGCGCGGTGGCGGCCGTCGCGGAGCGGCTCGGCCGATCGACCGCCGACACGGCGATGGCGATCGTGCGCATCGCCGACAACAATATGGTGGGGGCGCTGCGCTCGGTGCTGATCGAACGCGGCCTCGACCCACGCGACTTCACGCTCTGCGCCTTCGGCGGCGCAGGCCCGCTCCACGCGGCGGCGCTGATCCGCGAGATGGGCATCCCGCGCGTGATCATCCCCAACCATCCGGGCCAGTTCTCGGCCTACGGCTTCATCATGACCAACGCCCGGGTCGACCGCCAGCGCACGACCCAGCTGATCTCGACCCGCTTCGACCCGGCGCGGGCACGAGAGATCATGACCACGCTGGTCGAGGACGCCGTGGCCGAGCTCGCGGCCCAGGGCTACAGCAGCGGGGTCGAGGTCGTGCGCGGGCTGGAGATGCGCTATCTCGGCCAGAACTACGAGCTGGAGCTGACGGTCAGCGACGACACGCTGGCCGATCATGCGACCGAGCAGCTCTGGCAGGCGTTCCACACCGCGCACGAGGCGCGGTTCGGGTTTGCGATCCCCGGCGAGGTGATCGAGATCGTGAACTACACGACGACCGTGCTTTCCCGCACCGACAAGCCGGACCTGCCGCGAATTGAAGCGGCCGAAGGGCCGCCGAGCGCCACTGGCGAGCGGGAGGCCCGCTACACCAGCGGCGTGGCGATGACGCCGATCTTCCGGCGCGAGGACCTACGTCACGGCCATGCCCTGCAGGGGCCGGCACTGATCGAGGAGGCGGCGTCGGTGACGGTGGTCGAGCCGGGACAGGTGCTGACGGTCGATGCGTTCGGCCATCTCTTGATCGAGCAAGCGGCGCGCTGAAGGGACGGGAAAATGCGGTTCTCCGCCAACGGCTACTATATCGAGCGCTACGTGAAGTGCGCCAATTGCGGGATGCTGGTCTACGATGCCGGGATCGCCGGCAAGCGTCACGGCAAGGACTGCATCTACTGCTCCGAATGGTGCATCGAGTGGGCGCAGAAATACGACAGCGAGGCTGGCTATTTCCGTCTGCCGCTCCCTGCAACGGAACGTGCCGCCGCGCGTGCGTCCGAGCCCGACCCGGTGATGATGAATATCCTGGATTCGACCATGGTGTCGATCTGCCGGGAGATGGGCATTCTTTTGATGAAGACGTCGTACTCGACGATCTTCAACGAGGGTCTCGACTTCACCTGTGCCTTGGCCGACGCCAAGGGCGACATGATCGCCTGCGCCGAATTCTGTCCGACGATGATCGGCGGCATGCCGTTGCTGATCAAGACCTGCGCCCAGGAAATCCCGTTCGACACGCTGGAGGAGGGTGACATCATCCTCCACAACGACCCTTATCGCGGCGGGCTGCACTGCCCGGAGCATACCTTCTTCAAGCCGTTCTTCAGCAACGGCAAGCTCCTGGGCCTCGCCGTCTGCATCGGCCACATCGCCGAGATCGGCGGCATGGTGCCCGGCGCCTTCTGCGGCGAAGCGACCGAGATCTTCCACGAGGGACTTCGCGTTCCGCCCGTCAAGATCAGAAAGCGCGGGGTCGATGTCGAGGAGGTCTGGAAGCTGTTGCTGGCCAACGTCCGCACCCCACGCCAGAACTTCGGCGACCTGCGCGCGATGATCGGGGCGGTGGATCTGGGCGTGGCGCGGATCAGCGAGATCGTCGCCAAGTATGGCGAGGCCATGTTCACGGAGACCTGCGAGGATCTGATGGACTATGCCGAGCGCCGGATGCGCGCCGAGCTCAGCGCCTTTCCCGACGGGAAATACGGGTTTCACGACGTCATCGAGAACGACGGCATCGAGGCCAAGCCGTACACCGTCGCCGTCGACCTGTTCATCCAGGGTGACGAGCTCGTCGCCGACTACTCGCGCAGCTCACCGATGGCGCGCGGTCCCGTCAACGCAACCTTGGGTGTGGCCACCGGTGCCGTCTATAACGGCATGCTGCACGTGACCGATCCGACGATCCCCAAGAACTCGGGCTGCTTTCGGCCCATCCGCGTGGTCTCGCCGCCCGGACGGGTCACCAATGTCGACTATCCGTTCCCGCTCGTCGCCGGCAACACCGAGACCCATCCGAGGCTCGCGAACATCGTCATCGGCGCCATGTCGGCCTGCGCGCCCGAGCGGTCGATGGCATCGGAGAGCTGCACCGGCACCAACTTCGTCTTTGGCGGCAACCATCCCGACTATGACGAATACTTCGCCTGCTACGACATCATGTCGGGCGGCTGGGGCGGCCGGTTCGGCGAGGACGGCAATGACTGCGTGATCGCGATCAACGGCAATTGCCGCTTCAACCCGACCGAGGTGTTCGAGGCGCGCTTTCCATTCCGGGTCGAGGAATGTGCCATGGTCACCGATTCCGGCGGCGCCGGCCAATGGCGCGGCGGCCTTGGCTACACCCGGACCCTGCTTGCGACATCCGTCACGATCACCGGCAGCCAATGCAGCGACCGCCACGAGGTCAAGCCCTGGGCCCTGTTCGGGGGCGCGCCGGGCGGGAATGGCGGCACGCTGGTGCAGAAGTCCGGCAGCGCGGACTGGCAGACGGTCAAGGAACTCCATGGCAAGGTGTCGTCGAGCAAATTCGCCAACGTCCGCTTCGAGCCCGGCGATCGCATCAAGCTGACCACGCCGGGCGGCGGGGGCTATGGCGATCCGGCCGCGCGCGATGCGGCCAGGCTGCACGAGGACGTGCGCGAGGGCTACGTCTCAGCCGAGGCTGCGAGCCGCGAGTATGGGCTGGAGCCGCCTCCGGGCTGATCGACGTCTGCGGGGCAAATAATCCACTGAGTTCGCGTCTGGAGATCGGGCACCGCCGCCCGATCGCCTACTGACCGGTGCTCGACCCGTAGGATCGGTTGGCTCGCAGGTTGCCGGTGACCTCGGCCACGGGCGCCGGCCGCGCGAACCAGTAGCCCTGCAGCTCGTCGAAGCCGATCGCGCGGGCGATCTCGGCGTGGCGCCACGTCTCGATCCCCTCGGCGACCACGACCAGCCCGAGGTCGTGGGCGAGGCGCACGATATGGTGGCAGATCGTCTCGGCCCGACCGTCGCCGAACTGGCTCACCAGGCTGCGGTCGATCTTGACCGTGTGCAGGTGCAGCCGGTGCAGGTAACTGAGGCTCGAGTAGCCGGTGCCGAAATCGTCGAGCGCGATCGCGACGCCCAGGCGGCGCAGCTCGTCGAGCTCGTGGTGCACGCGCGGGTCGTCGTCGAGCAGGACGTGCTCGGTCAGCTCGAGCTCGATCAGTCCGGACGGAAAGTCGGCGGCGGCGATCAGGGCTCCGAGCCGGCTGGCGATGGCACCATGGCGCAGCTGGGACGGCGACAGATTGACCGCCACTCGAGGTGCTACGATGCCGCCCGCGCGCCAGCGCGCGATCTGCCCCACAGCATCCTCCAGGACCCACGCGCCCAGCGGCTGCATCAGCCCGGTCTCCTCGGCCAGCGGGAGGAACAGGCCGGGGGCGAGCAGGCCGCGCTGCGGATGCTGCCAGCGGATCAGCGCCTCCAGGCCGGTCACCGTGCCGTCGGCGGCGGCGACCTTGGGCTGATAATGCAGCTCAAGCTCGCCGGCATCGATCCCGCGGGCCAGCTCGCGCCGCATCGCGCCGCGCGCCCTGACTTCCTGGGTCAGCTCGGGGCGATAGTAGGCCATGCGCGCGCGGCCCGACGACTTCGCGGCATAGAGCGCCACATCGGCGTTGGCGCGCAGCTCGTCGGCGGTGCTGCCGTCGTCGGGAAACAGGGCGATGCCGACGCTGGCGCCGATCACCACGTCGTGCTGGCCGACGCGCACGGGCGTCGCCATGGCCGTCATCAGACGCTCGGCCAGGATGGCGGCGTCGGGCGGCGTGCGCAGCTCGACCTGGATCACGGCAAACTCGTCGCCGCCCAGCCGTGCGATCGTGTCGCCGCCGCGGACCGTGGTGCTCAGCCGCTCGCTCAACGCCTTGAGCAGCTCGTCGCCGGCGCGGTGGCCCAGCGTGTCGTTGATCTCCTTGAAGCCATCAAGGTCGACGTAGAGCAGGGCGAGCTTGCGCCGCGCGCGCGCAGCCACGGCCAGTGCCTGGATCAGGCGATCCTCGAACAGGCGGCGGTTGGGTAGGCCGGTCATCGGATCGTGGTGGGCCAGATGCTCGATCCGCGTGCGCGACTGCTCGGTGCGGACGAGGAGGCGGCGCGTGGTCCGGACCTCCCTGGCGAGCAGGAAGATCAGGATGCTGGCACTGCCGAGCAGGCCGAGGAGCGATAGCCAGCTCGCGGAGCGTAGCTCGCGCACCCGCTGCAGCACCTGGCTGTGCGCGTCGGCCGAGCTCCGGTTCAGGTTGAGCATGAGGTCCTGCAGCGGCGACTCGAAGCTCGTCAGGTCGGCACGCAGGGCGGCAATCACGGCCGGCTGGGGCTGCCCATCGAAGTCCGCGGCGACCAACTGGAGCCGTTCCTGCAGCTGATCGAGCAGACGAGACGCGCCGGGCAGCTGCCGGACCAGCGCGCCATCTCCGCCGATCCGCAGTGACGCCACCCTGCTCCAGAACACGTCGAAGCGGGTCCGCAATGCCTTGAGCTCGGCCGTTGGGCCGAGCTCTACGGCGCGGTCCAGCCCATGCAGCAGCCGCTCCAGCTCGAAGCGGGTCTGGAACACGGTCCAGCTCGCTTCGGAATTGGTTTCCAGCACGCTCTCGGTCAGATGCTCGAGGCGCCGCTCGATGAACAGCAGGCTGGCCGTGAACAGCAGCAGCGCGGCCATGAGCAACAAGGCGCCGAGCAGGCGGGCGCGCCGCCCGGTGATCATTCGACCAAGATCTCGCTCAGCTGCCAGATCGCCCGCTGCCGATGCACCCGATCGTCGAGCATCGGAAAGTCTGTCCAGGGATAGATCACCCAGATCGGGCCGCGCTCGCGGACCGAAAGCGGCACGCCGTCCAGCGACATCGCGAGCAGCACAGGGTAGTCGGACAGATCAGAGACCGGGATCTCCGTCTTGTAGTCGTTCAGCGCGGTAGCGAGCAGCACGGTGCCGGTAGCGCCAAGCGCCTCCAGGAACCGCTGGCCCGACACTCCGGCAAAAGTCCCCACGCCCTCGATCCACGGCGTGCCCGTGCGCAGCTCGGTGGTACCCAGGGATAGTAGCTGGTCACGGTCGAAGCGAGCCATGCCGCCGCCGTTGGTGACGGCGATGCGTCCCTTGACGGTCAGCACGACGTCCCCGGCCGGTGGGGCAAGCTTGCCAAGCAATTGGGCGCTCCCGCGCCGGGGGATCGCGGCCAGGGCGAGCGATCCCAAAACTACACGACGCTGTAGCATTTCCCCCCCTACGGCCTGGGTAATCTGGGCCGCACCGGCTCTAACGCGCCAGTTGTGCGACGAACGATGCCGTCGCGTCAATGCCCGCACGAACGCGAAGCGTGTCGGTGCGACACGCTTGCCCTGTAGCGCAACTCTCGGTCAATAAGTCGCCGACCCGTGCCGCCGGAGCGACCATCCTGACCATGGCCCAGCGCAAGGCGCTCCGCCAGCTTGCGATCGCCGACTATGTCGCCGGCGTCCGCGGCGGCGACCGGTCGATCCTGGCTCGGGCGATCACGCTGATCGAGAGCGCCCGCCCGGAGCATCAGGCCCAGGCCCAGGCGCTGCTCGTCGAGCTGCTGCCATCTGCCGGCCTGGCGCAGCGCATCGGCATCACCGGCGTGCCGGGGGTCGGCAAGAGCACATTCATCGACGCCTTCGGGACGCTGCTGACCGGTGCGGGACACCGGGTCGCGGTGCTGGCCGTCGACCCATCGAGCACACGCACCGGCGGCTCGATTCTCGGCGACAAGACACGAATGGCTCATCTCGCGGTTGATCCCAACGCCTATGTCCGGCCGTCGCCGGCCAGCGGCACGCTCGGCGGCGTCGCGCGGATGACTCGCGAGACGATGCTGCTGTGCGAAGCGGCCGGCTTCGACGTCATCCTGGTCGAAACCGTGGGCGTCGGGCAGTCCGAGACGGTGGTCGCCGGCATGGTCGACCTGTTTTTGGCCCTGATGCTGCCCGGGGCCGGCGACGAACTGCAGGGCATCAAGAAAGGCCTGCTCGAGGTCGCCGACCTGATCGCCGTCAACAAGGCCGACGGTGACAATCTGCTGCGCGCGCAGCAGGCCGTGGCCCACTATCGGGGTGCGATGCGGATTATCGAGCCGGAGAGCCCGACCTGGCGGCCGCCGGTGCTGGCCGTCAGTGCGCTGACCGGGGCCGGGCTGCCGAAGCTGTGGCAGGAGATCCAGCGTCACCGGGCTGCGCTGGAGGCCACCGGCGAGCGCGCCGCCAAGCGCCGCGGGCAGCAGGTGCAGTGGCTCCGCTCGATGCTGGAGAACCGGCTGATGCAATCCCTGCGCCGACACCCGCAGGTCCGCGTCCTGCTGCCCGAGCTGGAACTGGCCGTGGCCGAGGGGCGCGTGACGCCGACCTTGGCCGTCGACCGGATACTGGCCGAGTTCGGGATCGCGTCGACGCCTGAAGCGCGCGGCGACGCCTAAGCGGGCAGCTACCGCGTGACGCTCAAGGGCGAGAGACCGGTTCAGCCTACCTGGCTGCCGCCTGGCGCTCGAGGCGAGACCTTCAGAGGCCGAAGAACGAGCGGATACCGTAGGTATCCTGCCAGTCGTCAGGGAACAGTCGGCCGGTGGTGCGCCAGATCAGCCGCTCGACGTCGGGGGCAGCGGTGCCTTCCGCGACGGCCGTGGCGTCGGCGATGAAGGTGCCGGCGTCGCAGAAGATCGCCTGCAGGCGCAGCGGCTGCTCCGCGGCGGCCGGCTTGGGCAGCGCCGCGATCGTGCAGATCTGTCGCGCCGCCAGCGGCGGCGGATTGAACATCAAAATCAACCGGGCCGCGCCCGCAGCGGACGGACGCTCCTCGAAGCGCACCGCCATGTTCGTGACCCCGCGTGCGGCCTGTGCGGCCACCTGCGGCATGGTCAGCGCCGTGCCGCCGGCCACAGGCAGCTCGTTGACCTCCAGGGCAACGGGGCCGGCCGCGGCAGCGTTGGCCAACAACTCGCGCGCCGCCCGCGGGTCGGAATCCGGGCCGAGCTTGACCGGCGCGGCGGCGCAGCCGGTGAGGCCGATCAACAGAAGGACCGCCAAAGGCCACATCTTGCGCGTCATTCTTCGCTCATTCCCGATAAGCCGTGCAGCGTAGCACGGTAGGCGTCGCCCCGATCCGGGCCACCCGACACGGCGACCTCGCTATACGCTAACGCGATGCTAACCAAGCGTCATCTCCGGCGGCCGCACCTCGCGCTCCTGCTCGCGCCGATCGGCTTAGCCGGGTGTGCCGGCAATCCGAAGCCGGAGCAGGTTTACTGCTACCGCACGCTTGCGGACGTCAGCTGCTATGCCGAGCAGGACATCGGACACGAGGCGCAACTTGTCGGCACCTATCTGCGCAACCCGGGAACCCCATCGCACGTCGATGGCGTCGCGGCCGGCTCTCCCGAGCCCGAGGGCTGGTTCTTCGGGCTGGTTTACGCAACGGCCGATCTTGCCGGCCGCGTCATGTCACCCGTCGGAACGATCGTCGGGCTCTTCCGCTGAAGCCGGATGCGGCGCGGATGTCGCGTTGACGCTGGATCGGCCGGCCCTATCATCTCGCACACGCAATAAGGAGCGCTGCCTTCTCGGGTGGGCGAGCGCCCGTGTCGTTGGGAGAAGAGCGTGGCGCAGGCCAGCCGACCGCTGTCACCACACCTGCAGATCTATCGCTGGTACCTGACCATGGCGCTGTCGATCGCGCATCGGGTGACAGGCGCGGGCCTGGCGGTCGGATTGCTGTTGCTGACCTGGTGGCTACTGGCGCTGGCCGGCGGGGCGGACAGCTTCGCCACCGTCCGCGCGGTGATGGACAATTTCCTGGGCGGGCTCGTGCTGTTCGGTTTCACGCTGTTCCTGTTCTTTCATACACTCAACGGCGTACGACATCTGGTCTGGGATCTCGGTCACGGCCTGGACAAGGAAGCCGCGCGTCAGAGCGGCATCGTGGTGGTGGCGGGATCGGTGGTCCTGACGCTGCTCACCTGGATCACCATCCTGATCGTCAGCTGAGGGCGGCATCGTCATGGCAAGCGTCACCAGAAGCATTGCCGCCCGCGTGCAGGCGCAGGCGTCGACTCGTCAGGGCGGTCATCACTGGCTGCTGGAGCGGCTGACCTCGGTGGCCCTGGTGCCGCTCAGTCTGTGGTTCATCGTCTCGGCGGTGGGTCTCTCGGGCGCCGGCTACGAGGAGGTCCGCGCCTGGCTGGCCGGCCCGTTCAACACCACGGCCATGCTGTTGTTCATCCTGGCTGTGTTCTGGCACGCCCAGCTCGGTGTGCAAGTCATCATCGAGGACTATGTGCACCAGGAGGCCACCAAGCTGGCTTCGCTGGTGCTGCTGAAATTCGCCGCGATCGCGCTGGGCCTTGCCTGTGCTGTCGCGGTCCTCAAGGTTTCCCTCGGGAGTTGAGCCGATGGCCCAGGCCTATCCGATCACGGATCACTACTATGACTGCCTCGTCGTCGGCGCCGGCGGTGCGGGCCTGCGGGCGGCCGTGGGCATGGTCGAGGCCGACCTCAAGGTGGCCTGCATCACCAAGGTCTACCCGACCCGATCGCACACCGTGGCGGCCCAGGGTGGGATCAACGCCGCCCTCGGCAACATGAACGCGGATAACTGGCGCTTCCACATGTACGACACCGTGAAGGGGTCGGACTGGCTGGGCGACCAGGACGCCATCGAGTACATGACCAAGAACGCTCCTGCCGCGGTCTACGAGCTCGAGCATTACGGCGTGCCGTTCTCGCGCACCGAAGAAGGCAAGATCTATCAGCGCGCCTTCGGTGGCCAGTCGACCAATTACGGCAAGGACCAAGCCTACCGGACCTGCGCCGCGGCCGACAGGACCGGCCATGTCATGCTACACACGCTGTTCCAGCAGGCGCTCAAGAACAAGGTGCAGTTCTTCAACGAATACTTCGCGCTCGACCTGATCATGGACTCGGAAGGCACCTGCTGCGGCGTCATGGCGATGTGCATCGAGGACGGCTCGGTGCACCGCTTCCGCAGCCACCTCACCTGCCTCGCCACCGGCGGCTATGGGCGGGTCTATGCCTCGGCGACCTCGGCGCACACCTGCACCGGCGACGGCAATGCCATGGTGCTGCGGGCCGGGCTGCCGCTGCAGGATCTCGAGTTCGTCCAATTCCATCCCACCGGCATCGCCGGCGCCGGCTGCCTGATCACCGAGGGCGCACGCGGCGAGGGCGGCTACCTCACCAACTCCGAAGGTGAGCGCTTCATGGAGCGCTACGCGCCCAGCGCCAAGGATCTGGCCAGCCGCGACGTCGTCAGCCGGGCCGAGACGATCGAGATCAACGAAGGGCGCGGCTGCGGCCCGAACAAGGACCACATCCACCTCCATCTCGAGCATCTGGACGCCAAGCTGCTGCACGAGCGGTTGCCCGGCATCTCGGAGACGGCCCGGATCTTCGCCGGGGTCGACGTGACGAAGGAGCCGATCCCGATCGTGCCGACCTGCCACTACAACATGGGCGGCATCCCGACCAACTGGCGCGCCGAGGTGCTGCGGCCGGTGGGCGACAACCCTGACGTGGTGGTCCCCGGCCTCATGGCCGTGGGCGAGGCGTCGTGCGCCTCGGTGCACGGCGCCAACCGGCTGGGCGGCAACTCGCTGATCGACCTTGTCGTGTTCGGCCGGGCCGCGGCGCACACCGCGACCGAGCTGGTGCAGACCGGTACCAGCCACAAGCCGTTGCCGGCCGATGCCGGCGAGGCCGCGGTCGAGCGGCTGCACAAGGTGCGGAACGCCAGCGGCAGTGAAGGTGCCGCCGCGATCCGCGCCGCGATGCAGCGCACGATGCAACGCTACGCCACCGTGTTCCGCGAGGGGCCGATGCTGGCCGAGGGATGCCAGAAGATCGGCGAAGTGGCGGAGAGCCTCTCCGAGCTGCGGGTCGAGGACCGCTCGAAGGTCTGGAACAGCGACGTGGTCGAGGCCCTGGAGCTGCAGAACCTGATGGTGCTGGCGGTGGCGACCATGCACTCGGCCGAGTTCCGGACCGAGAGCCGCGGTGCCCATGCGCGCGAGGACTATCCCGAGCGCGACGACGTGAACTGGATGAAGCACACCACCGTCTGGGTCGACCCCCACTACGAGACCAGCCTCGGCGACCGGCCGGTGCACATGAACACGCTCACCAACGAGGTCGAGCCGGTCCCGCCGGCCAAGCGCGTCTACTGAGCCGCCCGGGTCGCAGCTGGGGTCGGACGGGAAGGAAACGAACAAACCATGGTCGAATTCGCACTGCCGAAGAACTCGCGGGTGCAGCCGGGCAAATCCTATTCGGCCAAACCTGGGGCCAAGCAGCCACGCGCCTTCAAGATCTACCGCTACGATCCAGAGGGGAATCAGAACCCGCGCGTTGACACCTTCGAGGTCGACCTCGCCGACTGTGGCCCGATGGTCCTGGACGCCCTGATCAAGATCAAGGGTGAGCAGGACAGCTCGGTAACGTTCCGCCGCTCCTGCCGCGAAGGCATTTGCGGCTCGTGCTCGATGAACATCGACGGCCGCAACACGCTGGCCTGCACCCAGGCGATCGCGGACATCGACGGAGCGGTGGCGATCTACCCCCTGCCCCACATGGAGGTGATTCGCGATCTCGTGGTCGATTTCACGACCTTCTGGGCGCAGTACGAGTGGACCCAGCCCTGGCTGCAGACCTACGGCGCCGATCCCGAGAAAGAGCGGACCCAGTCGATCGTCGACCGGGAGAAGCTCGACGGGCTGTACGAGTGCATTCTCTGCGCGTGCTGCACCACTTCCTGCCCATCCTACTGGTGGAACGGCGACAAATATCTCGGGCCGGCGGCGCTGCTGCAGTCCTATCGCTGGCTGATCGACAGCCGCGACGAGGCCACCGGCGATCGGCTCGAGGCGCTCGAAGATCCGTTCAAGCTGTATCGCTGCCACACGATCATGAACTGCACCAATACCTGCCCTAAAGGCCTAAATCCGGCGAAGGCGATCGCCGAGATCAAGAAAATGGTGGTTGAACGCAAACTGTGACTTTCGCCTTTTTCGGGCCTTGGCGCGGCCCGATCGACGACTAAAATGGTGTGATAACGAGGCGAAGGCCCACACACGCAGGTCCGATCTGAAAAGGAGGTTCACGCCTCCTTTTTTCTTGTCCAGCGCAGGCTCAGCTGTAGTCCGCTCGCGCGGCCTGCAGGCTGGGCTCCGTCCGAGAACTGGACGTACCATGGGCCAGCGCCAGCTGGTGGCCGAGCTGCTCACGTAGATCGCGGCCCAGTACCTTGCGGCTCTGCACCGACCAGGACAGTGCGGGCTCGAGCAAGACCGTGCGGACCTCGACCCCATCCATCTGCAGCACGTCCCACAGATGCGGCACCAATTCGGCGTCGCCGTGCCAGGCATAGCGATCGCAATTGCTACGATCGATTGGGCTGCCGTCGGCGAGCCTGACATAGGCCAGGGTCACTCCCTGCACGGCAACCGGGCAGTCCAGCACCCATGGCTCGGCGACGCTGAGCAGGCTCGTCTTGAGCCGCCGCACCGCGAGCCCGTTGCCGCTGGTGCCCTCCGCGAACAGGATGAAGTTCTCGCTGGCACGCATCCGGGCGGCGAGCGCGTTGCGCTGGATCAGGGCGTCGCGCCAGTGGCGCCTGACGAAGAAGGTGCGGGTGATGCGCGCCAGCAGGCCGAACAGCGGCCACGATGCGACATCGGATTTGGCAATGAAGGTCGCGTCGAGCTGCCCGCCCAGCACGAGAATGTCGAGATACGAGATGTGGTTGGCGACGAACAGCGTCGGGCAGTCCGTGAACGGCACGCCGCTCACCTCCACGCGTATCCCCAGGATGCGGGCAGTCCCACGACACCACAGCCGTCGCACCCGATTGGTGCCGTATGGCCCCAGCGCCATGGCAGCAAGGAAGACCACCAGCAGGATCGCGGTAAGTACGAGGAAGCAGGTACCGCGCGCGGCACCGCGCCAGGGACGGCTGACCATGGAGGCTCAGGCGGCCGCCGCGACTCGCAACCGGTGCTGCCGGTAGTGACGTTGATAGTTGGTCTGCACCCGCTCGGTCGGCAGCACGAGGCAGACATCGATGGTGTTGAACTGCCGGTCGATCACCGCGCCGTCACCGATCATGCCGCCCATCCGCAGATAGGCCTTGAGCAGCGGCGGCAGTTGCCTGAGAGCGGCACGGGCATCGACCGCCTCCGACGGCAGCCGATCCATGGGCACATACCGGTCGGCCAACGCCCGCGGCCGCAGCTCGACCGGCGCCAAGGCATGGTGATGCAGGAAGCTGAGCAGCGGAGCCACCGCATCCGGATCGATCCCGGGCAGGCTCGCGCAGCCCAGCATGAGACCGACATGATGGGTGTCGAGATATTCGGCGATACCGCGCCATAGCAGCTGCATTACCGCACCGGTGCGGTACTCAGGCTCGACGCAGGAGCGACCCAACTCCATGATCTCACCGCCCGGCGAGCGCACCGTCGAGAGATCGAACTCCTGCGCCGTATAGAAGCCCGCGTGTCCGCTAGCCACGCTCTCGCGCAGCATCCGGTAGCAGCCGACCACGCAAGGCGCGCCGACGGTCGAGCGCTCGAGATCGACCACGACGAGGTGATCGGCCATCGCGTCGAACGCGTCGGCATCCTTGCGCGTGCTGAGCATGGTGGGGTCGGGGACCGCACCCATCTCGTCGTAGAAGACGCGGTAGCGCAGCCTCTGGGCCGCCTCGATCGCCGCGCCGTCCCGGGTCACACGCAGCTCAAGCTGGTTGGCGCACGCGATTATCGGCATGTTGACTCCCAACTGCGGCGATCGCGGG
Organism: uncultured Alphaproteobacteria bacterium; assembly: GCA_963798145.1. Lineage (GTDB taxonomy): Bacteria > Pseudomonadota > Alphaproteobacteria > Geminicoccales > Geminicoccaceae > Benzoatithermus. The sequence goes on from CAWCSG010000001.1 coordinate 261,596, forward strand.
GGCAACGGGCCGAGGCCCGACCGCGATCTCCCAACGCAGCCTAGGCAACCTTTGCGATAGGATCGGGACGACCGAATGACAGTTTCACGACTTCACGTCGGTGGATTGCCGGATGTCCGGTGCGGGGCCGGACGATGAACCTGCACGCGAAGCTCCTGGCGCGTCAGGCCGCGGGCCAACCATTGCGCGTCGGCGTGATCGGCTGTGGCAAGTTCGCCTGCATGTTCCTGGCGCAGGCGGCTCGCACGCCCGGCCTGCATATCGTCGCCATCGCCGACCTGATGCCGGATCGGGCGCGGGCGAGCCTGATCGCGATCGGTTGGCCGAACGCACAGATCGAGGCCGGATCGGCCGCGGCGGCGCGCCGTGACGGTGGCACCTGGCTGACCGACGATGCGGGTGCGGTCGTCGGCTGCGGGGAGATCGAGCTCGTGGTCGAGGCGACCGGCGATGCGCTGGCCGGCACCACGCACGCGCTGCGGGCGATCGAGGCGGGGCAGCATGTTGTCATGGTCAATGTCGAGGCCGATGTGCTGTGCGGTCCGGCGCTGGCGCGGCGAGCAGCCGACCGGGGCGTGGTCTACAGCCTCGCCTATGGCGACCAGCCGGCGCTGATCGCGGAGCTGGTCGACTGGGCACGGGCGTGCGGCTTGCCGGTGATCGCCGCAGGCAAGGGCACGCGCTACCTGCCGGCCTACCATCGATCCACGCCGGAGACCGTCTGGGGTCACTACGGGCTGTCACCGGAACGGGCCGCGGCCGGCGGCATGAACCCCAAGATGTTCAACTCTTTCCTCGACGGCACCAAGTCGGCGATCGAGATGGCAGCTGTGGCCAATGCGTGCGGACTGGCGGTGCCGCAGGCCGGCCTCGCCTTCCCGCCCTGCGGCGTCGACGATCTGCCGCTCGTGCTCCGGCCGCGCGCGGCCGGCGGCCAGCTCGAAGCGGCGGGCATGGTCGAGGTGGTGTCGTCGCTGGAGCGCGACGGCCGGGCTGTCTACCGCGACCTGCGCTGGGGGGTGTTCGTGGTGTTCGAGGCCCCCTCCGACTATGTCGAACGCTGCTTCGCCGAGTACGGCCTCGTGACCAGCCCATGCGGCCGATATGCGGCGCTGTATCGCCCCTGCCATCTGATCGGGCTGGAGTTGGGGATCAGCGTCGCTTCTGCCTGTCTGCGCCACGAAGCGACCGGCTCGCCCACCGGCTGGCGCGGCGACGTCGCCGCCACGGCCAAGCGCGATCTCGCCGCCGGCGAGGTGCTCGATGGCGAGGGTGGCCATTGCGTTTACGGCCGTCTCGTGCCGGCTGAACGCGCGTTCGCCGAGCAGCTGCTGCCGATCGGGCTCGCGCAACGGGTGCGGCTGCGTCGTGCCGTACCGCAGGACGCCCTGCTCACCGCGGACGACGTCGAGCTGGATGACGGGCATGCCGCCATGGCGCTGCGCGCCGAGCTGCGCCCTGCGGCTTAACGGTCGGTTAGCACCTGCGGGCCTAGCTTCTTCACGTGGCGGGCACCGGGGCTCGCTGCGGCAAGAGGGTCCAGGCCATGTCGTATCTCGCTTCGTCCTCTTCCGCTCTGGTCGCCGGGGCCGGCCAGCAAGCATCGGATGCAAACGAGCGCCTGCCGGTGCCGCAGGCGGCATTGATCGTCGTGTCGATGTCCGTGGGTCTATGGGCCGGGATCATTCTGATCGTGCGCTGGATGGTCGGCTGACGCAGCCAGGCTTGTGCCGGGGGACGCGAAGCGGGTAAGCCGGCTTGCGGCCGGTCGGGCCGGACCGGGAGCGGCACCCCATGCGCGCCTACCGCAAATCCTGGCGGCTCGCCTGGCCGCTGATCCTCTCCAACCTCTCGGTGCCCCTGCTCGGCTTTGTCGACACCGCGGTCGTCGGCCATCTGGATTCACCGCACTATCTGGGTGCGGTGGCGCTGGGTGCCTCGGTGGTCAGCGTGCTCTACTGGCTGTTCGGCTTTCTGCGTATGGGCACGACGGCGCTGACCGCGCAAGCATTCGGCGCCCTCGACTCGACCGAGACCCGGGCCGCCCTCGGCCGGGCGCTGTTGCTCGCAGTCGGCTTCGGGCTTGCCGTGATCGTCGCCGGCCCGCTGGTCATCTCGCTCAGCACGAGGCTGTTCGCGCCGACCGCCGACGTGCTGCCGCAATTCCACCGCTATCTGGTGATTCGCCTGCTGGGCGCTCCGGCGGCGCTCGGCAGCTTCGCGCTCCTCGGCTGGCTCCTCGGATTACAGGATTCCCGCAGCCCCCTCTTCCTGATGCTGTTCACCAACGGCGTGAATGCCGTGCTGTGCGTGCTGCTCGTCTTCGGGCTTGGCATGACGGCAGCGGGTGTGGCGCTGGCCACGGTGGTCGCGGAATATGCCGGCTTCGGGATGGGCCTGCTCGTCGTCCGCCGCACCTGGCGGGGTTATGGCGGCTGGCCCGGCTGGCATCGGCTTCTCGTGCTTGACCGGTTCAAGCGGCTGCTTGTTGTCAATCGCGACCTCTTCCTGCGCAGCCTGATGCTCCAGGCGGTGTTCGTCGCGTTCACGGCGCTCAGCTCGCGCCAGGGCGAGTTGGTCCTCGCTGCCAACGCCATCCTGCTGACCTACTTCACCGCCGCCGCCTATGGCCTGGACGGCTTTGCGCACGCGGCCGAAGCCATGGTGGGCCGGACCGTCGGCGCGGGCGATCGGCCGGGCTTTCGCGCGGCGGTCAGGGCAGGCTTCGTCAACGCCGCGGCGCTGGCACTGGTGATGACGTTGATCTTCGCCCTGCTGGGCGGCCTGGGGATCCGCTTGATGACCGGTCTCGCCGATGTCCAGGCGCAGGCGCTGGCCTTTCTGCCCTACGCCGTGGTGCTGCCCGCGGTGTCGGTCTGGGCATTTCTCTATGACGGCATGTTTTTCGGGGCCACGCGCACAGCCGAGCTGCGCAATGGGATGCTCGTCGCGCTGGCGCTGTACGGCCTCCTGGTCTGGGTGCTGGTGCCGGCATTCGGCAATCACGGCCTGTGGCTGGCATTCCTGCTGTTCCTTGGGGCGCGCGCCGTGATCCTGGCCGCGATCTATCGCCACGCGGGCGGTGCCGCCGGGTTCGTGCCGGTTCCGCAAGTCGCCGCAGCCGGATGATCGACGAAAAAATCTGCTATCCGCCCCTCTTGCGGCATGAAAGCCCGTTCCCAAATAGGCGTCTATGCAGCTGGCGCACGGGATCCGCACGGATACGTCCGCCATCTTGCGCCGCCCGGTCCCAGGACGGGCGTTCGGCACAGTTGCTCACATGGAGGACTTGTGATGCGTAGCCTTGATCTTACTCCGCTCTTCCGGTCGACCGTCGGCTTCGACCATCTCGACAAGCTGTTCGAGACCGCGTTTCGCGATGCCGGCCGCGACGTCTCCTACCCGCCCTACAACATCGCGAAGCTCGCCCAGGACAAATACCGCATCTCGATGGCGGTGGCCGGTTTCGGCGACGGTGATCTCGACATCACCGCCCACGGGGGCGTGCTCATCGTCAAGGGCCAGCTCAACGACCCCGACAAGGGCGTCGAATATCTGCACCGGGGCATCGCGCAGCGCTCGTTCGAGCACCGTTTCCAGCTTGCCGACCACGTCAAGGTCGTCGGTGCCAACCTTCGCAACGGCCTGCTCGACGTCGAGCTGGCGCGCGAGGTGCCAGAGGCGATGAAGCCGCGCAAGATCGAGATCGGTGGCAGCGTCAGCCAGCCGCGCGTGATCGAGGCCACGGAAACCGCCAAGGCGGCCTGACCTCACTGAATGCCGGGCCGGCCGTCCGGGCAGCGGAGCGGTCGATCCGGCCATGGTCGAAGAGGGGGCGCGAGCCCCCTCTTTTGCTTTCCGCCCTGCCGCCCGGCTTGTTCTCGGGTGCCGCGCCGGGCTATATCCCACCATCATGAGTAGTTCCATGCCAGCGCCGCTCATCGGTGTCACCGCCTGCCTGAAGTCGCGCGACGAGTTCGTGTTCCACAGCGTCGGCGCGAGATATGTCGAAGCCGTCGTGTTGGGCACTGGAGCGATGCCGCTGCTGATCCCGGCGATCGGCGCAAGGCTCGATCCGGACCAGCTGATCGATCGTATCGACGGCCTGATGGTGACTGGCAGCCCATCCAATGTCGATCCCAACCACTATGGCGGACCCGCTGCGCGCGAGGGCAACGAAGCCGATCCCGACCGCGATGCCACCACACTGCCACTGATCCGCCGCGCCATCGCGCGCGGCCTGCCGCTCTTGTGCATCTGCCGCGGCATCCAGGAATTGAACGTCGCGCTGGGCGGATCGCTGCATCAGCATGTCCACGAGCTGCCCGGCCGCATCGACCACCGCTCCGACAAGACCAAGGCCTACGCGGACCGCTACGGGTTGGCCCATACGGTGCGGCTGACGCCGGGCGGGCATCTGCAGGCTCTGTTCGACGGCGCCACGCAGATCGAGGTCAATTCGCTCCATAGCCAGGGCATCGACCGGGTTGCCGGACGGCTCGCCGTCGAGGCGCTGGCGGATGACGGCACCGTCGAGGCCGTCAGCGTGCCGGACGCATCGGGCTTCGCGCTGGCGGTGCAGTGGCACCCCGAGTGGCAGGTGCTGGAGAACCCCTGGTCGCGCCGTCTGTTCGCGGCGTTTGGCGCGGCGGCGCGCGCCAGGGCAGACGGCCGGGCGATGATTGAGCCGCACCGGGCGGTCGCCTGACACCGATCGTTCCAAACGAACCAAGAATGAGGCCAGAACCGATGACCACCAACGCCGATCTGCTCGCCCGCCGCAACGCCGCCGTGCCGCGCGGCGTCGGCCATGCCACGCCGGTCTACGCCGCCCGGGCCGAGAATGCGGAGGTGTGGGACGTCGAGGACCGGCGCTATGTCGATTTCGCGGGCGGAATCGCCGTGCTCAATACCGGCCACCGCCATCCCAAGGTGATGGCCGCGGTCGCAGCGCAGTCCGAGCTGTTCACGCACACGGCCTTCCAGGTGATGGCCTACGAGTCCTACGTGCGGCTGGCCGAGCGGCTCAACGCGGCCGCACCGTTCAAGGGTCCGGCCAAGACCGTGTTCTTCACCACCGGCGCCGAGGCGGCCGAGAACGCGGTCAAGATCGCGCGGGCCGCCACCGGCCGCTCCGGCATCATCGCGTTCACCGGCGGCTTTCACGGCCGGACCATGATGACCATGGCGCTGACCGGCAAGGTGCTGCCCTACAAGAAGAGCTTCGGGCCGATGCCCGGCGACGTCTACCACATCCCGTTCCCGATCGAGCACCAGGGCGTCACGGTCGCGGACTCGCTGAAAGCGCTGTCGTTCCTGTTCAAGGCTGACATCGAGCCCGAGCGGGTGGCCGCCATCATCATCGAGCCGGTGCAGGGCGAAGGCGGCTTCCACGCGGCACCCGTCGAGCTGTTGGTCGAGCTGCGCCGCATCTGCGACGAGCACGGCATCCTGCTGATCGCGGACGAGGTCCAGTCCGGCTTCGCGCGCACCGGCAAGCTGTTCGCGATCGAGCATTCCGGCGTCGAGCCCGATCTCGTCACCATGGCGAAGTCGCTGGCCGGCGGCTTCCCGCTGTCGGGCGTGCTGGGCCGGGCCGAGATCATGGACCGGCCGGAGACCGGCGGTCTCGGCGGCACCTATGCCGGCTCGCCGGTCGCCTGCGCCGCGGCCCTGGCCGTGCTCGACGTGATCGAGGAGGAGCGGCTGTTCGAGCGTGCCGAGACGATCGGTGCCAGGATCGAGGAGCGGCTGCGCTTCATGGAGCGCCGCAACGACCTCGTGCCGATCGCCGCGATCCGGCGCCTCGGTGCGATGATCGCCTTCGAGATCGTCAAGGAGCGCGGCTCGTTCGAGCCGGACGCCGCGACCACCAAGCAGGTGACCACCAAGGCGCTGGAGCACGGGCTCGTGCTGCTGTCCTGCGGCACCAACTTCAACGTGATCCGCATCCTGGTGCCGCTCACCGCCAGCGACGCGATCATCGACGAGGGGCTGGGGATGCTGGAAGAGAGTTTGAAGATCGCCGCCTGATCGGCCGGGCTGGGTGAAAGCATACGGGCCCACGTCCTTGCGGCGGAAAACTACGGCGGCCTCCGGCAGCTTGCCGATGGTGCGGTCATTTTACGCCGCCAGTTCGCGCATGACCTTGATCAGGTCCGACTTGCCCTCGAAGCCGATACCGGGCAGGTCGGGCAGCGTCACGTAGCTGTTCTCGACCTTGACGCCATCGGGGAAGCCCCCGTAGGGCTGGAACAGGTCCGGGTAGGACTCGTTGCCGCCGAGCCCAAGGCCGGCCGCGATGTTGAGCGACATCTGGTGCCCGCCGTGTGGGATGCAGCGGCTGGCAGACCAGCCGTGCTCCTTGAGCATGTCGAGCGTGCGCAGGTACTCGACCAGGCCGTAGCTGAGCGCGCAGTCGAACTGCAGCCAGTCGCGATCGGGCCGCATGCCGCCATAGCGAATCAGGTTGCGGGCGTCCTGCATCGAGAACAGGTCCTCGCCGGTCGCCATCGGATTCTTGTAGTAGTTGCGCAGCGTGGCCTGCAGCTCGAAGTCCAGCGGGTCGCCCGGCTCTTCGTACCAGAACAGGTCGTACTGCGAGAGCGCCTTGGCGTAGGCGATGGCAGTGTCCAGGTCGAAGCGGCCGTTGGCGTCCACACACAGCTTCTGGCCATCCTGCAGCACCGCCAGGATGGAATCGATGCGGCGCAGGTCCTCGTCGAGAGAAGCGCCGCCGATCTTCTTCTTGACTACCGTGTAGCCGCGATCGATGTAGCTGCGCATCTCGTCCTGCAGCTTCTTGTGGTCCTGGCCCGGGTAATAGTAGCCGCCCGCGGCATAGACGAAGATTTTGCGATCGGGCTTGCCGTCGCCGTAGCGGTCGGCCAGCAGCTGGAACAGCGGCTTGCCTTCGATCTTCGCCACGGCGTCCCAGACCGCCATGTCTACGGTGCCGATGGCCACCGAGCGCTCGCCGTGGCCGCCGGGCTTCTCGTTGGTGAACATGGCGTTCCAGATCCTGTGCGGGTCGAGATTCCGGCCGCTGTCGTCGATCAGCGATTCCGGCTCCGCCTCGAGCACGCGGGGGATGAAACGCTCGCGCATCAGCTTGCCCTGGCCGTAGCGACCGTTGGAGTTGAAGCCGTAGCCCACCACCGGCTTGCCGTCGCGGATCACGTCGGTGATGACGGCCACGAGACTCAGGGTCATTTTGCTGAAGTCGATGTAGGCGTTGCGGATCGGCGAGGCGATCGGCTTGGTGACCTCGCGAATGTCGACGATGCGCATGAATGCTCTCCGTATATTTAGTGTGGCCAGGGAAGACGCGGTGAAGGCTGCGGTTTGGCTCCGAGCACGTCGGGACGCCACCGTGCTGGACTTTCCCGGCCGAGCGCTTGACGGCTAATCTATGACTTGGCGCTGCCGGGTGGCCAATGCCAAGATCGGTGCACCCGATGTGCGAGCGGCATGACCATGGAATTGGATTGGCTCAAAGACTTTCTGGCGCTGGCTGAACAGAGAAATTTCTCGCGCTCAGCCGACCTCCGCAACGTCACGCAGCCCGCCTTCAGCCGGCGTATCCGCGCCCTCGAGGCGTGGATCGGTACGCCGCTGTTCGTGCGCAGCGCGCAAGGCGCCACGCTCACACAGGCTGGCGCCCATCTTCGGCCGCTCGTCGACGATATGCTCGTCAGCCTGCAGCGCGTGCGCCGCGACACCAGGGCGGTGGGCGAGCGCGAGATGGCGACGCTGTCGATCGCGGCAACGCATACGCTCTCGTTCAACTTCTTTCCGGACTGGATACGCCGGCACGTGCGCCTCGAAATGCTGGGCAGTCTCAACCTGATTTCGGACAGCATGGCCGCCTGCGAGCAGATCATGCTCGGCGGCGAGGTGCATTTCCTCCTCTGCCACTATCACGCGGATGCCCCGACGCGTTTGCCCGCGGACCGCTTCCCGAGCCTACCGGTCGGCAAGGACGTCCTCGTTCCGGTGTGCTCGTCGGACACGGACAGCCGGCCGGTCTGGCCGCTTCCTGGCATACCGGCAAGACCGCTACGGTTGCTCGCCTATAGCGAAGCCTCTGAGCTCGGCCGAATCCTGGCGGCACATCCCCTCGGAAAAGGTGAAATCGCTGGCCTGGAAACGGTCTTTACGTCCCATCTCGCCGCGACGCTGCTCGCTATGGCAAGAGAAGGCAACGGCATCGCTTGGCTGCCATTGTCGATAGCCGAAGAAGACCTGAAGTCTGCACGCCTCGTTCGGGCAGGACCCGAGCAGTACGACATCCCTGTCGAGATCAGGCTGTTCAGAGCACCTGATGGCCAAAACGACGCCGCGGACGATCTGTGGCATCTACTCAGCCAGAGACGCGACAAAGCTACGCTCTGACGGCAAAGAGAGCCTCAAGCGCATTGCCCGATCAGCCGACCATCGCGGGCGCGGTTCAGCCGCGGCCGTGGAGCGACCGGTAGCTCCGGTAGGCACCCAGACCCTCGCCTCGTAGACGCCCCTGCAGACGGCGCGCGCCATGACGTCGGCGGCGATGGCGCCCAGCCGCACCAACGTGTCCGCCGTTTGCGGCAACGGCGCCTCCGCGGTGCTCAGCGCGAACACCACGTCGCCGTCGAGATGGGTGTGGATCGGGCGGATGGCGTAGGCATAGCCGTCCTGGGCCATCACCGCCAGCCGCTGCAGCTGGCCCTGGTCGAGGGCGGCGTCGGTGGCGATGAGGCCGATGGTGGTGTTGTCGGCGATGCCGTCCTTGGTTTCGAGCTCGTGCCCGGTGGCCACGGTCGGCGGCACCTGTCCGCCCAGCTCGCCGGCCTGTTCCAGATGCCAGGCCCACATGGTCGAGCTGCCGGGCATGGTGACCGAGCCCACGGGGTTCACCGCGACGAGGGCCGCAACGGTGACCCCGGTGCTCGGGTCGATCACCGACGCGGTGCCGAGGCCGCCCTTGATCTGGCCCGCGATGGCACCGAACCCGGCGCCAGCATTGCCCAGCGCGAAGTCGAGCCCGGCGATCTCGGCCGCCTGCACGGCCAGCGCGCGGTACGGCGGCATCTCGCCCCACGCTTTGTCGCCGCCGTTGGCCAAGTCGTAGAGGATCGCACCCGACACGGTCGGGATGCAGCAGCCGTCGAGCAGGATGCCCCGGCCGCGCACCGCCAGCCAGCTGGTCAGCCCGCCGGCAGCGTCGAGCCCGAACGCGGAGCCGCCGCTCAGCACCAGCCCGTGCAGGGCCTTGACGATGCTCGAGGAATCGAACGCCGCGGTGTTGACGGTGAACGGCGAGCCGCCGCGCACGTCGACGGCGGCCAGCACCGGCCGGTCCGGCAGCACGACGGTGACGCCGCTCCGGGCCTGTAGATCGTGCGCGTTGCCGACGGCGAGGCCGGCGATGTCGGTGAGGCTGTTGCGCGGGCCGGGGGAGGTCATCTGGGGGTTTCCTGAGCGCGGTGCCGCGCCCGATGCGCCGCCGCCGCAGCGGGATCAACGGACGCGGGCTTGCGATGACACCCAATGAATCGCAGCCGCGCTGCTGCGCCGCAGGCTACTCGGATGGCAGCCCGCTCATCGGGGCAGCGCCCGCAGGCTCGGTCGCTGCCCGAGAGCTACGCCGCTCCGGCAGCGCCGCGTAGAGCGCCGGCAGCACGAACAGCGTGAGCAGCGTGCCCAGGCCCATGCCGCCGACGATGACCCAGCCGATCTGCTGGCGCGCTTCGGCGCCCGCACCCTCGGCCAGGGCCAGCGGCACGGCGCCCAGGACCATCGCCGCCGTGGTCATCAGGATCGGGCGCAGGCGCAGCTGGGCCGCGTGCAACGCGGCGTCGCGCCGGGTCTCGCCCTCGGCCAAGGCCTTGTTCGCGAACTCGACGATCAGGATGCCGTGCTTGGTGATCAGGCCGATCAGGGTCACGAGCCCGATCTGGCTGTAGACATTGAGCGTGCCCCCGGTGAGGTGCATGGCGAGCAAGGCTCCGGCCATCGAAAGCGGGACCGTCACCATGATCAGCAGTGGCGAGACGAAGCTCTCGAATTGCGCTGCCAGCAGCAGGTAGATGAACGCCAGAGCCAAACCGAAGATCAACAAGATCGAGCTGCCGGACTGCTCGAACTCCCGCGACGGGCCCGAATAGTCGAAGCGAAAATTGCCGGGCAACACTTCCCGGGCGACCTGCGTGAAATGGTCCAGCGCCTGCCCGATCGTGTAGCCTGGGGCCAGTGCCGCGGTGACCGTGGCCGAGCGGAGCTGATTGAACCGGGCCAGCTGCTTGGCAGCCACCGTCTCCTTGAACTGGACCAGGTTGGAGAGCTGGATCATCTCTCCGCCGCGGCCGCGGACATAGATCGCGGACAGATCGTCCGGCTCTTTCCGGTCGGCATCGGCAACCTGCACGATGACCTCGTACTGCTCCGCATCGCGGTTGAAGCGCGTGACCTGCCGGCCGGCCAGGAAGGTCTCGAGCGTCCGCCCGACGCTGTCCACGTTCAGGCCGAGGTCGGCGATCTTCTGCCGGTCGAAGGTCACGTCGAGCTGCGGCGTCTCCAGGCTGAGTTCGCCGTTGACGTCGGTGATGCCGGGCCAGTCCTCGACCGCACGGACGAACCGGTCGGTGACCTCGGCGAGATCCGCGTAGCTACCGCTGGTCTGGAGCACAAGCTGCACGGGCGGGCTGCGCCCGTCCTGCCCGAGAGACGGTGGGCTGCTGGCCACGGCGACCACGCCCGGAACCTTGGCCAGCTGCGGCCGCAACATCCGCGCGATCTCGTCCTGGGAGCGGGTCCGCTCCTCCCAGGGCTTGAGCCGAATCACGGCGATGCCGCGCGTCACTTCCGGCACGCCGGCGATCAGGAAGGTGCTGGCGACCTCCGGGACGGCGCCCAGGATCGGCTCGAGCTGCTGCATGTTGCGGGTGGTCCAGTCGATCGTGACTCCCTCCGGGCCGCGCACCGACGCCCGCACGTAGCCGCGGTCCTCGGTCGGCGACAACTCGCTGGGGATTCGCTGGAACAGAGAGACCCCGGCCCCGAGCACCAGCCCCACGAGCGGCACCAGCAACCAGGACCGACGCATGACCAGATCAAGCAGTCGCCGATAGCCAAGCTCGAGACCGTCCAGGCCGCGGCCGAGGAACCGGGCGACACGCCCTTCCTCGGCATGCGGCTTGAGCAGGCGCGAGCACATCATCGGCGTCAGGGTCAGGGCCACGAAGCCCGAGACCAGGACCGCACCGGCCAGGGCCAGCGCGAACTCGATGAACAGCCGCCCGGTCCGGCCGGGGGTCAGCGCGATCGGCGCGTAGACGGCGGCCAGCGTCAGGGTCATCGCGATGATCGCGAACACGATCTCTCGCGTGCCGATCATGGCGGCGTCGAACGGACGCTCGCCGGCCTCGACGTGGCGGTGGACGTTCTCCAGCACGACGATCGCGTCGTCGACGACGAGGCCGATCGCCAGCACCAGGGCCAGCAGGGTCAGGGTGTTGATCGAGAAGCCGAACGCGTACATCAACGCGAAGGTCGCGATCAACGAGACCGGAATGGTCACCACCGGGATGATGGCGGCACGGAACGAGCGCAGGAACAGCAGAGTCACCAGCACGACAAGGCCCACGGCCTCGGCGATGGTCGTGAACACGGCGGCGATCGAGCGCTCGATGAACACTGTCGTGTCGTTGGCGATCACCGCATCCATGCCCGCCGGCAAGTTCTCCAGCAGCTCCGGCAAGGCGGCACGGACGGCGCGGGCGACATCGAGCGGGTTGGCGGTGGCCTGCTTGATGATGCCGATGGTGACCGAGTTCTTGCCGTTGAAGCGGGTGACGCGCCGGTCGTCCTCCGGGCCGATCTCGACCTTCGCGACATCGCCCAGCGTCACCGCGAAACCATCGGCATCCTTGACGGTGATCGCCGCGAACTGCTCCGGCGTGGTGAGACCGGTCCGGGTCAGAACCGAGAACTCCCGATCCGTGCTCTCGATCCGCCCGGACGGGACCTCGAGGTTCTGGCGTCGAATCCCGTCCTCGACGTCCTGAACGGTCAGCCCGTAGGCCGCCAGCCGGTCGCGATCGACCCAGATCCGCATGGCGTAGCGCCGCTCGCCGAGGATCTGCACTTCGGCCACGCCGGACAGGTTCTGCAGCCGGTCGCGGGCATCGCGATCGACGAAGTCGGTGATGTCGAGCGAGGAGATCCGGTCGCTGGTGAACGCCAGATAGAGGATCGGATCCGCGTCGGCCTCGACCTTGTTGATGATCGGCTCGTCGACCTCGTCGGGCAGCCGGCCGCGCACGCGCGAGACCCGGTCGCGCACGTCGGCGGCCGCGTCCTCCGGGCTGGTGTCGAGCGTGAAGCGCGCGGTGATCCGGCTGGTCTCGCTGCGGCTGGTCGAGGACAGCACGTCGATGCCCGGAATGCCGGCGATCGATGCCTCGAGCACCTGGGTGACCTGGCTCTCCATGATCTCCGGGCTGGCGCCCGGGTAGTTGGTCACCACCGAGACCACCGGCTGATCGATGTTCGGATATTCGCGCACCGGCAGCCGATCGTAGGAGACGATACCGATCAGGACCAGAAGCAGGCTGAGGACGGTGGCGAACACCGGCCGGCGGATGCAGATCTCGGGCAGGCTCATCCGGGGTCAGCCCTGGCCCGGTGGCTGGACCACGTCGACCGGCACCTTGTCGCGCAGGCGGACGTGGCCATTGATGATCACGGTATCGCCGACGGCCACGCCATCGGTGATCTCGACCATGCCGTCGCGGCGCACGCCGGTCGCAATCTTGCTCGCTACCGCCCTGCCCTCCTCGACCTTGTAGAGCATCGGCCCCGCTTCCTGCAGGACGATGGCGGCCTCCGGCACCAGCACGGCATCGGGCCGCTGGTCCAGCTCGAGGGTGACCCGCGCGAACAGGCCGGGCCGGAGGATCCGATCGGCGTTGGGGACCGTGGCCCGCAACTGGACCGCGCGGCCGTTCACGTCCACCTGCGGGTCGAGCGCCACGATCCTGCCCTCGAACCGCTCTCCCGGCATCGCGTCCACGGTCACGGCCACGACGTCGCCGGGCGCGAGCTTGGTCAGCCAGCGTTCCGACAGGCGAAAGTCCAGGTTGAGCGGGTCGATCCGCTCCAGCGCCACGAGCTCGTCGCCGGGCTGCACGTAGCGGCCGACGCTGATCTCCTTCAGACCGACCACGCCGTCGAACGGTGCGGTGATGGTCGCGTGCTCGACCCGGAACCGCGCGAGCTCGACCTCGGCCTCGGCAGTCGCCAACGCCGCCCGCGCCTCGTCCAGCGACTGGGCCGCGGTCGCACCGCGCCGCGACAGCGACTCCGATCGCCGGTAATTCTCGGTCGACAGGGACAGCGCGGCATTGGCCCGGTCGAGCTCCGCCTGGAACGTCTGGGTCTCGAGCTTGACCAGCGGTGTCCCGGCGGTCACCGCCCGGCCCTGCTCCAGCAGCACCTCGACCACCCGTCCGGCGATCTCCGGCTGGACGACCACCGAATTGCTGGCCTTCAGCGTGCCGGTGGCGCGGATCAGCGTGGCGGCGGCACCGGTTCGGGCCAGCGCGGTCTCGACCGGGACGGCACGGGTCGACGGGCCGGCGACCTCGCGCGCGTCCGAGGCGGGCTCCATGAACAGGAACCAGCCGGCCACTGCGCCGGCAACCGCCAGCGTGCAGGTCCCCAGGGTGGCGACGACCGAGCCTTTCATGCCTGGTGCCTCTCGGGCTGGCCGGTGGGACCGAACGCGCCGGCAAGGCAGCTCATGCCTTCAGCCAGGATCCGCCGCTGGCCTCGGGTCAGCACGGCCAGCCGAACGTCGAGCTCCGCCCGGACGGCTGCCAGCATCGCCAGCGCCTGGGCGCGGCCCGTCGAGGTCAGAGCGATGTGTACGAAGCGCCGGTCCTGCGCATCGTGACTGCGGGTGACCAGCTGGGCGCGTGCCATGTGCGCGATCACTTTCGAGATGTTCGCGGGCGTCGCGCCGGTCAGCTCCGCGAGCTCGCTGGTGGTGTGTTGCTCCTCCAGCAGTTGGGTCACGACCCGGAAGTGCAGCATGGTCCGGTCGCCGGGGGCGAATCGGCGCACCACGTCGCGGATCACCACCATCGTGCGCGGCAGCGCGTCGAGCAGCAGTTCCGACAGATCAGGTTCTTGGCGGTGGTCGACACGGGCGAAGGCGGCGGTCTGGTCTGTCGGCGGCATGGGCAGGGCTCAAGACTTACGGGCGGCAGAAGCACTTACTATAGCCCGAATTGCGCGCGCATATGCGAATGGCAATAGTTGCCAGCGGCAGGTGATACGCTGCTCACGCGGCGGTGAACCGGCGGCCGCTACCAACCTCGCCATCGTTGCGCTCGGCGGGCGATGCTGCCACCAATCGGATCACAACACGGGCACCACAGGGCATCCCATGCCGGACCAACCAAAGACGCCGGACTTCCAGAGCTGGCTCCGTGAGCATCACGTCACCGAGGTCGAGTGCATCATCGCCGACATCAACGGCATCGCACGCGGCAAGATCCTGCCCGGCGAAAAATTCCTGCGCTCGATCGACGACGACTCGCTGCGACTGCCCGAGAGCATCTTCATCCAGACGGTCACGGGCGAATATCCCGAAGAGGACGTGATCGACCCGGTCGACCGCGACATCCGGCTGCGGCCCGACCCAAACTCGATCCGCCTCGTGCCCTGGTATCCCGAGCCCACGGCCCAGGTGATCGCGGACTGTTTCTACCATGACGGCACGCCGGTCGAGATCTCCTGTCGCCACGTGCTGCGCCGCATCCTGGCACTCTACGAGAGCAAGGGCTGGGCGCCGGTCGTGGCGCCGGAGCTCGAGTTTTTCCTGACCAAGATCAACGAGGATCCGGACTACCCGCTGGTGCCGCCGATCGGCCGGTCACGCCGGCAGGAGACCGCGCGGCAGTCGTTCGGTATCGACGCGGTGAACGAGTTCGATCCGATCTTCGAGGATGTCTACGACTGGTGCGAGGCGCAGGAGATCGACGTCGACACGCTGACCCACGAGGCCGGCGCGGCGCAGATGGAGATCAACTTCAACCACGGCGACGCGCTGGAGCTGGCCGACCAGGCCTTCCTGTTCAAGCGCACGCTGCGCCAGGCCGCCCTCAAGCACGGCATCTACGCGACCTTCATGGCCAAGCCGATGGCCGGTGAGCCGGGCAGTTCGATGCACGTGCATCAGAGCGTGTTCGACCGCAATACCAAGCGCAACCTGTTCTCGCAGGCAGACGGCGAGCCCAGCCAGGAATTCTACTGGTTCATCGGCGGGCAGCAGAAGTTCCTGGGCGCCGCCATGCCGCTGCTCGCGCCGAACATCAATTCCTATCGACGGCTGCGGCGCTGGTCGACGGCGCCGATCAACGTCCATTGGGGGATCGAAAATCGCACGGTGGGTCTGCGTGTGCCGATCTCCTCGCCGGAGGCCCGCCGGGTCGAGAACCGAATCGCCGGCGCGGACGCCAATCCCTACCTTGCCATGGCGGCGTCGCTCGCTTGCGGCTGGCTCGGCATCATCGGCGAGATCGAGCCCACCGATCCGATCAAGGGCACCGCCTACCGGCTGGCGCAAAGCCTGCCCCAGCAGATGCCCGAGGCGCTGCGCAAGCTGCAGCAGAGCGGCCCCCTCAAGGAGGTGCTCGGCGAGCACTTCGTCGAGGTGCTGCTGGCGGTCAAGCAGACCGAGCACGACGCCTACCAGCGCGTGATCAGCTCCTGGGAGCGCGAGCACCTGCTGCTCAACGTGTGAGACGGTCCGGGTCCGCGTCGACCGTCAGATCCGGCACCCATCGAGAAACAGCCGCGCACAGAGCTTGGCCCGCATTGCAATCTCCGCTGCGTCGGGTGCCTGTCGCTGACGCAGCATGGCGATACGCTGCGGCTCGAAGCTCATCATGCCGCGCAGCATGCCGGAGGCGACGTGGATGTCGTCGATCCGCAGCCTGCCCTGATCGACCTGGCGTCGAAGCCAGCCCTCGATGATCCGATTCACCGGCACGACGGCCGACTGGTAGAAGGTCTTCGCGATCTCCGGGAAGCGCTCGCTCTCGCCGATCACCAGACGGTTGATGGCGATGACCTCGGCGCTGAGCGTCAGCGTGCCGAAGGCGCATAGGATGCGCTCGAGCCCGGCCGACAGTTCCTGGCCGTGGACGGTCTCGTGGTCGGTTGCCAGCAGGAAGCGTTGGATACGGTCCTCGACCACGCTGGCAAACAGGTCGGCCTTGGTCGGCACCAGCCGGTAGAGCGTCTTGGTTGAGATGCCAGCGCGTTGCGCCACGGCGGTCATGTTGGTCGCCGCATAACCGTTGGCCTGAAATTCCTGCGCCGACGCCTCCACGATCAGATGGCGCGTGTCGTCGTCACAGCGAACCTGCGGCCTGCCGCGCGGGCGCCTCTCGACCTGCTGATTTTGGATCATACACATTTTCCAAATTCTAATTGACAAGCAACTTCTACCGCCTATTTTGGAAATCAGCAAGTTTCTTAAAGGGCAAGGCCGGATGCCGAGGCCCGCTGGAAGTGGAAGCGCACGATGTCGAGGTCTGCAGTTTCGCTGGCTGACGAACGGCGGGTGCTGGCATTCGAGGCCGCCCCGCCGGCTCCGCGAAGCCTTCCGGTGGAAGCGCTCGCCCCCGCGCCGGAAGCATCCGTCACTGCGCCGCCAGCGCGCAAGCGGGCGGGCCGCACCGCGCTCATAGTCGGCGCCGGTCTGGCCGCTCTCACGGCGGCCGGTTACTATGGGCATGACTACTGGACGGTGGGGCGCTTCAACGTCTCGACCGACGACGCCTATGTCCAGGCCGACAACACCACGGTTGCACCGAAGGTGTCGGGCTATATCGGCAGCGTCCTGGTGGCTGACAATGAGCCGGTGAAGACCGGGCAGGTGCTGGCGCGGATCGATGACCGCGATTTCGCCGTCGCACTTCAGCAGGCCAGAGCCGATGTCGCCGCCGCGCGCGCGGCGGTGGACGGCAAGCAGGCGCAGCTCGACGCGCAGCAATCGGTCATCGAGACGGCAAGGGCCACTATCGCGGTTGACCAGGCCAACGCCGCTTTCGCCGAACAGGACAACAAGCGTTATGCGACCTTAGCCGCGTCCGGCTATGGCAGCCAGCAGAACGCCCAGCAGGCGGCGTCCCGCATCATCGCAGCTCGTGCCGCCGTCACTAGGGATACTGCGGCACTGGCGACCGCGCTCAAGCAGATCGACCTGCTGAAGGCGGAATTGGCGCAGGCACAAGCAGCAGCCGCTCATGACGAGGCGGTTCAGCGTCAGGCCGAGCTGAACCTCTCCTACACTTCGATCATCTCGCCAGTGGACGGCGTGGTCGGCAACCGGACGCTGCGCGTCGGGCAGTATGTGCAGGCTGGCACGCAGCTCATGTCGGTGGTCCCGCTCGCCGGCACCTACATCGTGGCGAACTACAAGGAGACCCAGCTCACCGATGTGCATCCCGGCCAGAAGGTCGAGATCGACGTGGACATGTTCCCGGGCGCGGTCGTGAGCGGCCACGTCGACAGCATTGCCCCCGCCAGCGGGCAGGAATTCGCGCTGCTGCCGCCGGACAACGCCACCGGAAACTTCACCAAGATAGTGCAGCGCATCCCGGTCAAAATCCTACTCGATCCCACCAACCCGCTAGCTGGCGCGCTCCGGCCGGGCATGTCGGTCTACCCGACCATCGACACCAAGGCGGCCGTCACGACGGCTGCGGTGGAGCGCGCCCTCGCCGCGGCGAACTGAGGCCGCGGCAAGAACGCGATGCCGGGGGACGATACCATGTCCAGCACCACAGCCACCATGGGGACCGTGCCGGCCAGCGCCGGAGCGGGCGGTGCTGGCGCCGCCGAGAAAGCCAGCCTCGCTACCTGGATCGCCATCCTGGCCGGCATGGTCGGCGCCTTCATGGCGATCCTCAACATCCAGATCACCAACGCCTCGCTGCTCGACATCGAGGGCGGCATCGGCACCGGAGTCGACAACGGTGCGTGGATCTCGACCTCGTACCTGATCGGCGAGATCGTGGTCATCCCGCTCACCAGCTATCTGAGCCGGGTCTTCTCGTTTCGCACCTACATGATCGGCAGCACGTTCTTCTTTGCCCTCTTCTCCATGGCCTGCGCCTTCGCGCACAATCTGGGCGAGATGATCGCGATGCGCGGGCTGCAGGGCTTCGCCGGCGGCGTGCTGATCCCGATGGCGTTCACCATGGTGGCCACCCGGCTGCCGAAGGCGCAGCAGCCGACGGGGCTTGCCATGTTCGCGCTGGCGGTGACCTTCGCCCCGGCGATCGGCCCCACCATCGGCGGCTACCTCACCGAGAATTACGGCTGGCAGACCATCTTCTTCATCAACACGGTGCCGGCCGCGCTGATGATCGTGGCGCTCTGGTTCACGCTCGAGCGCGCGCCGATGCAGTTCGGCCTGCTGAAGGAGGGCGACTGGTTCGGCATCCTCACCATGGCGGTGGGCCTCTCGGCGCTGCAGACGCTACTCGAGGAAGGCAACAAGGACGACTGGTTCCAGTCCGCCTTCATCGTGAAGCTGGCCGTGGTGGCGGCGGTGTTCCTGACGGCCTTCATCTGGATCGAGCTCACCGTCAAGAAGCCCCTGGTCGACCTGCGACTGTTGCGCGACCGCAATTTCGGCATTGGCACGCTCTCCAACGTGCTGGTCGGCTTCGCGCTGTTCGGCTCGGTCTACATCCTGCCGCAATATCTGGGGCAGGTGCAGGGCTACAACGCCGAGCAGATCGGGCAGGTGCTCGCCTGGACCGGCCTGCCGCAGCTCCTGCTGATCCCGCTGGTACCGTTGATGATGCGGCACTTCGACATCCGCCACATCGCGTTCGTCGGCGTCAGCCTGTTCGCCGCGAGCTGCTTCATGAACACGCACATGTCGCTCGACTATTCGGGCGACCAGTTCTTCCTGCCGAACGTCGTGCGCGCGGTCGGGCAGGCCATGGTCATCACGCCGCTGACGGCGATCGCGATGCTGGGCATCGCACCCAAGGATGCGGCCAATGCGTCGGGCCTGTTCAACATGCTGCGCAATCTCGGCGGTGCGGTCGGCACCGCCACGCTCGGCACCATCATCACCAAGCGCGAGCAGTTTCATTCCAACATCATCGGGCAGGCGGTGACGACTTCGCGCGAAGAGGTCCGCCAGCGCATCGCGCACATGACCGACTACTTCATGGCGCACGGCATGTCCGACCAGGCCGCGGCACACCAGCAGGCGATCATAGCACTCGGCAAGACCGTCAAGCGCCAGGCGCTGGTGTCGGGCTTCAGCGACACGTTCGCGGTCATCGGCGTAATGCTCGCCATCGCGGCCGTGCTGTTGTTGTTCGCAAAGAAGGGGAAGCCCGGCGGCAGCGCCGCGGCGCACTGATGGACTTGTTTGCTCTGCCGGCGGAAGGGTGAGCGGACGGAGCGGGAGCCCGATGGAGGATCATCTCGACGAGCGCCTGCGGCGCAAGCTGGTCAAGCGGCGCGGGCAGCTGCATGCGTTCGCGAAGCTCGATCCGCGGTCAAGCGCTGTCGTCATCATCGATATGGTGACCTCGTTCGTGGCGGGCGTGCCCGGCGGGGCGGCCCTCGCGGGTCCAATCAATGGGCTTACCGCCGCCATGCGGCAATGCGACGGCGTCGTCGCCTGGGTCATGCCGATGCCGCCCACGAGCTGGCGGTCGCACCGGGCGACCCGGGCGCTGCTCGGGCCGGAAGCTCTCGCAGGCTATGAGAGTGACATGGCCAATGGCGGCCCCGGCACGCATATCGACGCGGCCTTGGCCGTTGCAGCCGACGACTGGATCGAGGCCAAGAGCGGGTACAGCGCGTTCTTTCCCGGCAACAGCGCCCTTCCCGATCGCCTGCGAGCGCGCGGCGTCGACACGATCATCATCGCCGGCGTGCTGACGGATGTCTGCGTGGCGGCTTCGGCCGGGGACGCGCACGAATTGGGCTTCCGGGTCCTGATCTGCGCCGACGGCGTCGCGGCGAATGAGCCGGCGCTGCACTTGGGGTGCCTGAAGACGCTGGCTCGCTGCTATGCCGACGTGCGACCCGCCGCCCAGCTCGTCGCGCTGCTCAGTGGCATCGATTGACCCAAGGCCGGCGCGCGGGCATGGTCGATTCTGGCAAAACAGACCCATACAAAGACGCAAGAACGAGGAGGAAAGTATGAATCTCGTGAATTTCAGCGCACTGGCGCTGGTTGGCCTGCTGGCAGGCACGGCCGCGCAGGCTGCGGATATCAGTGAGCGCACGATCAAGGTCGGGATCGGCCTGAACGATGATCACCCGCAGGCCCAGGCGATGAAGAAGTTCGGCGAGCTGGTCGCTCAGAAGAGCGACGGGAAGATCAAGGTCAAGCTGTTCGCCGGCGGCACGCTCGGCAACGACGTGACCATGATTTCGTCCCTGCAGGGCGGCACGCTCGAGATGACCGTGCCCGACACCTCGACCCTGGTCGGCAGCGCCGGCCTCGAACCGTTCGGCCTGATCAACCTGCCCTTCCTGTTCACCAAGTCCGAGCAGGCCGACGCGCTGCTCGATGGTCCGTTCGGCCAGCAGCTGATGACCCGGCTACCCGACAAGGGGCTGATCGGGCTGGGCTTTTGGGAGAACGGCTTCCGGCAGGTCACCAACAGCCGCCGGCCGATCAACACGGCCGCCGACTTCGCGGGGCTGAAGCTGCGCGTGATCCAGAACCCGCTGTTCATCGACACCTTCACCGCACTCGGTGCCTCGGCGCAGCCGATGCCATTTCCCGAGGTCTATACCGCGCTGGAGCAGGGCGTCGTCGACGGCCAGGAGAATCCGCTCGCAACCATCCTCTCGTCCAAGTTCTACGAGGTCCAGACCAACACGGTCATCTCCAACCACATCTACAGCGTCTGGGCGCTGCTGATGAGCAAGAAGTTCTGGGACAAGCTCTCGCCTGACGAGCAACAGCTGATCACCGAGGCGGGCAAGGAGGCGACAATCGCCGAGCGCGAGATCATCCGCGCCTATTCGGCCACCGCACTGGAAAAACTCAAGTCGGAGGGGATGGCCGTGACCACCTTGCCCGACGCCGAGGTCGCCAAACTGCGCGAGATGACCAAGCCGGTCTGGGCGAAGTTCACCAAGGAGTTCGGCCAGGAGAGCGCCGACGCGATGATGGCCCAACTGAAATAGGGGCCTTTTCCGGGCGGCGTCAAACCGGCTTCTGCCCCTTCAACCAAGCCTCGGCCGCATCGAGGAGGTGATCGGGAGGTTGCGCCACATCGAGCGTGAGCGCGACCTCTCCCGCCTGCGGGATCTCCAGCGTCGCCAGCTGGCTGTCGAGCAGGCCGGGCGGCATGAAGTGGTTCGTGCGCGCCGCCATGCGCGCCGCGAGCAGCTCGGGCGCACCCGCAAGGTGGACGAAGCGCACCGGCATGCGCGCCGCACCGGTCAGCCGGTCGCGATAGACACGCTTGAGCGCGGAACACGCGGCTACCGCGCTGCCCTGCTCGCGAGTGGCGGCGCCCAGGGCCATCCCCAGCATGTCGAGCCAGGGCCAGCGGTCCTCGTCCTGCAGTGGCTGTCCGCTGGACATCTTTGCGACATTGGCCGGCGGGTGAAACGCATCCCCTTCGAGAAATGCGCAGCCGAATCGGTCGGCGACGCTTTTTCCCACCGTCGACTTGCCGCAGCCACAGACGCCCATCACGACGACGGCGCCCGCCGCGACGACGGGGTGGACCGGGGCGCCGTCTGGGCGTCGTGGCGACATCATCTCGCTCATGCTGCTCTCCCTGATCCGGTGGCCCCGAGTGCCCTCGCGATGATTCTCGGCATCGGATAGGTAGCCTGTTTTGCGGCGGGCGCAAACGGTGGCGCGGCGTCGCCGCAGACCGACCACTCAGGTCAGGGCGGCCGTGATTTCCGCCACGCTAGTGCAGAATCGTGCCGGGTACTGCGCGCGCAGCGCCTCGGGCGTGCTGTAGCCCCAGGCCACGGCGGCGAAGTCGATGCCGGCGGCCTGCGCCGCTTCGCCATCGCGCAGCTCGTCGCCGACATAGATGGCCTGGCTCGGCAGGACAGCGAAGCGCTGCACGACCTTGCGCAGCTTGGCGGGCTTGCCGAACAGGGAGGCACCACACGCATAGTGGTCGATCAGCGCGGCGGTCTCGGGGCCCAGCGTCGACCGGATGTTGGCCTCGGAATCGGAGCTCGCGATCGCACGCGCAACGCCCCGTCGTGCGAGATCGCGCAGCAGCTCCACCACACCTGGAAACAGCGGCAAGCAATGCGCCTCGACGGCCTTCAACTGCCGCAGGCGCCGGGCGATGCGCGGCAGCTGCCACATCGGCACGTTGAGATGGGCGAGAATCTCGCGCGCGTGATAGGATCGCAAGAGCTGCCGCTCCGCGGCGCCGATGCGCGCGAAACCGAACTCCTCGGCCACGCCGTCAATGACCCGGGTGAACCACGGGAACGTGTCCGCCAGCGTGCCGTCGAAATCGAAAATCGCGAGCCGGTATTTCAGGTCGGGGTCAGGCGCAACCAAGGCAGCCGCTCCAGGGCAAAGGCTTCGGCCCTCGGCACCCGGTCAGGGCGGTCGAGGGAACCGAGGTGCGGGCGGATCTCCCTGGGAGAGCGGTCACCCATGGCGCTGCCCGTGCGAGCTTCTGTCGCCTCGCTCAGTGCATGCAGCCATGGCCACAGCGATGGCCGCCGAAACTGGCTGCGGGGGCGGCAGCATCGCCGGCACCGGCGGACACGGCGCCTCCGCCCGCCACAGCCGGGTGCGCCAGCGCGCGCGGCGCCGGCTCGGTGCAGGCCGGGCAGGGCTGCGGCTGGTCGCTATCGCTCATCTTGCCCCAGGCCGAGAACTCGCCGTGCTGGTCGCAAGCGTAGGTATAGAGCGGCATCGCGTGGCTTCCTCGTCACTTCGCTGCACCGGTTATAGCGCTCCCGCGCGCATGTCGCGAGGGCTCAACGCGATGGCGCGCGGCATTGGGCAGGCCGTCGGCGACCTGCTAGGAAGCATGGCGACACGGCTGGAAGCGAAGAACGGCATGACCCCCTCCGAACAGACCCGCCGCTGGCAGGTGCTCGACGCCCGCCATCACCTCCATCCGTTCACGACGCACCACGAGCTCGCCGCCAAGGGTGCGCGAATCGTCACCCGGGCCGAGGGTTGCTACGTCTGGGACAGCGAGGGTGACCGGATCTTCGACGGCATGGCGGGGCTGTGGTGCACCCAGATCGGGCATGGCCGCGAGCGGCTGGCCCGGACCGCCTACGATCAGATCAAGGCGCTGGACTACTACAACGCGTTCTTCCAGACCGGGACGCCGCCGGCGATCGAGCTGGCGGCGAAGCTGGCGACCTTGCTGCCCGAGGGCATGGACCGGATCCACTTCGTCAGTTCCGGGTCGGAAGCCAACGACACGGTGATCAAGTCGATCTGGTACTACTGGAACCTGATGGGCAAGCCGCAGAAGAAGCAGCTCATCAGCCGGACCCTGGGCTACCATGGGGTCGGCCTGGGCTCGGCCAGCCTCACGGGGATGCCGTTCATGCACGGCATGTTCGACCTGCCATTGCCGCGCTTCCACCATATCGGCAACCCGTATCCGTGGGTCGACGGCTGGGGCAAGGACCCGGCCGCGTTCGGCCTGGAGGCCGCGGGCTGGCTCGAGGCCAAGATCCTGGAGCTGGGTCCCGAAAACGTCGCCGCGTTCGTCGCCGAGCCGATCCAGGGCGCCGGCGGCGTGATCATTCCGCCCGCCACCTACTGGCCCGAGGTGCAAAGGATCTGCCGCGAGCATGACGTGCTGCTGGTGGCAGACGAGGTGATCTGCGGCTTCGGCCGCACCGGCGCCTGGTGGGGCCACGAGACGCTGGGGTTCGTGCCGGACCTGGTGTCGATGGCCAAGGGGCTGTCCTCGGGCTACGTGCCGATTGCGGCGGTGGCGTTCGGCGCGCGGGTCGGCGAGGTCATCTTCGGCGGCGAAAAGGAGTTCGCGCACGGCGTCACCTATGCCGGGCACCCGGTCTGCGCGGCGGTGGCCCTGGCCAACATCGAGATCATCGAGGAGGAAGGCCTGGCCACGCGGGCCGCAGGTCCGACCGGCGGCTATTTCCACGAGCGGCTGATGTCCCTGAACGATCATCCGCTGGTTGGCGAAGTCCGCAGCTGCGGCCTGATCGCCTGCATCGAGCTGATCGACGACAAGGAGCGTCATGTGCTGTTCGAACCGGCCGCGAAGGTCGGCCTGACCTGTCGCGACCTCAGCGTCGCCAACGGTCTGGTCATGCGAGCGATCCGCGACGGCATGGTGCTGTCACCGCCCCTGATCGTGACTGAAGCGCAGATCGACGAGATCGTGGACAAGGCCCGCCGCAGCCTCGACCAGACGCTCGTCGCGATCGGCCGGGGCTGACAGTCGGTGCTAGGCATTCTCCGCAGCACCTGGGCGTTGATGCTGGGTATCGGCCTGTTGATGCTGGGCCATGGCCTGCAGGGCACGCTGCTCGGGCTGCGCGCCAACATGGAGGGCTTCCCGTCAGCCGTCACCGGCGTCGTCATGTCGGGCTACTATATCGGCCTGCTGATCGGCTCGCTGCGGGTGCCCACCCTGGTGGCGCGCGTCGGGCATGTCCGGGTGTTCGGCGCACTGCTCTCCGTAGGATCGACCACGATCCTGTTTCAGGCGCTGTTCGTCGAGCCGGTGGCCTGGTTCCTGATGCGGCTGGTCGCAGGCTACTGCCTGGCCGGCGCGTTCATCGTCGCGGAGAGCTGGCTCAACGGCGCCGCCACCAACGAGACGCGTGGCCGCCTGCTGTCGCTCTACATGGTCGTGCAGATGGGCGGTATGGCGGCAGGCCAATTCCTGCTCAACCTCGCCGACCCCAAGGGCTTCGATCTGTTTTTACTGGTATCGGTGCTGATCTCGGTCGCCGCCGTGCCGATGCTGCTTACCGCGGTGGCTGCCCCGACGGTGAGCTCGCCCCGTGACATCAGCCTGGTCAGCCTGTACCGGCTCTCGCCCCTGGGCGTGGTCGGCATCGCCGGCGTCGGTATCGCCAACAGCGGCCTGTTCAGCATGGGGCCGGTCTACGCCACGCAAGAGGGGCTCTCCATCGCCCTGATCTCCACCTTCATGGCCGTGGTCATCATGGGCGGGGTGGTGTTCCAGGTACCGGTCGGGCGGGTGTCGGACCGGCTGGACCGGCGCTGGGTGATCGCCGCAGTGGCCATGCTCACCGCCATCGTTGTCCTGCCGCCGGCGCTGTTCCCGCATCTGCCGCCTTTGACCCTGTTTCCCGGGTTCTTTCTGGTGGGCGGCCTGTCGCTGCCGCTCTATGCGATCTGCGTCGCCCATACCAACGACTTCTTGAGCCCCGAGCAGATGGTCGGCGCCAGCAGCGCCCTGATCCTGGCCTACGGCATTGGCGCCTCGGCCGGCCCGACACTGACCGCCTTGACCATGCAATTGGTCGGCCCATCGGGATTTCCGCTATTTCTTGCCGTCGTCCACGCCGCCATAGGGTTGTTCGCGCTATATCGTATGACTCGCCGTTCGACCGTCCCCGCGGAAGAACGCGGAGCCTACATGACGCTGCCGACCCCCTCGCCAGTGGCAACCTCATTGGCGCAGCAGGACGCCAGCGCAAAGCTGGAGTCGTCGCCGACGCCGGCTTCTGGCGCAGCCGGCATTGCCGGGTGAGAAAACCCGGACCGCTCGGGTTTTTTGCGCTCGCCCCTTGCCCGGTTCGGCGTTATAGTTCACCGGTGGATGAACATTGCCTGGGAACGATGCCGTAAGCTTGTGGTCGCTGCTCTACCGCCCCTGATCTCGTGCGCCCTTGGGACGGAGAGGTCTGGTAGCCATCGTTCTCTTCACTTGGCCTCCACTGCCACGACGGAGCCTTGTGGCTAATGGCGGGTCGATCAGGGCAAGTCTTCAGGTCAAACGGGTCGTTCAAAGGCAAGGTCGGACACGTCTGCCTTCGCCAGCCCCTTGTGCCCTGGGTAAATCGATGCCTTGTAAACTCTTTGTCGCCAACTTCCCCTACTCGACGACCGATGACGAGCTGAGCGGTCTGTTCGGCCCGCACGGTCAGGTGCTCTCGGTGAAGGTCGCGACGGACCGCGAGACCGGCCGCTCGCGCGGCTTCGGTTTCGTCGAAATGGGTTCGGAGCAGGAGGCGGACAACGCCATCCGCGAGCTCGACGGCTTTCAGATGGGCGGGCGCAGCCTCGCCGTGCGAGTCGCCGAGGAGCGGGCACGGCCGGGTGGGCCGGGCGGCGGGCCACGCGGCCCGCGCGGGCCGCGTGCGGATGGCGGCGGCTACGGTGCCCCTCGCGGTCCGCGTGACGACATGGGTGGCCCCGGTGGCGGTTTCGGCCGCGGCCCGCGTGGCCCGCGCTCGGGTCCCCGATTCTAGCATCACGGTTTGGGTGGCCGCCTCGCCGTCAGCGCGTCGAGGCGGCCAGGCGCAGACGGCAGGTCCCGGGCGGGCTCGGTTGACCACAGGGTTGGTGCTCCCTACATAGCGGACAGCATCAACGGATCGGTCCTGCCCGGGATGATTGTCGAGCTCAACGCCCGATCCAAGGAGGTCTTTCGCCAAATCGTCGACGCCTACGTGGCTACCGGCGAGCCGGTCGGCTCGCGCACCATCGCCCGGCGCCTCGACGAGCAGGTCTCCCCGGCTACCATCCGCAACGTCATGGCTGACCTCGAGGATTCGGGGCTCCTCTACGCACCGCATACCTCGGCCGGCCGGGTGCCGACCGATGCCGGCCTGCGGCTGTACGTCGATGGCCTGCTCGAGGTAGGCAACGTCACCGAGGACGAGCGGCGGGAGATCGAAGGGCGGTGCTCGGTGCACGGGCGCAGCATCGAGAGCGTGCTGTCGGATGCGTCGAACGCGCTGTCTGGGCTGACACGCTATGCTGGCATCGTCACCGCCCCGACCAATGAACGGCCGTTCAAGCACATCGAGTTCGTGCCGCTGTCGCCGGGCCGGGCGCTGGTCATCCTCGTCGGCGACAACGGCCTGGTCGAGAACCGTGCCATCGACGTGCCGCTGGGCATGTCCGTCTCGACCCTTGTGGAGGCCGGTAACTATCTGACCGCGCGCCTGGCCGGGCGCAGTTTCACCGAGGCCCGTACGAGCATTCTGGCCGAGATCGAGCAGCACCGCAGCCAACTGGACATTCTGACCCAGAAGGTGGTCTCGGCCGGCCTCGCCACCTGGAGCGGCGATTCGGACCGGCGCGAGAGCGGCTTTCTGATCGTGCGCGGCCATGCCAAGTTGCTGGAGGACGTTACCAACCTCGCTGACCTCGAACGCATTCGCGGGCTGTTCGAGATGCTGGAGGCGCGCCAGAGCATCCTGCGTCTGGTCGAGCTTACCCAGTCGGCGAAGGGGCTGCAGATCTTCATCGGCGCCGAGAACCAGCTGTTCGGGCTGTCGGGGTGCTCGATGATCGTGGCCCCCTACAGCGCCGGGGCCGAAGGCGCCCGAGGCTCCGCCGTGGTGGGTGCGATCGGCGTGATCGGCCCGACCCGCATGAATTATGCCCGCATCATTCCCCTGGTCGACTACACCGCACGGGTGATCAGTCGGCTTCTGGGCACACCGCATACCGAGACGAGACGATGAACAGCGAACACGATCAAGACACGCCCGAACCCGAGCTCGCTGCGCTGGATGGGTTGGAAGCACCTGCTGCCCCGCCCAGCGCGGAGGAGTTCCAGGAACTCAAGGACCGCCTGCTGCGCACCCTTGCCGACATGGAAAACCTGCGCCAGCGCACCCAGCGCGAGGTGGAGGATGCGCGCAAGTTCGCAGTGACCGGATTCGCTCGCGACCTGCTCGAGGTCGGCGACAATCTCGGCCGCGCCTTGGCTTCGGTCCCCGCCGATGCCCGCCAGCAGAGCGAGCTGCTGAAGAACCTGGTCCAGGGCGTCGAGATGACCGAGCGCTCGTTGCAGAGTGCCCTGGAGAAACATCAGGTCCGCCGGGTCGATCCGCGCAAAGGGGACAAGTTCGACCACAAGGTCCACCAGGCGATGTTCGAGCTGCCGACCAGCGAGCTGCCACCGGGCACCATTGCCGAGGTGATTCAAGGCGGGTATGTGCTCGCCGACCGGCTGCTACGGCCGGCGCTGGTGGGCGTGGCGAAGGCGGCGGCCGCCGATCAGGGTGGGCCCGGCCCAGGCGGCCGCATCGACACGGTCGCCTGACGTCTGACGGCAATTGCGCATCAAGGACGGAGCATCCATGCAGAGCGGCGTGAACAAGGTCGTGCTGGCCTATTCCGGCGGCCTCGACACCTCGGTGATCCTGCGCTGGCTGCAGGACTACTATCGCTGCGAGGTGATCACGTTCACCGCCGATCTCGGCCAGGGCGAGGAGTTGGAGCCCGCCCGTGCCAAGGCGGAGATGATGGGGGTCAAGCAGATCTTCATCGAGGATGTCCAGGAGGAGTTCGTTCGCGACTACGTGTTCCCGATGTTCCGCGCCAACGCGGTGTACGAGGGCTGCTACCTGCTCGGCACCTCGATCGCGCGACCGCTGATCGCCAAGCGGCTGATCGAGATTGCGGCCCTCACCGGTGCGGACGCGGTGGCGCACGGCGCCACGGGCAAAGGCAATGATCAGGTGCGCTTCGAGCTGTCCTGCTACTCGCTCAACCCGCACATCAAGGTGATCGCACCCTGGCGCGAATGGGACCTGGACAGCCGCGATAAGCTGATCGAGTACGCCGAAGGGCGCCAGATCCCGATTCCTCGCGGCAAACGCGGCGAGGCTCCCTATTCGACCGACGCGAACCTGCTGCACATCTCCTATGAAGGGAAGGCCCTGGAAGACCCGTGGGTCGAGCCCGACGATGAGATGTACACGCGCACCGTGTCCCCGGAGGCGGCACCGGACAAACCGACCTATGTCGAGATCGGCTTCGAGCGCGGCGACCCGGTCTCGGTCGACGGCGAGAGCCTGTCACCGGCGAGCCTGCTGCGGCGGCTGAACGACCTCGCCGGTGCCAACGCGATCGGGCGGCTGGACCTGGTCGAGAACCGCTTCGTGGGCATGAAGTCGCGTGGGGTCTACGAGACACCCGGCGGGACGGTGCTGCTGGCGGCGCATCGGGCGATCGAGAGCATCACGCTCGACCGCGGCGCCGGCCATCTCAAGGACGAGATCATGCCCCGCTACGCGGAGCTGATCTATAACGGCTTCTGGTTCGCGCCCGAGCGCGAGATGCTGCAGGCGCTGATCGACAAGAGCCAGGAGAACGTGACCGGCACGGTGCGGCTCAAGCTGTTCAAGGGCTCGACCCAGGTCGTCGGCCGCAAGTCGCCGCACACGCTCTACAGCCACGCGTTCGCGACCTTCGAGAAGGACACGGTCTACAACCAGCGCGATGCCGAGGGCTTCATCCGGCTCAACGCGCTGCGCCTGCGGATCGGCGCGCTGGCGCGCGAACTGGGCGAGGAACGCTAGCGCAAGGTGCGAGGCCGGCAACCAGTGCCGGCCTCGGTCGAGCTCGATATGGCTAGCGCCTCGGCGGGCGCTCAGCCGCCAATGGTACGATCAGGCTGCGTCCTTCATCTTCCGCTCGCCGGTCGTAAGCAGGCGGCTGGTTATGCCCTTCGCCAATTCCATCTGCCGGTGCATGCCTTGGGTCATCTGGGTAATGCTTTCGCGCAGGAACTCGCTTTGGATCGCGACCGCCGACCGCCAGTCGCGGGCCGCCGCCAGCTGCTGCATGGTTTCGAAGTTGCGCTGCGTCTGCTCCCGGACCAGGTCCAGCCACAAGCGGGTAAGGTCCGTCTCGGCCTCGACCAGATCCGTCACCTGCGGAGGAATCTCGCCGCTCAGCAGCCGCATCATGGGTCGGCGAGCATTCTCGACGAAGTCCTCGGCCCCCTCTACGGCACGCTCCGTTGCCGCCATGACAGTCTCGGCCGACTTGCCCACGACCTCGGTGGCCGTGTCCGCCATTTTTTCGGGACCGTCCCGGCCGGCATCGCGATTGATCGTTTGAGCCATCGTCTTTCCCCAATTGCTCGCTGTCGGTTCGCCTTCGGGCGCGTGCGGGTGCGCCATGACGCACTGCAACATCCCGAAGCTTCAGTTTGTTCCGCGATGAAGCGAGTTTCATGACACGGCGACGAGCGTGCGAGATCGCGC
The DNA here is from genome assembly GCA_963798145.1 of uncultured Alphaproteobacteria bacterium. Classification (GTDB taxonomy): domain Bacteria; phylum Pseudomonadota; class Alphaproteobacteria; order Geminicoccales; family Geminicoccaceae; genus Benzoatithermus. Next base: position 291,830 of record CAWCSG010000001.1, read on the forward strand.
GTGACCGAGTGGGCTGAGCATTGCCGAGGGAATTGAGAGCCCTGGAGCACGGCGCCGTAGGCAAGCGTGTGAACCGGGCGGCCGTGCGGCGATTGCGCGCCATCTTCTGGGAGCAGGCCGAGCCGGCTCTCCGCTTGCGCATCGTCGCGACCGTGGCAGTGCTATCGGCCACGGCGCTGATCAACGCGCTGGCGCCATTGCTGATCGCCAAGGCGATCGACGCGCTGGACCGGCGCTCGGCAGCCCTGGCGGCGCCCGCGGCAATCCTGCTCGGCTATGTCCTCGTGCAATGGTTGGCCAAGCTGCTCAACGAGCTGCGCTGGGCGCTCTACGGCCCGATCGAGCAGCGCACCCGGCGGCGGCTTGCGCGTCAGGCGCTGGAGCACCTGCACACGCTCTCCTTGAGTTTTCACCTCACCCGACGCACCGGGCAGATCAGCCGCATTCTCGATAACGGCCTCAACGGTGCGCGCGAGCTGCTGTTCGACGGCGTGTTCCTGATCCTGCCGCTCACGGCCGAGATCGTTTTCGTCCTGGCGATCATGCTGGCCCGGCTCGATGGCGTGTTCGCTGCCGTCCTCCTGGTGACGGTGGCCCTGTACGGCGTGACCCTGGTGGTGGGGTCGGAGTGGCTGCGTGCGCACCAGCGCAAGGCCGTGGTCGAAGGTGCGGTGGCGCATGGCCGCGCGGTGGACAGCCTGCTGAATTACGAGACGGTCAAATATTTCGGCAATGAGCGGCACGTGGCCGACCGCTACGATCAGAGCCTGGCCGAGGTCGAGCGCCTCACCGTCAAGTCGCTCACTTTCCGCAGCCTCACCGGCATGGTGTTCGTCACCATCCTGGCGATGGGCACAGGCACCATATTGCTGCTGGCGGCACACCGGGTCGAGGCCGGGGCGATGACCGTGGGCGAGCTCGTGCTGGTCAACACCTACCTTCTGCAGCTGACCAGACCGTTGGATCGGCTGGGTCAGCTCTACCGGTCGATCAAGCAGGCCTTCGTCGACCTCGAGCAGCTGCTCGAGCTGCTGGCCGAGGAGCCGGAGGTACGCGACCTGCCGGGTGCGGTGACGCTGCCGCCCGGACCTTGCGCCGTGGCGTTCGAGCATGTCTGGTTCGGCTACAACTCCGATCGCGGGATCCTGGCCGACATCGATTTTCAGCTGGCGCCGGGCCACCGGATTGCCCTGGTCGGCCCGACCGGCGCCGGCAAATCGACGATCGCGCGACTGCTGTTCCGCTTTCACGACCCGACCGCCGGACGGATCCTGATCGACGGGCACGACCTTCGCGGGCTGAGCCAGGCGAGCTTACGCGCGGCCATCGCCGTGGTGCCGCAGGACACGGTGCTGTTCAACGACACCATCGGCTACAATCTGGCGTTCGGCCGCCCCGCCGCGACCTCGGTCGAAATCGCGGCCGCCGCCGAGGCCGCCGAGCTGCAGGAGTTCATCGCCCGTCTCCCGAACGGCTACGACACGCTCGTCGGCGAGCGGGGCCTCAAGCTATCCGGCGGCGAGAAGCAGCGGGTGGCGATCGCGCGCGCTATCCTCAAGCAACCACGGCTGATCATCCTCGACGAAGCGAGCTCGGCGCTGGACAGCGCGACGGAGCAGCAGATCCAGGCGCGGCTGCGCGAGATCTGCCGCGCGGTCACCACCCTCGTGATCGCCCATCGCCTGGCCACAATTGTCGATGCCGACGAAATCCTGGTGCTCGACCAGGGCCGGATCGTCGAGCGGGGCACGCATGCCCAACTCCTCCGGCGGGCCGGGCTTTACGCCGATCTCTGGCAGCGGCAGACCGAAGAGACGATGGGCGAGGTCCAGTTCGATGGATCGTGAGCCGCGTCCGGGTCGACAATCGCAAGTCCTTCGCCCTAAAACGAATATGGGATCCGTCACGTCAGCCGGCTTGCCACCTGTTCAGCGCCAACTTGAAGGACTCTCGATGCGTGAGCCGCTACCCAACCTGCCGACCGCCGCCCCCGCCCGGTTCGAGCCCGGCGGTCCCGCACCGCTGGCGCGGCGAGACCTGCTCATGGCCATCGGCTCGCTGACGCTCACCGCGGCGGGACTGAGCGCGGCGCCCACGGCCTGGGCTGCCAGTCCGGGCGGCAATCGTAGCGGGTTGCCTTGGAAGTCGGGCTCGTTCGTCGGCCTCGCCGAGTCCGACGGGGGCGGCGCCGGCAAGCGAGCGGTCGGGGCAATGTTGCAGCCGATCACCGATTTCGACGGCTGGCGCGGCAGGCCTTCGGACGTAGCACTGCTCTATATCGGCCAGCGGTTCTTCTCCAAGGACTACCCGGCCTTTCTGAAGGCGCCGGCCCTGCAGACGAGCCTGCCAGCGCTCAGAAGTGCCGGTTTCACGCCGATCCTCTCCATCCCCTTGGTCAACGAGGCGGATGCTGGCCGCTTCGCCGATGTGGCCGCCGGCAGCATCGATGGTCACCATCAGGCGATCGCCGATCGCCTGCGGCAGATCATGGAGCAGGACAAGATCTATCTTCGCCTGGGCTGGGAAAGCGACAAGGGCTATCCATGGTCGATCACCGCGCACAAAGGTGCTGGCCAGCCGGATCCCGCCAACCCGGAAGACTATCGCAATGCCTGGCGTCGCATCGCGGAGATCTACCGAAACACCGTGCCCGGCGCCGTCATGGTCTGGAACATGCTCAAACATCCGCCGGTAAACTGGGCAACATACTACCCGGGCGACGACGTGGTCGATATCCTCAGCATTGATCTGTATGACAACGGATGGGGTGGCAGTTTCGATTCCGACAATAAAGCGTGGAAGCGATTTGGCCTCGGATCATATGATGCCGCCTCGGGACGGGTCGACGGGTTGCAGGGCGTCCTCGAGTTCGCGCGCTCGAGGGGAAAGAAAATGGCGCTTGACGAGTGGGCAGTAGCAAATCAGACAGTTAGCGAGACCGATGGAGCCAACAATAATTTCTTCGTGCCGGCGGTATTCGCGTTCCTGACAGAACATCAGGACGATATAGAATACGAGATCTACTTCAACAACGACAAGAAGCGCCGCCATCAGATCTTTCCGCCTGTACCCTACAACGCGCTTCCGAGCGACGCCTATCTTGCTCACTGGCGCCCCTAGAGATCGATATGCGGAGCCGCCGTCATCCAGCTACGGCCCGGCCCGGCGGCGCGACTTGGACTTGGCCTGTGCCGCGCGGCGCTTGTCGTCGCGTGAGCCGGAGCTGGGCTTCCAGACGGCGCCGCCCGCCCGCGGCGGCGGGCTCGGGCGCACCGTGGCCAGACCCATCTCCTTGTCTTCGAGTTTCCTGATCTCGTCACGCAACCGGGCCGCCTCCTCGAACTCGAGGTTGCTCGCGGCCTCGCGCATGCGCTTCTCGAGCTGGCCGATATAGGCGTGCAGGTCGAGGCCGGTCAGCGTCGCCGGAGCGTCGGCGCCGAGGTCGACGGTGACGTAGTCGCGCTCGGCCACCGACCTCATGATGTCCTGGATCTGCCGCTTGATCGATTGCGGCGTGATCCCGTGCGCCTCGTTCCAAGCGACCTGCTTCGCACGCCGCCGGTCGGTCTCGCCGATCGCGGCCTGGATGCTCCTGGTCATCGTGTCGGCATAGAGGATCACCCGGCCGTCGACGTTGCGCGCGGCGCGGCCGATGGTCTGGATCAGCGAGGTCTCCGAGCGCAGATAGCCTTCCTTGTCGGCGTCGAGGATCGCGACCAGCCCGCACTCGGGGATATCCAGCCCCTCGCGCAGGAGGTTGATGCCGACCAGCACGTCGAACTTGCCCAGGCGCAGGTCGCGGATGATCTCGATGCGCTCCAGCGTGTCGATGTCGGAATGGAGGTAGCGGACCTGCACCCCCTGCTCGTGAAGATATTCCGACAGGTCCTCGGCCATCCGCTTGGTCAGCGTGGTGACCAGCACGCGCTGGCCCGCCTCGCGGCAGGCCCGGCATTCGGCCAGCAGATCGTCGACCTGATGCTCGACCGGGCGCACGAAGCAGGGCGGATCGATCAGGCCGGTCGGGCGGATCACCTGCTCGACGAACACGCCGCCGGCGCGCTCCAGCTCCCAGGCTGCGGGCGTCGCCGAGACGTAGATCGTCTGCGGCCGCATCACGTCCCACTCCTCGAACTTGAGCGGGCGGTTGTCCTTGCAGGACGGCAGGCGGAAGCCGAACTCGGCCAGCGTGCTCTTGCGCTGGAAGTCGCCCTTGTACATGCCGCCGACCTGCGGCACGGCGACGTGGCTCTCGTCGACGAACAGGATCGCGTTCTCGGGGATGTACTCGAACAGGGTCGGCGGCGGCTCGCCCGGCGCCCTGCCCGTCAGGTAGCGCGAGTAGTTCTCGATCCCCGGGCAGGAACCCGTGGTGGCGATCATCTCAAGGTCGGCCACGGTGCGCTGCTCGATGCGCTCCGCTTCCAGCAGCCTGCCAGTGCTGCGGTAAACCTCGAGCTGTTGGGTCAGCTCCTCCTTGATCGCCTTGACCGCCTCCTGCAACGTGGGCTTCGGCGTCACGTAGTGGCTGTTCGGGTAGAGCCGGATCTGGTCGAGCTTCGCCACCTTCTCGCCGGTGAGCGGATCGAACTCGGTGATGCTCTCGACCTCATCGCCGAACATCGACAGGCGCCAGGCGCGGTCCTCGAGATGGGCCGGGAAGATCTCGATCGTGTCACCCTTGGCGCGAAAGGCGCCGCGGCCGAAATCCAGCTCGTTGCGGCGGTACTGCAGCTCGACCAGGGCGCGCAGCAGCCGCTGCCGCTCGACCTGCTGCCCCTGGCGCAGGGTCAGCGTCATGCGGGCATAGGTCTCGGGCGAGCCGATGCCGTAGATGCAGGACACGGAGGCGACGATGATCACGTCGTCGCGCTCGAACAGCGCCCGGGTCGCGGAGTGGCGCATCCGGTCGATCTGCTCGTTCACGCTCGACGTCTTTTCAATGTATGTGTCGCTGCGCGGTACGTAGGCTTCCGGCTGATAATAATCGTAGTAGCTGACGAAATATTCGACAGCGTTGTTTGGAAAGAAGGATTTGAATTCGCCATAGAGCTGCGCCGCCAGAATCTTGTTCGGCGCCAGCACGATCGCCGGCCGCTGCATCTGGGCGATGACCTGCGCGGCCGTGAAGGTCTTGCCCGAACCGGTGACGCCCAGCAGCACCTGGTCCTGGTCCCCGCGGCGCAGGCCGTCGACCAGCTCGACGATCGCCTGCGGCTGGTCGCCGGCCGGCTGAAAGTCCGAGACCAGCTCGAACGACCGACCGGCTTCCGGGCGCTGGATCAGGTCAGGGCTGTTGGCGGCGGCCTTCAGCAGATCGAGCGCGTGGAGGCCTTCGACAGGATGCATGCGGCGAGCTCCGAAGGACGGATGATTCGTTAGAGATGCGCCGCGCCGAGAGCCCGCTCAAGGGGTGCCGAGCGGATGGGCGTCAGGCTTCGGCCGCCGCAACGATCGCCGACACCGCTTGCTCAGGTGTCAGCGACTCCGTGTTGACCACCAGGTCGTAGTGGGTCGGCAACTCCTCGGTCAGATCGTAGAAGCGCTTGAAGTAGTCGGTCCGCTCCCGATCAGAGCGCTTCACCGCGGCCTTCGCTTCCCTGAGGCTGACATCGGCGGCCTCGACAAGCCGGCGTGCGCGCCGCTCGGCCGGCGCCGTGACCAGAATTCGCAGGACACCATCGCTGCCAGCCAGCGCCATCGAGGCCGCATGGGCGACGATGACCGCCCTGCCCTCCTTTGCCACCTCCTCGATGACCTCGCGGATCAAAGCCCGCAGTCGCTCTTCGAGCGGCTGGCCAATCGCCAGCGCCGCCTCCGGCGCTGCGGCATAGTACTCTAGCGGCAAAGCACCCGCCTTGCCGGGAAAAGCGATCGCCGCGATCAGCCGGCGGATCAAGGGCTGCCGCTGCTCGGTTTCGGCCACGCGTTTGGGTTCGACCTCGGCGCGTTCGGCCGCGCGCTGGATGATCTCGGCATCAATCACCCGAAAGCCCAACCGCTCGGCGACACCACGACCCACCTCTTCGCCGCCAGCAGCAAGGGTCCGGGAGATGCAGACGACACGAGATGGCATCGGGGGAGCCCTTTCGCGCAATTCAAGCCCAATGGCTATCACCATGCCGTTGCCTCGCGATCCCGTCCACCAGCATGCGCCAAATCGCGACGGCCTTCTGCATATGGCGAAATGTCCGGCCGAGCCCAAAACGTCAGAATCGAGCGGCCGCCGGGCAACGAGACCGACGCCAGACTTGTCGCTAAACCACGCATCGATTGAATATGGTAGGGATCACAAAAACCTGCTAAGGCAGATCTATCAACTAAGGGGAGAGTCAGCGAATGCTGAAAACAATCCCAGGATGGAACGGTGTTTGGAATTCTGCCCCTCCGGCCGGGCGGCCGCAGGGTTTCGTCCCTTCTCCGAGCCAAAAGATCAGAGCGCACAGGCGCTTGCTCGAGGTCGTCGATCGGTTTGGACCTTGCGCGCCCTCGAGAATCAACGATCCGTCCTTGGTGGAAGCGTCCCGTCGCTTAAGCCGGCACGGTACATGCTCGCGACTTTAGAGTTAGCACCCAGTCGCTGAGACCCCCATAGCACCGCAATGCTGCTCCAGCACATCACGCCACCTCCAGTTCACATCGGGCGATTCGGCCGACGAGTCATAATGCCGGTGGCGGCGTTGGTCGCGGGCGCGATGTCGATGGTATTGGCCTTCGTGCTCATAACATCCGCGCGACAGGATGCCATCGCCCTGGATGCATCGACACGGCTCGCGCAAGCCGCACTTAATGTAAAGGAGCGAGAAATTGGGCGGAATTTGAAAGACTACGCAATTTGGGAGGATGCCTACAAAAATTTGCACTTGCAACTTGATACAAAATGGGCAGCCACGGACGGAAATGTTGGTTCGAATATTTTGGATAGCCTTGGCTACGAGATGGGTTTTGTCGTAACGTCACACGACCGTACTGTCTATGCGGTCCTCGATGGCCGGCCCCAAGAGGCTGACGCATTCGCCCTGATTCGCGTGGGCCTGAAAGCTCTGGTGCAACAGGCGCGGCAAGCAAGCCCCGCCGACAAGCCTGCCATCGGTCTGCTGCGGTCCGGCCATGACATCGTCGTCGTGGCGGTCACCGCCATCTTGCCGCCGCCCGGCTCCGCCGAACCGCCGCCGCCGGGAGAACGCTCAGTACTTATCTTCGGCAAGCGAGTCGCCGGCGAGTTCCTCAGTCGGATCGGAAACGATTATTTGCTCTCCGGCATATCGGTTCTAGGCCCAGACGAGGTGGCCACCGGCGCATCGCTGCCGCTGATCGCACCGGACGGCGAGCGCCTCGGCCAACTGGCCTGGATGCCGGATCGGCCCGGCCGGGAGTTGCTCCGCTTTCTGCTCCCGCCGCTCGCGGTGGCGCTGGTCGGCCTGGCCGCGTTCGCCTGCCTTGTGCTTCACAATGCGCGACGGTCGGCGAGTGCGATAGAGCGCTCGGCGCGCACCATCGAGGCCTATGCCCGCACCTTGGAGACCAGCGAGGCGCGATTTCGTGACGTGGCGGAAGCGTCCTCGGACTGGATCTGGGAGACGGATCGCGAGCTTCGCTTCACCTATCTCTCGGCGCGCTTCTGCGAGGTGACCGGCATCGCCGCAGCTACTCTGCTGGGCAAGACGCTCGACCAGTTCTTCTCGGCCAACCGGGCAGCAGATGGCGACGGTCCGCTGAGGGTCGATACCCAGCTTTGCCACACCTTCGACCTGCGATGCTCGTACTGCGACGCGTCCGGCGCGTCGCGGATCTGTCGCCTTGCCGGACGGCGCATCGAAGACCAGAGCCAGACCTTCCAAGGCTATCGCGGTACCGCCGCCGACATCACGGCAGAGGTGGAGGCCCATACGCGGGCGAAACACCTTGCCCTCCACGACCCGCTGACTGAGCTTCCCAACCGGATCATGCTGCGGCAGTGTCTCGATTTGGCTCTGGCCGGCGTCCAGCAATACCAGACCCAGGTCGCGGTGCTTTGCCTGGACCTGGACCATTTCAAGCAGGTCAACGACACCTTGGGGCACGGGGTCGGGGATCTGCTCTTGCGCGAGGTGGCCCAGCGCCTGCGAGCCAGCGTGCGCGAAAACGATACCGTGGCCCGGCTCGGCGGCGACGAGTTCGCCATCATCCAGGTTGGCATCGATCAGCCCGCCGACGGTCATGCGCTTTGCCGGCGCCTCGTCAAGCGGTTGAGCGCGCCGTTCAGGATCGACAATCACGAGCTCCGCATCGGTGCCAGCGTCGGGGTGGCCGTCGCACCGGACGATGGGCACGATCACGAGCGGCTGTTCAAGAATGCGGACATTGCCCTCTACCGCGCGAAGCAAGCGGGCCGCGGCACCTATCGATTCTTCGAGACCGTCATGGATTCCGAGCTGCAAGCGCGCAGGGCACTGGAGCGGGATCTTGGCCAGGCCCTGGCCAAAGGCCAGTTCGAGCTTCACTACCAACCGTTGATCGCGATCGACGGCTACGATCTGGTGGGCGTGGAAGCGCTGCTGCGCTGGCGGCATCCCGAACGCGGGCTCGTGCTGCCAATCGACTTCATCTCGGTCGCCGAGGAGACGGGGCTGATCGTGTCGATCGGGGAATGGGTGCTGCGGACAGCCTGCAACCAGATCAAAGCCTGGCCGAGCCTTCGGGTGTCGGTGAACCTCTCGCCGATGCAATTCAAGCATCACGAGCTCCTCGAAATGATCAGCCAGATTCTTCTCGAGACGGATCTGGAGCCTGCTCGGTTAGAATTGGAAATCACCGAAAGTGTAATGCTATATGGCACGGCAGCCATATTGCAGACATTGACTTCTATCAAGGCATTGGGAATTAGCATATCGATGGATGATTTCGGAACTGGCTATGCTTCACTTGCCTATCTGAATTCATTTCCATTTGATAAAATCAAAATTGATAGATCATTCATCAATGATCTCAATCGCAAGGAAAAAGCGAATGCAATTGTGCGATCGGTTATCAGCCTCGGTCGAAGCCTTAGCATGACCATCAACGCGGAAGGCGTCGAGACGTTGGAGCAGTTATCATTTCTTACGGCGGAAGGGTGCGAACAGGTGCAGGGATATTATTTTGGACGTCCAATGTGTGCCCACGATTTGTCGGCACTGATTGACGACGGCCGGTATTCGATGCCGGTCGGAGCAGCGGCATGAGTTCCGTGGTACTGGAGCGCACCGTTCCTGCCGAGCCCTTGATCACGGGCCCAGCATCACCGAGCGTACCGCCAGCGGCGGCCTCGGCCTCCTCCATGTCTCAAACTTCCTATCTCCCGCACTTTCCGAGCGTCGACGACCTCGTCGAGGAACTCCGACCGACAGTTCCCGTATTCTGCCTGCGGCGGACGGAACTAACCGCCATGGCCGCGCGATTTGTCTCGGCATTCCCCGGCAGAACCCTCTACGCGGTCAAATGCAATCCCCACCCGTTCGTTCTTGAATCCCTCTTCGAAGCCGGCATCCGCGACTTCGACGTCGCCTCGCTCGAGGAGATCGAGCTCATCGATCGCCTGTTCAACAAGGCGGCCGGCATCTTTTTCAATAACCCGATGAAGTCACGGGCGGCGGTACGCACCGCCAGCGATGGGTACGGTGTCAGATTCTACACCATCGATCACGCCAGCGAGCTGGAGAAGATCTGTGAAGAGGCCCGGCGCGACGACGACCTGATCGTCACGGTGCGGCTGGCGACCCGCACGCGTGATGCCCGGTATGCCCTATCGACCAAGTTCGGCGCACCCCCGGCAACGGCAGCAGAACTTCTGAAGCGCGTGCACGGCGCCGGATTTCGCGCGGGCCTGTCCTTCCATGTGGGATCGCAATGTCTCGCGGTGGAGGCGTTCGCGCACGCGCTGGCCACCTGCGGGCAGGTAATCCGCGAGGCTGACGTGCCGATCGGCATGCTCAATGTCGGGGGGGGCTTTCCCGCGCCATATCCAGGGGACGCTGTCGCCAGCCTGGAGCAGTATTTCGCGGCGGTCATCCTTGGTGTTCGCGACCTGCAACTCTTCCCGGGCTGTCTGCTGGTATGCGAGCCGGGCAGAAGCCTGGTCGCCACCGCCGGGAGTGTCATCACCCAGGTCGTGGTTCGAAAGGGTCGGGACCTCTATCTCAACGATGGCATCTTCGGCAACCTCCAGGAGCTCCGCAACCCGAAGGAGCGGCGGCCCGTCAGGTTGATTCGTCGCGGTCGACCCGTGTCGCCGCGCCTCGGTCAGTTCCGCATCTATGGCCCCACCTGCGACTCCGATGACGTGCTGGGCGCAACCTTCACGCTGCCGGACGACGTCACGGAGGGCGATTGGGTCGAGATCGGGATGATGGGTGCCTACAGCCACGCACTCAGGACCGGGTTTAACGGCTTTCTGGCGCAGACCGCGGCCTCGGTCGGCGGCTAGCGGGCACCGTCGTTGCGTGCTTCCGCCCAGCGCCGCGGTTGCGCTGTCGCCACCCTTGCTGGGGCTGCCGCGATCGTCCTGTGGGCATCCGAGACGGTGCTGATCACCCTGACCGGGCGCGTGCCGCCACTCCAGATTGTCGCTCTGGCCTTCGCTGTGGCCGCGTTGCCGTCGCCGCTCGTCTGGCGGATGACGGGCACCGACCCCCTGGCCGCCTTTCGCCAACCAGGCAGCGTGTGGCTGCTGACGGTCACATCGCTGCTGGGTTATCACGCCTTCCTGTACCACGCAGTTCAGAAGGCACCGGCAGCGCCCGCGGCGCTGCTGCAGGGATGCACGCCGCTGCTGATCGTGGTCGGTTCCGCCCTGCTTCCCGGCGAGCGGCTACGATGGTGGCACCTGGCCGGCGCCTTGGCCGGACTCGGCGGTGTGTGGCTGCTGGTCGCCGGGCAGGCCGACCCGGTCGTGACCAGTTTGGACCCAACTTTTTATTTGGCTGTCGTGGGAATGGCCGCAGCTTTGTGGGGGGTCTATTCCCTGCTGACGCGGACGCTGGCCGAGGTTCCGACCTCGGCGATGGGCGTATTCTACGCGGGTACGGCCCTGGCGGCCGGCGTCGGTCACCTTCTGTTCGAGCGTTGGGTCACCCCCAGCCCCCATGAGTGGGCGGCGATCATCGCGCTCGGATTGCTCCCGATCGGCTTGGCACTCTATCTTTGGGACCACGGTATCAAACGCGGCGACCTGCAGGCGCTCGGCGTCTTCTCTTATGTCGAGCCATTTTTAGGTGTGGCTCTCGTCGTCATGTTAGGCCGGGGCGACTTTGGCTGGTCGCTGATCGGAGCCGGCATGCTGATCGTGGGCGGAGCCACACTTGCTGCTCGGTCTGCTTGGGTGTGAAGCAGCGCTTCGCGACGTGATCAAAGCAGCAGCGCCAGCGGATCTTCGACCAGCTTCTTGAACTCCTGCAGAAACTGCGCGCCCAGAGCGCCGTCGACCACACGGTGGTCGGTCGACAGGCTGACCGACATGACAGTGGCGATCTTGATCTCGTCGCTCTTGACCACCGGTCGCTTCTCGCCGGCGCCGACGGCCAGGATGCAGGCCTGCGGCGGATTGATGACGGCCAGAAAGTCCTTGATGCCGAACATACCCAGGTTGGAGATCGAGAAGCCGCCGCCCTGGAACTCCTCGGGCTTGAGCTTCCCTTCCTTGGCTCGACCGGCCAGGTCCTTCATCTCACTCGAGATGGTCGACAGGCCCTTCTGGTCAGCCTTGCGCACGATGGGCGTGATCAGTCCGCCATCGATGGCGACCGCCACCGAGACGTCGATGTCGTGATACTGGTAGAGCTTGTCGCCACCCCAGGACGCATTGACGCCCGGCACCTTGCGCATCGCAAGCGCCACCGCCTTGATGATAAAGTCGTTGACCGAGAGCTTGTAGTCGGCGCCGTCCCGACCATTAAGCTGCGCACGCATCGCGAGCAGCGCGTCGAGCTCGCAATCCAGGGTCAGGTAGAAGTGCGGGATGGTCTGCTTCGCCTCGGTCAGGCGGCGCGCGATCACCTTGCGCATGTTCGAGAGCGGGATCTCCTCGTAGGCGGCGCTCGGCGGCGGAGCCGGCTGCGCTGTCGGGGACGGCGCTTGCGCAGCCGCGGCTTGCTTCGCCTCGGGTGCTGCCGCCGGCCGTGGCGACTGCAGCGCCGCCTCGATATCGGTCTTGACGATGCGCCCGTGCGGACCGGAGCCGGTAATGGCACTCAGGTCGAGCCCGGCCTGGGCCGCCATGCGTTTGGCGAGCGGGCTCGCCGAGATGCGCTCGCCGCCGCCTGATGGCGCCGCAGCCGGCGCGGGCTGGGGCGCTGGGGGCGTCGGCGCGGCCTTGGCCTCTGGCGCAGTCTTGGCCTCTGGCGCGGGTTTGGCTTCGCCATTGACCTTCGGCGATGCAGTCGCGCCATCGCCTTCGAGCGCGCTCTTGTCTTCGCCTTCCTCGAGCAGCAGGGCGATCGGCTCGTTGACCTTCACGCCCTCCGTGCCGCCCGGCACCAGGATCTTGCCGAGCGTGCCCTCGTCGACCGCCTCGACCTCCATGGTCGCCTTGTCGGTCTCGATCTCGGCGATGACGTCGCCGGACTTGATCGTGTCGCCCTCGTTCTTGAGCCATTTCGCGAGGTTGCCCTCGGTCATGGTCGGCGACAAAGCCGGCATCAGGATCTTGATCGGCATGGTGCGTTTCCTTCCCGACCCGGCCTAGCTGCGGTAGCAGACGGCCTTGGCGGCCGCCACGATATCGTCGACCTGCGGCACGGCTAGATGCTCGAGATTGGCCGCGTAGGGCATCGGGACGTCCTTGCCGTGAACGCGGACCACCGGCGCGTCGAGCCAGTCGAAGGCCTGCTCCATCATCACCGCCGCGATCTCCGCACCCATGCCGCTCTGTGGCCAGCCTTCCTCGACCGAGACGATGCGGTTGGTCTTCTTGACCAACTCGACGATCGTCGCGACATCGAGCGGGCGGATCGTGCGCAAATCGATGACCTCGGCCTCGATCCCCTCCTCGGCCAGCTTCTCCGCCGCGCTCAGCGCGCGCTCGACCATCAGCGAGAACGCGGTGATGGTGACCCCCGAGCCGCTGCGGAGCACCTTTGCCTTGCCGATCGGCACGATGTGGTCGTCGATCTTCGGCACGTCGAAACTATGGCCGTAGAGCACCTCGTTCTCGAGGAACACGACCGGATTCGGATCGCGAATCGCCGCCTTGAGCAGACCCTTCGCATCGGCGGCGCTGTAGGGTGCGACCACCTTGAGACCCAGGGCAGTGGGCATACCAGGAGCTGTATTCCTGGCTGTGCTGCGCGCCGACGCGGGCGGCCGCGCCGTTCGGACCACGGAACACGATCGAGCAGCCCAGCTCGCCGCCGGCCATATAGCGGGTCTTGGCGGCCGAGTTGATGATGTGGTCGATCGCCTGCATCGCGAAGTTCCAGGTCATGAACTCGACGATCGGCTTCAGGCCGGCCATCGCGGCGCCCACACCCAGGCCGGCAAAACCGTACTCGGTGATCGGTGTGTCGATCACCCGGCGGGCGCTGAACTCCTCGAGCAACCCCTGGCTGACCTTGTAGGCACCCTGATACTCGGCGACTTCCTCGCCCATCAGGAACACGTCGGGGTCGCGGCGCATCTCCTCGGCCATGGCGTCGCGCAGCGCCTCGCGTACGGTCTGGCGGACCATCTCGGTGCCCTGGGGTACCTCAGACTCCGCCGCAACCTTCGCCGGCTCCGGCATCCCCTTGGTTTCGGGCGCCTTTACCTGCGGCTCCGCCTTTGGCGCGGCCTGCGGCGCCGGAGCCTCGCTATCCAACGCGCTCTTGTCCTCGCCCTCGCCGAGCAGCATCGCGATCGGCGTGTTGACGGCCACGCCCTCGGTGCCGGCGGGAATCAGGATCCGGCCCAACGTCCCCTCGTCGACGGCCTCGACCTCCATGGTCGCCTTGTCGGTCTCGATCTCGGCCAGCACGTCGCCGGAGCGGATCTTGTCGCCCTCCTGCTTGACCCAGCGCGCGAGGTTGCCCTCGGTCATGGTCGGCGACAGAGCCGGCATCAGAATCGGGGTGGGCATGACGATCTCCCTGCGGGTCCTGGCCGCGGCATCTTCTCGTTGGGCGCCGACAATCAGGCCTCAGCCAGGATATCGGTCCAGAGCTCACTCGGGTCGGGCTCGGGAGTGTCCTGGGCGAACCGCGCCGCTTCGTTGACGATGTCGCGGATTTCCTTGTCCGTCCGCTTGAAATCATCTTCCGTCGCCGCGGCGCGATCGGCGATCACCTTGCGCAGCGCATCGATCGGGTCGTGCCGCTCCCGCATTTCCTGGACTTCTTCCTTGGAGCGGTACTTGGCGGGGTCGGACATGGAATGGCCGCGATAGCGATAGGTCATGGCCTCCAGCACGACCGGCCCCTGCCCAGAGCGGACCTGAGCCACCAGTTCCGCCGCCTTGGCGTGTACCGCCACGACATCCATGCCGTCCACCTGATGCCCGGGAATGTCGTAGGCCTCGCCACGGTCGCAGAGGCGCTTGCCGGCAGCGGCGCGGACCTGCGCTGTTCCCATCGCGTAGCGGTTGTTCTCGATCACATAGAGGATCGGCAGCTTCCAGAGTGCCGCCATGTTGAAGCTCTCGTAGACTTGGCCCTGGTTGACGGCGCCATCGCCCATGTAGGCGACGCAGATGCCGCCATCCTCACGATATTTGTGCGCGAAGGCGAGCCCGGTCCCGAGCGGAATCTGACCGCCGACGATGCCATGCCCGCCATAGAAGCCAACCGAGCGGGCGAACATATGCATCGAGCCGCCTTTGCCCTTGGAGTAGCCGGTACTGCGCCCGGTCAGCTCCGCCATGACGCGGCGCGGATCCATATTGCAGACCAGCATATGGCCATGGTCACGATAGCCGGTGATCACGCTGTCACCAGGCTTGAGCGCGTGCTGGATTCCGACGGCCACGGCCTCCTGCCCGATGTAGAGATGGCAGAAGCCGCCGATCAGGCCCATGCCATAGAGCTGGCCGGCCTTCTCCTCGAAGCGGCGGATGAGCAGCATCTCGCGGTAGTAGCCGAGCAGATCCTCGGCGCTGGGGCCGCCCGCGGCCTTCGCCGCCTTCGCGGAAGTCTTCGCTGCCATTCGGCTTCGCTCCTCCCAGTACCCTGCGCCACCGCGCGATCCGAGCCTTCGACCGGCCGATCGCCCGCGGCCGACCATGCCTTCCTGCTGTCTACACGGATTCCGGCGCACACCAAACCCGCGAACCGACAGGGGCCGGTCGCGTCAACCCGGGGCCGGTGCCGGCCCCTCGTCACGGCGCAGGATGATCACCTCGTTGGGCTTCACGTAGCCCAGCTTGCGCAGCTCTTCCTCCAGCAGGTCGCGATCGATCGAATCGCGCTGGAACGCCTGGACGTCCCGCTGCAGCAGCGCCCGCTCGCCCTTGAGCTGCGCCAGCTCCAGCCGCGCCGCCTTGAGGTCCCGGCTGGTGTCGATCCAGGCCAGGAACCCGTACTGCCCATGGAGCGCATGGTAGCCGAAATAGGCGAGGATGACCGTGACCACGACCGCAGGCCAGCGACCCTTGAGCAGCCCCGACAAACTCTCGATCACACGCGCGATCATCCCGCCTCTCTCGCCTCAGCCGCGCGCCAGGGCCGCCCGCCCAGCGTAGACGGCTCCATCGCCGAGCATCTGCTCGATGCGCAGCAACTGATTGTACTTCGCCAGGCGGTCGGAACGCGAGAGCGAACCGGTCTTGATCTGCCCGCAATTGGTGGCCACCGCGAGATCCGCGATGGTCGAGTCCTCGGTCTCGCCGGAGCGGTGCGAGATGATCGACGAGTAGCGGTGCGCGGTGGCGAGCCGGATCGCGTCCATGGTCTCGGTCAGCGAACCGATCTGGTTCACCTTGATCAGGATCGAGTTCGCGACCCCTTCCTTGATGCCCCTGGCCAGGATCTCGGGGTTGGTCACGAACAGATCGTCGCCCACCAGCTGGACCTTCTCGCCCAAGGCCTCGGTAAGCAGCTTCCAGCCGGCCCAATCGCCTTCGGCCATGCCGTCCTCGACCGACACGATCGGGAACTTCCCGCACAGGCCCTGGAGCCAGGCGACCATGCCGGCGGGGTCGAGCGTCTTGCTCTCGCCCTCGAGCTCGTACCGGCCATCCTTGAAGAACTCGCTGGCGGCGACATCCAGGCCCAGCACGATGTCCTCGCCCAGCTTGTAGCCCGCCGCGGCGACGCCCTTCTCGATGAACGCCAGCGCCTGCTCGGCATTGACGTTCGGGGCGAAGCCGCCCTCGTCGCCGACCGATGTGTTGTGGCCGGCATCCTTGAGCAGCTTCTTCAGCGCGTGGAACACCTCGGTGCCGGCACGCAGCGCCTCGCTGAAGGTCGCGGCACCCACGGGCAGGATCATGAATTCCTGGATATCGAGCGGGTTGTCGGCATGCGCGCCACCGTTGATGATGTTCATCATCGGCATTGGCAGCACGCGGGCGCCGACGCCGCCGATATAACGGTAGAGCGGCAGGCCGACGCTGGCGGCAGCGGCCCGCGCGGCGGCGAGACTCACTGCCAAGATCGCATTGGCGCCGAGCCTAGCCTTGTTCTCCGTACCGTCGAGCTCGATCATCGCGTGGTCGAGCCCGGTCTGGTCGAGCCCGTCGAAGCCGGTGACCGCGTCGGCGATCTCGCCGTTGACCGCGTCCACCGCCTTGGTGACGCCCTTGCCCAGATAGCGGCCCTTGTCGCCGTCGCGCAGCTCGATCGCCTCGCGAGAGCCCGTGGAGGCACCGGACGGCACCGAGGCCCGGCCCATGGCGCCGCTGTCCAGGACCACGTCGGCCTCGACGGTCGGATTGCCCCGGCTGTCCAGGACCTCGCGCCCATGAATCGATACGATCTCGTGCTCGCCCATGACTTCCCCCCGTTTGCCTGACGGCCGCTACAGTGCAACCGGTGGCTTGCTCTTGGCCAGTAGGTCGAACCGCCGCAGATCCGTCAGCAGCTCCTCCATCCGGGCCAGCGGCACCATGTTCGGGCCATCGCTCGGCGCCCGCTCGGGATCCTCGTGGGTCTCGATGAAGACGGCGGCCACGCCCACGGCGACCGCGGCGCGGGCCAGAATCGGCACATATTCGCGCTGACCTCCGCTGGTGCCGCCAAGCCCGCCGGGCTGCTGCACCGAGTGGGTCGCGTCGAACACCACCGGCCAGCCGGTAGCGGCCAACTGCGGCAAGCCACGCATGTCGGAGACCAGTGTATTGTAGCCAAAGCTCGTGCCGCGCTCGCAGACCAGCACGCGCTCCGCTCCAAAGCTCGCGAGCTTGGCCGTCACCTGCTTCATGTCCCAGGGTGCCAGGAACTGGCCCTTCTTGATGTTGATCGCCCGCCCGGTTTCGGCGGCAGCCCGCAGCAGGTCGGTCTGCCGGCACAAGAACGCCGGGATCTGCAGCACGTCGACGACCTCGGCCACCGGCTTGCATTGCCAGCTCTCGTGCACGTCGGTGAGCACCGGCAGCCCGGTCGCCTCCTTGACTGCCGCCAGGATCTCGATGCCCCCCTCGAGGCCGAGGCCGCGCGCGCTGGAGGCGCTGGTGCGGTTCGCCTTGTCGAACGAGCTCTTGTAGATCAGCGGCATGCCGAGCTTGGCGGTCAGCCGCTGCAGCTCGCCGGCCATCCTCAGCGCGTGCTCGCGACTCTCGATCGCGCAAGGGCCGGCGATCAGGGCCAGCGGCAGGTGGTTGCCAATCGCGATCTCGCCGACACGTACGGTGCGTTGCTCGGGCATCATACCAACCTCGACTGCTCGACGGCCGCCCGGATGAAGGCGGCGAACAGGGGATGCGGCGCCATCGGCCGCGACTTCAGCTCCGGGTGGAACTGCACGCCCACGAACCATGGGTGGCCCGGCAGCTCGACCATCTCGGGCAGGCGGCCGTCGGGGGACATGCCCGAGAAGCGCAGGCCCGCCTGCTCGAGCACCGACCGATAATTGATGTTGACCTCGTAGCGATGCCGATGCCGCTCGCTGATCGCCTCGGCCCCGGCATAGACCGATGAGACGAGGCTATGCGGCTCGAGCACGCAGGGAAAGGCACCCAGGCGCATCGTGCCGCCGAGATTGTCGCCCAACCCGCGGCGCTGGACGGCACCCTCCTTCTCCCACTCGGTCATCAGGCCGACGATCGGGTCGGCGCACGGACCGAACTCGGTCGACGAGGCGCCGTTCAAGCCCATGCGCCGGGCAGCCTCGACACAGGCGAGCTGCATGCCGAAGCAGATGCCGAGGAACGGCAGCTGCTTCTCCCGGGCGTAAGTGACAGCCGCGATCTTGCCCTCGACGCCGCGCTCGCCGAAACCGCCGGGGACCAGGACCGCGTTCATCCCGTGCAGGCGGTCGCTGTGGTCGGCGTGCGCGAACTCCTCCGCGTCGATCCATTGCAGGTTCACGCGCACGTTGTTGGCGATGCCGCCGTGCGCCAGCGCCTCGTTCAGCGATTTGTAGGCGTCGAACAGGCCGGTGTACTTGCCGACCACGGCGACCGAGACCTCGCCTTCCGGTCGATGCACACGGCTCACCACCTGGCGCCAGGAGGCGAGATCGGGCTGCGCCGCGTCGGGCAGGCCCAGTGTCGTGAGCAGCTGCCGGTCCAGACCCTCCTCGTGGTAGCTGATCGGGACCTCGTAAATCGACGCGCAGTCGAGGGCCGGGATCACCGCGGCCGGCCGCACCGAGCATTGCAGGGCGATCTTGCGCCGGGCATCCTCCGGGATCGGTCGGTCCGCGCGGCAGAGCAAGATGTCCGGCTGGATGCCGATCGCGCGTAATGCCGCCACCGAATGTTGCGTCGGCTTGGTCTTGAGCTCCTGCGCCGACGAGATCCACGGCACCAGCGTCACGTGGATGAAGCAGCATTGCTGCGGCTCGTGCTCGAGCGCGAACTGCCGGATGGCCTCGAAGAACGGCAGCCCCTCGATGTCGCCGACCGTGCCGCCGATCTCGCACAGCACGATGTCGGCGGCCTCGGTGTCGTTCTCGATGAACTCCTTGATCGCGTTGGTCACGTGCGGGATCACCTGCACGGTGCCGCCGAGATAGTCGCCGTGGCGCTCGCGGGTCAGCACGGTCCAGTAGATGCGGCCCGCCGAGACCGTGTCCGAGGCCCGCGCCGGGACGCCGGTGAAACGCTCGTAGTGGCCGAGGTCGAGATCGGTCTCTGCCCCGTCGTCGGTGACGAACACCTCACCGTGCTGGTAGGGCGACATCGTGCCGGGATCGACGTTCAGGTAGGGATCCAGCTTGCGCAGGCGCACGCGGTAGCCGCGCAACTGCAGCAAGGAGCCGAGCGCCGCCGCGGCCAGGCCCTTCCCGAGCGAGGACACGACCCCACCGGTGATGAAGACGAAACGCTTCATCGCTGAACCCTACTGGCTGCGGTCGCTCCGGCACCTCCTGGCGTCGGGCGCTCCGCCATGGCTACTGCGCGATCGGTGCGGCAGGCTCTGCCGGCGCTGCGGGAGCCTGGCTCGCGGGCGCCTCCACCGGAGCCTGCGGCGCCGGTCGGTCCAGGATCGACGAGCCTCGCTGCGCCTGACCGGCGAGAATCGCCAGCGCCAGACTGGTGACCATGAAGGATCCAGCGAGGATTGCGGTGACGCGCGTCAACAGGTTCGCGGTCCCGCGTGCGGTCATCATCCCGCCGAGATTGCCCCCGCCGAGGCCACTGAGGGCGCCCCCCTCGCTGCGCTGGATCAGGATCACGCCGACCATCGCGGTGGCGACCAGGAGATGGATGACCAGGACAACGGTAATCATGAGCTACGCGACAACCCCGCAAAGAGACGAACGACGACGCTACCGGCCGGTTTGCCGGCCTCAAGCGCCCCCGCCTGCCTGATAGATGGACCAGAAACTCTCGGCATCCAAGCTTGCGCCGCCGACCAACACGCCGGCGACGCCCGGCACGGCCATGATCTCAGCCGCATTGTCGGCCTTGACCGAGCCTCCGTAAAGGATCGCCACCTGCGCGCCATCGTCGGCGAGGCTCTCCAGGCGCTGTCGGATGGCCGCGTGACTGCGCTCGATGTCGGCCAGGGCGGGCGTCCGGCCGGTGCCGACGGCCCAGACCGGCTCGTAGGCCACGACCACCCGCTCCGCCGTGCCACCGTCCGGCCAGCTGCCCGTGAGCTGCGCATCGAGCACCTCGAGCGTCTGCCCAGCCAGCCATTGCGCCTCGGTCTCGCCGATGCACAGCACGACCAGCAGACCGGCGGCGAGCCCAGCCTCGGCCTTGGCCTTCAGCCGCGCGTCGCTCTCGCTCAGGCCATGGCGCCGCTCGGAATGGCCTACGATCACGGAGGTTGCGCCGACGTCCTGAAGCATCGGCGCGCTGATCGAGCCGGTAAACGCACCCTTGGCCTGCTCGTGGCAGTCCTGGCCGCCGATCCCGATGCCGGTGCCCGCCAGCTGGGCCGCGACGTCGCCGAGGACGGTGAAGGGCGGGAACACGGCCAAGGTGGCGCTCAGACGCCCGGCACGTTCCGCCAATGCGCCTGCCAGAAGCTGGCTCTCCGCCCGCAGCCCATGCATCTTCCAATTGCCGAACACGATCGGCCGCGGCAAAACCATCTGCAAACCCGCTATAGGCTGAAGTCGGCGGCGTGGTAACACACCCCGTCCGCCCTTTCCAGCTTGGCGGCAGCGGTTGTTGTCCATGGTTTCTTAGCGTCTCCAGCGGACAACGGCCCCCTACTCGCTAATGTCCATCGCTCCTGGGGCGCTGTCGTGGCCGACGCCTGCTGCGTCATTCCTAGCTTCCGCGGGCGCCGCTGCGGGTCCACCCGCCCGCGAGGGCTGGGTGTTGCCGTTTGGCGGGCCAGCCCATATGTTCGCCGCCCGCGTCGACGCCTCGCCGTCGCGTCCCGCAATGTCAACCACAGCGGCCCGAAACCATGCTCGAACTCGTTGCGACGGCACGCCACCGGCTGGGTGGCGAAAGTCCTGTTCGGCATCCTCGTCCTGAGCTTCGCCATCTGGGGCATCGGCGACATCTTCCGCGCACCGCATGGTGGCACCAGCCTGGCCCAGGTCGCCGGCAGCGACGTGACGGTGCGCGAGGTCAGCAACGATTTCGACCGCCGCGTGGAGCAGATGCAGGAGCAGTATGGCGCCAATCTCGACCGGCGCGCGGCCGTGAGCCTGGGTCTGCTGAACCAGGCGCTCGACGCGGCCGTGGCGCGGCGACTGGTGGATGCGCACGCCAGCGATCTCGACCTCACGGTGGCGGACGACACGGTCGCGGCGGCGATTCGGGACAACCCGTCGTTCAAGGGCGTCGGCGGCTTCGAGCGGGAACGGCTCGAGCAATATCTGCGCGGCGTGGGCATGAGCGAGACCGATTTCGTCGCCGCCGTCCGTGGCGACATGATCCGCAACGACCTGATCAGCTCGATCACCGGACCTGTAGGCGTTCCGGCGACGCTGACCCGCAAGCTCGTCGAGTACCGGATGGAGCGGCGGCGCGGGGCTGCGCTCGTGGTGGACGCGGCCGGGATCGAGGTCGAGGCGCCGAGCGATGAGGTGCTCAACGCGTATCTGGCTGCAAACGCCAAGACCTACGAGGCGCCAGAGTACCGCAGCGTGGCGCTGCTCGTGCTGGAACCCGAGGATCTGGTGCCGGAGATCGAGGTCAGCGACGCGGACGTGCGCGCGGCCTACGATGCGAAGATCGATCTGTACCGCAAGCCGGGGCAACGCCGGTTCGAGCAGCTGCTGGCCGGCGACGAGGCGACGATCAAGCGGGCGGCCGAGATGATTGCTGCCGGGCAGGATTTCACCGCGGTGGCAGCCGCGCTGAAGGATGCCGGCGTCGAGCGCACGGAACTGGGCCCGCTGGCGAAAGGCGATCTACCCGAGGGCCTCGACCAGATCGCCTGGGATCTGGCTGACGGCGCCGTCAGCACCCCGGTGCAGACGCCGTTCGGCTGGCATCTTGTGCGGCCCACCGAGATCGTGCCCGAGCAGACGCAGCCGTTCGACGAGGTCAAGGGCGAGATCGCGCGCGAGGTCGCCCTCGAGCGTGCCACCAGCCAGCTGCCTGATTTCGCCACCAAGCTCGACGACGAGCTTGCCGCTGGCACGGCACTCGATGCCGCAGCGGCCAAGCTCGGGATCGACGTGCTCACGCTGAAGTCGTTCGACCGCACCGGCCATACCGCCGCCAAGGAGCGGCTCGCCCCCGATCGGCTGACCGCGGATATCCTGACGCCGATCTTCGCCGCTGCCCAGGGCGAGACCTCACTGCTGGAGCAGACCCAGGACGGCCGCTATTTCATGTTCCGGGTCGACGCCGTCGAGCCGGCCCACGATCGCCCGCTGGCCGAGGTCCGCGACGCGGTGACCGCCGCCTGGCGCACGGCCGAACAGAGCAAGCGCGCCCATGCCCGCGCCGTCGAGTTGCGGCCCCAGGCGACCTCGCCGGCGGTGCTCAGGGAGCTGGCCCAGGCCAATGCCGACACCCGCCTGGTCGATATTGCACCGCTGCTGCGCAGCGACGACGGACAGGCGGCGGAGATCGGGCCGGCCGCGGTCGCGGCCATGTTCGCTACCAAGAGCGGCGAGATCGCGACCGACGTTGTCGACGTCCCAGGCGGCTCCGCGATCGTCGCGGTCGAGGAGATATTGCCCGCGGCCGTCGACGATCAGATATTGGAGGCGACGAGCACTGCGGTGCTCAGCTCGATCCAGTCCGAGCTGCTGGGCGCCTATGAGGCGGCGTTGCGCCAGAACTATACCGTCTCGGTGAACCAGGCAGTACTCAGCCAGCTGATGGAGCAGAAGTCGCAATGACGCGCGGGCGGGCAGCCTAGACATGGACGCGGTGCCGGACCTCGATGCGTTCGCTGTCGCCTATGACGCGGGTCGAGCGCAGGTGCTAGCGACCTCGCTGGTGGCTGATTTGGAAACGCCGGTCTCGGCCCTGCTCAAGCTCGCCGAGGGCCGGCCCTACAGCTTCCTGCTCGAGAGCGTCACCGGCGGCGCCGTCCGCGGCCGCTATTCCATCCTGGGCATCAAGCCTGACCTGGTCTGGCGCTGTCGCGGCAATCGGGCCGAGATCAATCGGCGTGCACGGTTCGACCGCCACGCTTTCGAGCCATGCGCCGAGCCCGCACTGGAAAGCCTCCGGAATCTGCTCGCAGAGAGCCGGATCGAGCTGCCCGAGGGCTTGCCGCTGATGGGCGCCGGCCTGTTCGGTCACATGACCTATGATATGGTCCGGTTGATCGAGCGCCTGCCCGACGATAATCCGGACCGACTCGACCTGCCAGACGCGGTGTTCCTGCGCCCGACCGTGGTGGCCCTGTTCGATCATATCGAGGACCGCATCACCGTCGTGACACCGGTCTGGCCGAGCCCGGAGATGTCGGCGCGGCAGGCCCACGCGCTGGCCAGCGAGCGACTGGCCGACGCCGTCGCCGAGTTCAGCCGCGGCATCAATCACGAACCGCTCAGGATGCACAGCCCGCCGCCGGAGCCGGAGGCGAACGTCACCCGCGAGCAGTACCATGCGATGGTCGAGCGCGCGAAGGAGTACATCCGCGCCGGCGACATCTTCCAGGTGGTGCCATCGCAGCGGTTCGAGCTGCCGTTCAAGCTGCCGCCGTTCGCCCTCTACCGTGCCTTGCGCCGGCTCAACCCGTCGCCGTTCCTGTTCTTCCTCGATCTCGACGGCTATGCGCTGGTGGGCTCCAGCCCGGAAATCCTGGTCCGCCTGCGCGACGGCACGGTCACCGTCCGGCCGATCGCTGGCACCCGCCGGCGCGGCGTCGACAAGGCCGAGGACGAGGCCCTGGCGCAGGATCTGATGGCCGATCCCAAGGAGCTGGCCGAGCATCTGATGCTGCTCGACCTCGGCCGCAACGATGTCGGCCGGGTGGCCCGGATCGGCACGGTGCGGGTCACCGAGAAGATGAAGGTGGAGTACTATTCGCACGTCATGCACATCGTCTCGAACGTGGAGGGCGGCATCAGGCCCGACTGCGACGCTCTCGACGCGCTGATGGCGGGCTTCCCGGCCGGGACGGTGAGCGGTGCACCCAAGGTGCGGGCGATGGAGATCATCGACGAGCTCGAGCCCGAGCGGCGCGGTTTCTACGCCGGGGCCATCGGCTATTTCGCGGCGGATGGGACCATGGACAGCTGCATCGCGCTGCGCACGGCACTGGTCAAGGATGGGCGCATGTACGTCCAGGCCGGAGGCGGCGTGGTCGCCGACAGCGATCCCGAGTCCGAATACCAAGAGAGCTGCAACAAGGCTCGGGCGCTGATTCGCGCTGCCGAGGAGGCCGTGCGCTTCGCCAGCGGCACGCGCTGATCGCCGCCCCTAGCAGGCGGGGGCCGGTGGGCAGCCCGAACCCATGCAGGCGCTGACCGTCAGCGCCTGCGGCTGCCCGCAACGGCTGCGCGCGATCAGGTCGCCGGCCCTGACGATCCGCAGCCCACGCGCCTCGGCAGCGGGGATCCACGCTTCGAGGACGGCCAGCGTCGCCGAGTAGGGATGGCCAATGGCCAATGCCTGACCGCGCCGGCGCGCCAGGTGCTCGGCTTCAGCGAGCTGGCGAAGAATTGCGCCCGTGGTCGGGACGTTGTCCAGGAACACGTCGCGCGCGACGTGGGGGATGCCCAGTTGCTCCGCCAGCCCGTCCCCTACCGACAGCGGCGAGGTTCGGCTGTCGACGAAGCTGAGGCCGCGGCGACGCGCCTCCTGCAGCACTTTCAGCATGCTGGCCGGATCTGAGGTGGCGCGGCTGCCCATATGGTTGTTGACGCCGGCCGCCAGCGGCACGCGATCGAACGCCCAGGCGAGGCGACGCTGGAACTCGGCGGGATCGAGCCCGACCTGGATCGCGTTCGGCCCGGGATCTGCGTTGCCGATCGGCTCCATCGGCAGATGCAGGTAGATCTCATGGCCTTGCGCGCGCCCGGCGGCCGTCAGATCATCGAGATCGCTGGCATAGGGCAGGAACGCCAGGGTCACCGGTCGCGGCAGGCGCATCGCGCGGCGGGTCAAAGAAACTGACGGCCCCAGATCGTCGATCACGAGTGCGAGCATCGGCTGGCCCACAGGCATAACCTGCGCATGGCGGGGTGGCGTCGGCGTGATCAGGACAGCCGTGGTCAATGGAGCCACGGGCGGGTGCGGCTTCGCGACGGCCGCCGGCGGAGGAGGGACGACTTCGGCGGGTGCGGGCGCAACGTCCACCGCCACGACCGGCTCGGCCGGCCGATCCGGCACTGGCAACGGCAACGGCACGGGCACCGGCGTCGGCACCGGTAAAGCTGCCGTTATGGTGGCGGGTACGGGCGCCGGCGCCACCGCCAGCAGCCGCTTTCGGTCGTCGCGTACCAGGGGCAGCACGAAGCGTGGGCTGACCGAGAGGCTGGGCACCGGCTCGGCCGCGGCAACGCTGGGCGATGCCGGCTCAGCGGGCACGCCCATCGCTCGCAGGACGGCATCGGTGCGAAAGACGCCGGTCCGCGCTGCGGGAGTATAGACGGCGAGGATGACGACGATCAGCGAGGCGATGACGACGGCGAGCATGGCGAAGCCGCGCCATGTCAGGACGCGACGCAGGCGTCTCCCAACCCGCCGCGCCACGCGCGGCAGGGTCCGAGCCCGTGCATTGCGCTCAGCACCCGATACGACCAACCAGCCAACCTCCGTTGGCACCTACTAGGTGAGCCTCAAGCTAGTCGGGCCGACGGCGTGTGCAAGGCGCATTCTGGGGCATGGCGCCTGCCGGTGTGTTGGGGGTGCACCACCCGCTGCGCGTCGCGCCGGCTCCGGGGCGCTTGACGGCGGTGACCGCGTTGCGGTTCTCTGCCCGCCGCGCCGCCAGCCGGGCCAGACCATGCTGCTCCTGATCGATAACTACGACAGCTTCACCTACAACCTCGTCCACTATCTCGGCGAGCTGGGCGTGGAGACGGTCGTCTACCGCAACGATGCGCTCACCGTGCAAGACGCCATCGCCCTGCGCCCCGATGCGATCGTGATCTCGCCCGGTCCATGTGACCCCGATCGTGCCGGCATCACGCTGCCTTTGGTCCGCGCTGCGGCCGGCCGGATCCCCGTGCTCGGCGTCTGCCTCGGCCATCAAGCGATCGCGCAGGCGTTCGGCGCCACGATCGGCCGTGCGCACCAGGTGATGCACGGTAAGCTCAGCCCGATCGAGCACGATGGCACCGGCGTGTTTGCAGACCTGCCGACGCCGTTTACCGCCACCCGCTACCATTCGCTGACGGCGATCCCGGAAACCATGCCGGCCGAGCTGGAGGTCAACGCGCGGACCGCGGACGGCACGATCATGGGCCTGCGTCACGCGAGCCTGCCGATCCACGGCGTCCAGTTTCACCCCGAGAGCATCGAGACCCAGCACGGCCACCGGCTGCTGCGCAACTTCCTTGAGCTGGCGCGCGTCGGAGGCACGGCGTGAGCGCCGAGCTGGCGCGCTTCAAGCAGCTGATCGCCAAGGCCGCGACCGGCAGGCCGCTCGACCAGGACGAGGCCGGCGAGGCGTTCGGCATCATGATGGCCGGCGACGCGACGCCGTCCCAGATCGCCGGCCTGCTGATGGCTTTGCGCGTGCGCGGCGAGACGGTCGAGGAGATCACCGCCGGCGCGCGCAGCCTGCGCGAGCGGATGACGCGGATCACCGCGCCGGAAGGCGCAATCGATACCTGCGGCACCGGCGGGGACGCCGCCGGCACCTACAACATCTCCACCGCGGCGGCGCTGGTGGTTGCCGGCGCCGGCGTGCCCGTCGCCAAGCACGGCAATCGTGGGCTGTCCTCCAAGTCGGGGTCGGCCGAGGTGTTGACGGCGCTGGGTGTCAACATCGACGCCGACTTCGCGCTGGTCGAGCAGGCGATCCGGGAGGCCGGCATCGGCTTCATGATGGCGCCGCGGCATCATGGTGCCATGCGCCATGTCGCCGGCCCGAGGGTCGAGCTCGGCACGCGGACGATCTTCAATCTGCTGGGGCCGCTGGCCAATCCCGCGGGGGTGAAGCGTCAGCTGATGGGTGTTTTCGCTGCCGAGTGGATCGAGCCGCTGGCACAGGTGCTGGGTCGGCTCGGGTCTGAGTTTGCCTGGGTCGTCCACGGCAGCGACGGGCTCGACGAGCTGACCACGACGGGGCCGACACTGGTCGCCGAATGGGACGGCAGCCGGGTGCGCCGATTCGAGGTGACGCCCGAGGAGGCGGGCCTGCCGCGCGGCCGGCCGGAGGACCTCAAGGGCGGTGAGCCCGCCCAGAATGCCGCGGCGATCCGCGCCGTGCTGCGCGGCGAGCCGGGTCCGTTCCGCGACGCCGTTGTCCTGGGCGCGGCCGGCGCGCTGTTGGTCGCGGGCCGCGCGGCCACGTTGAAGGACGGGGCGGCACTGGCGGCGGCCGCCATCGACGGCGGCGCGGCGCTGGCGGCGCTGGACCGCCTGGTCGCCATCACCAACGCACCAGCCGCCGCATGAGCGACGTCCTGGCCGAGATCTGTGCCGTCAAGCGCGACCATGTTACCCGCCGCAAGGCGGAGCTGCCTCTGGCCACGCTCGAGGCCGAGCTGCCAACGCAGCCTCCGCGTGGCTTCGCGCGGGCGCTGGTCACCGCGCATGAGTCCGGACGCCACGCCCTGATCGCCGAAATCAAGAAGGCTTCGCCCAGCAAGGGCCTGATCCGCGCCGACTTCGACCCGCCCACACTCGCTCGGGCCTACATGGCCGGCGGTGCCGCCTGCCTGTCCGTGCTGACCGACGAGCCTTACTTCCAGGGTCGCGACGGCTATCTGGCGGCGGCGCGCGCTGCGGTGGCTCTGCCCGCGTTGCGCAAGGACTTCATGCTCGATCCCTGGCAGATCGTCGAATCGCGCTGGCTCGGTGCCGATGCGGTGCTGCTGATCATGGCCTGCCTCGACGACTCCGCCGCGCGGGAGCTGGCGGCTGTCGCCCACGCGCACGGCATGGATGTCCTGGTCGAGGTCCACGACGAGGCGGAACTGGACCGTGCGGTGGCGCTCCCGGGCACGCTGCTCGGCATCAACAACCGCAACCTGAAGACGCTGGCGGTCGACCTCGCCACCTTCGAGCGCCTGGCGCCGCGAGCCCCGGCGGATCGGCTGCTCGTGGCCGAGAGCGGGCTCTACAGCCACGCCGATCTGCTCCGGATGGCGCTGGCCGGCGCCCGCGCGTTCCTGGTCGGCGAGAGCCTGATGCGCGAGGCCGACGTCACGGCGGCGACGCACCGGCTGCTCGGTTTAGGCGTTCCCCGGTGAGCGAGCTCACCCACATCGATGCCGCCGGCAACGCCGTGATGGTCGACGTCACCGGCAAGGACGTCACCGAGCGATCCGCTACCGCAGAGGGCCGTGTGACCATGGCGGCGGCAACGCTGGAGCGGATCGCCGCGCGCGGCTTCAAGAAGGGCGACGTGCTGGGTGTAGCGCAGCTTGCCGGCATCATGGGTGCCAAGCGCACGGCCGACCTGATCCCGCTCTGTCATCCGCTGCCGCTGACGGCGGTGACCGTCGAACTCGAGCCCGAGCAGGAGCAAGGCTGCATCGTCGTGCGGGCGACGTGCCGGGTCACCGGGCGCACCGGCGTCGAGATGGAGGCGCTGACGGCGGTCGCGGTCGCGGCGCTCACGATCTACGACATGTGCAAGGCGGTCGATCGTGGCATGCGGATCACCGACCTCCATCTCGTCCACAAGCGCGGCGGTCGCTCCGGCGAGTTCCGGGCGGAGGGCTGAGATGCTGCCCGTCGCCGAGGCGCAGGCCCGCATCCTGGCCCCGCTGCGCACCATGCCGGTCGAATGGGTGCCGCTGCCGCAGGCGCTGGGTCGGGTACTGGCGGAAAACTTGACCGCACGTCGCGATCAGCCGCCGGTGGCGGTCTCCGCGATGGACGGGTATGCCGTACGCGGCGCGGATACGGCGGAGATCGGCCGACCGTTCCGTCTGGCCGGTGAGGCCGCGGCGGGCAGCGACCGGCCCATGACGGTCGGCCCGAGCGAGGCCGTGCGGATCTTCACCGGCGGTGCCATTCCCAACGGTGCCGACGCGGTCGTCATCCAGGAGAACGCGGAGACCGAGCGCAGCACGGTCCGGTTCACCGTCGCGGTGGCGCCCGGAACGTTCGTGCGCGCGGCCGGCCTCGACTTTGCGGCAGGCTGGGCAGGGCTCGCCGCCGGCAGCCTGCTCGACGCACGGGCGCTGGGCCTCGCCGCAGCCATGGGCCACCTCTGGCTGCCCGTGCGGCGACGGCCCCGAATAGGCCTGCTCGCCACCGGCGACGAACTGCGCTGGCCGGGCGAGACCCCACAGGGCAGCCAGATCGCAAGCTCGAACACCGTGACCGTCGGGGCGATGATCTCGGGCTGGGGTGCCACGGCCGTCGATCTCGGCATCTGCCCCGACGATGGCACAGCGCTGGCCGCGCGCGTCCGGGATGCCGCCGGGTTGGATCTGCTGGTGACCACCGGCGGTGCCTCGGTCGGGGACTATGACCTTGTGCAGCAGGTGCTCGGCCGTGAGGGCCTGGCGCTGGATTTCTGGAAGATCGCGATGCGGCCGGGCAAGCCGCTGCTGTTCGGCACCCTCGGTGCCCTCCCTGTCCTGGGCTTTCCGGGCAACCCGGTCTCCTCGGGCGTCTGCGCGATCGTATTCTTGCGCATGGCACTACAGAGAATGCTGTCGTTGCCGGCGCAATTGCCGCAGCGTCGGCTGCCATTGGCCAATGGGCTCGCCGCCAATGACCAGCGTCAGGACTACGTGCGCGGATTCCATGTCGAGCTGGATGGCGAGCGACGCGTCTGCACCGCCTCCCGCCAGGACAGCTCGATGCTGGCCACCTTCGCCGCCGCCGACGCGCTGGTCGTGCGCGCCGCCTTTGACCCTGCTCGCGAGCCCGGCGACATGGTGACACTGATCGACCTAGCCGAGGCGCTGGACAGCCTGCGCTGAGTAGATGCACATTGTGCGACGAGTTGGCTTCCGACCGGACTTTGCCGTCATCCGCATGCTTGACCAGCTACCAGAACTAAACTAGAACATTTTTTGACATTCCGCTCAGCGCTTGTTGCCGGGGGAGGAAGGCGTGCTCACGCAACGCCAGCTGCAGCTGCTCAAATTTATCCAGAACTACGCCCGCGAGCACGGGGTCTCGCCATCGTTTGAGGAGATGCGGGGTGCGTTGAAGCTGCGCTCGAAGTCCGGAATCCACAGGCTGATTTCCGGTCTCGAGGAGCGTGGCTACATCCGGCGCCTAGCGTATCGTGCCCGCGCGCTCGAAGTCGTGAGACCGTTCGCTGATGGCCCGGTCGGCGCCGAACTCGACACCACCCCTTTCGAGCCGCCATCGAACGTCGTCCGTGGCGCCTTCCGGCGCAAACCGGAGATTGCCGCCAGCGCTGGGCCCATGGGCACGTCGCTGCCGCTTTACGGCCGGATCGCGGCGGGTCTACCGATCGAGGCCCTGGCCGACACCACCACCATGATCGAGGTGCCGGGAGTGCTGCTCGGCCAAGGCGAGCATTACGTGCTGCAGGTCGCGGGCAACTCGATGATCGAAGCCGGCATCCATGACGGCGACTATGCGGTCGTCCAGCGCTGCGACGACGCCGAGAACGGCACCGTCGTCGTAGCGATGATCGACGACCATGAGGTTACGCTGAAACGGCTGCGCCGTCGCGGAGCCTCGATCGCGCTCGAGCCCGCCAGCCCCGACTTCGAGATTCGGATCTTCGGGCCGCACCAGGTCAAGATCCAGGGCCGACTGGTCGGGTTGATGCGTCGCTACTGAGTGGCGAAGCTCGCGAGCAGCACATCCGGCAGATCGGTGAACACGGCCCTGGCGCCGGCGGCCAGCAGCTCGCGCGCCCGGGTGACGTCGTTGACGGTGTAGAACAGGGTCGGCACACCCGCCGCGGTTAGCGTGCGCAGGGTATCGTGAGTGGCTCGGGCTTGGTCGAGATGCAGCGTCGTGCAGGCCAGACCTTCCAATGCGACCGCCCAATCTTTCGGCAGCGCGCCGACGAGCAAGCCACGCGCCAGGTGAGGTGCCACGTGGCGTGCCGCGGCCACGGCTTCGCGCTCGAAGCTCGATAGCAGCAGGTGCGGCCCGCGCTCGGGCCAGAGCCGCTGCAACGCGTCGGCGACCGCCTCGCCGGTCGCGACCTCATGACCGCTCGCCGGCTTGATCTCGACATTCGCGTTCAGCCCCAACTCCTGCAGAACCGCGACCGCCTGCGCCAAGGTCGGGATGCGCTCACCCGCGAACTCGGGGGCGAACCAGGCGCCGGCATCGAGCAGCCCGAGCTCGGCGGCGGTATGGCGCGCGACGCGGCCCCGGCCATCGGTAGTCCGCCGCAGGGTCTCGTCGTGGATCAGCACCGGCACGCCGTCGCGGCTCAGCATCACGTCGAACTCGACCCAGCGGGCACCCAGCTCATGTGCCTTGCGCAGGCCTGCCAGGGTATTCTCGGGCGCCCTGCCCGCGGCGCCGCGATGCCCGATCACCGTCGCGAGCCCCGGCAGCTCGGCCGTCCGCCCCGGCGACCATGGTCCCCAGCCGTCCTCGCGCATCGTCGACTCCATCGCTACACTGCGGCCATGCGCCGGCGCGGTCTTTCCACGGCCGGGTTGATCCGGCAAGGGCGCGCGCGTGGACCGGAGATCGTCAAGGGATGCCTTATCCGGCCGGGACCGAGCCTCGCGACGAGTCCGCGGCCGAGGGCACAGCCACCGCGGTGCTTGCGGGGATCGTCGACCGCGTGCTGTTCGAGCGGCCCGAGACAGGTTACCGGGTGCTCCGGGTTCGTGCCGCCGGAGAGCGCGACCTCGTCGTCGTGGTCGGCACGCTGCCGCCCGCCGAGCCCGGCGAGCTGATCCGGGCCAAGGGTGCCTGGTATGATGACCGGAGCTGGGGCAGGCAATTTCGCGCCACCACCGCCAGTCTGGACGCGCCTGCCAGCGAGGCCGGGCTCGTCGCCTATCTCGGCTCCGGCCGGATCAAGGGTGTCGGGGAGGAGCTTGCGCGCCGGCTGGTCGGGCATTTCGGCGTCAGGCTCGGCGAGGTCATCGAGCGGGAGCCGATGCGGCTGCGCGAGATCGAGGGGGTTGGTCCTAAGCTCGCGGTCCGGTTGCAGGAGGCATGGCAGGGACACCGTCAGGCACGCGACACGCTGGTATTCCTGGCCGAGCAGGGTCTCAGCCCAGCCCGCGCCAACCGGGTCCTGGAGGCCTACGGGGCCAGCACCGTCGCCACCGTCAGCCGCGATCCGTACACCCTCGCCCGGGATATCCGCGGCATCGGCTTCGCCACGGCCGACGAGATCGCGCTCAGGCTCGGCGTGGCGCCCGATTCGATCCAGCGCATCGGTGCTGCGATGGCGGAGGTGCTGCGGCGCGCGGCGGACGAGGGCAACACGGCCCTGCCGCTGGCCGAGGCGCGCCATCGCCTGGGCGATCTGCTGGATGCCGACGCCACGGTGGTCGACGAGGGCATCGCGCGCGAGCTGCGGGCCGGGCGCCTGGTCGAACTGAGGGACGATCCCGAGCGCTATTTGATGCTGGCCGAGCTCGACCGTGCCGAGGCGACCATCGCTGGTTACCTGAGTGCTCTCGCGGCCGGCGAGGCGCCATGGCAGGTTCCCGATCTGGAGGGTGCGATCGCGCGCAGCGAGGTGGCGTTGCGGGTAGCGCTGGCCCCCAGCCAGCGCGACGCGATCGCCCTGGCGATCCGCAGCAAGGTCTTGGTGATCACCGGCGGCCCGGGGACCGGCAAGACGACGCTGGTGCGCGGCATCCTGGCCGCTCTCGACACCCCGGGCCTCGCCGTCCAGCTGGCAGCTCCAACCGGCCGTGCGGCGCGCCGCCTTGCCGAGAGCACCGGCCGCGAGGCTCGGACATTGCACCGCCTGCTGGAAGCCGACCCGGAGCGCGGCTTTCGGCGATCCCACGCTCGGCCGATCGAGGCCGATCTGCTGATCGTCGACGAGGCGTCGATGCTGGACACGCAGCTCCTGGCCGGGCTGCTCGACGCCCTGCCGGAGACGGCGGCCCTGGTCCTGGTCGGCGACGTCGACCAGCTGCCCTCGATCGGCCCGGGCCAGGTGCTGGCGGACCTGATCGCGTCGGGGGCGCTGCCGGTGATCCGGCTGACCGAGATCTTTCGCCAGGCGGCGGAGAGCGGCATCGTCCGCAACGCGCACCGAATCAACCGCGGCGAGCTGCCGGCTTTCGCCCGCGCCGACGACGGCCCCGCCGACTGCTACGGCATCCGGGTCACCAGCCCCGAGGATGCCGAGGCGAAGCTGCTCGAGCTGGTCACCGCCCGCATTCCCGAGCGCTTCGGCCTCGATCCGGTGAACGACGTCCAGGTCCTGACACCGATGAACCGCGGCCGGATGGGGACCCAGTCGCTCAACGAGCTGCTGCAGGCCCAGCTCAACCCGGACCCGCCGCTGGTGCTGCAGCGTGGCCAGAGCCGGCTGGCGCTGGGTGACAAGGTTATGCAGCTGGAAAACGACTACGACCGCGAAGTCTACAACGGCGATGTCGGCCGCATCACTTCAATCGACCCCCATGCCCCGAGCGTCGAGGTCACCATGGACGGCCGCCGGCTGAGCTATCGGGCCGACGAGCTGGACCAGCTGGCGGTGGCCTACGCGGTCACCGTGCACAAGGCGCAGGGCTCCGAATACCCGGCCGTGATCGTGCCGCTGCTGCGCCAGCACGGCCGGATGCTGCGCCGCAATCTGCTCTACACGGCGATCACCCGCGCGCGGCGCCTGGTGGTCCTGCTCACCGAGCCCGACGCGCTGGAGCGCGCGGTCCGCAACACCAGCGACCTGCGCCGCACGACGCTGCTTCGCCAACGCCTCATGCCCAAGGATGCCAATCGATGAACGCGCAGGAGCTGGACGAACGCCTCGAGGCGGCCATCCCGATCGTCAGGGCCGCGGGCCGCATGGCGCTCGAGTATTTCAACGACCGGGGTGGCTTGGCCATCGAGCACAAAGGCCAGCAGGATCTGGTGAGCATTGCCGACCGGGCGGTCGAGGAGCTGATCCGCGGGGAATTGGCGAAGGCATTCCCAGACGACGCGGTGCTGGGCGAGGAAGGCGGCGGCACCGGGGATGCGTCGCGGACATGGGTGCTGGATCCGATCGACGGCACCTTCAACTTCCTCAAGGGCATCCCATGCTGGGGCGTGGTCGCCGCCTATGTCGTCGACGGCGCCACGATGGTCGGTCTGACCTATGACCCGGTCCACGACGAGCTGTTCGTCGCGCGCCGCGGTGGCGGGGCCTTTCGCAACGGAGCGCCGATCCGGGTCTCCGGCAACCCCACGGTCGACACTTCGTGCCTTGCCCTCGCCTACAGCTTCCGCCAGCCCAAGGAGAGCTACGTCGCCATGATCGACGCAGCCCTCACCCTCGGCTTCGAGCATCGCCGCGCGGGCTCGACGGCGATCCAGCTGTGCTGGGTCGGCGACGGCCGCTGCGATGGCTTCGTCACGCTCCAGTGCTCGTCCTGGGACTGCCTAGCCGGCCTGATCCTGGTCGAGGAGGCCGGCGGCTTCGCCACGGATTTCGTCGCCGACCACGGCCTGCTCGGGAAAGGCAGCGTCGCCGCCTGCACGCCGGCTCTGGTCCCACAGATCGAGCAATTGAGCGGGTTACGTTTCGGCCGCAGTTGACCGGTGCACGCGACCGGCGCATGGTCGACGCGATGACGGTTTCCGTAAGGAAACAATAGGGAACGCGGTGAGGCCCGATGGACCGAGGCCGCGGCTGCCCCCGCAACTGTAAGCGGCGAGCGTTGGGCTCGGCACCGCCACTGACGCAAGTCGGGAAGGCAGGGCCTCGACGCAGCGACCCGCGAGCCAGGAGACCTGCCGTCATCATTTGTCCTTGGCCGGGCGGGGTGCCCCGGCGGGTGCAGTAGGTGGGCTGAACGCGCCGGTGGCCGGACTATCCCAACTACAGCTCTCGCCCCTCCCGCCGCGGCCCACGTTGCCGGGTGTCGAACGGGAGGATAGCTGATGCCGTCACGGACTTCGTCGACCGCCGATCGGACCGCGCTCGCGGCCACGCGATCGAGCGCGCTGCTGCAGACGCTTCTGGCCGCTGCCCTCGGCGCGGTGCTGGTGTTCGGCGTCGGCTTCTCGCACATCGAGGCGCTGCACAACGCGGCCCACGACACGAGGCACTCCGCCGCCTTCCCCTGCCACTGATCGGGGGGAAGCCATGCCGCTGTTCCGAAGCATCGTCTTCGCATCCGCCGTGGCTGGACTGCTTGCCGGGCTTTTGCTGACCATTGCCCAGCATCTCGGCACCATTCCGCTGATCCTCAAAGCCGAAGTCTACGAACAGGCGACCGAGCCGGCGGCTGCGGCACCGATGGTGGCCGGCCACGATCACGCCGGTGATGCGCACGAGGCGTGGGCGCCGCAGGACGGGTTCGAGCGCACCGCGTTCACCTTCGTCGCCAACATCATCACCGGCACCGGCTTCGCGCTCCTGCTGGTAGCTGGCTTCGCCCTGCGCGGCGGGACCATCGGCTGGCGTCAGGGCCTGTTCTGGGGCCTAGCCGGGTTCGCGGTCTTCATGCTGGCGCCATCCCTGGGCCTGCCGCCGGAGCTGCCGGGGATGCCCGCGGCCGAGCTCGGCCCGCGCCAGGTCTGGTGGCTGCTCACGGCCGTTGCGACTGCCGCCGGCCTGGCATTGCTGGCGTTTCGCCCGACTCCGGTCTGGGCGGTGGCGGCGATCGCGCTCCTGGTGGTGCCGCATCTCGTCGGTGCGCCCCAGCCGGTCGATTCCGAGACTTTGGTCCCGGAGACCTTGGCTCACAGCTTCGTCGTCGCCGTGACGGTCACCAACTTCCTGTTCTGGGTGGCCTTGGGCGTCCTCAGCGCCATCTTCTTCGAGCGCTTCGGTCGCGATCGGGAGCCATCCGCTGCACACTAGTCCCTACGGAGCGATGCGAGCATGAGCGGCATCGGCGTGATGATCTGCGGCCATGGCAGCCGCGACGAGGCCGCGTGCGACGAGTTTCGCCGCGTCGTCGACCGGATCGCCGAACGCCTACCGGAGTGGCCGGTCGCGATGGGCTATCTGGAGTTCGCCCGGCCGATCATCCGCGACGGCCTGGATTCGCTGCGGGCTCGCGGTGTCGACCACGTGCTCGCGGTGCCGGGAATGCTGTTCGCTGCCGGGCACGTGAAGAACGATGTGCCCTCCGTGCTCAATGTCTATGCGAAGGAGCATGGTCTGCGGCTGGACATGGGCCGTGACCTCGGCATCGATGCAAAGCTGCTTTCGGCCGCGCGCGATCGCATCGACGCGGCGCTGCAGCGCGCCGAGAGCGACATCGGACTCGACGAGACCTGCCTGGTGGTGATCGGCCGCGGCACGTCGGACAGCGACGCCAACGGCAATGTCGCCAAGGTGGCCCGGATGCTGTGGGAGGGCATGGGCTTCGCGCATGCCGAGATCGGCTATTCCGGCGTGGCGCACCCGCGCACCGAAGTAGCGCTCGAGCGGGCGACGCGGCTGGGCTTCAAGCGGATTGTCCTATTCCCCTACTTCCTGTTCACGGGCGTGCTGGTGCGGCGAATCTACGAGGCGGCTGATCTGGTCGCCGCTCGCCACCCGGAGATCGAATTCCTGCAGGCCCACTATCTCGACGACCACCCGCTGGTGATCGAGACCTTCGTCGACCGCATCCGGGGCATCCGCGGCGGCGACGTCAACATGAACTGCAGCCTGTGCAAGTACCGCACGCAGGTGCTGGGCTTCGAGCGCGACCTCGGCGCGCCTCAAGAGAGCCACCACCATCATGTCGAGGGCATCGGCACCGATGGCGTCCATCATCACCATGACGGCCACCATCACCATGACAGCCAGGGCCATCACCACCATGGCAACGGCCACGATCACCACCATGACCACGCGCACCCGCACGAGACGCCCAAGCGCGCCAATGGCGCCGGCGGAGGCTGAGCCGCAGGCAGGATGGTCGATTATCTTCGCGACCCGGGTGCGATTTACGCCCGGTCGTTCGCTCTTATCCGCGCCGAGGTGCCGTTAGGGCGTTTCCCTGACGGGCTGCGCGGTCTCGTGCTGCGGCTGGTCCACGCCTGCGGCATGCCCGACATCGCAGACGACATCGTCTGGAGCGGCGATCCCGTTGCCGCCGGCAAGGCGGCGCTGGCCGACGGGGCGCCGATCCTAGTCGACGCGCGCATGGTCGAGGCGGGCATCATGACGGCGCGCCTGCCGGCGCGAAACGTGGTCCGGCAGACCCTCGACGATGAGCGCACCCCGGGCTTGGCCGCCACGCTCGCACCACCCGCTCGGCCGCCGCGGTCGAGCTGTGGCGTCCCCACCTCGCCGGGGCCGTGGTCGCGATCGGCAATGCGCCCACCGCCCTGTTCCATCTGCTCGAGCGCCTGCGTGAGTGGCCCGAGCGCCCGGCCGCCCTCCTCGCATTCCCGGTCGGGTTCGTCGGGGCGGCCGAGAGCAAGGAGGCGCTGATCGCTGCCGATGCTCGGTCTGCCCTGGGTCACCCTGCGCGGGCGCCGTGGCGGGAGCGCCCTCGCCGCGGCCGCCGTCAACGCCTTATTCGTGGAAGCACGTTGACCGAGCCCTGGCTGACCGTGGTCGGCATCGGCGCCGATGGCCTGGCGGGGCTCGGCCAGCGTGCCCGCGATGCGCTGGCCGACGCCGCGGTGCTGGTCGGCGGCAGCAGGCATCTGGCGATGCTGCCCGAGGACGTACGCCCGCGGCTGGCCTGGCGCTCGCCGCTGGCCGACACTGTGCCCGAACTTCTGGCCTTACGCCCCCGGCGCGTGGTCGTCATCGCGACCGGCGACCCGCTCTGGTACGGCGTCGGTCGGCTGCTACTGCGGCATGTACCCGCGGGTGAGGTCAGGTTCCTGCCGCACATCTCGGCCTTCCAGGAGGCGTGCAGCCAACTTGGATGGGCGATGGAGGAGGTCCAGACCCTCAGCGCTCATGGCCGCTCGGTAGCGAGCCTCGTTCGTCATTTCCAGCCCGGACGGCGACTGCTCGTGCTGACGGATGATGGCGCGACGCCGGCTCTGATCGCGGCCAGCCTGGTCGAGCAAGGCTTCGGTGCCAGCCGCACCTGGATCCTCGAGCATTTGTCCGCACCGGCCGCGCAAATTCACGAGCGTAGCGCCGTCACTATGGGTTCGACCCGCTATGCAGATCTGAACGTCATGGCGATCGAGCTCGCCCTCGGCTCTGGCCGGACAGCGCTGTCGGCCATTGCCGGCATCCCGGACGAGTGCTTTCGATCATGACGGGCAGATCACCAAGGCGGAGGTGCGCGCTGCTAACCCTGGCAGCATTGGCGCCGCTCGACGGCGAGCTGCTTTGGGACGTGGGCGCCGGCGCCGGCAGCGTCGCGATCGAGTGGCTGCGGGCAGGCTGGGGCATGCGCGCCGTCGCGATAGAGCGTGAGCCCGCCCGAGCCGACGCGCATCGCCGCCAACGCTGCGAAGCTCGGCGTACCGGAGCTGCAGGTATTGCTGGGCGCGGCACCCGAAGCGTTGACCGACCTCGCGGATCCCCCGGACGCAATTTTTGTGGGCGGAGGCAGTGGAGTTCCTGGGCTTCTCGACCGGTGCTGGAGTAGTCTGCGGCCTGGGGGAAGATTGGTCGTCAACGCCGTCACGATTGCCGGGGAGGCAGCCATGCTCGCCTTCCACGCGGCTCATGGCGGCAGGCTGCTGCGGATCGGCCTTACCCGTTCCGAGGTCATCGGCGGTCAGCTGGTCTGGCGGCCCGCCCTGCCGGTCACCCAGCTCTACGCGAGAAAGCCATGCGGCGCGGCAAGCTCATAGGCGTCGGGGTCGGCCCGGGCGATCCAGAACTGCTCACGCTCAAGGCTGTGCGCGCGCTGGAAGGCGCGCTCACGATCGCGTTCATCGCCGCTGCCGGCCGCACCAGCCGGGCGCGCGAGATCGCCGGCCGTCATATCCGCCCGGGCACACGCGAGCTGATCGCGGTGATGCCGATGACCCTGAACCGCGATGCCACCGGCCGGGCCTACGACCAGCTGATGACCGGCATCGTCAGCGAGCTGTCGCAGGGGCAGGACGTGCTGTTCCTGTGCGAGGGCGATCCGCTGCTCTACGGCTCGTTCGCCCATCTCCTGCCCAGGCTCGGCATGCGGTTCGAGTGCGAGGTGATTCCCGGCATCAGCTCGATCGGCGCCGCCGCCGCCGCCACCCAGCTGCCACTGGGCATCTACGAGGAACCGATCGCGCTGATCCCGGCGACCATGCCGGCGGAGCCGATGGCAGCCATCCTGGCTCGCTGTGATCGGGTCGTGGTGATGAAGGTCGGCCGCCACCTCGCCCGGATCAAGGAAGCCCTGGCAGCGGCTTCTATGCTCGAGGAGGCCGTGCTGGTCGAGAACGTCACCCTGCAGGCGCAGCGCATCAGGTTCCTGGCCGCGGTGGAGGAGCAGGACGCACCATACTTCTCGCTGATCATCGCTGGCCGCAAACGCGAGTTGGCATGACGCTCGCCCCCGCCATCGTCACGCTGGGCCCGCGGAGCGGGGCCCTGGCACTGAGGCTGCGGGCGCTCCTGCCCGGCAGCCGAATTCACGCCCCGACCTGCGCGGACTGCGAGGCGGACGAGCGATTCGAAAAGGCGACCGCTGGCCTTCGCCGGCTGTTCGCTCGAAGGCCGCCCCGTCGTCGGCCTGTGCGCCAGCGGCATCCTGATCCGCGCGGTGGCCCCAGTCCTCGGCGACAAGACGAGCGAGCCGCCGGTGATCGCCGTGGCCGAGGACGGCTCGGCCGTCGTGCCGCTGCTCGGCGGCCACCATGGCGCCAATGCGTTGGCCCGACTGATTGCCGATGCGCTGGGCGTGCCGGCGGCGATCACCACCGCCGGCGACAACCGCTTCGGCATCGCCCTCGACATGCCACCGCCGGGCTGGACCCTGGCCAATCCCAGCGATGCCAAGGGCATCATGGCGCGGCTCTTGGAAGGTGCGCCGGTGAGGCTCACCGTCGAGGCGGGCGATGCCGCATGGTTGCGCTCGGCTTCGGTCGCCTGGGCGGATCAGGCGGATCTCGAGCTGCTGGTCACCCACCGCGCAGTCGCCGGCACGCCCACCCGGCTGGTCTATCACCCGCCGGTGCTGGCCCTGGGAGTCGGCGCCGAGCTGGGCGCTCCGCCCGAGGCGCTTCGGACCTTGGTCGATGCCACGCTCGCTGGGCATGGCTTGGCCCATTCCAGCATCGCCTGCGTCGTCTCCCTTGATCTCAAGACCGCCGAGCCCGCGGTCCACGCGCTCAGCCTGCCGGCGCGATTTTTCCCGGCGGCACGCCTGGCCGAGGAGACCGAGCGGCTCTCGACACGCTCCGAGCTCGTGTTCCGCGAGACCGGCTGCTGGGGTGTGGCCGAGGGTGCGGCCCTCGCCGCGGTCGGGTCGGAGGGCCGACTGCTGGTACCCAAGCAGAAAGGGCAGCGGGTCACCTGCGCCGTGGCGATTGCTCCCCATGATCTCGATCCTACCGGGATCGGCCGGCCGCAGGGGCGCCTCGCGGTGATCGGCTTGGGACCCGGCGGCCCTGTGTGGCGGACGGCCGAGGCGGAGCGCCTGTTGACCGAAGCCGAGGAGCTGGTCGGCTATGGCCTTTATCTCGACCTGATCGGGCCGGCCGCTGCCGGCAAGCCGCGTCACGAGTTCCCGCTCGGCGCAGAGGTGGACCGCTGCCGCAAGGCGCTCGAGCTGGCAGCCGAAGGCCGCAGCGTCGCGCTGGTCTGCTCGGGCGATCCCGGAATCTATGCCCTGGCGACGCTGGTGTTCGAGCTGCTGGAGAATAGCGCCGACCCAGCCTGGGGCCGCGTCGCCGTGACCGTGAGCCCGGGTGTCTCCGCGCTCCAGGCCGCCGCGGCCCGCGCCGGCGCACCGCTCGGTCATGATTTCTGTGCAATCTCCCTGTCCGACCTGCTCACGCCCTACGCGGTGATCGAGCAGCGTGTCCGGGCGGCGGCAGCCGGCGATTTCGTGATCGCGCTCTACAACCCGGTCTCGGCCCGCCGGCGCACCGCGCTGCTCATGGCCCGCGACGTCCTGCTTGAGCACCGCCCGACGGCGACCCCAACGATCCTCGCGCGCAATCTCGGCCGACCCGACGAGACCTTGCGCCTGATCGAGCTGGGCGAGCTTCATCCTGACCTGTGCGACATGCTGACCGTCGTGCTCGTCGGCAGCAGCACCACCCGCCGGGTATCGCGCCTGCACGGACCGGATTGGGTCTACACCCCACGCGGCTACGAGGTCGGATGACGGTTCATTTCATCGGCGCGGGGCCGGGCGCGCCCGACCTGATCACGGTGCGCGGGCTGCGCCTGATCCAGGCCTGCCAAGTCTGCCTCTATGCGGGCTCGCTGGTGCCGGCCGAGGTCGTGGCCGAGGCGCCGGCGGGCGCCAGAGTGGTCGACACGGCGTCCATGCACCTGACCCAGATCGTCGCCGAGATCGAGGCCGCGCATGCGGCCGGGCAGGACGTGGCGCGGGTCCACTCCGGCGACCCGTCCCTCTACGGCGCCATCTCCGAGCAGATCCGCCGGCTCGACGCGCTTGGGCATCGGCTGGACGATCACGCCCGGCGTGCCGGCGTTCGCCGCCGCGGCCGCTGCCCTCGGCGGCGAGCTGACCCTGCCCGACATCGCCCAGTCGGTCGTGGTGACCCGTACCGCCGTGCGCGCCTCCGCCATGCCCGAGGGCGAGAGCCTCGCCGCCTTCGCCGCCACCGGTGCGACGCTCTGCATCCACCTCTCGATCAACAATCTGGCGCTGATCGTGCGCGAGCTGACGCCGCTGCTGGGCGCGGACATGCCGGTGGCCGTGGTCTACCGCGCCACCTGGCCGGACCAGCAGATCATCCGCGGCACCCTGGCCGACATCCGCGGGCAGGTGAAGGCGGCCGGGCATCACGCGCACGGCCCTGATCATGGTCGGCCGGGTGCTGGGCGAGACCGGCTTCACCGAGAGCCGGCTTTACGCCGCCGATCACTCGCACGTCCTGCGGCCCAGGACGCCGGCCAGCCAGGCCAGCGCCTCCGGGGCGGCGCCCGAAGCACCTTCGGGCGGTTGAGGCCGAGTCAGCATCACGACCGGCAGCCGCAAGCTTCGCGCCGCCTCGATCTTGGCATAGGTCAGCTCGCCACCGCTGGCCTGGATCAGCAGCGCGGCAACCTCGTGCTTGCGGAACAACGCCACTTCGGCCTCGACCGGGAACGGCGGCCGGCCCGCCACCCAGATCACGTTGTCCGGCAGATCGGGCGGCCGGGTGATGCCGCGCATGACGAAGGTGAAAGCCTGCGCCGCTCCCAGCTCCGGCAGGGCGCGGCGTCCCGGGGTCGCGAACACGCGCCGTGCCCGCGGGCGCAGCCACGCGAAGCCTTCCGCCAAGGTCGCCACGGCATGCCATTGATCGCCGGGCTGAAGCTGCCAGCCGGCGCGTTGCAGGCGGAATCGCGGCACGCCGGCCGCGGCGCAGGCCCTGGCGGCATGCTCGGTGATTTTCGCCGCGAACGGGTGCGTGGCATCGAACACGGCGGCGATGCCGGTGGCGCGCAGATATTCGGTCAGGCCCTCGGGACCACCGAAGCCGCCGCTGCGCAGCACGATACCCTCCACCGGCGCCGCCTCGGTCAGTCCGGCCAGCGAGAGGATCGGTGCCGCCCAGCCGCTGGCAGCCACCGCCCGCGCCAGGGCCGCAGCCTCGTTGGTGCCGCCGAGGATCAACACCCGGCTCACCAGCCA
This sequence comes from uncultured Alphaproteobacteria bacterium, assembly GCA_963798145.1. Lineage (GTDB taxonomy): Bacteria > Pseudomonadota > Alphaproteobacteria > Geminicoccales > Geminicoccaceae > Benzoatithermus. The sequence goes on from CAWCSG010000001.1 coordinate 334,706, forward strand.
GCCGCCCGGCCGGCGATCCGCCCCTGCCGGTCGACCACGATCACCTCCACGGCGATCGTCGGGCCGACCAGCTCGCGGCCGACCGCAGCCGCCCGGGCAGCCACCAGATCGGCCAGAGGAAAACCGGCATCGGCCGCGAGGGAGAGGCTCTGGCCCGCCGTATTGGCCCCGGCGATCGCCGCCGCCACGGCTCCGGAAGCGCCGTGAGCGGCAGCAAACTCGGCCAGCAACGGCTGGTCCAGTCGCGAGCGAGCCGAGTGCAGGTCGACATGGCCCTGGGCCAGCTTGGCGAGCTTGGCGAACCCGCCGGCGAGCGACAGGCGCGGAATCGGATGCCGGCGCAGATATTTCAGCGTCCCGCCGACGAAATCGCCCATGTCGAGCAGCGCCATCTCGTCCAGGCCGTAGAGCTGGCGCACCGCCTGCTCGGAGGTCGAGCCGGTGGCGGCCGCGACGTGGGTCAGCCCAGCCGCGCGCGCCACGTCGATGCCGCGATGGATCGAGTGGATCCAGGCGGCACAACTGTAGGGCACCACCACGCCGGTGGTGCCGAGGATGGACAGCCCGCCGACGATGCCCAGCCGACCGTTGAGGGTCTTTGTCGCCAACGCCTCACCGCCAGGTATGGCGATGGTGATCGCCACGTCCGGCGGCCTCTCGACCTCCCCCGCGATCTCTTCGACCACCTGCCGCATCATCTGCCGTGGCACCGGGTTGATCGCCGCCTCTCCCGGCTGGATCGGCAGCCCGGCGCGCGTCACCGTCCCCACGCCTTCGCCGGCATGGAAGGTGATCCCCGTCCCCGCCGCATTCCAGCGCACCATTGCCCGCACAAGGCAGCCATGCGTGACGTCGGGGTCGTCGCCGGCATCCTTGACGATCGCCGCCGTGGCGGAGCCGGGCTCCAGACCTCGCTCCGCAAGGGCGAAGGCAGCCGAGCCACCGCGCGGCAGGCGAATGGTCACCGGATCCGCGAAGTCCCGGCCGACCAGCGCGCCGAAGGCAGCCTTCACCGCAGCCGTGGCGCACGCACCCGTGGTCCAGCCGCGCCGCAGCGGCAGCCGTCTCACCCGTCATTCAGCATTGCCCGCGCGCGGGCGGACGCATAGAGCGTTGGGCATGTGGAACCCCAGGATCATGACCGGACTCTACCAGCAAGCCCGCGCGCTGGCAGCGCCATGAGCACGCCTGCGATCATCATCGCCGCCCCGGCCTCGGGCGCCGGCAAGACCACGGTCACGCTGGGCCTCCTCGCAGCCCTGCGCCGGCAGGGTCTGCAGGTTGGCTCCTTCAAGGTCGGCCCGGACTACCTCGACCCCGCCTTCCATGCCGTCGCCACCGGCCGCGCCGCCTACAATGTCGACCCGTGGGCGATGCGCTTCGAGACCCTGGCCGGACTGATCGAGGAAAGCGGCCGCGGCTGTGATCTGCTGGTCGGCGAAGGCGTCATGGGCCTGTTCGATGGTGCTGCCGACGGCACCGGCGCCACGGCCGACATCGCGGCGCTGTTCGGCCTGCCGGTCGTGCTCGTGGTGGATGTCACCGGCATGGGCGCCTCGGTGGCGGCGCTGATCGACGGTTTCCGGCGCCATCGCGAGGATGTCGAGGTGGTCGGCGTGATCCTGAACCGGATCGCCAGCCCGGCGCATGCCGAACTGCTCAGCCGCGCCTGCTTTGAGCATGTTTCGACCCCGGTGCTGGGCACGATGGCACGCGATGCGACGCTGGCGCTGCCGAGCCGGCATCTGGGCCTGGTCCAGGCGGCCGAGCATCCCGATCTCGGGGCGTTTCTCACCACAGCGGCCGGGCAGGCTGCGGACGGGCTCGAACTCGACCGGCTGCAGGCTCTGGCGCGCCCGCCCAGCGTCTCGTTGCTCGGACCCGACACGCGCCCGCTGCCGCCTCTCGGCCAGCGCACCGCGGTCGCCCGCGACCGGGCCTTCGCCTTCGCCTACGCGGCCGTCCTTGACGGCTGGCGTCGCCAGGGCGTCGAGGTGCTGCCGTTCTCGCCGCTGGCGGACGAGGCACCCGACCCCGGCGCGGATGCCGTGTACCTGCCGGGCGGCTATCCCGAGCTTCACGCCGGCACGCTTGCCGGCAACAACCGCTTCCTCGCCGGGCTGCGCGCCGCGGCCGAGCGCGGCGCCTTCGTCTATGGCGAATGCGGCGGCTACATGGCGCTCGGCCGGGCGCTGATCGATCGCGGCGGTACGAGCTACCCGATGGCCGGGCTGCTGCCCGTGGTCACCAGCTTCGCCACCCCCAAGCTGCATCTCGGCTACCGGCAGATCGAGCTGTCCAGCCCCTGCCCGCTCGGCCGCACGGGTGCCGGGTTTCGCGGCCACGAGTTCCACTATGCTCGCGAGGTCGAGCGCAGCGGCTCGCCCTTGTTCAAGGCGCGCTGCGCCCGCGGCATCGACCTCGGTCCGCAGGGCTGCCGCCAGGGGCACGTCGCCGGCTCGTTCCTGCACCTGATCGACCGTGCCGCGGGCAGACCACCTCTGCCACGCTCGGCCTGAACCGTTCGCAAGGAGTGTGAGCATGAAGCGTCGGGCCATGCTCGCTGCCGGCACCGCAGCCACCGGCGCGCTGGCGGCGCCGGCGATCGCGCAAAGCGGCAAGCGCTGGAACATGGTGATGCCGTGGCCACGGCTGACGCCGGGTGTCGGTGTCGCGGCCGAGAAGTTCGCGCAACGGGTCGGCGCGATGTCGGGCGGCCGGCTCGAGATCAAGCTGTTCGCCGCGGGCGAGCTGGTGCCGGCATTCGGCGGTTTCGACGCCGTGCAGAGCGGCGCGGTTCAGATTGCGCATGGCACGCCCTATTACTGGGCCGGCAAGGCTCCTGCCCTGCACTGGTTCACCGGCGTGCCGTTCGGCTTGACCGCGCCCGAGCTCGCGGCGTGGATCTACTATGGCGACGGCGGCAAGCTGTGGCGCGAGATCTACGACGGCTTCGGCATCGTCGGCTTCTACGCGGGCTCGAGCGGCGTCCAGGCTGGCGGCTGGTTCCGCAACGAGATCAACACCGTGGCCGACCTCCAGGGCCTCAAGTTCCGCATCGCCGGGCTCGGTGGCGAGGTGATGCGGCGGCTGGGTGCGGTCCCAGTCGCGATGCCGCCGGGCGAAATCATGCAGTCGCTGACCTCTGGGGCTATCGATGCCGCCGAATGGATCGGCCCCTGGAATGATCGCGCGTTCGGGCTCTACAAGGTGGCCAAATTCTACTATGTGCCGGCGTTCCACGAGCCGGGTCCGGGGCTCGAAGTGATCGTTAACAAGGCCGCCTGGAACGAGCTGACCCCCGATCTCCAGGCGATCATCGAGGCGGCAGCATCAGCGGCGGCGAGTGAGACTTACGCCGACTTCACCTACCACAACATCGAGTCCTACGGCCCGCTGGTCGCCGAGAACGGCGTCCAGGTGCGCAGTTTCAGCGACGAAATCGTCAAGGCGATGGGGAACGCCTGGCAGGCGACCTCGGCCGAGATGGCCGAGAAGGATCCGATGACCAGACGTGTGGTCGAGAGTTTCCAGTCCTTCCTGAGCAAAGCTCAACCCTACGCCGAGACCTTCGACAGTCGGATGCTGGCGATGCGCAGGATCGTGCTGGGCGACTGACTCCGCGGCGGGGAACGTTGCGGCGGGTCCGGGAATTTACGACTGATACCCTTGTTCGAAGGAGACCAGTCATGAACTCCAGCCACTTGAGCCTGCTTCGGCCGTTGATCTTGGCAGGAACGATTGTTGGGAGCTGGATGGCAGTCGATGCCTGGGCCCAGGCGGTAGTGCCTGCCGATCCACCGCCGGCCGGCGCCCGAGGCGTGATCCCCGAAAAACTGGAACCTCCATCGCCGAAGGGTTCTGGAACTACCAATCCAGTCCCTCCGACCACGGCCGCGGAAGGCTCCCTGAGCGAGAAACTGTCGCAGACCAGAGGTGTCATCAAGCCGCCGAAAGGAGTGGATCCGGACTTTGTCCAGCAACCCCCCGACAATGGGGCCGCGGTCATGCCGGTGATCCCACCGCCGACGCCCAATTTACCTCCAAAATGACGCGCAGGCGGCCGCTCTCCGCAGAGAGCGGCCGCCGCAAGCCGTTACTGGGCGAGCGGGCGGGTACCGTCGTACATGCCCCAATCACCACCCTCGGCATAGGGCTCCATCGCGCGTATGGTTTCCTTGCTCATGGTCGTGGTCAGCTGATCGTCAGCGTTCATGGAGATCTTCTCCAGCGGAATGGCGACGTCGCGTTCGCCGAGTCCGAGAAAGCCTCCCACGCCCAGCACTGCCGCCGCCTGTTTGCCGTCCTTGCTGATAACGACGTTGTTGATCTCGCCGATCTCGGTGCCATCGGCAGTATGCAGGTCCTGCCCGACGATCTCGTCACCGCGCTTGCCAGCGTACCAAGCGCTGGATGCCGTACCCGCAGGAGCGGACTGCATTGCAGGTGTCTTCGCCGTCATCGGCGCTTCTTCCGCGAAGGCCAGTGTGGGAATCGCTACCGCCGCCGCGACTATCGCCGTCGTGATCTTAATCATCAAACCCTCCGTCGATTGTTGTAGGCGGCCGCTCATTTGCCCGAGCGAGCTGACCGCTTCATTCAATCAATGGAAACAGGAGGGTCCAAGTTCCATCCGTGGTGCAGTTCAGCCCTTCTGGCTGACACTGGCGTCGGCGAAGGTGGCCATGCCGTTGTGGCAGGCTACCGCCGCACGAACGAGTTGGATCGCCACGGCAGCACCCGATGCCTCGCCCAACCGCATGCCCAGGTCGAGCAGCGGCGGCAGACCGATTCGCTTCAGCAATCGGCGGTGCCCTGGCTCGGCGGAACAGTGGCCGACCTGACAGTGGGCGATGGCCCCGGGCTCCATTGCATGCAGCACGGCCGCCGGCACGGTGCCGGTGAACCCGTCCAGGATCACCGGCACCCGGCGCAGCCGCGCAGCCACGATTGCACCCAGCATCGCCGCCAGCTCGCGGCCGCCGACATGACGCAGCACCTCCAGGGGATCGCTCATCGCGGCGCGGTGCCGGTCGAGCCCCTGATCAATCACGGCCGCCTTGTGCGCGACTCCGCTCGGGTCCAGGCCGGTGCCGGGTCCGGCCCAGACGGCACCGCTATCGCCGCTCAGACCGGCGGCGATAGCGGCTGCGGCCGTGGTGTTGGCGATCCCCATCTCGCCGATCGCCAGCAGGTCGATCCCGTCCGGTACGGCCGCGAACCCGGCCTCGATCGCGCGCAGGCAACCGGCTTCGCTCATCGCCTGGCGCCTTGTGAAGTCGTGCGCCGGGCGGCCCTGGCCCACCGGCACCACCCGTAGCTCTGCGCCCGCGAGCCGAGCGAGCTGATTGATCGCGGCCCCACCGGCGGCGAAGTTCGCCACCATCTGGTCGGTGACCTCGGCCGGAAAGGCCGAGACGCCGTGGCGGGCGATCTCGTGCCAGCCGACGAACACCAGGATCAGCACGCGGGCGAGGCGTGGGGGATGGCGGCCCTGCCAGGTCGCGAGCCAGCTGGTGACGTCCTCGAGGCGGCCCAGTGCGCCAGGCGGCTTGGTCAATTGCGCCTCACGGTCGCGACACGCCGAGGTGGCGCCGTCGTCGCCCCTGGGCAGATCGGCGATCAGGGCGCGCAGTTCATCGAAGCTGGTAACGGGCGGCAGGGTGCTCATCGCTGGATTGCCTCGGGCGAGTGCTATAGTCGCTTACGTCCCTGCCGAGCGCGGCCAGCCCCGTCGAGTGGCCCGGGCATTGGCTGACTGACGGAGGCGCGCCGTGCTGCAGGATCTCAAAGTCGCCGCGCTGTTCTTGACCCGGTTCCCGATCCAGCTCGACGGCCCTGTCAACATGCGCGATCTGGCCGGCGCGGTCTATGCGTTCCCGATCATGGGGGCGGCGGTCGGGCTCCTGGGCGGTCTGGGCTTCGCTGCCGCCACCTGGGCCGGCCTGCCGTCGCTGCCCGCGGCTCTGCTCGGTATCCTCGCGATGGTGCTGGCCACCGGCGCCCTGCACGAGGACGGCCTCGCCGACACCGCCGACGCGCTGGGTGCCGGTGGCGACCGCAAGCGCGCGCTGGAAATCATGCGCGACAGCCGGATCGGCAGTTTCGGCGCTCTCGCCCTGATGATGGCCCTGCTCGCACGCCTGATGGCGCTGGCACCCATGTGGGACCCGAAGATCGTGGGCGCCGTCCTGGTCGCCGCCGCCATGGCCTCGCGCGCGGTGATGCCGGTCGTCATGCTCCTGCAGCCCAGCGCCCGCGCCACCGGCCTCGCGGCCGAGACCGGGCGGCCGGAGCCGTTCCGGGTGATGATCGGCACCTTCATTGCTATCGGCGCCGTCGTGCTGCTCCTGCCGCTCGCCAAGGCCGTGCCGGCCCTGATCGCCATGACTGTCACGTCGCTGCTCTTCGCCACTTGGCTCGGCCGCCGCTTCGGCGGCTGCACCGGCGACACGCTGGGCGCCGTGCAGCAAGTGGCCGAGATCGCCTTCCTGCTGGCCATCGTGTCGCGCCAGTGACGGCGCGCAATTGCCGCCGGTGCAGCGCCGGGCTAAGCCCGGGCCATGAACGAGCCGACCCATGCCGGCCGCCATAGTGGCATGGTGTATCTGGTGGGCGCCGGCCCCGGCGACCTCGAGCTGCTCACGCTCAAGGCTGCGCGCCTGCTGCGCGAAGCCGAGGTCGTGGTGTACGACCGGCTGGTGGGTCCTGGTATTCTCGACCTGGCCAACCCTACAGCCGAACTGATCTATGTCGGGCAAGGAGCGCGCCCGACCATTTCATGCGCCAGACCGAGATCAACGCGCTGTTGGTGCGGCGCGGTCAGCTCGGCCAGCGCGTGGTCCGGCTCAAGGGCGGTGACCCGCTGATCTTCGGCCGCGGCGGCGAGGAGATCGAGGCGCTGCTCGAGGCCGGCGTCGCGTTCGAGATCGTCCCGGGCGTGACGGCCGCCGCCGGCTGCGCAGCGACGTCGATCATTCCGTTGACCCACCGCGACCACGCGAAGACCCTGTCCTGGTCACCGGTCATACCAAGGACGGCGAGCCCGAGCTCAACTGGCAGGCATTGTGCCAGCCGGGCCAGACGCTGGTGTTCTACATGGGCCACAAGGCGCTCGACCGGCTCTGCGCACGCCTGATCGAGCATGGCCTGCCGGCCGGCCTGCCGGCGGCGCTGATCGAGAACGGCACGCTGCCCAGCGAGCGCCTCGTCCGTGGCACGCTGGCGACGCTCGCCGGCGAAGTCGATCGCGCCGTGCCGCTCAACGGCCCTGCCCTCGTGATCATCGGCGAGGTCGTCGCCTTTGCCGATCCAGCTGGCCAACCTGGTCATGGCGCGGCCCCTGCAGCCGGTCGACCCCCCTGAGTGAGCTGCGCGCAGCCACAGCCGGCCTGTGCGCCACCCTGGTCGGCATCGGCCTCGCCCGCTTCGCCTACACGCCGCTGCTGCCGGCGCTGATCGAAGGTGGCTGGTTCAATCCCGCAGATGCCGCCTATCTGGCGGCCGCCAATCTCGTCGGATATCTGGCCGGTGCCGTCGGCGCGCGCCGAGCGATGAGCCGCATGCGCCCGACGCAGCTGGTGCGGCTGACGATGCTGCTCGCCGCCGTGACCTTCTTCGCCTGCGCGCTGCGACTCGGCTTCCCCTGGTTCGTGTTCTGGCGCTTTCTTTCGGGGCTCAGTGGCGGCCTGCTGATGGTCGCGGTCGCTCCCACGGTGCTCGCGGTCGTCGGAGCTGAGCGGCGCGGTCGTATCGGCGGCATCATGTTCGCCGGGGTCGGGATCGGTATCGTCGCCTCCGGCACCCTGGTGCCGCAGCTGCTGCGCGCAGGCCTGGTCACGACCTGGCTCGGCCTCGGCGCGCTATCCCTGGCCCTGACCTGCCTGGCCTGGACCCGTTGGCCCGACGACGCTCCACTGCGCCGGCCCGCAGCAGCCGCGGGCTCGAGCCTGGGCTGGCCGATCGTCGCGGTTTGCGCGGTCTATGCCCTGTTCGCGCTGGGCCTGGTGCCGCACATGGTCTTCCTCGTCGACTTCATCGCCCGCGGTCTCGGCTGGGGCGTGACGGTCGGCGCCGCGTTCTGGGTGGTCTTCGGCCTCGGCGCGGTCTGCGGCCCGTTCGTCGCCGGCTGGCTCGGCGACCGGATCGGCTTCGGGCGGGCGCTGTCGGTGGCGCTGGCACTGCAGCTGGCCGTGGTGCTGATCCCACTGCTCGCTCCATTCGCCCTGCCCCTGGCGGTTTCCGCGCTGGTGATGGGCGCCTTCACGCCTGGCATGCCGTCCCTGATCCTGGGCCGGCTCGCCGAGATCAGCAGCGGCCACGACCAGCACGGCGCCTGGGGCATCGCCACCACGGTCTACGCCCTTGCCCAGGCCGGGGGCGCCTACTTCATGTCCTGGCTCTACGCCAGCAGCCACGGCTACGACATGCTGTTCGAGGTCGGGCGCGCTGGCGCTGACCGCCGCGGTGGCGCTGAGTCTCGCTACCGGCTGGCGCCGCGCCTAGCCGCCGACGGTCGCGCGCCTAGAACGCGAACTCCTGGAACACCGGATCGACCTTGCCGTCCCAGGCTTCGTGGAACCGCTCGAGCTTCTCCTCGGCCGGGGTGCGGCCGGCAGCCGCGATTTGCTCCAGCCGGGTCAGATAGCGGGTCTCGTCCTGACCATCCCAGTCGATCCGGGCGCGCGCCTTCAGCCCCGCCTTGGCGATCGCCACGACCTCGCGCGCGACGTCGCGCACGAGGCCATTGCGGAACGGGGTGCCCAGCGCGGTGCGCGGCACCTCGGCGCGCAGGTAGGCGTGGTCCTCCGCGGTCCAGCTGCGGACCAGCTCGGCAGCGGCATCCAGCGCGGTGTCGTCGTAGAGCAGCCCCGTCCACAAGGACGGCAGGCCGCACAGCGAGCGCCAGGAGCCGGCATCGGCGCCGCGCATCTCGAGAAACTTCTTCAGCCGGACCTCGGGGAACGCCGTGGTCAGATGGTCGCCCCAGTCGTTGATCGTCGGCCGCTCGCCCGGCAGGGCCGGCAGCCGGCCGTCCATGAAGTCGCGGAACGACTGGCCGCTGGCGTCGATGTAGCGGCCGTCGCGGTAGACGAAGTACATCGGCACGCCGAGCGCGTAGTCGACGTAGCGCTCGAAGCCCATGCCCGGCTCGAACACGAACGGCAGCATGCCCGACCGGTCCGGGTCGGTGTCGGTCCAGATCTGGCTGCGGTAGCTGAGAAAGCCCGACGGCTTGCCCTCGATGAACGGCGAGTTGGCGAACAGGGCGGTGGCGATCGGCTGCAGCGCCATGCTGACCTGGAACTTGCGCACCATGTCGGCCTCGGACGCGAAGTCCAGGTTCACCTGCACGGTGCAGGTGCGCAGCATCATGTCCAGACCGAGCTTGCCGACCTTGGGCATGTAGGAGCCCATGATCTTGTAGCGCCCCTTGGGCATCCAGGGGATGTCCTCGCGCCGCCATTTCGGCTGGAAGCCCATGCCGAGCATGCCGATGCTGCAGCGGCTCGGCGATCTTCTTCACCTCGTCGAGATGGGTGTGCGCCTCGCAGCAGGTCTGGTGCAGCGTCTCCAGCGGCGCGCCGCTGAGCTCGAACTGGCCGCCGGGCTCGAGGCTGATGTTGCAGCCCTGCTTGGTGAGCGCGATCGGCTGGTCATTTTCCAGCACCGGCTCCCAGCCGAACCGGGCCGTCATGCCGTCGAGCAGCGCCCGGATGCCGCGGGGACCGTCATAGGGCAGCGGGCGCAGATCCTCGCGCGTGAAGCAGAACTTCTCGTGCTCGGTGCCGATGCGCCATGCGACGCGCGGCTTGCAGCCGCTCGCGAGATATTCGACCAGCTCGCGCTTGCCGGCGATAGGCTGGCCCTTGCCGCTCGGTGGTGCCGACATGCAGTGCCCTTTCCCGCCGTCCATGCGGCAGGCTGGCCTGATAGCGCGCCGGCACCCGCCCCGCAATCGACCAGTGCGGCTGCCCCCTTGCGGCTCAGCGAATGGCGAGGCGGCCGACGACGTTCATCGTTGCGGCGCCACCAGCGCCACGGAGGCCTCGGCGGTCAGATACCGGAAGGTGAAGGTCTCCTGGAAATAGAGCTCGACGGTCGTGGCCGTATGACTGGCGTAGCCGATCGAGATGTCCTGACCGATCGCGAGCTCGAAATCGCCGCCGCGCGTGGTGAGCACGAGACCGCCCTCGATCGCGGGCGCCCAGATGATCCCGCCGTCGACCAGGCGCTCAAGATGGTGGATCTCCGGATAGCCTTCGTCGCTGCCGCCGCTGGCGGCGGTGTAGGCGTCGGCGCCCAGCACCAGCGCGTAGGGGCCATTGACCCCGGCGAGGCGCAGCGCGCTCACCGCCTGGGCCACCGCGTTGGAATAGCCCGCGGCACTCGCGGGCAGCGTCAGGGCCGCGTTGCTGCTGCCGGGGCGGATGCCCCCGATCCCGGCAGCGGCGTAGCCGTCGAACACGGCGCGGTCCTCGGCGAAGGCCAGCCTGCGGGCGGCCGCCTTCAGCGGGTCCCAGTCCGAATCGTCGGAACCGCGCTCGACATCGTCGACCGCCTGGCGCGAGAGCTCGAACGGCACGCGCAGCTCCACCAGCGCCTTCACCTCGCGCTGCGTCGCCGCGATCCCGTCGCCGGGGCGGCGACGGCACGAGATGCCCGGTGCCCACCGCCGAGAAGTCGACGCCCTTGGGTCCGACCACGTCGACGACGCGCCTAGCTGCCAGATGGCGCTTGAGGGTGCGGGCCGCCTCCTCCTCGATCTGCGCCCAGGCGGCGTCGGAGATCGGGGCCAGCTCGCGATGGAGATTGTTCATCTCACGCCTCATCCTTCAGCGAGCCGATACCCAAAGAGCCGTCGGCGGGTGACGATCGCGGTTTGCGACGGGTCCGGCGGCCTCGGCGGCCGGTGCGGCCGCGGCCTCCGCGGTGACATCCTCCAGGAACGTCGCCGACGGCACGAAGAACAGCGAGCCGGTCACCGCCCGGCTGAAGTCCAGGATGCGGTCGTAGTTCCCGGGCGGCAGGCCCACGAACATGTTGCCGAGCATCCGCTCGATCCGTTCCGGGGAGCAGGCATAGCCGATGAAATAGGTGCCGAACTCGCCCTTGCCGATCGTGCCGAACGGCATGTTGTCGCGCAGGATCTCGAGCTCCTCGCCGTCCGCGTCGGTGATCGAGGTCAAGGCGTTGTGAGCCGAGCTCGGTTTGACCGCATCGTCCAGCTCGATGTCGGAAAGCTTGGTCCGGCCGATGATCTTTTCCTGCGCCTCGACGGGAAGCGCGTTCCAGGCGGCCATGTCGTGCAGATATTTCTGGACGATCACGTAGCTGCCGCCGGCGAAGGCGGCGTCCTCGCGCACCGACGATGGTGGCGGCGACCGCACCCTGCCCCTGGGGGTTCTCCGTCCCGTCGACGAAGCCCAGCAGGTCGCGCTGCTCGAAATAGCGAAAGCCGTGCACCTCGTCCGCCACCGCGACGGCCTCGCCGAGCCGCGACATGATCTGGCTCGCCAGCTCGAAGCACAGGTCCATGCGCGCGGCGCGGATGTGGAGCAGCAGGTCGCCCGGCGTCGCAACGGCATGGTGACGGCCACGGAACTCGCGGAAAGGATGCAGTTCCCTGGGTCTGGGGTCGCCGAACAGCCGGTCCCAGGCATCGGAGCCTATCCCCAGCACGCAGGACAACCGGCCCTCGAGGTCGCGAAAGCCCACCGCACGGACGAGTGCCGCGAGGTCGGCGCACATGGCGCGCGCCGCGGCCTCGTTGTCCGACCCGGGATTGATCGTGACGACGAGAAAGATAGCGTAGCGCGTCAGTCCGGCGACGACCGATTGCGGCTCAGCCGATGGTGGACCTGACTGCATATCCAGCCCGCTTGGTGTCGCATATGCCGGGCACGACCCGCTCCGCCCGCAGCATCCGCCAGACGGCCGTGTCCCTGGCGGCATCTCTAGACGGCTCGCCCTCGAAGGCAAGACAGGACGCGACCGGCGGAGTTTCCGCTCGGCTTATCCAGGCAGCCGCCCCTCGGCGAGGAATCGCTCGAGACGTGCCCGCGCCGGTCCGATGTCGTACCCGCGTGAAGCGAGCCAGCCATCATCGAAATAGGTGTCGAGGTAGCGTTCGCCGGGATCGCACAGCAGGGTGACCACCGAGCCGGTCTCGCCATGTCCGACCATCTCCGAGATCACCTGTGCGCAGCCCCACAGATTGGTCCCCGTCGAGCCGCCGCAACGGCGGCCGAGGCGCTCGCTGAGCACCCGCGTCGCGGCGAGGCTCGCCACGTCCGGCACGGCGATCATCCGATCCACGATCGACGGGACGAACGACAGCTCCGCACGCGGTCGGCCGATGCCCTCGATGCAGGAGCCCGGACCCTCGCAGGTCGTGACGCTCCGATCGGCGTAGTAGCGATGAAACGCCGACCGCTCGGGATCGACCACGCACAGGCGCGTCGCGAGCCTCCGATAGCGGATGAAGCGGCCGATCGTGGCCGAGGTCCCGCCCGTCCCGGCGCCACACACGACCCAGCTCGGCACCGGATCGGGCTCGAGCCGCATCTGCGCGAAGATCGACTCGGCGATGTTGTTGTTGCCGCGCCAGTCGGTCGCCCGCTCGGCGTAGGTGAACTGATCCATGAAGTGGCCGCCAGTCTCGGCGGCGAGCCCGCGGCTGACTTCATTGACCGCACCGGGCTGGTCGACGAAGTGGCAGCTGCCGCCCTGGAACTCGATCTGCGCCACCTTCTCGGGCGAGGTGCTGCGCGGCATCACCGCCACGAACGGCAGGCCCAGCAGCTTGGCGAAATAGGCTTCCGACACGGCGGTGGAGCCCGAGGAGGCCTCGATGATCCTGGTGGTCGGCCCGATCCAGCCATTGCAGAGCGCGTAGAGGAACAGTGAGCGGGCGAGCCGGTGCTTCAGGCTGCCGCTCGGGTGGGTCGACTCGTCCTTGAAATAGAGCGTGATGCCGGGCGCCGCCGGCAGCTCGAACCGGATCAGATGCGTGTCCGCCGAACGCGCAACATCGGCCTCGATCCGCGCGATCGCCTCGAACACCCAGCTCCGCTCGGTCACGGCAAGCGTCATGGAGTGTCTTCAACCATTGGCGATCCAGTTGCCGTGCAGGCCCTGGGGCACGCGCTGCGGCAGCCGCACGACGGCCACCGGCGCCGCGTCGACATGGGCGGCGTCGAGCAGGACGAAATCGCTGCTGGCGCTGGCGGGATCGAACACGAACAGAGCGAGATACCCATCGTCCTCGGCGGTCGACCCCGGCCGCGGTACGAACGCCGCCTCGCCCACCAGCCGGCCTCCGAAATCATGCTTCACGACATCGCCGGTCGTCGCATCCATCCTGGCGATGGCATTGAACGAGCCCGCTGGCGGCCGCTCCTGGCCAAAGCTCGCGGTCAGCGTCGGCGCGTAGACGAGCCGGGTCGGCATGGCCTCGAGCCGGTCGTTGGCGCGCGGGAACTCCACCGGCAGCCCGGCCACCCGCTCGTCGGAGATGCGGCCGGCGGCGAGATCGATCGCCAGGCGGTGCAGCATGGGCGGCGCACCCCGATCGCCGGTCATCGCCCCCAGCCGGTCGTGCCGCACATAGTCGATCACGATCCGGCCGCCGGCTTCGTAGCCGTTGGCGAAGTGGAAGACGAAGAACGGCTCGGCATCCAGCCACTGCACCGACCCACCGTCGAGCCCGACCACGCCGATGCGGGTCCCCAGCTCCGGCTTCCACTGCAGCATGGACTGCCCGCGCATCGCGGCCTCGAGATCGAACACCAGCGGGCAGGCGAGCAGCACGATGTGCCGCTCGGTCAGCACGAAATCGTGGATCATCGTCGGCGCCGCCAGCGCCAGCGGGAAGGTCGCGGCCAGCTTGCCGGCCGCATCGATCCGGTGGAACCGGACCAGCGGTTGATCGACGGCATAGGTGAGCGCGAACAGCTCGCCCGTGCGCGGGTGACGCCGATTGTGGGCTCCGAGTTCCAAAGGCGCGTCGGTGCCGGCGCACCACTCGCCCACCGTCTCGAGCTCAAGTGTCATCTCGTAGCCGGTCGTCGCCTCGCACAGCGCCAGGACCTTGCCGCCGTGCCGGATCACGTTGATGAAGGCGCCGTTCTTGTAGGGCCCCTGCTGGCCATCCGCACCAACCAGCGCCGGGTCGACAGGCACCGGCCCCATCAGCCCGCCATAAACCGCCCGCCCGGCGCGCCGCTCCACCTTCAGCCCGCGCGTCTGGACGAACCGGTTGCGGTAGCGTGCCCGCCCGTTGTCGAGATAGACGGCATGGATCATCCCGTCGCCGTCGAACGGGTAGTTGTAGGACAATGGCTTGAACAGCGGGTTGGCGCCGTTGCGCAGATACGCTCCGCTCAGCCCCTCCGGGATCCGCCCCGCGATCACCGGCAGGTCCACCGCATCGATCTCCGGCCCGACCGGCGCGAAGTTGCCGCTGAGGTGCGGATCTTCGGAGACCCAGTCGATCGCGGCGGTGTGGAGGCCGGTGTCGCCTGCCCTGCTGATCATGCCGCCCTCCCTCGACGCCGCATCTCAGGTCCGACTATGTGCCGGAGCGCCACGGGCGGCAATACGGCCCGGAAGTCTTCCGATGCTGGCACGTTCAGCCTTACCATCGCTCGCTAGCACCAAGCACGCCGGACGCCGGGTTCGTTCGGACGCCGGGTTCGTTCGGACGCCGGGTTCGTTCGGACGCCGGGTTCGTTCGGACGCCGGGTTCGTTCGGACGCCGGGTTCGTTCGGACGCCGGGTTCGTTCGGACGCCGGGTTCGTTCGGACGCCGGGTTCGTTCGGACGCCGGGCGTTCGGCGCCGGGTTCGTTCGGACGCCGGGTTCGTTCGGACGCCGGGTTCGTTCGGACGCCGGGTTCGTTCGGACGCCGTGACGCTCGTTCGGACGCCGGGTTCGTCTCGGACGCCGCCGTGCCGTCAACGCCGCGTGATGGATGTCATCCTAGGGCCCATGATCGTCGCACAAGGCAGCGTCTGAGCTCAATCAATGTTCAGCTACGCGGAGTCCCAGCGGCAGAACACCGGGAACTGCTAATCGCTCAGCGCTGACGTCATGGCCGGTACGTCTTGCTGACTTTGCCCCTATAATTCCGAATGCGGCGCTCATTTCGTGGACAGACTTTCGGTCGTATGCGCTGCCTTTTCATGGGGCGTGACTGGACGGCGTCCGCATCGTGTCGCTTTCTCCCTCAAGCCCTGAGCAGGCGTGCACAGAGCTGCTTCGCCGCAAGCCGCCTAACCCAACCGCTTCGCCACATCCTCCGCCAGCGCCCGCACCTCGTCGGCCGATGCGCTCCTGGGCTCGCTCTCGACCACGCCCAGCCCTTGCGCGATGCTGGTCACGAACGCCTGCCGGTTGCCGAGCTGGCAGGCCAGCGCCTCCACCCCCAGCTCCATCAGCGCGCCGCGCGCGTCCTCGATCGAGCGGCCGCGCGGCGGGACGCGGTTGAGCACCATCGCCACCTTGCGCCGCTCCTTGACCGCATGGTCGACCGTGGCCTGGCTCGCCCAGATGTCGAGCGAGCTCGGCTGGCACGGCACCAGCACCAGGTCGGCGCTGCGGATCGCGGCCTTGGCGTCGATCTCGGTGTGCGGCGGGGTGTCGACGATGATCAGCTCGGCCTCGCGCTTGAGCCGGTCGAGCTCGACCCCCAGCCGCCAGCCGCCGATCATCGAGAAGCGCAGCTCCGGCGCGTCGCGCTGGCGATGCTCGCGCAGCCGCATCCAGCCGGTGAGGCTGCCCTGGGGGTCGATGTCGACCAGCGCCACCTTGCGGCCCAGCGCGCGCAGCGCCGTCGCGAGCTGGATCACCAGCGTGGTCTTGCCGGCGCCGCCCTTCTGCTGTGCCACCGTGATCACCGAAGCGGCCATCGGTCGTCCTCCTTGTGTTCCCGGTCGATCAATAGCCGCGCGCCCGGTCGACCACGTTCAGCAGCGGCCGGCCGGCCCGCAGGCGGCGCAAATTCTCGACGATGTTCTCGGCCGCGATCTCGGGCTCGCCGAAGGCGGCCACGTGCGGCGTCAGGTCGATGCGCGGATGGCGCCAGAACGGATGCTCCGGCGGCAGCGGCTCCTCGCCCACCACGTCGAGGGTCGCATGGGCGAGCTGGCCGCGTTCCGAGCGCGTCGAGCAGGTCGGCCTCGACCAGATGCGCGCCGCGCGCGACGTTGATGAGCCGGGCACCCTGCGGGCAGCTGCGCCATCAGCCCGGCGTCGAGGATGCCGCGGGTCTCGGCCGTCAGCGGCAGCATGCAGACCAGGATGTCGGTCTCGGCCAGGAACGCGGCCAGCTCCGGCGCGCCGGCGAAGCAGGCGACGCCGGCCATCTCCTTGGTGCTGCGGCTCCAGCCACGCACCGTGAAGCCGTGGCCGCGCAGCACCCGGGCGGCATCCCGCCCCAGCTCGCCGAGACCCAGGATGCCGACGCGCGTCGCCTCGGGCAGCGGCGGCAGCCGGAACTGCCACACGGCCGGCGCGCTGCTGCGCGGCATAGACGTCCAGCGCCCGATGGTACTTCAGCACCAGCGCCAGCACGAACTCGCTCATCTGCCGGGTCAGCGACGGGTCGACCAGCCGGCACAGCGGCAGGTCGGGCAGGGTCGGATCGGCCAGCATGGCGTCGACGCCGGCGCCCAGCGACAGCACGGCCTTCAGGTTGGGCAGGCGTGCGCAGCAGGCCGGCCGGCACGCGCCAGACCAGCGCCGCGTCGATCTCCGCGAGGTCGCCGGCATGCGGGCCAGGTCCGGAAATCGAGGTCGGGCAACCGGTGCTGCAGGGCACGGCGCCAAGCCTGGGCATCCTCGTCCGGGCTGTAGAACAGCAGCGCCATGCCGTCGGCCCCCGTGCCCGCATCTGTCGCGGCCTTGTCGCCCGTTTGTCGCATCGGTGCAAGGCAAGGCGATACCGCAAGTTGACGACATACGCCCGTGCAGCGCCTGACCGGGCTTAACCGGCCGTTCAGCCCGGCGCGCTAGAAGTCGGCCCCTCCTCCCAAGGAGCCCGGCACCACGCCATGGCGGACACAAGTCGCCCCGGACCTGCCGAGATCGCACGTCCGATCATCCTGCTGGCCGACCGGCACACGGAGCGCCGGGGCGCGGTCGGCGCGGCGTTGGCGCGGGAATTCACCATCGAGCGCGCCGGCAATGGCGGGGCCGCGTTCGAGGCGCTGGCCACCGGCCGTCACCTGCTGGCGGTCGTCGGCATGGAACTGCAGGCGCTGAGCGGGCTGGCCGCACTCCGCCGGCTCGCCGCGGTGCGCCTGGAGCGTCCGCCCTTGCTGCTGGCGCTGGGAGCTGCCGACGACATGCGCCTCAAGGTCGTGGCGACGCACGGTTTCGCCGACGCGACGCTCGAGGTGCCGTGCCCCGACGGCGTCCTGCTGCGCCGCATCTGGCGGCTGGTCGACCGCGAGCTGGACCAGCGCTGGGCGCGGCTGCCCGATCTGCAACGCTCGGCGGTCGGCGCGGCGCGCGGCCTGCTCGGCGAGGCCATGGGCGCCGTGCGCGGCGGCGGCGAGCTCGCCGCCGACAGCGCGCAGACGGCCGGCAGCCGGGTCGTCGACGTGCTGTGCGCGCGGCTGATGGGCGACGTGCTCGCCGGTCTGCGCGCCCATCACGACTACACCTTCGCGCACTCGTTCCGGGTCGCGACCCATCTCGCGACCTTCGCGCTGGCCACCGGCATGCGCCGCGCCGACGCCGAGCTGCTGGCCCAGGCCGGGCTGCTGCACGATATCGGCAAGACCGCCATCCCGGTGGCGATCCTGGACAAGCCCGGCCCGCTCGACAGCAGCGAGTGGCCCGTGGTGCAGCGCCACCCCGACGTCGCCGCCGAGGTGCTGGGGCGCACGCCGGCGCTGCCGGGCCACCTGATCCGCATCGCGCTGCGCCACCACGAGCGGCTCGACGGCTCCGGCTACCCGAACGGCCTCGCCGGCGCCGCGATCGACGAGCCCAGCCTGCTGTGCGCCATCGCCGACGTGCACACGGCACTCACCGACCGCCGCGCCTACCGCAATCCGCTCGACGACGCCGGGGCCTTCCAGCGGATGCGCCCCCTGGCCGGCCGGCATTTCGAGCCCGCTTTGTTCGCGCGCTACGAGCAGGTGATGCTCGATGCGGGCCCCCGGCCCGCCAGCCCCGCTCAGCCGCCCTCGATCAGCTTGACCTGATCGCCGGGCGTGAGCGCGCGCCCCCGGTCCAGCCCGTTGAGCAGCACGAACAGGCCGCGCGGGTCCGGGCCGGCCGCCATCCGCCGCGCGAAACTGTCGACCGTGTCGCCGGCCCGCACCGGCACCAGTTTCATCCGCGCCGGCTTCAAGGCCGCCGCTTCTGCCGCCGACAGCGTCCGCAGGCTGCGCAGGCTCTGCTCGAACAGGGCCACGTCCGAGCGCGCGAGGCCGCCGCTCTTGGCGTAAAGCAGGCGGAACACCCGGCCGTCCGGCCAGCGAACCGCCGCGAACATCGCCGGCGCCGGCTGCCCGCCGAGGGCGACCTGGCCGAAGCCCACCGCCGCCGGCAGGCCGGCCACCTCCAACGCCTGCAGCTGCTGCAGCTGCTGGTTGGTCACCCAGCCGCTCTGCAGGTAGCCGCGCAGATCGCCGCGCACATCCTTGGGCGCCATGTCGAAGACCATGACGCGACCCTTGCCGTCCGACCCCACCACGGCCGTCGCCGAGTTCTGCAGCCGGAATCCCTGCGGGGCCTCGAACGCGAGGCGCAACCCCGGATGCTGGAAGCTCCGGCCGCGCACCACCCCCTGCGCCGGATCCTCGCCATAGATCATCCCGTCCAGCGCCGCGAGCAGCGGGCCGCGGCCGGTCTCATGTGCCCCCGGCATCGCCTCGCTGACGGCGGCGACGGCACGGGCGACGCGTTCAGGCGTGCGCGGATGCGTGCGGAACCAATCGCCGAGAAAATCCGCCTCCTCGCCGCCGGCCTGTCCTGCCAGCCGCTGACGATACGCATCGTCGGCCTGCAGCGTCGTGAGGAAGCTCGCCATGGCGCGCGGGTCGTAGCCGGCGGCGGCGAGATAGCGGATGCCGAGCTGGTCGGCCTCGAACTCCTGCTCGCGCGAGTAGCCCTGGACGTAGGCCTCCGCACCCAGCGATGCCGCCTGCCCGCCGAGCTCGCCGCCGGCACGCGCACCCTCCGCACCGCCGACGAGACCGCCCAGCAGCAGGCCCGCGAGCTGGCCCGCCACGCTCAGGCCCTGACCGATCTTCGCCCGGTCGTAGCGCTGCGCGGTATGCCGCGCCGTGACATGGCCGATCTCGTGGCCGAGCACGCCTGCGAGCTCGGCCTCGTCGTTGGTCAGGGCGAGCAGGCCGCGCGTCACGTACACATAGCCGCCCGGCAGCGCGAACGCGTTGACCACGTCGCTGTCGAGCACGGTGAAGGTGAACGCCTCGCCCTTGAGCTCGGACACGTCCTTCATCCGCCCGCCGACCCGCGCCACATAGCTGCTCAGCGCGGCGTTGCGGTAGGCACCGCCGAACTGCGCCAGCGCCTTGGGATGCTCCGCCCGGCCGAGCTGCTGCTCCTCCTCGCGCGACAGCGAGGTGTATTGCAGCTCGCCGGTGGCCGGATTGCGGACGGGCGTGCAGGCGGTCAGGGCCGCGATCACCAGCAGGCCAAAAAGGTAATGCTTCATTCCAGGGCCTTGATCTGCGCGGGCTGCGTGACGTCGATCATCGGCCCGTTGGTCTCGAACAGGAGCCCACGAACCTCGACGCTCTTGCCAGCGAGCGCCTGGAGATCGAGCCCAGCCTTCGCGAAGCGAGCTGCCTGCCGACCCTCCACCCGAACGGTGAAGTCGCGCCGCCAATCCTCACCGAAATTGAGGTAGACGAAGTCCTGTGCCCGAGCGACCTCACGCACCCGGCCCCGCACCAGCAGATACCTGCCGCGCGGCGCGGCGACCCGCTCCGCCGGCCAAGGGCCGCTGCTCGCGCCGGCCCACAACCCGAGGCCGTCGTCCCGGGCCAGCCGTTCCAGGCCGAGCAGTTCCGCCAATACCGGCTCCGGCACGTCGGGCGCCGGTGCTACCAGCGCCAGCCCACGCCGCACCAGCTCGCCCTGCAGCCAAGCGCCGCCTACGCTGTACACCTGCACCCGCAGCCGCCCATGCCGGTCGAGCGGCCACGGCGGCGCCGGCAGCACGACCGGCCCCGCGCCGAGCAGGCCATCCAATGCGGTCACCGCCGCCGGGTCCTCCGCGTCGTCGACCTCGAGTGGGACCTGGATGCCGGCAAGCTCGACCCGACGCCCATCGGCGAGCCGCAACTCCCTGGTGTCGTGACCGGCCACCGGAGCTGCCAAGGAATCTGCCGCCGAAAGCGGGTTGGCGCCCAGTACGAAGACCGCCAGCACCCACGGTCCGAGCCATCGGCCCGGCAGCGTCACTTGAAGCCACGTCATGGCCGCTGCTATAGCACGCGCGGGTGCCCGTAGCTCAGCAGGATAGAGCACAGGATTCCTAATCCTGGGGTCGTGGGTTCGAATCCCGCCGGGCACGCCATGAGGGTCGCAGCCGACGCGACAATAGCGTCCTCCGCCTTTGTCCAGATCGCGGTGGGAGTGTCGGCCTGCGGTGCCGGCACCCCAGGGTGCCGTGTGCGTGCGGGCAGGAGCGACCATTAACTGCTCATTCAGCGGCCTGCGTGGCACCTTCCACCGCGCCCCCAGCGGGCAGCCGGCCGGATCAGCGGCGGCTCTCAGGAGCGTTGGCATGCAGGTCATTTCCCTGTGCTCGCAGAAGGGCGGGTCGGGCAAGACCACGCTGACCGGCCATCTCGCGGTGCAGGCGGCGCGGCTGGGCGGCGGCCCGGTGGCGCTGGTCGACTGCGACCCGCAAGGCTCGCTGGCGGCGTGGTGGAACAGCCGCGAGAGCGCGCAGCCGGCCTTCGTCCAGACCTCGCTCGCGACACTGGGCGGCGACCTGCAGCGGCTGCGCGAGCACGGCTATCGGTATGTGTTCATCGACACGCCGCCTGCCGTCAGCATGCCGATCCTGCGCGTGATGGAGCAGAGCGATCTGGTGGTGATCCCGACCCGGCCCAGCCCGCACGACCTGCGCGCGGTCCGCGCGACGCTCGACCTCGCCGAGCGTGCCGCCAAGCCGGTGATCTTCGTCGTCAACGGCGCCGCGGCACGCGCACGGATCACCTCCGATGCCGCCGTCGCCCTGTCGCAGCATGGGACCGTGGCGCCAGGGGTCGTGTGCCACCGGATCGTCATGGCCAGCTCGATGATCGACGGGCGCACCGTCATGGAAACCGACCCCGAGCACCGGGCCACCGGCGAGATCGTGGCGCTGTGGGGTTACCTGGAGGAGCGCCTGTTACGGTTGGCGAACCGGATCGCCTTCCACAGCCAGCGCCCCGCGCCACGCTCGTTCGGCCGCCGCGGCGACGAGGAAACCGCCATGCCGGCGTCCCAATTGGTGGCAGGAGTTGCGTCATGAGCGCCGCGCGGCTGACGGCAAGCCTGCTCGCACCCAAGGGCACCGCCTTCCCGCTGGGCGACGCCTATGCCAATCCGCACCTCGATCCGCTGACCGCCCGCCGCGAGGCCCGGCCACGACCGGAACGGCCGCGCGCGGCGAGCACCCACTGCCGGGTCGACGCCGCCCAGCATGTCCGCCTGCGCATCCTGGCCGCGCGTCAGGGCCGGACCGTACGGGCACTGCTGGAGGTGGCGCTCGCGGATTATCTCGCGGCGAACGGCGGCGACTGCCCCTGCCTCGAACCCGGCCAGGGCGGCACCCGCCCGGTCGATCTGCGGTGCTGCCGGGACGCATGCTGAAGGCCGCCCGTGCGATGGGCGCGCGGGCTTCCGACTGCCATCGTTGAGATCGCCTACCCGACGCACTAGGTCTGGTCACTCAGGCATGGTGAGGAAGCTCGGATGGCGCAGCCGCGGCGGTTGATCGTCGGCATCTCGGGGGCGACGGGCATCGTCTACGGGATCCGTCTGCTGGAGCTGCTGCGCGAGGCGGGGATCGAGACCCATCTGATCGTCTCCCGCGCTGCCGATTTGACCCGCCTGCACGAGGTCGACCTGACGGCGGCCGAGCTGCGTGCCTTGGCCACGGTAAACTACCCGATCACCGACGTCGGCGCCGCCATCGCCAGCGGCTCGTTCAAGACCATGGGCATGATCGTGGCCCCCTGCTCGGTGCGCACGCTGTCGGAGATCGCGACCGGCGTCACCGGCAATTTGCTGACCCGCGCCGCCGACGTGGTGCTCAAGGAACGCCGCCGTCTCGTCCTGCTGTTTCGCGAGACCCCGCTGCACGCGGGCCATATCCGCAGCATGCTGGCGGCCACCGAGGCCGGCGCCATCTTGATGCCGCCGGTCCCGGCGTTCTACGGCCGCCCCCGCTCGATCGACGAGCTGGTCACCGCCACGGTCTGCCGTGCGCTCGACCTGTTCGACCTCGATGTCGGCCGGCTCCGCCGCTGGGGCGAGGACATCCCGACGCGGCCGGCACGTGCTGGCGCTGCCGAGGATTGCTAGCGGCCTGGCGCTACGGCACGCTCAGATCGGCTCCAGCGCGTAGGAGCCATAGCAGTTGTTGCCCAGGCCCGCGTAGAGCGCCTCCTCCTCCTCGCCGCGGACACTGCGGTCGGTCAGCGCCAGCGCCGCCGCCGAGGGCACCACGATGATCGCCGTGACGAGGCAGCCGGCGGCCTTGAACAAGGCGTGGAACGGGGTGCCGATCGCCGTCGCGACCGCTTGGCCGTTGGCGGCGTCGGCCGAGAGCGGCGGCGAGCCGGGCGGGCGCGCCGTGGCGCAACCCGCGCAGAGCAGGCAGACGATGAGCGCGCGACCGAAAGCGAAGGGCATGGCAGGCAGCCTCGGCAGGATGGCGACGCGCGACACGCTAGCAGCTTGCGGACGACGAAGCATCCGTGCCGTTCAGGTGTCTGTGGCGAGCAGCGCCGCGAGCCGGCCACCGATCTCGACCGGGTCGCCAGCGACCAGGACCCGCTTCCAGCGGCTGGTGGCGCCGGCGATCACCCGGCACCGCGAGCGCGGCATGGCCAGCCGTTTCGCCAGCAAGGCCAGCACGGCGTCGTTGGCGCGGCCCGCTTCGGGTGCCGCCGTGACGGTGACCGCGAGCCACTTCCCACCAGTGGCGTCGAGCGCGCAACCGATGACGGCCGAGCGGGCGGACTTCGGCGTCACCTTGACCGCCAGCAGCACGCCATCCGCGTGGGCAACCCCCGGGCTCGTCACCGGGCCAGCGTCTCGAACGCGAGATCGCGGATGAAGTAGAGTGCCAGGATCAGCACGATCGGCGAGATGTCGATGCCGCCGAGATCAGGCAGCAGGTTGCGGATCGGGCGCAGCAGCGGGTCGGTGACGCGGTAGAGGAAGTCGCGGATCTGGTAGACGAACCGGTTGCCGGTATTGATCACGTTGAAGGCGATCAGCCAGCTCAGCACCGCCGAGGCGATCAGCAGCCAGATATAGATCGAGATGACGGTATTGAACAGGTTGAGGATCGCATACATGAGGCACAGCCGGGTTGTTGCGTGATCGCCCACCCCGCCGGGTGCGGGCCGGGCGCACTATAACGGCGCCGGCCATATCTGCCAGTGGCGGCGCAGCGCTTGACAGGGCTCGGTCGCCTCATCATACACGGCGCCGCAGCGTGGGGCCGTAGCTCAGCTGGGAGAGCGCTAGAATCGCACTCTAGAGGTCGAGGGTTCGATCCCCTTCGGCTCCACCAAACCGATTGAAAAAAGCATTTCGCCTGCCCTGTCCGCTGGCCGGGCGAGGAGTGCTGTGAGGGCAAGCTAAGCGCTCACTTACCGGCGGCCAATTGAATGCGCTCCCGTCTGGCACGTCCGTCCTCGTCGAGGGCACATTCAGGCGGCCACGCCCTGCATTTCATGGCTCGGGACCAGGAGGGAGGGCGGCAACGCGATCAGGCTTTGCCGAGCCGTTCTCTCCCCAGCCTCCACCAAGGGCTTTGAACAGCGCGACGGCGTTCCTGGCCAGGCTGACCTGGCTTTGCACCGGTGTGACCTGCGCGCTGGCCAGAGAACACTGCGCCGTGACCACATCAGTGTAGTCGCCGCGCCCGGCGCGGTAGACCACCATCGCGAGCGATGCGGAGTCCGCATACGCCGCCACCGTGCGACGCCGTGCGGCCTCGTGCACGCGCTCGCGGTCGAGATCCGTCAACGCCTTCTCCACATCCTCGACCGCGCCATTCACCTTGCCGCGCCAGACGGCGATCAGCTCCTCCCGCACCGCCGCCCGCTCCTGCACCACCGCGGCCCGGCGGCCCGCGTCGAGGATCGCTAGGTCCACGGTCGGTCCGAGCGACCAGAGATTGGAGCTGAGCTTGGTGACGCCGCTGAGGCGGCTGGAGATGCGCCCGGCTCGCTCACCGGCTGGGCGGGAGGTGCTGCACTCCCGGTGCCGATCACGACGGCACCGGCCAGCATCATGTCCGCCACGGCCAGGCCGGGCAGGATAAGGGATCTGACCATTCGGATCATGGGGAGGGCTGTGGCCGAGGGAGCGGCGGCGGTGCTCATTTGAATACCACCGCCGGGTCGGTGCGCAGGACACGAAGCAGCCCCATCGTGCCCGCCACCGCGCCCACCAGGATCACGATGCCCCCTACCCCGGCCAAAAGCGGCTAGGTAAGCGCGAGGGAAATCTCGCTGTGGGCCAGCACGAAGCGGAGCAGGGCACTGACGGCACCGATGCCCAGCCCGAACCCGATCAGCATGACCCCGGAGGCTTGCAACGTGACCATGGCGACCATGGTGGCGTCGCGCGTGCCCATGACGCGGAGCACGGCGAAGTAGCGCTGGTTGTCGAGCATGAAATTGTAGAACGTCATGCCCGCGATGCCGCCGCCGATCAGGAAAGCCATCACCGCGAACAGTCCAACGTTCGTGATCACGCCGGTGTTCCGTATGAACCAGGCCCGCGAGCTGTTGGAGAATTCCTCACCGGTATAGGCGAGCAGCCCTGTGCTTTGCCGGATGAGCGCCTGAACGGTGACCGGGTCGGCGCCGTGCTGCAGGCGCACCAGGATATAGGACAGCAGCTTGCGCTCGTTGGGCAGCATCGTCTTGGCGCGGTTGTAGGTGGTGTAGACCGTGGGCTGGCACTGGAAGTTCCGCTGCCCGCGATAGACGCCCACCACCGTCGCCCGGTGATCGTTCAGCTCGAAGCGTCTGAAACCACGCCTACGTCACCCTTGCGCACGGAAGACCTCGAGACCAATCCGCAAAAGCCGATATCAAAACCTAAGCGTTCTCGGTGATCACTTGCCGGAAGATCCGCCGAGACGCAATTCGTGAGGTGGGTCCAGCCTGCGCCCGGTATTGCGGCCAAAGATCAGGGCCAGCATGGTGGCGCGGTGTAGGGAACCAACGTCTTTTGCCGAGGTTCGTACCTAGGACGTTAAAATGGAGAATGTCATGGGGCTGATCTTTGCTTGGGCGTTGATGGGTCTGCCACTCGCATACGCAATTTGGGTTCTGGTGCAGGGGAGGAATGAACCACAGCTAGCAAATCATACCCGACAGGGACCCGATACCTCCCAGACGCTCGCGCTTGGCGGATCAACTTCGCAGTCCAGCGTGGCCCGGACGAACACTGCAACCGCCAACTCACCAGTCGCAACGCAGCCCACAGACAGTTTCACTGATCAACTTGCAACCCTGCAAACTCGTGTCATCGACGTACTGGCGGGCTACAGGACTATGCAGGAAAAGGCTGAGCCCGAGATTAAGCCTCTCGTCAGTGATTACATTGGGACTCATACCAGGCACGAGCAGGCTTTAGCAGAACGTCTTACGGAACTCGGCCACAAGGCGGACGAGGACGGTTCGTTTTTTTCGATAATCCAGGAGTCGGTAGTTCGCGTACGATCAATGTTTACCGATCTGGGCGCCAATATCGCACCCCAGATCATCGACGGCGAGAACAGCTTGATCGATCTCTATCGAAAGCTGCTTGAGCGGACCGATCTCGAAACCGACCGAGAGTTACTTCAAGGACAAATGCGCGATCTGGCTGGCCTGATTGACCGCACCGAGAAGCTTAAAACATAACCACCGCGAACCTTGCCAAGGAATCGCCGAGATGCTCGGTATACTTGCCGTCCCGATCGACGATCACCACCAGCTGGTGGAACGATCACATCGCATCGTCGAGCTTGTAGCCGAACTTCTCCCGCCGCTGGACATGGTCCTGGAACGAGGTCGATAGATAGCCCAGCATCGCATCGTTCTTGGTTTGTAGGGCTATCAGGTAGGGCGGATTGGCCGGCATGACCTGCTCCCGGCACCGGTGCTGATCCTCCAGGCTCACGCTGATTTGCAGCGTCGACCAGACGTCCAGGCCGATGGGCAGGCCGTGCAGCTTGCCCATGACGATATCCTCCAGGCAGCAGCGCGCCTGCTGCTGGCGGTCCTTGAGCACCTCTGGCCCGATGAAGCCCGCGACATCGTTGACATGCAACCAGGCGCCCTTCAGCCCAGGAAAGCTGTACCGGTCGGGGCGCTCTCCGATCGTCGCGCGGTCACGAATCCGCCGGCATGTTTCATCATGCGCTTGCGGACCTACATCAATGGTGCCCCTTGCGCATAAACCGTCGCGACTTGCGACGCCCGATCCCAGGAGCAACACCGGGCAGGTACCTCAGCCCGGCACACCCGAGAGGAGCGACCGAGATGATCCGGATCCCGCAGTCCCGCCGCACCCTGCTCCTGGCCGGGGCCGCCGCTGCCGGAGCGGCGGCTGGTGACCGGCGCTTCCGGCCTGCTTGCGGCCGGCGCGCGCGCAGGGTCTGGCACCGACCCCGACGATGCGGGGCGGCGCCAACAATTACCGGGCCGGCGCGCCGATCGTCGAGCGCATCGGCGGCGGCGGCTTCTTGATGACGGGCAGCGTGCGGCGCGCGGGCGACGGCGCCCCGCTCGCCGGCATTCGCATCCAGGTCTGGGCGCACACGACCGAGGGCTACGAG
The DNA here is from genome assembly GCA_963798145.1 of uncultured Alphaproteobacteria bacterium. GTDB lineage: Bacteria > Pseudomonadota > Alphaproteobacteria > Geminicoccales > Geminicoccaceae > Benzoatithermus. The sequence goes on from CAWCSG010000001.1 coordinate 361,755, forward strand.
CCCGACCCGAAGAGCCACGGCGCCACGCTCACCGGTGCCGACGGCGCTGTTCCGGCTGGAGATGCCGCAGATCGTCCCCGCCTTCGGCCAGCCGCACGGGCACCTCGCCTACGACGCCGAGTATGACGACCACGGCTTTCAGACCGTCTTCCTGCGTCCCGTGATGTCGAGCGCCAGCGACACCAGCCTCAGCGCCGACTTCGTGCTGCTGCCCGCCTGACCCGGGTGGGCCGGGCACGCGCGGCCGCGATCTGGGCGGCCCTCGCGGCCGCCATCGCCGTGCCGGTCGCCGTCGCGGCGGCGAGCCCGCTGCTCGCCTGGCGCGACCCGATCTACATCGCGGCCGGCTTCGCGGGCGTGATCGCCATGGCGCTGCTCCTCCTCCAGCCGCTGCTGGCCGGGGGCTACCTGCCGGGCCTGCCCGCGCGACCCGGGCGACGACTGCATTTCTGGGTCGGGCTCGGGCTCGTGGCGGCGGTGGTGGTCCATGTCCTGGGCCTGTGGCTGACCAGCCCGCCGGACGTGGTCGACGCGCTCCTGTTCCGGTCGCCGACGCCGTTTTCCGCCTGGGGCGTGGTCGCCATGTGGGCGGTGTTCGCCGCCGCACTGCTCGCCACGCTCCGCAGGCGGCTGCGCTTGCGGCCGAGGGTCTGGCGTCTGGGTCACACGACCCTGGCGGCGGTGATCGTCGTGGGCAGCGTGGTCCATGCGCTGCTGATCGAGGGCACGATGGGGATGGTGTCGAAGGCGGCGCTGTGCGCGCTGGTGCTGGCGGCGGCGGCAAAAGTCATGGGTGATCTGCGATCATGGGCCATGCTGACGCGCCACAGGGCGTGAATGCCACCCCTGGCCTCCTGAAGCGTTACAGGGAGTACGAGGAGCGAAGCCTGCGGCTTGCCGAGCAGGTGCGTTATGCGCCGGGCTCACGAAACGGTCGGCCCTTTGACGGTTACGCGCCTTTCGCGCACCTCGGCTGAGCACTTGTATTTGGCGAAAGCATCACCGGGCGCCAACCGCGTTACGTTAGATCGTGAGTTGACATACCAGACCATGGCGAAATTGCCGAGATCATGTTTGCCTGCACCCCGAAGTGCATCTTCAAGGTCACTGTTCGATATTCGATACAGGAACTGAAAGTCATGAATAATAAGATGGACGGGATACGCATTTTGGCCATGATAGGCTTTTCGCTTCTTGTCATCAATGCGATCGATTATGTAATTGGTCAAATCGCTCGGTTTAACATTTTCAAGAATTTTTTGCATTGGTAACATTTCTGGGTCTTTAGTTATCCGAAAAGCCTTTAGGGCTACCTTTGCTGGATCACTTATAGAACTCTCTAAGAGGTGCGCCATGCTGCTTGTATTTGTCCAGCTCCGCATTCGCACGACGAACGAAATTCATCGCAATTTCCGTTACCTCAAAGCCCGCGATGATTTGTCCTGTGGCGTCGAGAAAAAGCCAATCTGGCTCTTTTTTTAGCTCATCGCCGTGCCTGCAAGTGCATCCAGAAATCTTTGTAATTTCTCTCAACTCAGGTGAATAAATAAAAGCCTCTATAGCCGCGCATTCCTTAAACTCATTTGTAAACGTTCCATCCTTCTTGATATATCAATTCATTTCGTCTACGAAATCGACTATCTCTTCTGTGGATGAGGTTTTTTGAGACATATCAAAATTTCCTTTTTTGACGCAAGAGACGCTCTTGCTAACGGTCACCAAGCTGCCGCCGACGAGCGACCATTCCCACGTTTCAAATACGCCGTCGATCCCTCACAAAGTCTTCAGCAGTCGAAAGTCTGCTTGGCGGCGCTGCTACCACACCTGGGCGGCTACGGCGTGGAATGCCGGCGCGACGGCAGGTCCTTGTCGAGTCGCCAGCCGCACAGCCGCAGGTGCTCGACCAGCTTCGTGGCCACGATGCGTCGTTCCATGTCGAGCTGTCCCGGGCGGCTCGGCTGCGCCAGCTCGCGCAAGGTGGCCGACGGAAGGCGCGAGATCGCGAAAATGAGATCGTTGGTCAGCTCAGCCTGGTTGGCCTCGCGATGGCTGGACTCGTTTATGGTGACGGCTTGCCCGCCGAAAGGCGCGCCCTGGACCACGTGCCCCGCGCCCTGGCCCGCGTGGCCGTCAACGACCCATCGCACCGTGCCTGGGTCGGGCATATCGACCGGCACCAGCACGCGCATGAATTCGATGCCGGTCATCCGGTCGGATGCCGGAGGGTCCATGGGCGACGGCTCAGGGATGGCGTCGCCGTCGGCCATCATCCCTGCAATGTGATCACTCAGGTCTATGCTGGCGCGGGCAATGGCCGAGTTGATTGTGTTGTCGGAGGCGACGCAGCTGGGGAAGTCGGGGAAGGACACACAGTAGTTGCCGGCGGTGTCGCGCTCGACCATCGCGGGATAGTCGCGCATGGTCATGCTGCTATGGTAGTGGACTGTCCGCATCATAACCGTCCCGTGTTGTGTTGACGGATTCCGGGACCCCGGAGACACCATACGCAATCAACCATTCCGCTCACCCTACCGCCTCGTCCGATCACTCGCTGCACCGCGGCCGACTCGCAGTCGATCATCCGCACGAGTACGTGCGCCGGCCCCTCCGGCACGAGGCGACCTGCCCATTGCGCAAGGTGGCGCGGGAAATGTCAAACCACGCGGCCGAACTCGGTCCGGCTAATGTCCGGGCGACGCGTGGACAGCGCCGGGTTCGACGACTGACCATTTGACAATCGCCCCTGTTCCGGCCCGCGGGGGCTGTCCGCGCCACGGCGCCTGCAACCAGTCAATCGCTTGCCCCGCAAGAAACGTCATGAAGCGGGTCGGGTCCTCAGGATCCCGCTGCGGCGCCGCGTTGATGAAGCTCGGCTCGTGCCGCATGGCGTCGAGCACCGGCCCGAGGGGACGCAGGAACTCGTCCTCGTGCCCGACCTTCACCAGCAGGGTTATGACCACGCTCAGCCGCCCCTTTCCCTCACCGCCAATCCCGCTCATTTCCGATCCGTGTCCGACCGACGCTGACCCTCTCAATTGGCGAAAGCAACCCGCTGCGCTTGCCTCTTGCGGCTAGGAGGATGGTCCGATGGAGGCATTTTACGCCCACCATCGCCTCACCTCCTGCCGACCGCCACTGTCCGCTCCGCGCGGCCAGCTGCGCGCTGCTTATCGGCTCCCCGATGATCCGTGCCGTCAACGCTGGGGCATATGCGCCGCACAATGCAACAGCTCAGCGCTGCCGGGACTACAGGTCCGTAGGTCGCAGACCGGTCTGCTTGGCAATGCGCGCAAGCATTCGCGGTCCGACCTCCTCACGGTCGTGGAAGGCGAACACCACGTCCGCGCAGCCATCCTTGGATAGGGTACGATGCGAGCCCGACTGACGCTTGACCCGCCAGCCTGTCCTCTGGAGGGCGGCGAGCACGCGGGATGCCCGGGTCGATGGCCAGTCCGTCATTTGCCTGCAGGTTGGGCGGTGAGCCTCGGGGGCGGTGAAACGTCAGGCCGCCTCGACGAACAGACCGCTGATTTCCGGCACGGGCTCGCCATGCTCGATCCGCTCGGCCAAGGCCCGCAGGGCCAGCGCCTCGGCCCTCGTCGCCGCTTCCTCGCGCGTGGCGCCATAGGCGAGCGCCCCCGGCACGACCGGCACCTCCGCCAGCCAGCGGCCATCCGTCTCCTGCTCGATCTCGATCGTCAAGGTGGGAGCAACCGGCAAGGCGCGGCCTCTTGGTTCCAAGGTCAACGACTTACATACTACGGCACCGGTCCGGATAGGCAGTACTTTTTGGTGTGCCTCCAGCAGCCAGTGGCGCCACGGCGACCCGACCGCATCCACGCAGCGGCTGCCACACCTCGGCCGCGCCTGGGCTCGCGCAGGAGTTCCGGCAGGCGTGCCTCGTAGGCGGTCAGGCACGCGCGCTTCATCTGCACCTCGACCAGATCGGTCCGGTCCGCCCAGGTCTCGTAGAGCATGAAGCGGGACGGGTCCGCCGGATCCCGGTGCAGCACCGCGTTGATGAAGCTCGGCTCGTGCCGCATGGCGTCGAGCACCGGCCCGAGCAGGCGCAGGAACTCGTCCACATACCCGGGCTTGACCAGCAGGGTCACGACCACGCTCAGCCGCGCGTCTTCCTCGCCGCTCATCGCCAACCCCCTCCCCCGACGCCGACGCCGACGCCGACGCCGCGATGGTGCCCGTCGAACCAACCGGACGCAACGCCTCACCCGACGACCCCCACCCTCGGCAGCAACCACCATCCTGCCTTCGCCGTCCGCCCTCGCTCCGCTCGGGCTCCCGGCTCGCCGCGGCACCTCCTCCACCATCCGCGAGATTACCCGAAGATCCTTACCGCCCCGTCAACGCAGCCTTGACGCCGGCGCCCGGCCATGTTCTTTTGCTAGGTCCATGATCCTAAATCCACCCGACTGTGGCAGGATGCAGCATGCTGCTTTTTACCCAATCGAACCCGGGCGCATTCGGTCCGCGCGCCGAGCGACGGCCGTCGCCAGGACGTTCATTGGTCGATCGGTCTCCAGCTTCTGCACGAACGAACTCGGCCGGCACTTGCTCGTTGGATCTGCGGAAGGAACCCGAGCGCCCAGCGCGACGCGCATTCCGCACGAACGAATTCATGCCCGATGCACGATCGAACCCGAGCGCCGCCAGCCGATTCGCACACCCGATTTTGCACGAACGAATTCCCAGAAGATGCACGAACGAACCCGGCGACCGCGTATGGCCACGTATTCGCCGCCACCCCGCCCCAGCGCATGCCGACCGAGGATGCAGTGCCGCCTAACCCGTCTCGGCGATCCCGCGGCTGAGGACGGCGCCGACGATGCCGGCGCATGCGATCATCGTCAGCACGGCGACGATGCCCCCCAGCGCGAAGACGGCGGCACCGCCGGCAACACCGGCGCTGCCGCCGAGAAAGGTGCAGGCATTGACCATGCCCGAGCCCTGGCCCGCCTGCTCACGCGACAGCGCCGCCAGCGCCAGCCGCGGCGCCAGTGCATACGGCAGAGCAAGACCGGCACCCATGACGCCGAACCCGATCGCGAGCAGAACCATCCCGCCGCCGCTGACGGCCACGCCGATGAGCGCACTGGCGAGCACGATCAGCGCCATGCCGGCCGTGATGGCGTTGCGCAGCCCGATGCGGCCCGCCACGGCGGCGGCCGACAGAGCGAGCGCCAGCAGGGCCGCACTCAACGGCAGCAGTGCCGCGCCGGCCGCCAGCGCCGTGAGGCCGAGCCCTTCCCGGCTCTGCGCGTAGAGATTGAAGTAGAGCAGCAGGCCCATGATGCTGAACATCGCCAGCGAGCCGATCGCCACGCCCAGCACGAACCCGCGCCGCGCGAAGAAGCTCAGGTCCACCAGCGGCGCCTTCGCGCGCCGTTCCACCGCCAGCAACATGGCCAACGCCGCCGCCGCGAGCACGAGCGGGCCGATCACCGGCAGCGGGGCCACCGCCACCTGGGGCAGCGCATGCAGCCCGAAGACCAGCGACACCATGAAGGTGGCGAGCAGGACAAAGCCCGCCCAGTCCGTGCGCCGGCCCGGCTTGCCAGGACCATGCGCGGCCGCCGGGTCCTGCCGCGGCGAGACCGGCGATGGCGGCCGCCATCAGCAGGACATTGAGCCAGAAGATCATGCGCCAGCTGGTGACGTGGGTCAGCGCGCCGCCGAGCAGCGGCCCGATGCTGAAGCCGAGCATCAGGAACCCGGACCAGGCGCCGATCGCGGCCGCCCGACGCTCCGGCGCGGCGCCGGTGTCGACCGCGGCCAGCGTGCTGGGCACCGCGAAGGCCGCCGCGAGGCCCTGCAGGGCCCGTCCGGCCAGCAGCGCCGATGGCGTGCCGGAGGTGGCGATGATGCAGGACGCGACGCCGAACAGCGCCAGGCCCACCATCGCCGTGAGGCGCGCGCCGAACCGATCCGCCGCCTGGCCGCCGAGCACGATGAAGGCGGCGGAGACGACCAGATAGGCATTGACCGCCCACTGCACCCCGGCCGGGCCGAGGGCGAGCTCGGTCCGCATCGCCGGCAGGGCCGCCATGATCGCCGTGCTGTTGGCGCCGACCGCGAGCATCGCCAGGCAGGACGACCAGAGGACCGGGGTGAACCCCGCTCGGAGGCTCACGGGTCAGACGCCCCGCACCTCGCCGATGAACGGCAGCTCGCGGTACCGCTCGGCATAATCGATGCCGTAGCCGACCACGAACACGTCGGGGATCGCGAAGCCCACGAAGTCGACCTCGCCCCAGGCCACCTCGCGCCGCGACGGCTTGTCGAGCAGGGTGCAGGTCCAGACCTGGGTGGCAGCGCGCTGCAGCAGGAACTCGCGGGTGAAGGCCAGCGTCCGGCCGCTGTCCTGGATGTCGTCGACCAGGAGGACCGGCTCGCCCTTCACGCCCTCCGGCGCGTCGCCCATCAGGCTGACGATGCCGGAGCTGGTGGTGCCGCTGCCGTAGCTGGAGACGCGCATGAACGCGATCCGAGGCGCGCAGCCCGCCCGGTGCAGCGCCCGGGCGAGATCGGCCACGAAGACGAAGCTGCCGTTGAGCAGCCCGACCAGCGTGAAGCGCGCCGGAAGCGAGGACGCGATCGACTGCGCCAGCTCCTCGACGCGCCGCGCCAGCTGAGCCTCGGTGAGCAGCGGGGCGACGGTGGCGTCGGGCATCGGGCGCGTCCGTTCGTGAGCCATCGCGGGAAACGTGACACAGGCGCGGGGCACCGACAACGGCTCCTGCCCCTCAGCCGCCCTCGCCGCTGCGATCGCGCTCCCGCAGCAGCCGATCGAACGCCGCCAGGGTCTCGTCGCTGACATGATGCTCGATGCCTTCCGCATCGACCCGGGCCACCTCCTCCCCGACACCCAGCGAGCGCAGGAAGCGGTAGACGATCAGGTGACGCCGGCGGCAGTGGTCGGCGAGGTCGCGGCCCTCGCTGGTGAGGAAGATCGAGCGGTAGGGTTCGGAATGGACCAGGCCGTCGCGCTGGAGGCGGCTGATCGTGTTGTTGACGGTGGCGTTGGTGACACCCAGCCGGTTGGCCAGGTCGACCGCACGCGCCTCGCCCTGCGCCTCGATCAGATCCGCGATCAGCTCGACATAGTCCTCGGCGATCTCGTTGCGATGATCGCTGCGCGTGCGGCCGAAGGCTTCCGCCTGCTCGTCCGCCCCGGGGAGGCGGCGCTGATTCCTCGACGATGCCATCTCGTACCCCCGCTGGCTAACTACTCCAGCGGCGCCCCGGCGGAAAGGGCCGTGGCGATGCCCCGGCCGACGGTGGCGTGGCCGCAGCGGCGGCTCTGCGCTATAGTAGGGCTCGGACACTGCGGGAGCCCCGGTGATGCGCTCGGGCATGCTGGATCAGTTGTGGACCTCGATCGCCGATGCCGGCCGGGACCTCGTGCGCGGGCGGCTCGGCGGGCGGCGGCGGGCTTCGATCCAGAACCTTTGCCGCGACCTGCTGTCGACCAAGGGCGAGGCCTCCGGCGCCGCCTTGGCGCGTGAGCTCGTGGAAAACTACCGAACCATGACCGAGCCCGAGAGGCTGGGCTTTTTCGTCATGCTGGCCGAGGACTACGGCGCCGATTCCGCGCGCATCCTGGCTGCGGTGGAGGCCTATCGCGGCAACCCCGGCCCGGCCGCGGTGCAGGCATTGCGCCGCGCCTGCGAGGCTCCGCGCCACGAGCTGTTCCGGCGCATGAATATCGCGCCGGGCGGGACCCGGGCGATCGTCGACCTGCGCGCGCAGCTGCTGGGTTATCTATCGTCCCATCCCGAGCTGGCGGCGGTCGACGCGGACATCCACGATCTCCTGACCGGCTGGTTCAACCCGGGATTCCTCACCTTCACCCGGATCGACTGGAACAGCCCGGCTTCGCTGCTGGAGAAGTTCCTGCGCTACGAGAAGGTGCACCGGATGCGGGCGCTGGAGGATCTCAAGCGCCGGCTCGCGGCCGACCGGCGCTGCTTCGCGTTCTTCCATCCGGCCCTGCCCGACGAGCCCTTGATCTTCGTCGAGGTGGCGCTGGTCGACGGCATGGCCAATCGCGTCCAGCCGCTGATCGATCCTCTGGCCCCGGTCGGCGATCCCGCCAGCGCCGATGCCGCGATCTTCTACTCGATCAACAATTGCCTCGAAGGCCTGCGCGGCGTCACGCTGGGAAACTTCCTGATCAAGCTGGTCGTGGCCGAGCTCGCGAGCGAACTGCCCGAGGTGCGGACCTACGCCACCCTATCGCCGATCCCGGGCTTTGCCGGCTGGCTGCGCGAGGCGCTGGCCGACGAGACGGAGACGCCACTGACCGCTGCCGATCGCCGGCAGCTCGCGGCGCTCGACGCCCCGGATTGGCCCGGCGACCCCGAGGCGGCCGAGCTGCTGCGCGCGCCTTTGTCCCGGCTGTGCGCGCAGTATCTCGCCCGCGAAAAGCGCAACGGCCGCCCGCGCGACCCGGTCGCGCAATTCCACCTCGGCAACGGCGCCCGGCTCGAGCGGATCAACTGGCTGGGCGACCTCTCGGCGAAGGGGCTCGCCGAGTCGTTCGGACTGCTGGTGAACTACAAGTATGATGCGGCCATGATCGAGCGGAACCACGAAGCATACACGAACAATGGCGATGTGATCATGTCCTCGACGGTGAAAGCGCTGTTGCCTAATAACAGTTGAGCATCGAGATTCGCGTGCGCTCGATGCCCGGAGAGCGAAGGGCTTGCCGCGCTGCCGGCGCCAAGCAACAATCGGCGCCTAGGCCAGCAGCGGCCGATCGATCCTTCCAAGTGCGTGGGTAGAGCGATGCGACGACATCACGACATGGGCGGCGTGCCGGCCGGGCCGGTGGATCGGCACGAGCACGATCAGGAACCTTGGGAGAAGCAGGTCGACGCGATCCTGCGGCTGCTGCTCGCCAAGCGGATCCTGACGCTCGACGAGTTGCGGCGCGGCGTCGAGGAGCTAGGCTCAGGCGCTTATGACGAGCTCAGTTATTTCGAGCGCTGGATTGCCTCGATCAGCAACCTGCTGCTGGAGAAGGGTGTGCTGCAGGTGCACGAGCTGGGTGTCGCCGTGGCCGCAGCGCAGCAGCGGCATGCCGAGGGTGCGCGGCAATGAGCGCCCGATTTGGCGCGGGCAGCCGGGTCCGGGTCAGCGCCCTGCACCCGCCCGGTCATTGCCGCACGCCCTCCTACGCGCGCGGCCGCTGCGGCGTGGTGCTCGGGATCGCCGATCGGCAGCCCAACCCGGAGCAGCTGGCCTACGGCCGTGACGGACTGCCGGCCTTGCCGGTCTATCGGGTGCGGTTCACGCAGGCGGAACTCTGGCCTGACTATGCCGGCCATGCGGGCGATGCCGTGGTGATCGATCTGTTCGAGCCCTGGCTCGAACCTGTGGCGGAGGAACGGCCGTGACCGCTCACCAGCACGAGCACCCTGCGGGAAATGACCTCGAGGATGCGCCGCTGAGCTACCACATGGCGCTGACCGCGGCGGTGACGGCCCTGCTACAGGCCAAGGGAGTCTTCTCGGCCGACGAGCTGCGCCGCACGATCGAGACCATCGACAGCCGTAGCCCCGCCGATGGCGCTCGGCTGGTTGCCCGCGCCTGGATCGATCCGAGCTTTCGCGCCCGGCTGCTGGCCGACGTCAATGCGGCGGCGGCGGAGCTTGGCATCGACATCGGCGGCATTCCGGTTCGCGCCGTCGAGAACGCGCCGGGCCTGCACAATGTGATCGTCTGCACCTTGTGCTCCTGCTACCCGCGCCTGCTGCTCGGGCCGTCGCCGGCCTGGTACAAATCCCGGGCCTATCGCAGCCGGGTGGTGCGCGAGCCGCGCGCGGTGCTGGCGGAGTTTGGGCTGGAGCTCGCGTCGGATCTCGATGTGGTCGTCCACGACAGCACGGCCGAGCTGCGCTACCTGGTCGTGCCGCAGCAGCCCGACGGCACGGATGGCTGGGCCGAGGAGCGCCTTGCCGCTCTGGTCACGCGCGACTGCATGATCGGCACCGCCGTCCCGCGGCCAAGCTGACGCTCAACCTGCCGGCAGCGCCGGCATCAGCTCGGTCAGCAGCAGGCGTGCGGGCTGGCCCGGCTCGACGGCGACCACGGCGTGCTGGCCGTAGGCCACCGCCAGGGCCAGGGCCTCGGCCGGTGGCAGATCGAGGGCCAATACGCCCCGCTCCGCCTCCCAGGCCGGGTCCGCGCCGACACCGACATGGGGCAGGAAGCGGGTTCCTCGCAGCCGAAGCTCGTGCTCGAGCCGTCGCTGAGCGGCCTCGTTGACAGCGCGGCCCTGCGCCTCGCTGCGCGGGTTCCAGGCGGTGATGAACACGGCGCAGCCGGCGCCATGGCGCGCCAGCAGGAGGTCCAGCTCGCGCGATGGCATGTCGATCATCGCCTCCGCCTCGACCGCGTCGTCGCTGCTCACGACCCGGTAGCGGGTCGAGCGATAGGCTTCGACAAGCTCCGCGAATCCGGCCGAGATCTTACGCATGGACGTCAGCGTAGCAGCCGACTGGCACCGTGTCCCGAACGAGAACCGGCCCCGAGGTCGCCTCGGGGCCGGTGTCTGGTCACCGAGCGCTCAGTGCGCCGATGCGCCGGATGCCCCGAGCCCGGTCTCCGACCGGATGTACTGCGACTCGTAGGCCTCGGACTCGTTCTTCGCGGTCTGACTGCGGTCCAGGACCGAGAACAGCCAGATGCCGACGAAGGCGATGATCATCGAGAACAAAGCGGGGTTCTCGTAGGGGAACGGCGCCGAGCCGGCCGGGTGGAGGAGGACCTTCTCCCACACGGTGGGACCCAGGATCACCAGTGCAACGGCCGAGATCAGGCCCATCAGGCCGCCGATCAGCGCCCCCTTGGTGGTCAGGCCCTTCCAGAACATCGACATCAGCAGGACCGGGAAGTTGCAGCTGGCCGCGATCGCGAACGCCAGCCCGACCATGAACGCCACGTTCTGCTGCTCGAACACGTAGCCGAGATAGATGGCGACGACGCCGAGAACGACGGTCGCGATCTTGGAGACCTTGATCTCCTGCTCGTCGGTCGCCCGTCCCTTCGCGAACACCGAGGCGTAGAGGTCGTGGCTCACGGCCGAGGCGCCGGCCAGGGTCAGGCCGGCCACGACGGCCAGGATGGTGGCGAAGGCGACGGCCGAGATGAAGCCCAGGAACAGGTTGCCACCGACCGCATCGCTGAGGTGGATCGCCGCCATGTTCGTACCGCCGATCAGGTCCTTGACCTTGTCGTAGGTGATCGCACCGTCCGTGCCGACCACGGTCTTGTAGAAGACGGGGTCGGTCATCACGAAGGTGATCGCGCCGAAGCCGATGATGAAGGTGAGGATGTAGAAATAGCCGATGAAGCCGGTGGCGTAGAACACCGATTTGCGCGCGGCCTTGGCGTCGGCGACCGTGAAGAACCGCATCAGGATGTGCGGCAGGCCGGCGGTGCCGAACATCAGCGCGAGACCCAGGGAAATCGCCGAGATCGGGTCGGTGACCAGGCTGCCGGGGCTCATGATGGCGAGGCCCTTCGGGTTGATCTCCGTGGCGGCCTTGAACATCGCCTCGGGGCTGAAGCCGAAGTGGAACAACACCATGAAGGCCATGAACGTCGCGCCGGCCAACAGCATGCAGGCCTTGATGATCTGCACCCACGTGGTCGCGAGCATCCCGCCGAAGGTGACGTAGGCGGTCATCAGCACCCCGACGATGATCAACGCCCAAAGATAGGGCAAGCCGAACAGGAGCTGGATCAGCTTGCCGGCGCCGACCATCTGCGCGATCAGGTAGAAGGCCACCACCGTCAGGGTGCCGACGGCCGACAGGATACGGATCGGGGTCTGCTGCAGGCGATAGGACGCGACATCGGCGAAGGTGAACTTGCCGAGGTTGCGCAGACGCTCCGCGATCAGGAACAGAACCACCGGCCAGCCGACCAGGAAGCCGACCGAATAGATCAGCCCGTCGAAACCGGAGACGAACACGAGGCCGGATATGCCGAGGAAGGAGGCTGCCGACATGTAGTCGCCGGCGATCGCAAGGCTGTTCTGAAAGCCGGTGATGCCACCGCCAGCCGCATAGAAATCCGCGGCCGACTTCGTCTTGGAGGCCGCCCACTTGGTGATCGCCAGCGTGAACAGCACGAAGGCGAAAAACATGATGATCGCCGTCCAATTGGTCGGCTGGGTGGCGACGGTACCCTCGATGGCACCAGCCGCCAGGGCCGGGCCAGCTGCCGCGAGCCATGCAACCATGCCAAGCGGGATGGCTTGCCGGCGCATCACTTGCTCTCCTCGAGGATCTGGCCGTTCAGCTCGTCGAAGGTCGTGTTGGCCTTGGCGACGTAGATCCCCGTCAGCACGAACGCCGAGACGATGACGAACAGGCCGACCGGAATGCCGATCGTGGTGACCGAGCCGTCGCTGATCGGCGTGCCGAGGAAGCCCTTGCCGAAAGCCACAAGGAGGATGAAGCCGAAATAGATCACCAGCATCGCGATCGTCAGGTTGCGGGCGAACGCACCGCGCTGCCGGACGAGTTCCACGAATTTTGGATTGCGCCGGATCTTGGCATAGCTTGCCGGTTCCATCTTTTGCCTCCTTGGGACGAGTACGTCGTGCAATCGCCGAATCAACACATCATAGAGAGGGATCTCGGGCGCTGAAGATGCGGCACGTTGTCGAGAGACGGTAGCTGGGGTGCGGCAGTTTGGCGAAAACGACGCTTGGTGTCGCACCCAGGCCGTGAAGCTTGGATATACCGGCTCGGCATGGGCGCGCCGAACCGCGAAGGGGCCGGCGATGCTGGTGGTCGATGGCGAGGAGGTCCACCGGGTCTGTGCGTGGCCCGCGCTCGTGGGCGCCCTGCATGAAGCGCATCGCGGCCCACGGCCACTGATCGGCCGCTGCGCGCTCGAGGCCAGCCTGCGCGGCACGACCCAGACCTACTTCAATCTCCCAGCGTTCCTGCCAGGCGTTGCGATGGGCACCAAGATCGCAACCGTCCTGCCCGACAATGTCCGCAGGCACGCTGGCGTGCCGGCAGTCCAGGGGGTCTACGTCCTGTTCGACGGCGACGACGGCAGCCCGTCGGCGATCATCGACGGCACCGCGCTGACCTACCGCAAGACCGCCGCCGACAGCGCTTTGGGCTCGCGGCTGCTGAGCCGCACCGACGCGCGCGTGCTGCTCCTGGTGGGTGCCGGCGGCCTCGCCCCCTACCTTGCGCGCGCGCATCTGGCGGTTCGCCCATCCCTGGTCGAGGTCCAGGTTTGGAACCGCTCGGGCCATCGCGCCGAGACCGTGGCGAGCGGGCTCCGCGCGGCCGGGATCGGGGCCACGGCGGTCGCCGAGCTGGAACCGGCCGTGCGCGCCGCCGACATCGTATGTTGCAACACGGCCGCCACCGAGCCGCTGCTCCGGGGCGCATGGCTGAGACCCGGCAGCCATCTCGATCTGGTCGGCGGCTTCACGCCCGAGATGCGCGAGTGCGACGACGACGCCGTCGCGCGCGCCCGGCTGTTCGTCGACGAGGCCGGTCTCAACATCGACGCCTGCGGCGACCTGATCGACCCGATCCGGCGCGGCGTGATCGCGCGCGGCAAGGTCGAGGCCGATCTCTACGAACTATGCCGCGTCGACCACCTGTTCGATCGGCGGCCCGACGACATCACTCTCTACAAGAACGGTGGCGGCGGGCATCTCGACCTGTTCACCGCCCTGTTCATCCGCGACCAGCTTCGCCGCCCAGCAAGCAGGTAGCTCAATGATGGCCAGGGGTGTTCTCCGCCGCCGCCCGCTTGCGCCGCGCGTTGGAGGCCAGAAGGTTGAGCGCCTCCACCAGTGCCGAGAAGGCGATGGCGAAGTAGAGGTAGCCGCGCGGAATGTGGAAATGCAGGCCGTCAGCGATCAGCGCCACGCCCACCAGGAGCAGGAACGACAGCGCCAGCATCTTGACCGTCGGGTGGGCGTTGACGAAGTCACCCACCGGATTGGCGGCCACCAGCATGACGATCATCGCAATCACGACAGCGGTGATCATTACCGGCAGCACGTCGGTCATGCCGACCGCGGTGATGATCGAATCCAGAGCGAACACCACGTCGAGCACGATGATCTGGAACACCGCAGCGCCGAAGGTGATCGTGCCGACGCTGTGCTCCTCCTCTTGACCCTCGAGCATGTGATGGGTCTCCATCGTCCCTTTCACGATCAGGAAGGCACCCCCCACCAGCAGCACAATGTCACGCCATGACAGCCCGAAACCCGCGATGGTGAGCACGGGCTCCGTGAGGCCGATGATCCAGGTGAGCGAGAACAGGAGCGCAATGCGGCCGAGCAGCGCCAACGCCAAGCCGATCTGGCGGGCCAGCCGCTGTTGCTCCTTGGGCAACCGGCCGGAGACGATCGACAGGAAGATCAGGTTATCGATGCCGAGCACGATCTCGAGCGCGGTCAGCGTCAGAAGACTGGCCCAGATCTGATAGTCGCTCAGCATCGCGAGCATCGGCAGAACTCCGTTCTTGAGGCGATTGCTTTCGCCTATACCGGCACGACACGCGGCGGGCTACCGTCGAAGCCACGGCTCGACGTGTGGCCAGAGCGACGCTACCTGTGGAAAAACAGCGCACTCGTGGAGAACGGCCGGTGAGCGGCAACCAGTTTCGTCAGGTGACGGCGGATTTCTTCGTGGCCCCTCAGATGCAGCCTGCCGACTTCCCGGCGGCCAGCGCGATGGGCATCAGGACGATCATCAACAACCGCCCCGACGGCGAGGCCGTCGATCAGTTGACCGATGCCGAGGCGCGTGCGCTGGCTCAGTCGAGCGGCCTGGACTACGTGTTCGTGCCGGTGGTCACGGGCGGGATGCGGGCGGAGGTGATCGCCGCGTTCGCCGCCGCCGTCGCCGATCACCCCGGCCCCCACCTCGCCTACTGCCGGTCCGGCACGCGCTCGTGTCACATGTGGGCGTTCGCCACCGCAGCAGATCGGCCGGTCGCCACCACGCTCGAGCTGGCGCAAGCCGCCGGCTACGACCTCACGCCGGCCCAGCCCGTGTTGGAGCGGCTGGCCGCGGGCAGCTAGGCCCGCAGCAGGAACATCGCCCAGAATGCCAGGGCCAGTGGCGGCCCGAACGGCACCGCCGTCTCGGCCCGCAGCGGACCAGCGCGGATCAGCGCCAGCACGAGGCCAAGCAGCGCCGCGGTCAGCACCAGCCACGGCAGGCTCGCAAGGCCGAGCCAAGCCCCGGCCGCGGCGAGCAGCTTCGCATCACCCAGGCCGAGCCCGTCGCGCCCACGCAACCTCTGGTACAGGTAGCCAATCCCTGCGAGGGACAGATAGCCGGCCGCGGCACCGGCGGCCGCGTTGCTCAGTGACCCGCCGGGCGCCGTTCCGGTGGCCGATGCCACGAGACCGGCCGCGATCAGCGGCAGCGTCAGCGGGTCCGGCAGGAGCCAGGTCTCGAGATCGATCAGCGCCAGGGCCAGGAGCCACCAACCGAGCAGCGCCGCGAGCCATGCCTCGGGTCCCGACAGCCAGGCCAGCGCCACAGCGCCGATCGCCGCGGCGCTGATCTCGACCAGCGGATAGTATGGGCTGATCGCAGCTCCGCAATGTCGGCAGCGGCCCCGGCTCCATATCCAGCTGATTACGGGGATGAGGTCGCGGGGACCGAGCGTGGCGCGACAGGCGGGACACTGCGAGCGGCCCCACCATATGCCGCGCCAGTCGTCGGACGCGCGCAAGGCCAGCGTGCAGACGAAACTGCCGAGGCACAGGCCGAGCAGTCCGGCCAGGACCGGGCCGGTCAGCTCTGTCAGCGTCGGCCACCGCTCCCTGGCCTTCTCGGTCGCCAAGCCTTGAGCGCCCGTCGCGGGCGCTGGGGCACCAGGACCTGGGGCTGGGCAACCGGCACGCGCTGACCGGGTGCCGGCACGTAGGGAGCCGCCACAACGGACGCCGAGCCTGCGGGACGGAGCGAGCTGAGGCGCGAGCGCAACTCCTCGCTGACATCGCGGGCGTCCTCCGGGTTGCGGATCACCCGCGGCGTGATGAACACGATCAGCTCGGTGCGCGTGGTCTTGTTGTTGGTTGTCCCGAACAGGGCGCCCAGCACCGGAATCTCGCCGAGCACGGGGATACGGTCGCGGCCGCTCTCCTCGCTCTCTTGGATCAGGCCACCCAACACGACCGTCTGGCCGCTCTGAATGTTGACGCGGCTGGTGATCTTGCGTTGCGTGAAGGTCGGGGTGAGCGAGTTCGAAGTCCGTGCCAGTCGGCTGGTTCACGCGGCTGACCTCCTGCGCGATCTCGAGCGACACGGCCTGGTTGGAGTTGATCCGCGGCCGAACCTGCAGAATGACGCCGGTGTCGCGGTATTCGATGCTGTTGACGATCGGCGAGTCACCCGCGGTGACACTCTGCTGCTGCTGGGTCTGGACCGGCACCTCCTCGCCGACGGTCAGCACCGCCTCGCTATTGTCCTGCACGACCACGGACGGCGAGGACAGTACCTTGACGTTGGTAATCCGTGACAATGCGTCGATAGCGATAGTGCTGCCGCCAGGGGTGAACAGGAAGTTGAAGCCCGGCAGGGGCGCCGATAGCGCATTGAATGCCGTCGCTGTGCCGAGGCTGTTGAAGGCGCCAGCAAAACTGCCGCTCTCCAGGAAGTACTGGACGCCGTAACGCAGCTGATCGTTCAACGACACCTCGGCGATCGTCGCCTCGATCAACACCTGCCAGGGCGCCGTGTCGATTCGCGCCAGCGTGGCCTCGACCCGTTCGTAGTCGGCCGGCGTGGCGCGGATCAGCAAGGAGTTGTTCGCTTTGCTGGCGACGACCTTGACCGGTCCGTTGGAGGGGGGCGCCGCAGCGGTAGCGGCCGGGGTCCCGGCCCCTGCCGGGGCGGGCGACTCGCCGTCCTCGTTCTGTTGCGCCTGCACGCCGCCCAAGGCCGCACTGGCCGAGCCCAGCGTTGGCCCCGTGTCGCTGGCGGCCGAGTCGCTGAATGCCTCGTTGAGGAGCTTGGCGACCTCCTCCGCGGCGGCGTGCTTGAGATAGTAGACGTAAAATTGGCTGCCCACGGTCTGGCCGTGGTCGAGCCGCGACACCCATTGCTCGACCTCGCGCATCTGCTGGGTGTCGGCACCGATCGAGAGCACTGCGTTCATCCGCGCCAGGGCCACGAATCGGATCAACGAAGGCTCGGCTCCCGTCGGGTCGAACGGCGCGAAGATCGCCTGCAACTCCGGCAGGATCGCCTCGGCATTGGCGCGCTGCAGCGGGAACAGCCCGATCGACTTGCCAGCCATCCAGTCGACGTCGAGGTCCTCGAGGGTCTGCACGACGTTTTGCCGCTCGGACGCCGTGCCGCTGAACAGGATCGCGTTGCGGCCGGGATCAATCCGGATGTCCTCGGGCGAGGCGACCAGCGGCTGAATGAACTGGGCCGCGGAGGTCGATGAAATGTTGCGGAGCGGTACGATCGTGATCCCGTAGCCGGGCCGGACCTGGACCGGCTTGCCGCCCAATGGCAGCACCTCGGACCGGCCGATGGCGGAATCGACCGGCATGATACGGTAGGCGCCGGGGCTGCTCTCGACCAGGGTCGCACCGTTGGCACGCAGCACCGTCTCGAGCACGGCAAGAAGATCGCCTTCGGCCATCGGCGCGCTGGTCGACATCGTGACCTGACCCTGCACGTCGGAATCCACCGTGTAGGATCGCTTGAGGGTGTCGCCCAGAATCACCTTGATCACATCACGGATCTCGGCCTGGTCAAAATCGAGCTGCACACCGTTGGCGCTACGCTGCGCGGCTCCCGCCTGCGGGCGAGGACCGACCGGCCGGCCGGGGTAGATTTGCGCCTGCAGCTTCGGCTCCGGCAATTGCGAGCTGCTACCGCCGGACGCGGCCGGCGGGGGCGGGGTACCTGGGCTCACGGGAGGCGGCTCGAAGGAAACCGCGCCGAGCTCGTCCACGATCGGCGAATGCTGCGATGGCTGAACGCAGCCCGACAGCAGGGCAGCCAGCAGGAGGCAGAGGCGGCCACTGGGCCAGATTGAGACACGCAGCATCGTTGTTTGGTCGATCCGAACCGCAGCAGGCGGGGACGTCCGCGAAGGCCGGCGGAGCCTAGTCCACTCGGACACGGTGGTAAACCGTGAGCGGAGGAGCAGATTAGGCAGAATTTGGGGACATTAACTCAACCTGAGCGTTATTTTTTCTTTCGTGGCAGATTTGCCGCGAATCGCAGACGGACATAGTCGGCGGTCCAGCGCCCGGCCGGATCGCAGAGCACTGGCCGCAGCAGCTCAACGACCTCGGCCCGAACTGCGCCGCGCTCGGCTTCCGGCAGCCGCCCCAGGAATGGCTCGGCAAACGTCTCCAGCCATGGGGCCATGCCAGTCGGCAGCGGCGTCGGGCGCGGCAGGAGCTGGATGCTGTCGACCTCGAAGCCCTGCCGCTCCAGCCGGCTGCGATACTCGTCTGGTCCCGGAAAAAACCACGGGATGGCAGCGGCTCCGTCGTGCCCATGCCGGCCGAGGGTCGCAACCAGCGCCACGGTGATCGCAGCGACGTTGCCGTGACCGCCCATCTCGCCGACGAACCGCCCGCCGGGCCGCAGCGCCCGAGCTGCGCCGGCGATCACCGCGTCGGGATCGGCGCGCATCCAGTGCAGGGCAGCATTCGAGAATACGGCGTCGAACTCGGCCTCGAAATCCAACGCGTGGCCGTCCATGACCCGCGCGTCCACACCCCGCGCACAAGCGCTGCGGACCATGTCCGGCCCGGCATCGACCCCGACCACGGTGCACCCCAAAGCCGCCAGCTTTGCGGTCAGCACGCCGTCGCCGCAGCCGAGGTCGAGGATGCGCTCGCCTGGGCGTGGCGCCAGCAATTCCACCACCGGCAGTCCCAGCTCCGCGACGAACCCGGCATGGGTTGCGTAGCGCTCGGCCTGCCAGTCCTGGCCGCCGATGGGCGGTGGCATGTCGGGTTGCGGTTGCAAGGTTCATATACCTATGATAGGATTGATAGGTAGATCGACAACGAGGACGAGCCAGATGCTACCGGTTCTGCGCCGCGGTGCCCACGGTCCCGATGTCGAGCAGCTGCAGAAGCGGCTGTCCAAGGCGGGCTTCCCGCCGGGGCGGATCGATGGTCGTTTCGGATCCGGTACCGAGGCTGCGTTGCTGGCCTTTCAGCATTCGCACGAGCTGCTCGCGGACGGAACCGCCGGCCCGATCACCTGGCATGCGCTCGGCCGTATCGGCGATGGCCTGCCCGCCGACCGTTCGGGTGACATCAACTCCGAGCTCGTCGCCGAGATGTTCCCATTCACGCCGCTCCAGTCGATTCGCCGCCACCTGCCGGCGGTGCTGGCCGGACTGCGCGCGGCGGGGCTGGTCGACAAGCCGATGCTGCTCGTGGCGCTGGCGACGATCCGGGCCGAGAGCGAGGGCTTCGCACCGGTGGCCGAGGCGCCCTCGCGCTTCAATACCTCCCCCCACGGACATCCCTTTGATCTCTACGATCTGCGGCGCGATCTCGGCAATCTCGGCGCGCCGGATGGCGAGCGCTTCCGAGGCCGCGGCTTCGTCCAGCTCACCGGTCGGGCCAACTATTTTCGCTATGGGCAGGTGCTGGATCAAGGCGACCTGCTGGTGCGCAGGCCGCAGCTGGCAGGCGAGCCGGGCTTGGCCGGCCGCATACTTGCGTCGTTCCTCGCGGATCGGCAAAGGCCGATCAAGCAGGCGCTGCTCGACGACGACCTCGCACGCGCCCGCCGGATGGTGAATGGTGGCACCCATGGCCTCGAGCGGTTCACCGCCGCCTACCGGACCGGCCAAGCCCTCCTGCCCGACGAGGTCTGGCCGGATACCATGCGGCGGGGGGCCGCCTAGGGCGCTGGCATGGCCATGTCTGCTCCAACAGCGCATCGCCGGCTAGGAATGGCTAGCCGCCGGCCTCGATCGCGGCGGCACGCGCCGTGACCGCGGCGATATCGGGGAAGCGTGCTGCCCCGGCCAGCAGCTCGCGCGCGAGCTTCAGGTTGCGCCGCTCGCAGGCCGCGCGCAGGTCCGGGTCGGTGATCGTCTCCAGGTCGATATTGTGGGCGAGTCCCAGCGTGCGGCGGATCATGGCCGCACCGGCGAAACCCAGCGCGTCCTGGAACAGGCGCCCCATGTAGCCGGTCTGGACTTCGCGCAACGATGCCTCACCTTCCGGCCCGTCGAATAAGGCGCGCGGGTAGCCATCGCCGGTCGGGTGGGTATCCCACAGTGCGACGAAACGCCGGCTGAACCCATCCCAGACCTCGCTCGTCGTCGCAAGAATCCACGCGCGATAGACGTCGCGCTCGGCCGGGTGGCGCTCGTGGCCACGCTGGCTGAAGAAGCTCAGCAACAGGTTGCCCAGCACCTTGCCGACGTCGAAACCCATCGGGCCCATGACCGCGAATTCGGGGTCGATCACCTTGGTCTCGCCCTCGGTCACCATGATCGAGCCGGTGTGCAGGTCGCCGTGAAGCAGGGCCTGGGCGTCTCCCAGGAACTTGAGCTTGAGCGCCGAGACTGCGCGCTTGAGGGTCGCATCCCCACGGATCTCGGCCGCCACGTCATCGAGCTGCGGGCTGGTCCAGCGATTGCGGCTGCAAACCATGTAGGGGTCGGTGAAGATCAGGTCCTCGGTGATTTTGCACAGGTCGGTGTTGCCGGAAAAGTCGGCCACCAGCGCGCGCTTCTCGGCCGCCGGCAAGGCGAGGTCGGAGGTGAAGTAGAGAGTGGCAGCGAGGTATTCGGCGATGTGCGCTGCGAAGGCCGGATAGACCACGCCCTGGATCATGCCGCGCCGCATGATCACGTGCGGGCTCAGCCGCTCCATCGCGATCAGGTAGAGCTGCGCATCGAAGTGCAGAATCTGAGGCATGCGCTCGGGGACATGCTGCCACTGGATCGAGGCTGCCCGATGCTCGAACCATGCCCGCTTCAGGTCGAGCGGCCAGCTGTCGCCGACCAGGCGGACGTAGGGCAGCGCCTGCTTGACGCACAGATCGCCGGCGGGGCCTACGACCATGAACACAAGGTTCAGATTGCCGTCGCCGACCTCGGTCACCTGCCAGTCGGCCGGCCCGCCCCCTAGCCGTGCCCGCAGCGCAGGCAGCCCGGCGAGATAGTCAGCCAAGGCCCGGTCGTCGAGCGCCCGGTAGCCCTGCGGTGTCCCGATGGCCACGATGCCGATCTCCCTGCTAGCCGCCCGCTCCTATGGCAGAATTGGCAGCTTCGCAAATCCACGATGCGCAGCGGCGGGCCGTCGGGGCTGGACCGGCGCCGCAAAACTTGCGAGTCTCAGGCTCGCGGCCTCCAGCCTCGGGTACATCGATCGATGCGGCGCATCACGGCCGTTCTCACTTTCCTGATGGTGCTCGCCGCCTCTGCCATCGCCCAGGACAAGGGCGATGCGGGCAAGGGGCTGGAGCTGATGCGGACCGGCCGCTACAGCGCCGCGCTGCCCTATCTGCGCCGCGACCTCGAGACGGCCGAGGCGCGCTACGGCGCCAAGGACCCCAGCATCGCGGTCGAGCTCAACAATCTGGCCGAGGCCAATCGGCGCCTGGGCCGTCTCGACGAGGCGCAGACGCTCTACAAGCGCGCGATCGCCCTCGACGAGAAGGCCGGGCCGCAGAACGGCGCCGGTCTCGCCACCAGCCTGAACAACCTGGCCCTGGTCTACCGGGCGAAGGGTCAGCTGGACGAAGCCGCGAAGCTGCACGAGCGTTCGTTGGCCCTGCTCGAGAAGTCCCTCGGCCCCAACCATCCGGACGTCGCCCGCAGCCTGAACAACCTCGCCACGCTGTACCGCCTGCAGGGGCAGCCCGAACGGGCCCGGCCATTGCAGGAGCGGGCGGTCGAGATTGCCGACGGCACCCTAGGGCGGCAAGATCCTGACACGCAGCAGATGCGCCGGAACCTCGCCGCGCTGGACAAGGCACCGGCAGCGGCGACGCCACGGCCCGCACCGGCCGCAGCTGCCGGAAAGTTGGCGCTGCCGCCACCGGGGGACGCGCCGGCTGCAGCCGCGGCGACGGCCCCGGCCGCAGCCCCGGCGGCGCCGGCTCGGACCGGGGCGTTTGCGGTGCAGCTCGCCGCTGTCCCCGAAGCGGACCAGGTGACAGCCGAGTGGAAGCGGCTCGTGCGCCGGTTTCCGCAGCTCGACCAGCTCGTCCTGCAGGCGCCCCAGGCGGTCGAGGTCGCGGGCAAGGGTACGTTCTATCGGGTGCTTGCCGGGCCGTTCGCTTCCCAGGCCGAGGCCGATGCCACTTGCGCCAGGCTGCGCAAGGCGGGCGCCAGCTGTCGGCTCGCGCGGCTGTGACGGGATCCGTCGACGAGGGCCTGCTGCGACGCTTCGCGGCCCAGTTCGCCGCCGCCGTCGCCGATGGCAGCGAGCTGCACGAAGTGCCGGGATTCCGGGTCCATCTGTGGCCGACCGCCGATCCGTACTACCGCAACGTGGCGGTGCCCATCGGCGTGCCGCGGGGCTGGCCGTCGGCGATCGCGGCGATGATGGGCGTGTTCGCCGCGCGCTCCCGGCAGGCCACGGTCGAATTCTTCGAGCAACTCCGCCCCGATCTCCCAGCACCGCTGGAGGCCGCCGGCTTCGAGCTGGATGCCCGGGGCGATGTCATGGCGCTGCGCCGCTCGGATTTCGTGCCGCCCCGAATCCGGCCGCATGTTCGCTTGCTCGATGGCATGACGCC
Organism: uncultured Alphaproteobacteria bacterium; assembly: GCA_963798145.1. Lineage (GTDB taxonomy): Bacteria > Pseudomonadota > Alphaproteobacteria > Geminicoccales > Geminicoccaceae > Benzoatithermus. Next base: position 384,533 of record CAWCSG010000001.1, read on the forward strand.
CATGCCCCTGATCACGGCGTTTCTGCGCGGCGCGGCAGCGACCTTCGGCGATCGGGCGGCCTTGCTGGCGCCGGGCGAGCTGGAGCGCTTCGCCGACGGGCTGGCGCGTGGCACCATCGCCGCGGCGGTCGTGCTCGAGGGCAGCGAGCCGGTCGGCGGTGCCAGCGTGGTCGGTCGTGGTCGCGTCGCCGAGTTGGCTGGGGTGTGGACGCATGCGGACTGGCGTCGTCGTGGCTTGGCCCTGGCGATCTGCGTCAGGCTGCTGGAGCATTTCTTTGCGGCCGGTGGCGAGGTTCTCTGGCTCTCCACGGATGAAGCGGCGAGCGCTTCGCTGTATCGACGTCTGGGTTTTGCGCCATGCGGCAGGCAGCTCAACTATATCGGCCCCGTCGCGGCGGCTTGACGAGAGCGGGCGGCGGCACCAATATCCTGTTCACGTGGTGATTTGCGCCGACCGGCTTGCGGCCACGTTAAACAAGCGGCTAAAGGGTCGGGATCGCTCGCGAGCCCGGCTGTATCTGTTGCCTGGATTCTCTGCTGGAGCGAGGGCCCGAGAATGCCCATCAAGATTCCCAACGACCTGCCCGCATTCGAGAAGCTGCAGCAGGAAGGCGTGCATCTGATCGCCGAGAACGAGGCCCTGCGCCAGGACATCCGGCCGATGCAGGTGGCACTCCTCAACCTGATGCCCGAGAAGCCCAAGACCGAGACGCAGCTGGCACGGCTGCTCGCGGCCTCGCCGCTGCAGGTCGAGCTCACCCTGCTGACCACGTCTACCTACCGCCCGAACACGGTGCCACTCTCGCACCTGCAGGCATTCTATCGAACCTGGGACGAGGTGCGGGAGCGCAAGTTCGACGGCCTGATCATCACCGGCGCGCCGATCGAGCTGCTGCCGTTCGAGGAGGTCAAGTACTGGCCGGAGCTGACCCGGATCCTCGATTGGTCCCGGACCCACGTGCACAGCTCGTTCCATATCTGCTGGGGCGCACAGGCCGCACTGTACCATTTCCACGGCGTCCCCAAGCACGCGCTGCCGACCAAACGGTTCGGCGTCTTCCGGCATCATACGATCGAGCGCCACGACCAGCACCGGGCATCATTGATGCGCGGCTTCGACGATTACTTTCTGGTTCCGGTCTCGCGCCACACCGAGGTGCGCGCCTCGGATCTACCCCAGAACGGCGGCCTCGACGTGTTGGCGGCTTCCAACACGGCCGGGCTGTGCCTGGTGCACGAGCCCGAGCACCGTACCGTCTACATGTTCAATCACCTCGAGTACGATACGTACACGTTGCACGACGAGTATTGCCGTGATCGGGCCACCCGTCAGGACGTGTCCGTGCCGATCAACTACTATCCAGACGACGATCCGGAGAAGGCCCCGCGCAATTGCTGGCGCGCTTATGCGCATCTCCTGTTCGGCAACTGGATCAACGAGATGTATCAGACCACGCCGTACGAGCTGGACCGGATCGGGACCGTGCCGCAGGCTCAGGCGGCCTGAGCGCCAGTCTCGCGGTACCAGTAGCCGTAGGCGCGCCGCGTCCCCAAGGGCCGATGCAGTGCCTGGGCTGGTAGGTTGTCGTCCTCGACCTGGAGGTAGACTTCCTTGGCACCGCTCTGCCGCGCCCACACCACGAGACGGCGCAGCACGGCACGGCCATGACCCCGACCGCGCGCCGCTACCGCCGTGCGCAGCGTGAAGATCCCGGCGAGCTCACCGTCCAAGACGCACAAGCCACCGGCGACCGGCTCGTTGCCCTCGAGCAGAACAGCGTAAACATGCGGCCGGCGGATGCGGGCGAACAGCTCGGCGCGGGCGCGCCGCGCGGCTGGCCCCCAGTAAGGATCGCAGACCGCGTTCATGACCTGCGGAGTAGGCCTCGTCTGGAGCTCGATCCGCGCGGTCGCGACCGCCTCGACCCCGGCCGGATCGAGCAGAAAGACCGAGACCGCCGGCAGCCGCGCGTAGCCGCGAGCGCCCAGCATTGCGTCGAGATGTGCCGGGGCCGCCCGGTCGGTGAGCTGGAAGCAGGCCGGCAGGTCGCGACGCGCATACCACGCCTCGACGCGGGCGACCGTCCGGTCGAGGTCGGAATCGGCAGCGAACACCAAGGTCTGTACCGAGTTCGCCCGCCGCGTCCCGCCGCCATCCGCGCGCAGCAGCCAGCCGTCGTCGCGCGCCGTCTCCCTGGGCGGCCAAGCCCGCAGCGCCGCCCGTTCGATCCGATCGATCAACGACCATTCCGGCATTCGCACCCTCCTCGCTGCAGGTTCCTTGGACCGCAAAATCTTCGCGGCTCCTGTTGACAGTCGAAAAGTTGCGTGCAGAATTATCGCTGTCCGGCAACAACTGAAAGGAGGTGATCTGATGTCTAGCGCCCTGGTGCGTGGTTCCGAGCCTACGGTACCGACGTCGATCACGTCCACCCGCGGGTTCTGACCAGGCGATAACGTCACTAGACGACCGCCGAAGCACCAACGCTTCGCTGAAGAGGCCGTCCCGCAAGGGGCGGCCTTTTCTTCATTTGGACTTATTTGTGCGGGTGGCGACCGCATCGGCCGCATTCTCTCGACAAAGCCCTTCAACAGTGATTGGCCCCGTTTCGCGACAATATAGCGCAGGCTGGTTTCGGGAAACCATTCGCCCTGCGCTGCGGTGGCCAAGCTACGGCCACGGGCCTGCTTGAGGCAACAGGCCCAGCGGACTCAGAGGAGTTGTGTCGCTCCGAACACAGTCGTTGCGCCGCAAAGTACGCACCGCCGGCCCACCAATTCCACGGCGGCCGCGGCCGGACCGCACTGACGCACCGTTGCGCGCTTCCGGCTGGTGGTCTATCGCGGGTCGGTGGGGTGGCGAAAACAAGTCGGGGAACCAATGGCATGCGTCCGCTGATCGCTGCCCTTGTTACTGCATGTTGCGCCATTTCGTGGCCCACCAAAGCGGATTCCGTGAGCGACGCGGTTCGCGTGATGGCGCTTAACATGTACCACGAGGCCCGCGGCGAAGGCCGCACCGGGATGATCGCGGTGGGTTGGGTGGTGCTGAACCGAATGGCCGATCCGGCCTATCCGGCTACCGTTCGCGGAGTTGTCTATCAAGGCTGCCAGTTCAGCTGGGTGTGCGACCGCCGGTCGGATCGCCCACGCGAAGGTCGCGCTTGGCGCAAGGCGCTACAGCTGGCGGCCGTGATGCTGAGCGAGCCCGGGCCGGACCCAACCCGCGGCGCGCTCTGGTATCATGCGACTCGCATCAAGCGGCCGAATCTCGGCTCGCCGGTGACGACCGCGGCGCGCATCGGCCGCCACGTGTTCTATATCCGGGCCCCGCGTCGCGTGCCGCTCGTCGAAGTCGCCAGCCGCTAGTCCGCTGGCGGCGTGACGCCGAACACCCGGCAAAAAAACTCGTATTCCGCCCGCAGCGCCCTGCCGATGCTCTCCGCCTTGCGAAAGCCGTGCCCCTCCCCCGCGAAGGCTAGATAGGCGACGGGCAGACCCTTAGCGCGCAGCGCCGCGACCATGGCCTCGGCCTGGTTGGGGGGCACGACCTTGTCATCCTCGCCCTGCAGGAAGATCACCGGGCAGTTCAGCTTGTCGGTGTGATGGATCGGCGAACGCGCGCGATAGACGGCCTGCGCCTCCGGCCATGGGCCGATCAGCCGGTCGAGATAGCGGCTCTCGAACTTGTGCGTGTCGCGCATCAGGGCCTCGAGGTCGCCGATCCCGTACCAGGACGCCCCGGCCTTGAACACTTCATGGAAGGTCAGCGCGCACAGCGTGGTAAAGCCACCCGCGCTGCCGCCGCGGATCGCCAGGCGTTCCGGGTCGGCGCGGCCAGTCGCGGCGAGATGGCGGGCTGCGGCGATACAGTCCTCGACGTCGAGCAGGCCCCACTTCCCGTCGAGCAGGCCGCGATAGGCGCGGCCATAGCCGGTGCTGCCGCCATAATCGACGTCGACCACGGCGAAGCCACGGCTGGTCCAGAATTGAATTTGCAGGTTGAGTGCCGGCGAGGCGCGGCCAGTCGGGCCGCCGTGGCTGCGCACGACCAGCGGCGGCAGCTCGCCGGCACCGGCGGTGTAGTCCGGGTTGGTCGGCGGATAATAGAGTGCGAACGCCTGTCGGCCATCCGCGCTGGCAAAGGTCACGTGCTCCGGCTTGGCAATCCAGCCCGCGTCGATGTCCAGCGCGCCCGACGTGGCCAGAACGGTCATGCTCCCAACCGTTGCTTCGAACAGCGCGACACAACCGGGTCCGTCGTCCGGCAGCGCCTGCACAAGCGCCCTACCCCCGGCGCAGCTCAGCCCGGCATACTCGACGAACGGCAGCTCGAGACGGGTCGCGGCACCAGTGGCCAGATCGATCTGGACCAGTCCGGACCGCCCGAGTTGCGTGGCAATGGCCAACGCCGTGCCCGTATCGAGAAAGTCGTACCAACGCGCGCCCAGCTGCCACAGCGGCCCCGCCAGCTCCGCTGCGAGCAATGCGACCGGTGCGAGACTCCGCCCCTCGACCCGATACAGGCTCCAGAAGTCGCTGCGGTCCGACATGACATAGAGCTTGCCGTCGGGCGCCCATTCGGGCTGCACGAGGCTTTCCCCGGCACCGCCAGCGACGGCGACCGCCCCGGCCGGCAGCCCACTCTGGTCCAGCTCGGCCAGCCACAGCGTTGTGGCGTCCCAGGGCATGTCCGGGTGGTCCCAGGTCAGCCAGGCAAGGCTCCGGCCGTCGGGGCTGGGGCGTGGATACGCGAAGAAGTCGTGGCCCCCCGCGAGCACGGTGCCCTCCTGCGGCGAGCCGTCGAGCGGCACAGCCACCAGCGTGGTCACCGGCTCCCCGTCGCCGCGATGATCCTCGCGCACCGCCAGCACGCGACGCCGTGCCGGATCGAGCACAAGGTCGGCGTAACGCAGCCGGCCGTCGCTTTCCGGCGTCAGCGCGACCGGCGCGGCACCCGCGTCCAACCGATAAATGCGCTGGTCCTTGAGCTCCACGCCGACGACCACGCCGCCCTGCGCCGTGAACGGGCGACCGCCATATTCGTGGACCCGCGTGCGCAGGTTGAAAGGTGCCGGCGTCAGCTCCTCAATGGTGCCATCGGTCGACCGGCGCAGCAGGGTCGTCCGCCCCGCCTCCACCGGACGGCTCTCGCACCAGTAGGCGGCATCGCCGTCCAGCCAGGGGCTGGACAGCCCGACCTGGGTGCCGGTGATCAGCGCCGCCGAGATCGGCGACGGCCAGGCTCCGTAGGGGGCGACGGTCGGCATGGCGGAACCTTGCGGCTAGGGGAGCTGGGCCGAGAGCCCGTCCTCGCCGATCCGGCCGCTCGCGGAGAGAAATATCGCCAGCGGCCTGGTCGTCGCGAACTGGGCGCAAACGATCATGACGATGACCATGATCGGGACACACAGAAACATGCCAGCAAAGCCCCAAAGCCCACCCCAAACGGCAAGCGATACCAGGATTGCCAGCGGACTCAGGTTCAACGAGCTCCCCATCAGGCGAGGGTCGAGGACGCTGCCGATGGCGAACTGGACCACGCCCAGCCCGAACAAGGCGGCGAAGAACGGCCCGAAGCTGCCGAACTGGACCAGCACCAGCAGAGACGGGAACAGCACGCCGATCAGGGAGCCGACGAACGGGATATAGTTCACCATGAACACGATCAGGGCCCAGAAGCTCGCGTTCTGGCAGCCGATCGCGGCGAGCACGAGCCAGGACAGGAACGCGGTGAGCACGCTCATCAGTGTCTTGATCCACAGATAGCGCTCTACGCGCTGCTCGATGTCGCCGAGGACGGCCCGGACCGTGGCGGCTCTATTCGGCGCGGGGAACAGCGCGTCGATCTTGCGATCGAAGCTCGCCTGCTCGAGCAGCATGAAGGCGACGTAGAGGCCTACGACACCGATGCTGCCGGCGAACGAGGCGAGCGTGGCGGCCACACTGCGGATCAGGACATCGAGGTCGAACTCGCCCACCAACTGGCTCAGACTTTCCGGTGGCGGCAGCCCCAGCGAGGCCGCCAGACGCGGCAGAAGCACCTGGAGATTGGCCTCGTAGATCGACGCGGATGCGGAAACGGCGCCGACATTGCTCACGATCAGGTCGATGACGAGCCATACCGCCAGTGCCACGACGGCAACGCTCAGAACCAGCTGTTCCCAGTGCCGCGGCGCTCGGCCCCGGATCCGAATCCGGTGCAGGCGCTCGGCGGTGGCGTTGACGAGCTGCCAGATCAATACTGCCAAGGCGAGCGGGATCAGGACGTTCCGCCCGGCCACGAGCAGCATGCCCGTGAGCATCACGATGGCAAGCCAGGCGGCCGCGACCACAGGCTGAAGATTGGATGGCAACACGCGGTGCTCCCGAAGCGAACGCGCCCAACCTAGCCGGGCGCGGCAGCGTCGCAAGGGCCGGTGGCTCGACGACGCCCGGGCGTCGGATTAAAGCTTGGTTGTCCAAGTTCGATCCGGTGCAGCGAGGGCTGCCCAATGCCCTTCTCCGACTATCGACCCGATCTCATGGGCTCGGCGCGAACTCGAGCCGGGCGGCAGCTTCGAGGCCGGCTCCTGGCAGAGCTTCACGCTGACCTACACGGCCGGCCGCTTTGGCGTCGACGACAGCGGGTCGTTGAAGATCGGCTTCCGTTTCGCCACCGACTTCGGTCCAGTGCAATTCCTCGACCCTGCAGCTCCGGGCTTCACCGCGGTTGAAGCGTCGAACGGCGCGCTGCTCGATTGCCGATGGGAGTTCAAGCGCAACATCCGGCCGTGGAGCCGGTCCCTGTACGTGCAGGTGGTCCGGGACTTCCTCGCACCGGGCGACACGATCACCATTCGCTTCGGCGATCGTCGCGGCGGTTCGCCCGGTATTCGCCCTGCAGACCTATTGCGAAACCGAGTTCCAGTTCCGCGTCTTCGCCGATCCGATCGCGACCTACGACTACGTGACCCTGCCGGAGAGCCCGACGATCCGCATCGTGCCCGGCCCCGGCGTACACTGGCAGGCCATCCTGCCCCGGCGCATGACATTGAAGCGTCGAGTGAAGCTGCGGGAGACAGGCGATACGCGACTGTTCATCCGCTTGCAGCAGGAGGATGGGCATCGCGCCTGGACCAGCCCGATCTACCTGCTTCGCGGCTGAGCCCTCTTGAGACACTCGACAAGGTCGGCGGCGGAAGGTAGATGTTCTTGTTATGTTCCGGCATGGAGGTGATGATGCTGCCGCGCGTGCACAAAGGTCGCGGGGCGACGCTCAACCCGGACGGGCGGTTCGAGCCGCGGTCGCACGAGCCGTTCGACGATGGCTGGGGCAGCCTGGAGACGCTCGCCGACGATCCGTCGCCGCGGACGGAAGTGATGCGGGACGCGTCGCGCACCATCCTCGCCACCAACGACTCGCCGGACATCCCCTTTGATCAGTCGATCAATCCCTATCGCGGCTGCGAGCATGGCTGCGTCTATTGCTATGCGCGCCCGAGCCATTCCTATCTGGGCCTCTCGGCAGGCATCGACTTCGAGACCAAGATCTTCGTCAAGTACGAGGCGGCGGAGCTGCTGAAACGCGAGCTGGCGCGGCCGGGCTATGTCTGCAAGCCGATCTCGCTGGGTGCCAACACCGACCCCTACCAGCCGCTGGAGCGGCGGCTGCAGATCACGCGCCGCGTGCTGGAAGTGTTGGCCGAGGCAAGGCATCCGGTCGGGATTGTGACCAAATCGCATCTGGTCACCCGCGATATCGACATTCTGCGCGTGATGGCCCGGGACGGCTTGGCGCGCGTCTACCTCTCCATCACCTCGCTGGACGACCGCATCGCCCGCACGCTCGAGCCGCGCGCTGCCGCGCCGCGCCGGCGCCTCGCGGCCGTGCGCGAACTCGCTGCCGCCGGCATCACCACGGGCGTAATGATGGCACCGATCATTCCGGCGCTCACCGACCCCGAGATCGAGACGATCCTCGAGGCTGCGGCCGACGCGGGTGCGGCCAGCGCCGGCTACGTGCTGATCCGCCTGCCATACGAGGTCAAGGAGCTGTTCCAGGCTTGGCTCGAAGCACACTGCCCCGCCCGCGCGCGGCACGTCTTATCGCTCATCCGGCAATGCCGTGACGGCCGCCTCAACGACCCGAGCTTCGGCAGCCGGATGCGCGGCGACGGCGTGTTCGCACAGCTGATCGCCCAGCGCTTCGCCAAGGCCCGCGCCCGGCACGGTTTCGACCGGCGCCAGCTGCCGCAACGCATCGACCTGTTTCGGCCGCCCCGGCTGGACGGTCAGCTCGACCTGTTCGGCAGCTGAGCTGCCGCGGTCACTGCGCGCCGGGGTCGATCGCCTGGAGGAGCTGACGCACGGTCGGGTCGTTTGGTGCCAGCCGGGCCAGTTCCTTCCCATAGCGCAGCGCGCCTGCCCGGTCGCCGCCCTGCAGGCTGCCCGTCGCGAGTGCCAGGAGGATATCCGTGTCGACTGGGTGCCTCTCATGCGCCTGCTCCAGCACGGCAAGCGCTTCCGCCGGCTTGCCGGTCTCCTGCAGGGCGATGGCATAGACATACGCATAGCGGGCATTGTCGGGCGCAAGCCGCGCGGCCTTGCCGAGCGCCGCCACCGCGTCGGCATAACGCTGCTGCCGGATCAGCAGCAGCCCCTGGGCATGGGTCAGCTCGGCGCTCGCCGGTGCCGCTGCCAGACCCTGCTGCAGGACGCGGTCGCCGTCGGCGTCGCGGCCCTGCTGCCGCAACAGATCGGCGAGGTTGGCGTAGGACGGCACGAATCCGGGATACAGACGCACCGCGGTGGCATAGGCCTCTTCCGCTTCGGGCATGCGGCCTCGGTCGCGATAGAAATTGCCCAGCGTGAGCAGCCCTTCCGGCCGGTCGAGCAGCGCCTTCTGCGCCGCCTCGTACTCGGCGTAGGCCCCGTCCAGCGCCGCGCGCTGATCGGCGGGCAGCCCCAGGGAGGAGACGGGCGCCAGGACCCGGGCCGCGTCCAGACGAACCGCGCGGACCGGGTCGCCCACCAGCGGCAGGCCCAGCTGGACCCGCAGCTGCGGATCGAGCGAGCCCAGCGTGCCCACGGCGGCGAGGCGGATGATCGGGTCTGGATCGGCGAGCGCGCGTTGGATCGCCGCCACCGCTGGCTGATCCGGGTGCGCATCCAGCGCCTCTACCGCGGTGGCGCGAGCGATCGCCGGGACGGTCGCATCGTCGGCGAGCTTGATCAGACCGGCGCCGGCGCCCGGCGCATCGGCCCGGGCTGCGGCCAGGGCCTGACCGAAGACCCGCTCGCGACGGCGGCTTGGCCCGTACCATTCCGCGATGCGCGCCGCGGCCCAGGCCGGCTCCTTGCCGGCGTGGCAGGTCGTGCAGGTGTCCGGCGCGCCGGTCCTGGTGTCGAGGTCGGGTCGCGGCACGCGAAAGCCGTGATCGTGGCGCGGGTCGACCACCATGTAGGTCTTCGCCGGCATATGGCAGTCGACGCATTGGCTGCCGGGCTGGCCCGCGGTGTGGAAATGATGCGCCGGCGTGTCGAAGGCGCTGGGCAGATGGCACTGGCCGCAAACGGCGTTACCCTCGGCGCGCAGCTTCAGGCTGTGCGGCTCGTGGCAATTGGAGCAGGTCACCCCGGCCCGGTACATCTTGCTCTGTAAGAACGAGCCGTAATTGTAGACCTCGCCATCGATCTGGCCGTCGGCGTGGTAGAGGCCTGGATCGAGCAGCGATGGCCGGTAGCCGTCGAGCAGCGGCTTGCCGACCGTCGCACTGTCGCCCAATGGCGAGCGGCGGGCGTGGCAGGGCGCGCAGACCTCCGTCTCGATATGCGTCGGCAACGGGGTCATCCGCTTGGCGATCCGCGCCCCTTCCGGGAACGTCCACTCGCTCTGGCCGCGGTCGCGCAGCAGCACGGTCAGGCCCTGCGTGGGATCGGTCGCCGTCGCGCCGGCCTGTGCCCAGGCCACGTGGCTCGAACCCGGCCCGTGGCAGGCTTCGCAGGACACGTTGAGCGCCGACCAGGTCGTATGGTACGTGTCGGTCTTCAGGTCATAGCCGCGTCGCAGATTGGTCGAGTGGCAGTCGGCGCACATGTAGTTCCAGTTCTGGTTGATCCCGGTCCAGTGCAGCTCGTCATGGTGGGCGATCTTCTCGTCGGGATAGAGGTGAAACCAGCGTTGGCCCCCCTGATCCCTGGGCCGCGTGTCCCAGGCGAGGCTGAGCGCCTGGTAGCGCCCGCCCGGGAACGCGATCAGATATTGCTGCAGCGGGTAGATGCCGAACGTGTAGTCGATCTTGTACTCGTGAAGCTGCCCGTCCGGGCCTTCGGTCTCGACGAAATAGTCCTGCCCCTTGCGGTAGAAGCGCGAGGTGACGCCGTACTGCGTGATCGAGGCGTCGGCGAAATCGCCGAGCACGGTCGCCGGCGTCGCTGCTTGCATGGCCTGGTCGTGCTGCGAGCCGCGCCAGGCCTTGGCCTCCTCGGCATGACAGCCGGCACAGGCCTCCGCGCCGACGAAGCCCGCCGGCTCCTCGGCCGCCGACGGAGAGGCGATCCACGCGCAAACGATGAGCACCAGGGCGGCCGCGTTCCTGATCATGCGGCGCAAGCTATCAGCATCGGCGACCCAGCCAAGGGGGTGCCGGTCTATTCCTGCTCCAACGGAAACAGGGGCTTCCATGTGCGCGCGAAGTCGAACAACCTAGCCGCGCTGAACCATGGCGGTGACCGGGAACGAGAAGCAGTCCGACCGGCTTCTTTCGGGCGGCCTACAGCCGAAGTGGGAAATCGATGAGTGCGTGCGGTGCGCGAAAACACTCTGCCAGGCTTCGGCGCGGACGCCCAACGCGTGTCATGGTTCGCTGGGCCGCAATCGGCTTGCCACTCGTCCTGTCGGCATGCGGCTCCGGCGTGCTCGACCCGAAGGGCCCGGTCGGCGCAGCCGAGCTCACGATCCTGATCGATTCGCTGGCGATCATGCTGGCCATCGTCATACCGACGATCGCCGCCATGTTCGGGTTCGCATGGTGGTTCCGGGCCGGCAACCAGCGGGCGCGCTATCGGCCGGACTGGGAGTTCTCGGGCCGGATCGAACTGCTCGTCTGGTCGGTGCCGCTCATGACCATCATGCTGCTGGGCGGCGTCGCCTGGATCGGCTCGCACACGCTCGACCCGGCGCGGGAGCTGCCGTCGGATGGTCCGCCGCTGGAGGTGCAGGTCACCTCATTGGACTGGAAATGGCTGTTCATCTACCCCGACCGCCAGGTGGCGGCAGTCAATGAGCTGGTCATCCCCACCGGGGTGCCGGTCCGTTTCACCCTGACTTCGGCCAGCGTGATGAACGCGTTCTTCATCCCCGGGCTCGGCAGCATGCTCTACTCGATGAACGGTATGGCGAACCAGCTCAACCTGCAGGCGGACGCGCGCGGCACCTTCCAGGGCCGGTCGACGCACTATAGCGGGGCCGGCTTCTCGGACATGGCTTTTTCGGTGCGAGCCGTCCCGGCGGAGGAGTTCGCCGGTTGGCTCGACCAGACGGCGGCAGCGGCTTCCGGACCGACCCTCGACGCGCAGAGCTATGCGCAACTGGCCCAGCAGAGCAGCAACGTCGCACCGTTCACCTACCACGCCGTGGATCCAGGGTTGTTTCACCGGATTGTCACGCAGAACCTGCCGCCCGGACCAGGGCCCTTGGTCGAGACCAATCCTGGCGCCGCCAGGCGAGCGGGGAACTAGGATGCTGGGCAAGCTGAGCTGGGGTGCCATTCCACTGGATCAGCCGATCCCGTTGTTCGCCGCGGCCGTGGTCGGCGTGGTCATCTTTGGCGTCCTCGTGCTGGTGACGCTGAAGGGCTGGGTTCCCTATCTGTGGCGCGAGTGGATCACCAGCGTCGATCACAAGCGGATCGGCGTGATGTACTGCGTCCTGGCGCTGGTCATGCTGCTGCGCGGGTTCATCGACGCCATCATGATGCGCTCGCAGCAGGCACTGGCCTTTCGCTCAGAAGGTTTCCTGCCGCCGGAGCATTACGACCAGATCTTCTCGGCCCACGGCACGCTGATGATCTTCTTCGTTGCGATGCCGTTCATGATCGGCCTCATGAACTTCGTCGTGCCGCTGCAGCTTGGCGTCCGCGATGTCGCCTTCCCGACACTGAATTCGGTCGGGTTCTGGCTGACCGCGACCGGTGCGTTGTTGGTCAACGTGTCGCTGGTGGTGGGGGAGTTCGCCCGGACCGGGTGGCTGCCCTATCCGCCGCTGTCGGAACTGACTTATTCGCCCGGCGTCGGCGTCGACTACTATCTGTGGGCGGTGCAGATCTCCGGGGTCGGAACCCTGCTGACCGGGGTCAATTTCGTCACCACGATCCTGAAGGTGCGCGCGCCGGGAATGACGCTTCTCCGCATGCCGATGTTCTGTTGGACCGCCCTGGCTACCAACCTGCTGATCGTCGCGGCGTTTCCGATTCTCACCGCTACCCTGGCGATGCTGACGCTCGACCGATATGCCGGCTTTCATTTCTTCACCAATGAGGCCGGTGGCAATGTGATGATGTTCATGAACCTCATCTGGGCTTGGGGTCATCCGGAGGTCTACATCCTGATCCTGCCGGCGTTCGGCGTCTTCTCGGAAGTGGTCTCGACCTTCGCGCGCAAGCCGCTGTTCGGCTATCGATCGATGGTGTTGGCGACGATGGCGATCTGCATCGTCTCCTTCACCGTCTGGCTGCACCACTTCTTCACCATGGGTGCCGGCGCCGACGTCAACGCCATTTTCGGCATCGCCACGATGATCATCGCCGTGCCCACCGGCGTGAAGATCTTCAACTGGCTGTTCACCCTCTATGGCGGACGAATCGTCTTCACCACGCCGTTGCTGTGGTCGATCGGCTTCATGGTGACCTTCGTCCTGGGCGGCATGACCGGCGTGCTGCTGGCCGTGCCGCCGGCGGACTTCATCCTGCACAACAGCCTGTTCCTGGTCGCCCACTTCCACAATGTGATCATCGGCGGCGTGCTGTTCGGCGCCTTCGCCGGCTACAATTTCTGGTTCCCCAAAGCGTTCGGTTTCCGTCTGCACGAGGGGCTGGGCAAGGCCGCCTTCTGGTGCTGGCTGATCGGGTTCTATCTCGCCTTCATGCCGCTCTACGCTCTCGGGCTGATGGGCATGACGCGACGGATGCAACATTACGATGTCGCCGAGTGGCATCCCTGGCTGCTCGTCGCCGCTGGCGGCGCCGCGGTCATCCTCGTCGGGATCCTGCTCCAGGTTGCCCAACTCGTGGTCAGCATTCGCCGCCGGGAGCAATTGCGCGACACGACCGGCGATCCATGGCACGGCCGCTCGCTCGAATGGTCGACCGCGTCGCCGCCACCCACCTTCAACTTCGCCGTTCTGCCGCGGGTCGATGGCGCCGATGTCTATTGGCGCATGAAGCACCGCGCTCAGCCCGGCGAGGAGCCCCGTTACGTGGAGGTCGAGATGCCGCGCAACAGTGCCACCGGCTTCGTGTGCGCGTTCTTTGCCACGTTCGTGGGCTTCGCGATGATCTGGCACATCTGGTGGCTGGTCGGGCTCGGCGCACTGGGCGCCTTCGCCACGTTCGTCGTGTTCGCCTGGCGGGATCGCTCCGACTATGAAATCTCGGCCGAGGAGGTGGCACGGATCGACCGAGCCAACCGGAGCGAGCGTGGTGCGGCCCTCACCGCCATGCAGGCGGCGGAATGACGGCGGCCGTAGCGGGCGACCCGCAGGTCCTCGGGCAGCTCCAAGGCACGCAGGAATGGACCAACGCCGAGGGTGGTCCGGCAGCCAAGCGCATCGTCGTCGCCTACGGCTTTTGGATCTTCCTGCTCAGCGACATCGTCATGTTCTCGGCCTTCTTCGCCGCCTATGCGGTGCTGTCGGGGGAGACGGCGGGCGGGCCGAGCGGGCGCGACCTGTTCGATCTCAGCAATGTGGCGCTTGAGACGGCGTTCCTGCTGTCATCGAGCTTCACCTGCGGCTTGGCCACGCTCGGTGCCCGCGCCCAGAACAGCGCCTTGTATTATGGCGGCATGGCGGCGACGTTCCTGCTCGGTGCGGGCTTCCTGTTCCTGGAACTGCGTGAGTTCTCGGGCCTGCTGGCTCAGGGCGCGGGCCCCACCCGGAGCGCCTTTCTGTCCGCCTTCTTCGCCCTGGTGGGCTGCCATGGGCTGCACGTCACCCTGGGCCTGCTGTGGCTCCTGACCATGATCGCGCAGGTTCTGGCCAAGGGCTACCGGCCCGACATCCTGCGACGCGTCTCCTGCTTCGGCCTGTTCTGGCACACCTTGGACATCATCTGGGTAGCGCTGTTCACGGTGGTCTACCTGATGGGATTGGCCCGATGAGCCCGAGCGCGCAGCACTTGGATGGACATCGTGCCGACACTGCGCCCGGCGACCAGTGGGGCGACGGCCGCAGTATCGGCGAGAGCCTGCGCAGCTATCTGATCGGCCTGGGCCTCGCGACGCTGATCACCGTGGTCGCCTTCTTCATCTCCCAGACGACCCTGGTGTGGGAGCCCAGCATCCCCATCGCCTTGGGAGTGCTTGCGGTCGCCCAGATCGGAGTGCACCTCGTATTCTTCCTCCACATCACCACTGGCCCCGACAACACCAACAACGCCCTGGCCCTTGCGTTCGGCGTGCTGATCGTCTTCCTGCTGATCGCCGGCTCCCTGTGGATCATGGGCCACCTCAATCACAACATGATGCCGATGGACCGCATCATGCAGATGCAGCGGTGAGCCGGCACATGTCAGCGGCACTGGACAGCCCTGACTGACGCGGCATGCTGACCCGACCCTCAGCTGGAAAGGATCCGCCCGTGCCCAAGGAAATCTTCGTCTCGTTCGGGGTCGACGTCGACGCGGTCGCCGGCTGGCTCGGCTCCTATGGCGGCGAGGACAGCCCGTGCGACATCAGCCGTGGCCTGTTTGCGGGCGAGGTCGGCTCCCTGCGCCTGCTGCGCCTGTTCCAGCGCTGGGGCATCAAGACCACTTGGTTCGTGCCCGGCCACTCGGTCGAGACCTTCCCCGAGCAGATGCAGGCCGTGGCCGATGCCGGCCATGAGATCGGCATGCACGGCTACAGCCACGAGAACCCGGTGGCGATGACGCCGGTGCAGGAAGAGGCGATCTTCGACAAATGCATCGAGGTGATCGAAAAGCTGTGCGGGAAGAAGCCGCGCGGCTACGTCGCACCCTGGTGGGAGTTCGGCTCCAAGACCAACGAGCTGCTGCTCAAGAAAGGCATCAAGTACGACCACAGCCTGATGAACAACGATTACCACCCGTTCTATGTCCGGGTCGGCGATCAGTTGGACCAAGATCGACTACAGCCAGCATCCGAGCGCCTGGATGACGCCGCTGCAGCGCGGCCAGGAGACCGATCTGATCGAGATCCCGGCCTCCTGGTATCTCGACGACCTGCCGCCGATGATGTTCATCAAGGCCGCGCCCAACAGCCACGGCTTCGTCAGCCCGCGCGTAATCGAGGAATTGTGGCGCGATCAGTTCGACTGGGTCTACCGCGAGTACGACTACGCCGTGTTCCCGCTCACCATCCACCCCGACGTCTCGGGCAAGCCGCAGGTGCTGCTGATGCTCGAGCGCCTGTTCGAGCACATGAGCCGGTTTCCGGGCGTGAAGTTCGTTCCCATGGAGGAGATCGCCGACGATTTCGCGCATCGCTTCCCGAGGACCGGCACGGCGCGACCGCAGTCCTAGGGACGGCGCGCACTGGCAAAACGCATACCAACACTCACCGTTCGATCATTCGGCGCGTTGTTCCGCGCAAACCTCGCGAACGCACCCGCGCAGCCAGCGATGCGCCTGATCGCCATCCAGCCGCGGGTGCCACAGCAATGAAATCATGATCTCCGGCATGGCGACCGGCAGCGGAAAGCTGTGCATGCCCGTGCGCAGGTTTCCGGTATGTCGTTCGGGCACACTGGCGATCAGGTCGGAGGCCCGTGCCAGAGCCAGCGCGGTCGCAAATCCGCCGACGATCGTCACGATCTCGCGCTCCAGCCCGAACGGGATCAAGGCGTCATCGATCGGTCCCCTGTCGAGGCCCCGCCGCGACACGAGGATGTGCCGGCCCGCTGCATAGCGGACGGGCGTGATCTCGCCTTGGCCCAGCGGGTGCCCCATCCGCACGACGCCGATGAAACGGTCGCTGAACAATGCCTGCGCACGCACCTCCGGCCCGGTCGTCTTCCCCACCACGCCCGTTTCCAGATCCACGGTCCCGTCGCGCATCGACGCGCTGTCCTTGTCCGGCTTCAGCGCGAAACGCAACCGTACGCCCGGAGCCTGCTCGCCGACGCGCGCGATGAGGTCCGCGCCGAAGCTCTCCACAAAACCTTCGCTGGTGCGCAGCGTGAAGGTTCGGACGAGCTGACCGAGGCTGAGCTTCTCGGCAGGGCGTAGCACCGCTGCTGCGTCCTGCACGAGTTGACCGACCCGTTCGCGGAGCTCGAGGGCGCGGGGCGTGGGAACGAGGCCGCGTCCGGCCCTGACCAAGAGCGGATCGCCCGTCGTGGCACGCAGGCGCGCCAGCGCCCGGCTCATTGCCGACGGGCTGAGCCGCAATCGTCGCGCCGCGCGCGCCACGCTGCCTTCCGCGAGCAGCACATCCAGAGTGACCAGCAGGTTGAGGTCGGGTGTGGGCATGCGCAGACCATAGCACCGCCTGATCCTCATATGGCGTCAAATGCACGAATACAGTGCAATCGGTGCGCGTTCCGCCATGCCAGTGGAAGGACTACCTTGCCGACAGCTCCGTCAGGGAGTGGTTGGGAAACGGGGGCACGGTGAAGGCAATCATGGCAGGACGAGACGCGACGGTCGCTGGGAGCGCGGCAGGGGCACATTCGGCTCGGTGGGCGCTCGCCAGCCTTTCGCTCGCCATGTTGCTGTCCTCGCTCGGCACCAGTAGCGCCAATGTCGGCCTGCCGAATTTGGCACAGGCGTTCGATGCCTCCTTCCGTGAGGTCCAGTGGGTGGTCCTCGCTTATCTGCTCGCCATCACCACGCTGATCGTCAGCGTCGGACGGCTCGGTGACATCGCCGGCCGACGACGGCTGCTGCTCGCCGGCATATTCCTGTTCACCACGGCGTCGGTCCTGTGCGGCGCAGCGCCCACGCTCTGGCTGCTGATTGCCGCCCGGGCGGCGCAGGGTCTTGGCGCAGCCACCATGATGGCCCTCACCATGGCGTTCGTCGGCGAGACGGTGCCGAAGGCCAGGACCGGTAGCGCCATGGGGCTGCTCGGGACGATGTCCGCGATCGGCACCGCGCTTGGGCCGTCTCTCGGCGGCGTTCTGATCGCCGGATTCGGTTGGCGGGCGATCTTCCTCGTCAACGCGCCGTTGGGCGGCCTGGCGTTCTTGCTGGCGCGCCGCCACCTGCCCGTCGATAGCCACGAGCCGAACGCAAAACGGCCTCGCTTCGACAGCGTAGGCACGCTGCTGCTCGCGCTGACGCTCGCTGCCTATGCACTCGCGATGACGATGGGCCACGGCAGTTTCGGACCGTTCAACGTCGCTCTGTTGCTGGCCGCTGTCGTCGGAGCCTGCCTCTTCGTGTTCGCCGAGGCGAGGGCAGCATCTCCGCTCATACGGTTGCCGATGCTCCGCGACCCAGTGCTGAGTGCCAGCCTGGCCATGAACGTGCTCGTCTCGACGGTGATGATGACGACGCTCGTGGTCGGGCCGTTCTACCTCTCTCGTGCGCTCGGCCTCGACGCGGCGCTGGTCGGGATCGTCATGTCGATTGGCCCGGTCGTCTCCGCGCTCAGCGGAGTCGTGGCTGGTCGTCTGGTCGACCGTTGCGGTGCGCCGTTCATGGTCATCGTTGGTCTCATCGCGATGGCGGCCGGCTCGATCGCGCTATGCGTGCTGCCGGCAATATTCGGCACCACGGGCTACATTGCCGCGATCACCGTCCTGACCCCCGGCTATCAGCTGTTCCAGGCCGCCAACAACACCGCCGGCATGACCGACGTCCGCACGGACCAGCGAGGCGTGATCTCCGGCATGCTCAATCTGTCGCGCAACCTCGGGCTCATCACCGGCGCCTCGGTGATGGGCGCTGTCTTCGCGTTCGCATCGGCGACGCTCGATGTCACAACGGCGCATCCCGAGTCTGTTGCCATCGGAATGCGCACCACGTTCGCGCTCGCAGCACTTCTGATCGTCGCCGCGCTAACCATCACGGTTGCCAGCCGTGCGCTCGCAGCTCGCCATGCGCAGCTAGGCTAGTCGCTGACTCGTGGAACCTGAAGCGGTAGTGCCGGGTTGGCGCTCTGGACACGCGATGCTGCGGGGCTGCCCGGCGTGGGTATCCGCTTCAGCAAGATCGCCGGCAGGAAGCTGGCTTCCCATCCCGGAACACGATGATGCAGGCCGCCGCTGCGAGGCCCATGACAGCCTGAACCCTGCCCACCACCATGGGTGCGGAAATCGTGGACCTTAAGCTCCTGCGACCGCCGCGGCAACAGAACCACACAGAAAGGGCCACATCGATGTTCTTCGAGAGCTGGTCGGGCCTGCTCCGAGTTGTGGTGGTCGGCGTCCTCGCCTACGCCGCGCTGGTGCTGCTGTTGCGCGTCTCCGGAAAGCGCACGCTGGCCAAGCTGAATGCCTTCGACCTGATCGTCACGGTGGCGCTCGGCTCTACCCTGGCGACGGTGCTGCTCAGCAAGTCGGTGGCGCTGGTCGAGGGCTTGGCTGCCTTCGCCCTGCTGGCCGGCCTGCAGTACATGGTCGCATGGCTCTCGGTGCGCTCCTCGCGCTTCAGCGATTTGGTTAAGTCGGAGCCCACGTTGTTGCTGCACCATGGGCGTTTCCTGGATGGAGCCTTGCGCGCGCAGCGCGTGACCCGCGCCGAGATCCTTGCCGCCTTGCGGAGCTCGGGCGCTGCCGAGACCACGCAGGTCGTGGCCGTGGTGCTGGAAACGGACGGAAGCCTGAGCGTGATCCAGAACACGGGGCAATCGGGCGGCAGCGGTACCCTGGCGGACGTCGGGGGCGCCGACGATGTGCAAGAGGCCTGCCGGTGATGCAAGCGCGGCGGCTCTTCGGTTTCGGCACAACGTTCATGTGACGGTCCTCCAGACAAACAAACAACTGCCTGTTGGTCTGGATCACCTCAGGAGCGCGCCGAATTCAACTGCCCGTGCTGTTCGGGTTCCGCCAGGCGCGCTCGAACGGTAGCCGCCAGGCGTGCGGCGCCACCAGCTGGTGGATCGTCTTCGGCCCCCATGAGCCCTGCTCGTAGAGCCGGACCGGCGGCGGCGTTTCGAGCAGGGGATCCGAGACCTGCCAGAGCCGCTCGATGCCCTCGGCCGTGGTGAACAATGTGTGGTCGCCGCGCATCGCGTCCAGGATCAGCCGCTCGTAAGCCTCGAGCACGTCGCCAAGCCAAGCGGTCTCGCGCATGGCGAACTGCATGCTGACCTTGTCCAGCCTCATGCCGGGGCCGGGACGCTTACCGTAGAACGACAGCGACATCTTGGAGTGATCGGCGAGGTCGAAGGTCAGGTGATCCGGACCTTGCGCGCCGACGCCCGAGCCGATCGGGAACATGCTCTTGGGCGGCTCGCGGAACGCGATCGAGATGATCCGCTGCCCCTCGGCCAGCCGCTTGCCGGTGCGCAGGAAGAACGGCACCCCGGCCCAGCGCCAGTTATCGATGCCGCACTTCAGCGCAATGAAGGTCTCGGTGTCGGACTCCGGGTCGACGCCGTCCTCGGCGCGGTAGCCGACATATTGCCCGCGCACCACGTCCTTGGGCTCGAGCGGCAACATGCTGCGGAAGACCTTGTTCTTTTCCTCGCCGATCGGCGCCGGCTCGAGCGCGGTCGGCGGCTCCATCGCCATGAAGGCCAGGATCTGGAACAGATGGGTGACCACCATGTCGCGAAAGGCGCCGGTCTGCTCATAGAAACCGGCGCGCGTCCCAAGGCCCAGCGTCTCGGGCACGTCGATCTGCACGTGATCGATGAAGTTCCGGTTCCAGATCGGCTCGAACAACCCGTTGCCGAAGCGAAAGGCCAGGATGTTCTGCGCCGCTTCCTTGCCCAGGAAGTGATCGATGCGGAAGATCTGGTCCTCGTCAAAGAACTTGTGCAGCTCCTCGTTGAGCGACACCGCAGATTCGACGTCGGTGCCGAACGGCTTCTCCATGATGATCCGACAATTGTCGGTGAGACCCGCCGCAGCCAGCATGTTCACCGCCGGCAGAGCCGCACTGGGCGGGACGCTGAGGTAGTGGATCCGCCGGCTCTCGCCAGCTATGGCGTGCTCCGCCTGTTCCACGGCACCCTTGAGCGCCTCGGCACCGGCAGCGATCGGGACATAGTCGAGGCTCTGCGCGAACGCCTCCCAGTCGCTCTCGCTCACCTTGCGCGAGGAGAACTGGTCGATCGCCTTGCGCGCGAGCGCCCGAAAGCCGTCGGCATCGAGATCGTCCAGCGACACGCCGACAATCCGGCTGCCGGGGATGAATCCGGCGGTGGCGAGATGGAACAGACCCGGCAACAGCTTGCGGCGCGCGAGGTCGCCGGTGGCGCCGAACAGGACCACGATCTGCGGAAATCTCGGGCCGACCCGCGAAGAGTTTTTTGCCAAGGTCCGCTTCCTGTCCTGCCGGGCGTCTCGCGCCGATAACTGAGCCAATTCCGTGCCAGCCTCATGTGCGCAGTCTATAGTAAAGCTGCGGCGCCGCGATCCAGATAGGTGTCGAGGAACTGGTCGATCCTGGGATGGCGCGGTTTGCCGAAGACGGTCGCCGGCGATCCCTCGACCAACAGCCGGCCATGATCGAGAAACACGATCTTCGCCGCGACCGAAGCGGCGAAGCCGACCTCGTGGGTGACCACCAGCATGGTCATGCCCTTCTCCGCCAGGCCACGCATGACGCTGAGCACCTCGCCGGTCAGCTCCGGGTCCAGCGAGGAGGTCGGCTCGTCGAACAGCATGATGTCGGGATCGAGCGCCAGGGCCCGGGCGATCGCCACGCGCTGCTGCTGACCACCCGACAATTCGCTCGGGTAGTGGGCCGCGCGCATGGCCAGCCCGACCAGCTCCAGCTGGTCCATGGCGCGCGCCTCGGCTTCCTTGCGCGGCATCCGCCGCACGGTCACCAGCGCCTCCGCAACGTTGCCGAGTGCGGTCATGTGCGGCCACAGATTGAACTGCTGGAAGACCATGCCGATGTGCGCCCGGACGCGGCGCACCTCGGCCACGGGCAGACGAACCCGCGCGCCCGCCGGCGCTGGGGTGCTGCCCAACGGCTCCCCGCCGATCTCGATGAAGCCGTCTGTGGGCTCCTCCAGATAGCCGACACAGCGCAGCAGAGTGCTTTTCCCCGAGCCCGAGGGCCCGATCACGCAGGTGACTTCCCCGCGTTCCACCTCGAGATCGATGCCGTTCAGCACCGGCGTGGCGCCGAAACGCTTGACCAGGCCGGATACCCGGATGGCAGGCACCCGGCTCATGCGGTCGCGAACCGGTAGCGGGAGAGACGGGATTCCGCGGCGCGCCCGGCCGCACCGCACGCCTCGACCAGCGCCCAATAGACCAGGGCCAGGATGGCGAAGCAGGTGACGTAGGCATAGTTGGCCGAGCCGATGACGCCGGCCACGTTCGTCAGCTCCTTCACGGAGATCACGGAGAGCACCGCCGTTTCCTTCAGCAGCAGGATGGTCATGTTCACCATTGCCGGCAGCACCAGCATGGTCATCTCCGGCAGGATGATGCGCCGCATCGTCTGCGCCGGGGTCAGCCCGACCGCCTCCGCCGCTTCGACATGGCCGCGCGGGACGGCGTCGAAGCCGGTGCGGAACAATTCGGCATAATAGGCGCCACCATAGATGGTCAGTCCCAAGAGCCCGGCTGGAAAGCTGTCGAGCCAGATGCCGATCGACGGGCCGCCATAGTAGAGGAGATAGATCTGGATCAGGAACGGCGTGCCGCGGATCAGCTCGACATAGCCCAGCAACAGCCATCGCAGCGGCCCCGGCCCATAGCGCCGGCCGAGCGCCACCACGAACCCGAGAATGCAGCCCAGCGCCGCTCCGGCGATCCAGAGCAGGACCGTCATGCCGATCGCGGCCACGATGGCGCCGGCGTTCTCGGTGATCAGCCCCAGATCGACGCTCATGCGCGACCCCGCCGCGTCGACCGCTCCAGACCCCGACCGACCGTCGCGAGCCCGACATTGATGATCAGGTAGATCAGCCCGGCCGATGCGTAGATCGGCAGGAATTCATAGGTCGAGGAGGCCAGATCCTTGGCCATCTGGGTGAGTTCGATCACCCCGACCACGGAGACCAGCGAGGACGCCTTGAGGATCATGATCGCCTCGCTGGTCAGCGCCGGCAGCGTCAGCCGGAAGGCGATGGGCAGGCGGATCCGGCGGAACGTGGCGATCGCCCCCATGCCGCACATGTCGGCGGCCTCGATCAGCCCGCGCGGCACGGACTGCAGGCCGCCGCGCAGGATCTCCGCCTGGTATGCCGCCGTGCACAGCGACATCCCGATGATCGCGGCGACCTCGCTCGACACGTTGAGGCCGATCTGCGGCAGGAGGTGAAAGATCAGCAGCAACTGCACCAGCAATGGCGTGCCGCGAAAGAAACTGACGAACAGACGGCCGGCTCGGGCCGCCGATCGCCTGTGCGACAGCATACCGGCGCACACCACGGCAGCCATGACAAAGCCGAGCAGAATCGAGATGGCGCTGAGGAAGATCGTGTTGAGGGAGGCCTGCAGCAGCAGGCCAAACAGCTCGAACGTCATCCGGCGCCGCCTCCCCGCTTCGCCATGCCGGCTCAGAACGCCGGGTCGGTGACCTCGGCCGGCGTGTCGAAGGTGACGCCGAACCATTTCTGCTGGAGCGCCGCCATGCGCCCGTCGGCCTTGATCTTGGCCAGCGCCTCGGCGACCGCGTCGTTCAGCGCCGCGTGGTCGGCATCCTTGTTCTCCGGGAACCCGAAATAGGACTTCTCGCCGAACGTCGGCAGCACGACCTCGAACACGTTCGGCTTCTGCTCGGCCACGAACGCGATGTTCGGCAGGGAGTTGGCCACGGCCACGATGCGGCCGGCGGCAAGATCGGCGTAGGCCTCGTTGAAGCCGACATATTCCTTGACCTCGCCCGCCTCGGGCAGCGTCTTCACGAACGCCTGCAGCTGGGCCAGCTGTGCCGTGGCCTTGCCGCTGCCGGTGGGCTTGCCCGCGATGTCCTCGGGCTTCTGGATGCTGTCGTCACCCGCCTTCTTCAGGATCGCCACGGTGGCCTCGGCGATGGGTGGTGAGAACCGATAGCGCTCCATCCGCTTCTTGGTGATGGTGGCGGGGCCGGCGACGATGTCGAACTTGCCGCTGTCGAGCCCCGGCAGCACGCCGTCCCAGGGCAGTGCCACCCATTCGATCTTCACGCCGAGTTCCTTGCCGATCTCGTCGAACAGGTCGACGTTGAGACCCGCATGCTTGCCGGCGTCGATATAGTCGAAGGGTGCGAACTCGGTCTCCGTGCCGACCCTCAAGACACCGGCGCTCTTGACCGCCGCCAGCGCGTCCGCGGCCTGCGCCGCGCCAGGGGAACCGATCGCCAGTCCGACGGGAAGCATGAGCGCAGTGACGTAGGTGCAGAAGCTCTTCATCATTTTCTCCTGGATGGCCGGACGCTGCCCAGATGGCGAACCTGACCATCCAGCCCTGAGCGATCCGGCACCGCAATGCAATTCCCAAGCCTTGGCGCAATGCAAGAGCGTCGGCCCACGAACCCGGATCGGACTGCGCGGTGCGGCAATCCGCTACGGTGCCAGCGCCACCCGCTGGATCTGCTTGATCGCCTCCTCCTCGAGCCCGATCAGCTCACCCTCGGCCGGGCTGGCGGGGCCGATCAGCAGCATCAGCCCCTCGATCTGCGCGGTGACCAGGGCGGCGCGCAGACGGCAGGTATGGCGGCTCATGGCCGGGTCGATGTCCAGCAGCATCGCCTCGATCCAACCACGCATCCGTCCGTAGAACGTATCCATCATGAGCCGGATCGCACGGCTCCGGTTGGCCATCGCCCACATTTCGAGCAGCAACGACTTGGTCTTGGGTCGCTTGTTCTCCTCGATCATGAAGCGAATCGAGTAGACGAAGGTGGGAAGGCCGCCGGCCAGGTCCGGCGGCGCGTGCCGGCGGAGGCGGGCGTCCCAGCGGTCGAAGATATGCTCGGCCAGCGCCGCCAGCAGGCTGTCCTTGCTCGGGAAATAATAGCCGACATTGCCGACCGTCATGTCCGCCCGCTTGGCCACCTCGCGCAAGGACAGGGCGGCGAAGCCCTCCTCGACCAGGACATCCTTGGCGGCCTCGAGGATCGCGATCACCCGCTCGGTGCCCTTGTTCGTGACGGGTGCGGCGCGTAGCCGGTTGGTCGCCATTCAGGGGCCTTCGCAGCGCGGGACAGGGACCCGCGCCATAACCCATCGCGGCCGCGCAGCAAAGTGTTCCGGACGCCGACGTCTGGTCGCACAAGAAAATGGCAGTATCCGATGAAAACTTGAGCAGATCGCACATTTGCTATTCATCAGAAACAATTCCTTGGCGGGTATTCACATTCTTGGACGATCGACCTATTGCATATTATCGCTACACTTTATATCCAATTGGGAGACAGCGCTGCGGCCCGCCTGCTGACGAGCCGCTTTCCTGCCCTGCCCACTGGGGAGAGTTCGATGAAGGCCTCTGCCGATCTGACGGTCGTTCGCGGCGCGTGCCCGCACGACTGCCCCGACACCTGCGCATTCCTCTACCATGTCGACGGCGACAAGCTGGTCGAGGTCACGGGCGATCCTGCCCACCCCATGACCCGCGGCGGCCTGTGCGTGAAGCTCAAGGATTTCGCGCAGCACCACTATAATCCCGAGCGCGTGCTGTACCCGATGCGCCGCGTCGGCCCGAAGGGTGCGGGCGAGTTCGAGCGCATCTCCTGGGACGAGGCTCTGGCCGAGATCAAGCGCCGCTGGGACGAGATCGGCACGAGACATGGCACCGAGGCCATCATGCCCCATGCCTATCTGGGTCACCAGGGCACCCTGAACGGCCTGACTGCCGGCGACGCCTTCTTCAACCGGCTGGGATCCAGCGTCGCCGAGAAGACCTATTGCGAATCCGGGTCGTCCACCGCCTGGCTGATGACCGTCGGCCCGACCGGCGGCTTGGACGTCGAGAGCTTGGCCTACGCGAAGTACATCGTCGTGTGGGGCATGAACATGATCAGCACCAACCTGCACGCCTGGCCCTTCATCCTGGAGGCGCAGGCGAAGGGCGCCAAGATCGTGGTCATCGACCCGGTCCGGACACGCACGGCCAAGGCTGCCGACTGGCATATCGCGATCAAGCCCGGCACCGACGCCGCCCTGGCCCTGGGCATGATGAACGTGATCATCAGCGAAGGCTTGGTCGACCAGGACTATGTCGAAAAGTACACTCTGGGGATCGAGGAACTGACGGTGCGTGCCGCCGAGTTCCCGCCTGAGCGCGTGGCCGAGATCACCGGTATCCCCGCCGAGGACGTCCGCAAGCTCGCCCGCGAATACGCCACCTCCCAGCCCTCGGCGATCCGCCAGGGCGTGGCCCTGGAGCGTAGCCGTGGTGGCGGCCAGGCCATCCGCGCGATCACTTGCCTGCCGGCGCTGGTCGGCGCCTGGCGCCATGTCGGCGGCGGAACGGTCGAGATGCCGATCTGGGAGTTCCCGACGCGCTTCGACCGCATCTGCCGGCCAGACTGGATCAAGCCCGGCACCCGCGTGATCAACGAGCTCGATCTCGGCGCCGCGCTGACCGGTGAGCTGGCGCTCGACCCGCCGGTGATGTCGCTGTTCGTCTACAACTCGAACCCGGTCTCGCAGGCGCCCTCGCAGGCCAAGATCGTCAAGGGCCTGCAGCGCGAAGACCTGTTCATGGTGGTGAGCGAGCTGTTCATCACCGACACGGCAAAGTTCGCCGACCTGGTCCTGCCGGCCACGATGCAGGGTGAGCAGTACGACCTGATGGTCACCTGGGGGCATCTCTACATGATGCTCAACCAGCCGGCGATCCCGGCGCCGGGCGAGTGTATTCCAAATGTCGAGCTGTTCCGCCGCTTAGCCAAGACCATGGGCTTCGACGACGAATACTGGAACATGACCGACGATGAAATGCTGCTCGAGTTCTACGACTGGAGCTCACCTCAGTTGGAAGGCATCACCCTGGATCTGCTCAAGGAGAAAGGGTGGATGCGGCTCAACGTCGGTGAACCCGGCGAGCGGGCGCCGCATGCCGAGGGTGGCTTCAAGACGCCGTCGGGCAAGTGCGAGTTCAAGTCGAGCATGGCGGAGGGCGGCGACTTCGTGGTGCCGGTCTGGCGCTCGATGTACGAGGGCAAGCAGTCCGGCGACTGGATCGATCCCCTGCCCGCCTACATCCCCCCGTTCGAATCTCCGGCCTCGAACCCGACCCTCGCGCAAGACTACCCACTCAACATCGTCTCGCCCAAGCCGCATGCGTTTCTGAACACGCAGTACGGCAATGAACAGCAAAAGAAGCTGCGCCAGGGTGCGCAGATCGTTTTCCTGCACCCGCAGGACGCCGCCGCCCGCGAGATCGAAGCGGGTAGCGTGGTGCGGGTGTTCAACCAGCGTGGCTTCTTCGAGGGGCCAGCCGAACTCAGCGACGACCTCATGCCGGGACTGGTGATGGCCAATGTCGGCCATTGGCCGGGCTCGACCATCTCGGGCACCTCGGTCAACGCGATCAGCTCCGATGCACATTGTGGGATGGGTAAGGCCGGAACCTATTCCGACAACCTAGTGCAGGTGGTGAAAGCCAGCGCTCACGGCAGCGCCTCGCGCGCCTGAGCCGGCCGATCAGCCGGGCGGCAAGTACCCTGCCCCCGGCTGATCGGGCGCCGCCGTCAATGATGCCGGCGCGCGCCGACATCACATGTGCGGGTCGTCGACCATGCCCACAGGCACCACGTCGGAGGAGAGCAGGAGCACCTCGGCGCCCGACTTATTCTCCCACCAGTGGCTGTGGCCTTGACCGAACTCGGGGCTGGCCTCGCCCGCCCGGTGCAGGATCGGCACGGCGCACACCGAGCTGTGCTCGATGATCTCGCCCGAAACGACGGTGACGACCGAAGGCCGGTCCTCGTGGCCGTGGGTGGGCACGATCCCGTCCTTGGCGACCACCAGCCGTCGCGTCCGCAGGACGAAGTGGCCGAGCCCATGCCAGCCTTCGAGATTGACCTCGGCCAGGATCTCGCGGGTGACGCCGCCATCCGGCGCGTTCTCGATCTGGCGCGGTGTGGTCAGCACCTGATCCGGCGGGCATGAGCCGGCCTCGGCTGCAGCCGAGGCGAGCAGCATGGCGCCGGCGAGCAGCGTCGTGGGGACGCCCCGGCGGGCCGGGGCTGAGCGGGTGCGTGCCATGGATAGTCTTCCTTCTCGCATTTTGGCCGCCATCGAGCGGCCCCCGCGGACGAGAATCGCCGCGGGAGGCACGAAACGGAAATGCCGGCCGCCTCCGGGTTCGATAGGTGGGCGCTATCATCGGGCCGGGACGTGGCGCTCACGACGGGAGCGGATCGGGACTGCCAGCACGCCATCGGGTCGGTCGGATTGGCGCGGCGGTCAACGGGGCGGGCGCTCCAGCCCGTACAGCATCTGTGGCCGGGCCACGCCGCGCAGCTCATGACGGCCGAGCGCCAGCAGGCTGCCGCGCCGCGGCTCAGGGCACAGCTCGGCGAAGGCCTCCGACATCAGCAGGCCGTACACCCAGCTGCCGGCACAGCGCGGCGATGCGGCTGGCCTCGTTGACGGCTGGCCCGAGCACCGTGAAATCGAGCCGCGCGCGGCCGCCGATATTGCCGTAGAGCACATCGCCGGCATGCAGTGCCAGGTAGGGATGGGTCTCCCCGATGCGGCGGCGGGCAAGCCGGGCGCAACGCGATTCCGCGTCGAACCAGGCGCGCCAGTGCGGCATCGCAGGCATCGCCCTCGCTGGCGGCGCGGAAGATCGCCAGCAGCCCATCGCCCATGAACTTCAGCACTTGGCCGCCGTGGCCCTCGATCGCGTCGACCTGGACTTCGGCGTGATCGTTCAGCAGGCCCAGGATCTCGGCATGGCCGGTGAACAGCTGCAGCATGCCGCCGCCGGAGACCTGGTCGACCAGGCGGGTGAAGCCGGCGAGGTCGCTGTACCAGATCACGGCGTGAATCATCTCCACCTTGCCGCGCTCGACATCGCCGCCGAGGACCCGGCTGGCGGCGTCCGCACCGAGATAGGTCGCGAGCAGCGTGCCGGCCGTCGCGGTGCCCAGTGCTGCCGCGAGGACCACGGCGAGGAGCGGCTCGATGCCCGCGATCCGATCGAGCTCTGCCGGCGTGAAGCCACCGGCGCGGCGGGTGATCCAGGACGAGAAGATACTCGTCCCGGCGCCCAGCGTGACGCCGGCGGCGAGGCGGGTGCGCAGGGCCAGGTAGTCGGTCGCCCCCTCCGCCGCGAGATCGGCAAGCACCACGAACTCGCCTGTCCCCTCGCCCAACTCCAGCCGCAATCGCAGCAGGTCCGAGCCCTCCTGCTCCATGCGGAAGAATGGGCTGTGCCGCCACGCCTCGTTGCCGCGGACGGTGGGGCGGGGCGTGTCGTCGAGGTAGGCGCCCCGATCGGCGCGCCAGATGACCAGCGTCGCGTCCAGCAACGGGTGGATCAGGAAGGCACCGGCCGTGGCGCGGCTGATCGGCATGCCACCGTCGACCAGCGCCCGACACAGGGCTTCGAGGATGGCGGCGGGCAGGCGCCCTTCAACGGCCGCGTCCACGAGCACGGCGGCAAGCTTGGGGTCGGGCGGGGAGCTGGCCATGACCGGCATCATAGCCCGGCCGCACCGTGAGGCTACGGTCGCGCTTGACTGACGACGGCGCGCACCGACATCGCTGTTACCGGCTTCGAGGCGGGAGCTTGCCATGTGTGGCCTGTGCGGCATGTTCGGGGCGGACCACTGGACCGACCAGTCCGGGGCGGAGACGGTGCAGCGCGCGGCGGAGCGCCAGCATCGCGTGCGCGTCGCCAACGAGGTGCTGGGGGTCTATGGCCTCCGCTGCGCCGATTGGCAGGGGCGCTTCACCGTCAGCGGCGGCACTGGCCGCAGCCTCGTGGTCGACCATGTCGGCGCCTTGTGGCCGGCCGCGGAGAAGCTTGCCGGCCGGGCGATCGACCCGCTCGACCCCGCCGTGATCGCCCGCATCGAGGCGCTGGCCGGATGATCCGCGAATGGCGCACGGTCACCGCCCACCTGCTGACCGGCTTCCTCGGCAGCGGCAAGACCTCGCTGCTCAAGCGACTGCTGGCCCAGCCGGACCTGCGTGGCACCGCCGTGCTGATCAACGAATTCGGCGAGGTCGGGCTCGATCATCTGCTGGTCGAGGAGGTCGACGAGGAGGTCGTGCTGCTCAAAAGCGGCTGCGTGTGCTGCTCGATCCGCGGCGACCTGCGCGATGGGCTGGGCCGGCTGTACGATCGCATGGAGGGCGGCTTGGTCCCGCCGTTCGAGCGGGTGGTGATCGAGACCACGGGGCTCGCCGACCCGGTGCCGATCATCGCCGGCTTCACCGCGGATCCCGCCCTGCGCTGGCATTTCCGGTTGGGCAATGTGGTCACCGTGGTCGACGCGGTGAACGGGGCAGCCAATCTCGACCGGTTCGCGGAGGCGGCGAAGCAGGTGGCGCTGGCCGACCGGCTGGTGCTGAGCAAGCTGGACCTCGCCGAAGCGGACGGCGCGCGGCTGGCGCGGCGGCTGCAGGCGATCAACCCGACCGCCTCGCTGCACCGCTCCTCCGAGGATGCGCCGGCGCCCGCTGCACTGCTGCTGGACGACCTGCACGACGCGGCCGCCCGCGCGGCGGAGGTGAGCCGATGGGCGGGGCACCGGCACGAGCATCACGGCGACGGCCTCGCCACCTTCTGCCTCGCAGCCGAGGCACCGCTCGACTGGGCGGCGTTCGGCCTCTGGCTGTCGCTGCTGCTGCACCGTCATGGCAACGACATTCTACGGGTGAAGGGCCTGCTGCACGTGCAGGGCGTCGACCGACCAGTGGTCGTCCAGGGTGTGCAGCATCTGGTCCACAAGCCGACCCATCTCGACGCCTGGCCAGAGGGCCGCCCTGCTACTCGCCTCGTGGTCATCGGCCGCGACCTCGACCGGGCAGCGATCGAGCGGTCATTCCAGGCCTTCTGCCGCGTCGGCCGGCCGGCCGTGGCGGCACCTGCCAGCGCCGGATAGCCAGCCGCGAGCGGAGGTGCTAGGCGTTCGGCGGTCCAAGCCGGCGGAACGGCGCCAGGCACCAGGGAGAACAGGACAATGCGGAAGCTCATGCTCGGGGTGAGCGCGCTCGCCCTCGCGACATTCGGCAGCGGCGGTGCCATGGCCCAGTCGGGTGGCGCGCTTTCCAAGGCGGTCGGCGGCTACTCGTTCGAGGACGCGGTCAAGGAAGCGCCGGGCACCAAGGATTTCCACAGCAAGGACGGCAAGCTCACCTTCGCCATCGTGACGCATACTGCCGGCAACGGTTTCTTCGACCCGGTCTATGTCGGTGCCAAGCTGGCGGCCGATCTGGTCGGCGTGAACCTGCTGATGCTGGGCTCCGAGGCGCCGGTCGACGACATCCCGCGCGAGCTCGAGATCTTGAACCAGGTCGTGCAGGACCCGACCATCGACGGCCTGATCCTGACCACGCCGCAGGCCGGTGCCTACAACGATCTCGTCAAGGGCCTGCTCGACAAGGGCATCCCGGTCGCGACCACCAACAGCTACGACGGCACGCTCTACGACCGCTCGGCCATCAGCCATACCGGCCAGGATGCGACCGCCGCCGCCATCGGCGGCGAGGCGCTGGCCAAGTGCGTGCTGGCGAGCGGGGCCGAGAGCGGCTCGATCATCTTCCCGAGCACCACCACGCTGGGCAATGTCGAGGTGAACAACCGGATCACGGCCGCGTTCACCGCGACCGTGGCGACGCTCGCCGTCGCCGGCAAGCTCGGCAACTTCAAGGTCGACGCCGGCCCGGAAAACATCGGCATCGACATCGACGCGAACAACGGCGCGGGCTCGGTCGTCAGCCTGATCGAGAGCCGCGGCGACGTGGTCGGCATCATGGGTGCCAACGGCTTCGTGACGCCCGCGATCGGGGACGCGGTGGCGCAGCTCAACATGGGCGACAAGGTCTGCTCGTACGGCTTCGACCTCGGCCCGAAACAGCAGGAGCAGATCAAGTCCGGTGCGCTCGACGGCGCGCTCGGCCAGCAGCCGTTCCTGCAGGGCTTCTGGCCGGTCATGCAGCTCTATCTGCAGATCGACCGCGGCATCTCGGCCGCCAACCTGGACACGCGCGCGCAGCTCGTGACCAAGGCGGACGTCGACAAGGTCGGCAAGCGTTACGAGAACTAGGCAGTGGCTGCACCGGCCGGTGCCGTACCGGGCGGGCGGGAGGCGATGCCTTCCGCCCGCTTCGGCGGTTTCGCGTATGGCTGGGAGGTCGGGCTCCTGGTCGTCATGGTCCTGCTCTATGTGCTGGGGACCTGGGTCAACCCGCGCTTCTTCGGCGACCTGACCGCGTTGCAGTCGGTGCTGCGCGATGCGTCGCGCTACGGCGTGATGGCGGTCGGGATGACGTTCGTCATCGTCAACCGCGACCTCGACCTGTCGGTGGGCTCGACCCTGGGCCTGACCGCGGTCCTGTTCTCGATCGCCTTCGCGCCGACCCATTTCGACCTTCCGGCCTGGGCCGCGGTGCTGGTCTGCCTCAGCGGTGGCGTGGCGATCGGGCTGATCAACGGCGTGCTGGTCACCTATCTCAAGGTGCCGTCGTTCATCGCCACGCTGACCATGCTGTTCATCGGCCGCGGCCTCGTGCTCGGGCTGACCACCGGCAAGACCATCGGCTACGAGGTCAAGGCGCGCGAGTTCGCCTTCTTCGCGCTGGGCGAGGGCAACGCGCTGGGCTTCAACAACCAGATCCTGGCGTTCGTCGTGGTGGCGATCATCGGCGGGATCGTGCTGGCCCGCACCCGCTGGGGCTACGAGACCTACGCAGTCGGCGGCAGCGAGCAGGCAGCCGAATATGCCGGCATCGCCACCAAGCTGGTGCGGATCCGCGGCTTCGTGCTGGCGGCGCTCTGCGCCACCTTGGCCGGGCTCATGAACGTCGCGCAGGACAAGGGCGTCACCTCGCAATACGGGCTGGGTGCGGAGCTGATCGTGATCGCTTCCGTCATCGTCGGCGGCGCCTCGATCCTGGGCGGGCGCGGCCGGGTGCTGGGCTCGTGCCTGGGTGCGATCCTGGTGGTGCTGATCGACAAGGTCTTGCGCGAGGGCGTGCCGATCACGCGCACGCTGAAGGTCGGCAATCAGGAGCTGCAGGTGCAGGCGATGGCCTCCCTGCCGCCCGGCGCCGTGCCGGCGTTCCTGGGCCTGATCCTCGTGGGTGCGGTGCTGATCGAGCCCTGGATTATCCGGCGCAAGCTGATCCCGCGCCTGACCGCGCGCCTGCGCGGCACCGAGCCGCCACCGGCCGACGTCGCCACGGTGGCGATCGAGGCGCCGCGCACCCGCGGCACCGCGCTGTCGGCGGCCGAGTTCAGCGCGTCCGGCCTGCGCTGGTGGCTGACGCAGCGCGAGTCGGCGGCGGTGATCTTCATGGTGATACTCTGGCTGTTCGGCCTGTGGCTGCGGCCGGACTTCTGGGGCGGGCTCGACAACAGCTTCAACCTGATCCTGGCCTTCACCGAGATCGGGCTGATGGCGGTGGGCATGAGCTATGTGATGGCCAACGGCGACGTCGATCTGTCGGTCGGCGCGGTGCTGGCGCTGTCGGGCTCGACCGCGGCGTTCCTGATGAAGTTCATGGGCTGGGCGCCCCTGCCCGCCGGCCTTGCCGGCTTTGCCGCCGGCGTCGTGGCGGGGTGCGTCAACGGGCTGCTGGCGACCCGGCTGCTGCTGCCGGCGTTCGTCGCGACGCTCGGCATGTTCTACATCGCGCGCGGGCTCGCGGCCTGGCTGGTGGCCGGGCGGCAGCTCAGCCAGTTCCCCGAGAGCTACAACCTGATCGGCCGCAAGCTGATCGAGATCCTCAAGGTGCTGGGTGTCGAGCCGGCGCCGGACGGGCTCTGGTCCGCGATCGCGAGCGCGCTCTCGACCCAGAGCATCCTGTTGGGGGTGCTCGCCGTGGCTGCGGGGATCGTGCTGGCCAAGACCCCGGTCGGCTACCGGATCATGGCCACCGGCGGCAACCGGCGCGCCGCCGACTATGCCGGCATCGACACCGACCGGGTCCGCTTCTGGAGCCTCGTGTTCTGCTCGGCCTGCGCGTCGCTGGCGGGGCTGGTCTACATCGCCTATTACCGCTCGTTCAACCCGCAGGCCGGGCAGCTGCGCGAGCTCGACGTGATCGCGGCGGTGATCATCGGGGGTGCGTCGATCTTCGGCGGCTACGGCTCGATCATCGGAGCACTCGCCGGGGCCGCGGTGATCACGCTGCTGCGGGCCCTGCTGTCGCTGCAGATCATCCTGCCCGACGGCAGCTCGCTGATCATGCCGCAGCACTGGGTCAACGTGTTCATCGGCCTGATCCTGATCGTGGCGGTGCTGGCCGACATCTGGCTGCGCCAGGAGGGTCTGCTGGCGCGGCTCGGCCAGCGCCTCACCGGCAAGGAGAGACACGGATGAGTGCCGAGCCCCTGGTCAGGATGGAGGGCATCCAGAAAAGCTTCGGCGCGGTCCGGGCCTTGGCCGACGTCAGCCTGCGGCTCTATCCGGGCGAGATCCTGGGCCTGGTCGGCGACAACTCGGCCGGCAAGTCGACGCTGATGAAGATCATGACCGGCGCCTACCACCGCGACGAGGGCTCGGTGCTGGTCGACGGCCGGCCGACCCAGTTCCGCAGCCCGCACGAGAGCCGCGAGGTCGGGATCGAGATGATCTACCAGGACTTCGCGCTGTGCGGGAACCTGGACGTCGCGTCCAACGTGTTCCTCGGCCGCTGGCCGACCAAGGGCTGGTTCGTCGACCGCAAGCGGATGGAGGCCGAGGCCGGCTCGGTGCTGAAGCGGCTCAAGGTCGACGTCAACCATGTCCGGCAGCGGGTCGAGAGCCTGTCCGGCGGGCGCCAGCAATCGGTCGCGATCGCGCGTGCCATCAGCTTCGCGCCCAAGGTGCTGATCCTCGACGAGCCCACCGCCAACCTCTCGATCATGGCGACCGAGCGGCTGCTCGAGACCATGGCCGAGCTGAAGCGCCAGGGCGTCGCCCAGATCATCATCAGCCACCGGCTCAACGACATCTTCGCGGTCGGCGACCGGGTGATGGTGCTGAAGCGCGGCCGCAATGCCGGCGAGCGGCTGATCCGCGACACCGACGAGCACGAGGTGCTGAGCCTGATCGTGCGCGGCGGCGACGAGGCGGCCGCCTGAGGCGACGCCATGCCGTCGACCCGGCGCCGTTAACCCGACCTTAGGACGCGCTGCGCGATCCTGGCGCCACCAGACCCAGGAGGACCGGCATGGCGGACGGATCGGCGCAGGAACTCGTCTACCTGTTGGCATCGACCCTCGCGGTCGCGGTGGCGCTGGCGGTCGTGGGCACGGCGCGGCTGGTGCGGGCGGTGCTCGCCTGGCGCAGCTGGCAGGCCGACCGGCGCGCGATCGAGCGGCTGCTGCAAGCGGTGCTGCCGCACGAGGGCGCCAGCGGCCGGCCGCGTCGCGGTGGCTTCGGCGCGGCGGCGGGCAATAGCGGGCCGAGATTGGCCATGGCGGCTCAGTCGTAGCCGGCCGGGGCATTGCCCGGCGGCGCCAGGCGGCCCGGCCGGCGCTGCGCGCGGGCGGGGCCGGGTCTGGTCTGCGATGCCGGGAGGCCCGTGATCGCCCGGGATTCTGGGTTCGTTTCGTCGCTGCGTGGTGTCGGTGGCGCGGTCGCGGCCGGCTGGGCCGGCGGGAATCGGGATGTTCCACAGTCGGGCCCAGGCATCGTGTGCCGCCCGGGCGGCGCCGGGGTCGACCGCCGGCGGGACGCTGCCGGGGCCGCCGCCGGCAGCTGCGGCGGGCGCTGCCGGTGCTGCGGCGACCGGCTCGACCGTGGCTGGTGGCGCAGGAATGCCGGGCGATCCGGCCTCCGCCGGCGGGGCAGCTGGCGGCGTGACCGTCCGTGGGGGCCGGCGCAGCCCGGCGAAACGCTGCTCCGGTGCGCGGTAGCGCATCGAGGCTCGGCCAAGTGCTGTGTGAGCAGCGGGGGCGCCGGTGGGTGCGGCTGGAGCAGTGGCGGCGACAGGGTCGGCTGCGCCGGCCGGTGGGGACGGGAGCGGGGGCGGAGCGAACGGCAGCACGGGGCCGGCAGCGGGAAGCACGGGGCCGGCAGCGGGAAGCACGGGGCCGGCAGCGGGAAGCTCGCGGTCGGGATCGGGCCGGGTGGCAGCGGCAGCGGCGAGACCCTGGCCCGGGCCGGGATCGGTGTCTGGATCGCGCGGCACGGGAGGCGGGCCAGCGGCGGCGCGGGCGGGTGAGTCTGCGTCAGGGGCGTCGCGCTCGGAGCCGGGCGGCAGGACGGATGCGGTGGCGGCGGTAGCGTGATCGGCCGGCGCGATGGCCGGGTGCAGGCGGACGGGCTCGGCCGCCGGGTCGGGGCGGGACGAATGGTGGTTGTCGGCGTCGGCAAGGTCCGCGAGGCCGAGGTGCGGCGCCGGGGCGGGTTCGGGGGTGAGGCTGGCGAGCTGGCCGTGGCGGGACGTGGGCGCCTGGTCCGCGACCGGGGCCGGTTCCGGGGGGAGTTTTGGGGCCAGTATTGAAGCAGGAGGCGGGGCAGGATCCGCGACGGCGGGGGCCTGGCCGCCGCCGGTGGGCGGGGCCGGCCGAGCCTGGTGGGGTGGAGCGGCCCGGGGCGGAGCGGTGCCGTCCTGGCGCGGGGAGAGCGTGGCCGGTGTCGGCGCGGGACGCGCGGGCGGGTCGGGCGGGTGGCGTGCCGCGGCGGCCCAGCGGCCGGGCTGCGGCGGGGTCCAGATGTCGGGCAGCAGGGCGCCGTCCGGCGAGCGGACGGACCCGTCGGCATAGACCAGGAGCGGCTCGGCGCCGCGGAAGGCCTTGTGCTGGCAATAGACCCAGTCGAGCGGGCGCATCCCCGGCACCGGCAGCAGGCGCAGATAGCCGGCGGGCACCGGCGCCGGGCGCGGGCCGCCCCAGGCGATCCCGGCCAGCGCCGGCAGGCTCACCGACGGGCTGCCCCCACCCTCGCCCTCCCCCGCCTCCAGCGGGAGAGGGGACATTGCAGTGACGGCCGCTTGCGGCTGGCGCTGCAGCTGGCGCAGCTCGCGCAGGGTGCGCATGAACTCGCGCGAGACGGAGCCGCGATAGCGCAGCGCCAGGGCCAGCCGGTCGGGGTCGGGCACGGCGCGGTGGTCGAAGGCCTGGGCCTCGAGGCGTTCGGCGCGGCCGGTCTGCCACATGGCGGCGGCGAGGCGGGCGGCGAGGAAGCCGCCGAGTGCGGTGGTGGGCGCCAGCTCGGCCAGGACGCGCCCGGACAGGCCGGCGAAGGCGGCGTCGTCCTCGGGCTCGAGCACGACATGGACCTTGGCGCACAGCCCGTGGCGCAGCGCGTTGCGCGACGAGCGGGCCTTGCCGGCCTCGGTGCACGGGCCGCGGGAGCGGGCGCCGTTGATGCGGGCGCGCGCGGCGCGCTCGGACTTGCCGGCGCTTTCGGAAAAGTCGGCGCTGCCGGCATTCTCGCCACTCTCGGAAGTCTGGGCACCCTCGGAGGTCTGGGCGCTGTCGGAGTCTCGCCACTCTCGGGGGTCTGGGCGCTGCCGGCGCTGGCGGCAGGGGCGAGGGCGGCCGGGGGGCCGGGCGGGACGAGGGGAGAATCGGACATCGTACGCCCTCCATCGGACGCGCGCGATCGCTGGGCATCATCGCCCGGATGGCAAGGAATAATACCCTAGATCTGTCTGTCAGGCCAGCATCGGGATCGACGGCGTTCGGTTACATATCTGACAAAGATCGCTAAAATGCGCGACGAAGACGATGCGCCGGCGCGCAATCTCTAGGAAGAAAGGCTTGCAGACGGCGAGCACGCGCGATAATAATCGGCGGTCTTCTACTGATGATTGAGAACAAGGCGATGGCGTTCCGGCTGGAGCATCTGCACCGCGCGTTTGCCGCGGAGAACGAGCTGGCCTTCGCGGCCTGGGCCTACGCGACCCGCGACCCGATCGCCGCGGTGACCGCGAAGGGCTATTTCCACGGCTGCCACCGCCAGCTGACGGTCGGCGACCTGATCTTCTGCGCGGTGGCGCAGCCTCCCCCGCGCGCGCCGGACGAGGCCGGCCGGGAGCGGCAGCGCTGCCTGCTGCTGGTGACGCGGATGGATTGGGACGGGATCGAGACCAGGCTGGCGCAGGACTGGGGCACGGCGGATCACGCACCGGCGCCGGCGCCGGCGATCACGGCCACGGCACCCGCCCAGGCACCATCGAGGAAACGGCAGCCGCGCATCTCGGGACGGGCGGACGTGGCCGGCTGCGGGCAGCGGCCGCCCCGGCTGGCGGGCGGCGCGCGGCGCGGGAGAGGCTGCCGGCGCGGAGGTGTTCGATGATCGGCCGGCTGCTGCGCTGGCCCTGGCGGCGACGGCGGGCGGCGCCGGCCCCTGCCCTGCCGGCCGATCTCGACGCGCGGCTCACGCGGCTGGAACGGTCGCTGGCGGCCAAGCTCGAGGCGCAGCTGGTGACGCTGGCCCGCGCACTCGCCGAGGTGATCACCACCGAGCTCGCCCAGGAGCGGCGGCGCGCGGCCGCGGCAGCGCATGCCGGCCAGACGAGCGGTCCGGCGGCCCAGGCGACACGGGCGGCATCGGCGGCACGCGAACGCAGCCAGCAAGGATCGGAGGCGCGGCGATGAACTGGCGCAAGGGCACGCTGCAGAAGCTGGCCGACCCCGGCACGGAATTCACCTGGGCGACGCACAGCTTCGCCGGCAACGACCCGCTGGCGGAGGTTCTGACGCCGAACTATTTCGAGCAATGGGCGGCGGCGGTACGGCCGGGCGACCTGATCCTGTGGGGTTGCAACCCCGACCGCACCGGCCGCACCAAGGCCGGCAACCCGGTGGCCCTGCATCGCGCGCTGCTGATGGTGACCAAGGTCGCGGGCAGCAGCGTCTCCGTGCGGCTGCTGCAGGATTGGGGCGGGGTGGACTAGAGCGGGTTCGC
Organism: uncultured Alphaproteobacteria bacterium; assembly: GCA_963798145.1. Lineage (GTDB taxonomy): Bacteria > Pseudomonadota > Alphaproteobacteria > Geminicoccales > Geminicoccaceae > Benzoatithermus. The sequence continues at coordinate 422,830 of CAWCSG010000001.1, forward strand.
GATCGAACCCACTCCAGCATGCCTGTTGCCTATCGTCCTCCGGACTACTCGAGGCGTGCTAGCCTTGTCGTTGCCTATCGTCCTCCGGACTACTCGAGGCGTGCGTCGCCGCTCAGCGCGGAGTCGCTCCCGATCGCGTTGGATCGGGGCGAACCCAAGTCGCCCGGGTGCCAAATCGACCGCAGCATCAGCCGCCGCAAGGCGCCGAACCACGCGTGGCAATGCTGCAACCCACTGTGGTAAATTAACCCTGAGGTGTCTGATAACATCTTTTGGTTGCTTTATAGTACCAAGGCGGCCTACAGGATGAGGGTGACGGTGGTGAAGTAACGGAGCGAGCGGCAGGGCGGGCGGCCCGTCGACTCGGATGGGGATCAGCACCCGGATTAGCGGTGTTCCTCAAGGCCGAGCCCCGGTCACGGCATCGACAGCGATCGCCATAAGAACCGGAAAAAGCCCCCATGCCGCTACTCTCGCGTAGCCTGCTGCCGCTCGTGCAGGTTCTTGCCGCTTTGCGCCCGTCATCCATGACGTGTCTGCGCGCCGCAGCCGTTCTCCTGTCGCTGACCGGCCTCGCGGCGCCGCTGCTCATCCTGACCGGCAGCGCACCGCCGGCCTGGGCGGCGCCGGACCAGGCGGACCGGATGCAGTTGTTCCGCAACAGCGATCGCGGCGTGCCCTATCTCAAGCTGAGCCAGACGGGCGCTGCCAGCAGCAGTGCGCCGATCGTGATGCGGCCGGTACGCCAGATCGCGCTGGACGGCGACCCGCTGCTCAACGTGCGCGGCAACCTGTATCCGATCGATCTCGCCGGCAACGGCACGTTCGGCTTCGTGCACTTCAACGGCTACCGCTTCATCCGGGTCTACGACGCCGCCGGCAAAAAGCTGTGGCAGATCAACAACCCGTCCGGCCGCGTGCATCGCGACACGATCCACCGCGACACGCTGGCGGTGGTGGACGGCGATGGCGACGGCGATCAGGACATCGTCCATTGCTGGGTCGAGGACGGCAAGAAGGTGCTGATGGTGCGGCGCGGCACGGACGGCACGGTGCTGCGCCGGGCAGCGCTCGACAACAGCTCGCCGGGTGACGAATGCCAGATCGCGGCCTTGCGCGTACCCGGCCGCGCCTATCCCCTGATCCTGGTCTCGGCGCGCAACCGCACCGGCTGTGCAACCGCAGGCAACTACATCGACACCTGGGGGCGGACGCAGGCGTTCGACATCAACCTCAAGTTGGTCTGGGACCGCAACACCTGTGCCGCCGGGCACTATGTCTACCCGGTCGACGAGAACGCGGACGGCGTGGCCGAGAAGATCTTCATCGGCAAATATCTCTACCAGCCGAACGGCAACCGGATCTGCACGGCCGATATCGGCAACACGCATGCCGACGCGGTGGCGGTGGGCGACCTCGACCCGGACCGGCCGGGGCTCGAGGCGGCGCTGACCGGCGCCACCGGCCTCAAGGCGGTGAGCATCGCCCAGAACTGCGCGCCGATCTGGAACGTGCCCACGAGCACGATCCGCAACCCGCAGCAGCTCACCATGGCCAGGCTCGATGCGAGTTCGGCGACGCCGACGCTGGCGCTGATCGAGCGCGGCACCGAGCCGAACGCGACGGTATTCCTGCTCACCGGCACCGGCCGGATCCTGGCCAGCTACGGCAAGAGTGCGATCGAGAACGGCCGCATCACCGCGATGCCGTACCAGAACGCCAATCTCGACGGCAAGACCGGCACCGACGAGCTGATGATCAGCCTCGGCCGGGTGATCGACCGCTACGGCACGCTGCGCCTGGGCACCGACTGGTACTGGAACCTCAAGAGCAGCACGGCGCCGAGCGGGTCGCTGCCGCGTTCCTCCTGGGACAGCTGGCCGCCCTACCCGCTGGCACTGGACCTGGACGGGGATGGCAGGGATGAGCTGGTCACCTGGGGGCGGAGCCTGATCGTGGTGGGGAAGGCGGATGGCGCGGTCACGCCGGCGCCGGTGGCGGTGGCGGACAGCGCCACGACGACGGCGGGCACGGCGGTGAGGATCAACGTGCTGGCGAACGACAGCGGCACGGGGCTGACCATCGCGAGCTCGACCAACCCGGCCAACGGCAGCAAGACCGCCAACGCGGACCAGACGTTCACCTACACGCCGCGGGCGGGGTATGATGGGAGCGACTCGTTCCAGTACACGATCCGGGATGGGAGCGGGCGGACGGCGAGTGCGACGGTGACGGTGACGGTGAGCGCGGCGGCGGCGGAGTATCTGGGGTGCTTCGAGATAATTCCGGTCCTGTCATCGACATACAGACTATGATCTAAACGGCTACGATTTTTACAACACCAAATGACGACTGAACTATGCACATCAACGTGTGGCGAACCTCGGATACAAATACGCAGGCGCACGAAATATCAACAATTGCTTCTGCGGAAATAGGTACGGAACCTATGGAATTGCCAGCGCGTGCAACACTCAATGCTCCGGCAATCCAGACCAAATCTGTGGCGGCGGCGGCGTAAACAGCGTTTTTCGCGCTCGGTAACACGACATCTGAGCCCCAGTCGGTACCCACGGAGACATATTTCCGCGCTTCCCCACCGGGTAAAAACTTTTACGCATCGCGCATAAGGCCCCCCCTTGTCCAATGATTATCGAACCGCTACTGAGTCGCTATCCCAACACAGAGGTCGCCTGACACCCGCATGTGCTATTCCACAACGTCGCGCGTGAGGCGAAGCTACGGTTAGTCACCGATACCATCTCAGCCGTACGGCGAAGTTAAACGAGCATACGGAATTGTCACCATCATGAAACACCCAAAGACGGACGGCGGCATTCAGTCGATATAATGCACACCCATAATACTAAAAAGACGCCTTTGCTGGACCACCTTCCCGCGCTTTCTGAATGGGAAAAAGCATGGCAATTCCGATAAATTGTCAACACACGCCCTGTCGCAATTTCCACCTCGACTGCTATACCCGCGTGACTAAAACTAACGAACGACCTTTTACGATCAGACGATATATCAACATAACCAGCGGTGTCCGAAAATAACGTCCGCAATTCTATCGGCGTAGATGGATTTGGGAAAATTGTACGCTCCTCGCCACGCTCGATGTCCACCTCAAGCAAACGAGACGGGCCCCCATCCAAATTGCCGCCGTGGTTGTCGAAAATCAAGAACTTGCTACCCGACAAATGATGGACGGAATGCTGCTGCACAAAGGAGCCTCGCACTACACGTTGCGGCGCACCATTTTCCGAGTTTAATATAGCGAACGCACTCAAATTCCGTAGAGAAACGACGATACTGTTCTGTTGGAATTGTTTTGGACTAGCTCCATGAAAGGTGTCAATAAAGTTCAGATGCAGCAGATAAGCACTTTCTGCACAAACTCGAATGACATATTCCGCCATGGCAATTCCACTAATTTTTGAAGTACATCTATCTCCTCGAGGAGCACCTGCCATTGCCGTCCATCTTCTTTACAGAAGTAGTGATACGTAACTCCCCCGCATTCCAGTTGACGCACCTTATCCCCCATCGGTACAGTGATTGGTTCACTGGAAAGTCGAGTACCAGGCACAAGAGCAATGTCTCTATCGAGGAAGCTACTCCAATGATGACTGTAATCCCTTCGGAACCAAATTGGTTTACCATCTTCACCAATCCTAGCCACGCCTCCACCGAACGGAAATAACGGCGTTACATTGGTACTTTGAAATACTACAAGTAAGTCACCGTTTGGATAGCGCTCTATGCCCATCGGTCTCATACTCGTAACGGGATCAAATCCTATCTGCTCATATGGAAATTCATTAGCAACGGTATTGGCAGCAAATATATCCCGCGGGCGGTAGGGGTAGCGCTTAACCACCTGACCTTTTTCGTTCAATTGGAACTTGATGAACCAAACTCTGGGCACTCCTCAAGAAATTGGTTAAGACCGCCATTGAGCAGTAGCGGGGATTTCAAGCTTTCCGGCTGACCAACGCTCCTAAGTCTGGGTTCATTGCCGACTCCCAAAACGGATATGTTTAGGTCGGCGAGCTCACCAATATAACCTTCCGACTGATAGATCGAAACGAGCGCTTTTGCGGTCTTGTATGCGCCCAAAAGCGAGTCTAAGGAGGCATCTGAAACGCAACGACCACAACACCAATCAAGAAGCAAAAGAGCGATTGGAACTCCGATGAGTAGCATTTCCAGAGACCTATGCATAGTAGAACTCCCGGTTAAAAGTTGTAGCACTACTTCGGCCAAGCATGACGCCGTACTCATGCAGATAGTGCCGACTGTTAGCATGAGCCCGAACCCAGGGCGTGGACAGCCGATCACCGTTCACTCGGCGGAACGAGATCGAGATCACTGTCCCGCCGGTAGCGTTCTACGCTGGCTTATGGCAAGGCTGATGGACCATCGCGCATCCCACTTGTTGCGACCTTCAGTCGGGTAGAAGTCTCCCGGCGTGCGTAAGTAAATCGCGAAGCACTTTGTCCTTATCACCAGCGTGCTGTTTCACGATCACCTCGATTTCGGGCGAGCCCATTGGATTGCCCCCTTCGGGTGAGATCGTAGGTCCGGAAACCAATGGTAGTCTGCGAAGCCGTCTTTTCGACGAGGCGGACCAACTCAGAGCTCAGCTGCACGAGGTTATGTTCAAAAACGTAAGTGGGACCGGCACAAACGCCGTAAAGCGGCAGTGAGTGGCAGATTCGAAAAAATTGGATCCAAATGTAACCGGAGGGTCCTGCGATGGCCTCGAGCACCGAATGCCCGCCTCGCGATAATCCAACAACACATTTCTTTCAAATATAAGATCCGTGCCGAAGTGGAACAATACCTGCATGCGAAACAGAAAACACTAAGTTATCTCGAAAGATAATCCACCACTCGCATTGTCTGCATAGAGACCGTGGCCACCATAGTCGCGAGCTGCACCATCGAGTATAACGTTCTCGCAATAGAGAGCCAGGCTGCCCACCAACAGTGTAGATACCGCCTAGATCCGAAAGGACGCCCTGGCCGTAGCGGTGGATAAAATTCCCTCAAATCCGAATGTCGTGACTTAGCGGCCCATAGGCGAACGTCGAGCCAGACGAAATACCCGAATAGTAGATCCCTAATTTCATTTCGTTCAATGGTCACATGGTCGGCTTGACCGATCCAAACGCCGGACACTTGCCCAATGAATGCGTCCCCAACGAGGCAAGGAGATTGTCCCTGACTAAAATATCGTGTGTCCTTTCGGTACTGAACTCGCCCTCGCTCCAAGCCGTGCCCGGCTCAGGTTCGCGCTGGCTCGAGCCGACGGCGATGCCGCTACCCCCAATGTCGCGTATTTCGCCTCCGGTGACGGAGATATCACCGCAATTAATGCCGATATTAATGCCATTAGCGCCAGTGTGAACTAAAGCGAAGTCCGACAGCGAGATCGACCGCGCATTGGATAACTCTATGGCGGCCGGCAGACCAACCTCGGCTTGGCGTGCGGCCCATCCCGTCAACGGGAGGTGCCAGGCACTATACTCGAAGTAAACATCTTCGAACCGAACATCATGTACCTCACGCTCCCGTTCACCACTAAATCTAATTAATGTTCCCAGCAGCGGTGCATCAACTTCGGGAGTCGCAATCGGCTGACTACTGGCGGCTCGATACCGCACCCGGCCGGTCAGCACATCACACTGCCACGTACCTCTGCTCAAGCATTCGACTTCATATTTTCAACAATGTATGGAAGTTCCGGGGAAATGTCCCGATGGTTGTGGTATCCATCGCCAACCTTCCCGTCAGTGTGACCAAGCCCGAGAGCGGATCCCAAGAGGTCGCGCGCATGCGCGACGCGGTCCAGCCGCTAAAGACAACCACTTCAGTGTCGTCGGCGACGTTCATTCGCTCGGGCAGGTCGCCTGTATGCGCATAGAAGCGATTATTCGGTTGCTTGCCATCCTTCGACCGTTCGGCCACACGGCGATACAAGGTACTCGCGGCAGGCTGGCGCGGTCGGCCAAGTCTCTCGCCGGCGAAGAACAGTTGGGATGGGCAGCCATTCTCCACGGAAGCGTCCCGATATCGCGCAGACCACTCACCGTCTGTCTGCAGTTCCCAACCGTCAATGCGATGGGCACCACTGATGCGCGCGATCTCCCCAGGATAGGACCGATAAACAATGGGGTGACCAGGATCACCCGAGTCACCCGGACCGAAGATAGAATCCGAGCAAGTTGGTAGCGTCCACCCCTGAGTACGACGGCAAAATCGCGCCCCGCACCCGGATTAGCCATTCGTTCTTTCCTCACCAGCCCCTGAGCACGTTCTAGCGTCCGCACAGGCCCCTTCCCGGGCTTGGGGGACGCGCTGAGGAGCCGACCCATCGGCGCCATCATCTCCATCAGGCGACACGTAAACTGTCCAGGCTGCATTGCTCCGCACGCAGTTTCGGCGGGAGAAACACCGCTCCAAAGAAGCTAAGGACGAGGGTAATGAGCCGACAAGTGCGAAGCATTAAGGCCACGTCAGTTAACATTTCAGGACCCCTACTACACACGGTGCGGTAAGCCACTCTCCGAATGCAGTCGCCGCAAAATCTGCATATAGCGGTCGCCGACAGCCACAGACGTCATCTCAGCTAGTCTTGTGCGCGCGAAATTGAGAGCCTCGTCGCAATTGCCCGTATGCAGAACTTGTTCGATCGTACTCGCGCAGTCTTCTGGACTATTCAGATCAGCAACGTAGAATGGATAGTTCGGACCAAGTAACTCGCGATGTTCAGGAATGTCCGAAGCCACTATAGGCGTCCACATAGCAATACTTTCGACCAAGACGTTGGGTAGCCCCTCTCGTCTGCTCATGCTAACCACAACGCCAGCAGCCGCTATAATCGCGACAGCATCACGTCGATATCCTAGAAAGCACACGCGGCCCAGCAAGCCTAATTCCGCAACAAGGGAAATCAGTCGGCGCTGCTCCGAGCCCTGTCCGATAACGCGAAAAGTCAGCTTCCGGTCTCCGCATAGCCAGCAAACAAAACGCCCGAACCACCACCTCAACGTTCTTTTGTGCCTCCATCCGACCCACATAGACAATCATGCTTCTATTCGGAGCCATCGTCCTTGGTCGGTCTATCGCTACGATATTCGGTAGGACGAACCAGGGACCTCTTGCACCGGCACGCTGCCAGTAAGCAGCTCCCTCTGACGAATTCGCCACTATCGCATCTGCATATCGTCCAAGAAATCGCCTAATCACAAACTTCGGCTCAACTGGATAATCCGAGTTCCGTTCCATAAGCACCCACAGAATTCTCGGGAGTGCCAGCCGAAGAAAAAAGGAGTAAATATCCGGAGCCAGTAGCCATGAAACTATAATACAAGGGCGCTCGCGCCGCAAGGCTCGCCACAACCTCCAAATATTCCTTGGGCTGTAGTTCGACCGCACGTTCATATTAGTCCATCGGAGATGACCCAACTCCGATAACAGCGCTTCATTGATGCCCGAATGAAGAGAGAACAGCTGCGCTTCGACCTCTGGCCTTGCTGTAAGCTCCTGTAGAAGTAGTAGACTTTGACGTTGCGCACCGCCATCGTCGAGATTCGCAATTAAGAAACAAACCCGAATAGGGTTCATTTTGCAGCGTCACGCTTGTAAAGAGACGCCTATAGTAAGCGCGCTTTTCGGAGTGACCCAGGCTGCGCGTGATGCCCTTCTACAAATGCCCGCGCTCTGTAGGAGTTGAGGGATTTGATAACTCGTGCCGGGACACCCGCTGCTACACTGTCGCTTGGGATATCTTTTGTGACAACCGAGCCAACACCAACTATACATTATCACCGATATTCACACCCGGCAGCACAATGCACCCATATCCGAAATAGACATTATTTCCAACTGTAATCGGCCGTACCATATCCAGCCCAGGCTCCTCCTCCCGGAAAACCCAGACGCCACCATCATGTGTCTCAAACCGAGTCGCAGTGGCACTTACGCGGTCACCAAGCGATACCAAATAGGGCTCTGTGCTAAATTCAACCTTGAGTAATCTGCAACCGCGGCCCATTCTGACTCCGATCCGTCGTGCATACACCTCCGGTGCGAACCGCTTTTGCAGTGTATCTATAATTCGGTAAGATCATTCCGGTGCCTCACATCCTTTCCGACTTGTCGATATTGTAGCAATTGCCAAATTACAGAGAATGCACCTTGCAACACAGACCTAATGGTTCACAGGCGCCGGTCGTCCATTCTCTTTATTCCTACCAGGTTCCGTATTATCTTTACTGGACCGCCGCTCGCGCCCGAACAACGCAGCACGCTCTCATATGCGATTAGCATTATCCATGTCCACACAATACCGCGGACGGGAAAATCTAGCGCATACCGTGGCAACTCTGCCATGGTAGCCGCTGTCACTAGGTAAATCACAATGTTCCATAGAGTGGGCACGATTGCATTCAGGCGTTCTATCCAGCCTGCGAACATCCCCAGGAGGGTCATTAACGCCGGAACCCCTGGCAACCCAAAGTCCATATATATATCGCTGAGTACATTGGTCCCGACCCCCCAACTCGCATTCGGCCGGAGCATGAAATAAGTAAGCACAGATGAAGATTTATCAAACACACTTTCCTGCAATAAAACTCCGCGGATGTATTTGGCACTATCGCCGAAGCCGGAATAATTTATACCAACCATATCCATAGTCTACTCTGTCGGGGACGATATCAAATGTTGCTCGCAACGTCGTTGTCGAGTTTGCTAAGCTACCCTTGTCATATGTTTGATCTTGCGCCACAAGCTCCGTGAATATAGCTGAAAGTGACGGATGCTATGAACCTAACAACTTCAACTGCCTTGTAAAGCGACAAGGAGATAAACAACGCGCACGCTATCGCGATTGCTGATGTCTTTCGAATGAACGTGCAGTAACCAACTCCCGCGGCGACTACTATCAGGAAAAAATTATTCCTATCGCCATTAACCAGCATGCGACCGGCCCACATTAGAATTATTGAGCCTGAGACCCAAAGTGGAAACTCCGGCACTCTCTTTTGAGCGAGCACTGCGGCTATTAGTGCGACGCTAACAATGGAAAATAGGGTAATCAGGAAATAAATGCCGTCGCCCGTCGCACTGGTGCTGGCTAAGTCAGAATACCGTCCCTCATCCGCACTGGTTAAGCCGGCTGCCATGTAGATCAATATAGACGAAGATAGTAGCAAGAGCATTATCCAGCTGAATAGCCGGTATTTATCTTCGGACTTAGCTCGAACGGCAGGTGGCCAACATTCCGGAATTTTACGTAAGAAACTCACGCCGAAGTGGAATGCCGTAAAGCCAACCGCAGTGAGCACTACCGCCTCATTACTACGGTCGGCATAGGTGTGCTGAAGCAAAACGCTTACACTGAGATCTGTGATCCCAAGCACGTATTCCTGATAGGGCTTGATATAAATTAGGGAGAAACGGAATTATAAAGAAAACGGATTCGATAGATAGTAGCGTTCCAAGGCCCGGGATTATAGCAATTGGATAGCAAACAATGCGCAACGCATAGATATAGAAAAGGATTAATATAGGCCATATAATGAGCGGACTAGCTCCAGCCGGAGTGACGCAAAATCCAGCTACTAGTATTATTACTACCGTACCCTGTGCGGCTAGTGAAAGAGGGTCGGGAAGTAACCGGTGTGCAAACATCAGCGTGGGCTCCTGGGCATCCAAGCAGCGAGCGGCTGTAAGATAATCGATGAGTTTGCTGGGTCAGTACACACGTATAAGACAGGAATAATAGAAGAGCTCGGTCACAATGGACATCTGAATAACCTGCACCCAACCCATCGGCCTGATAAACTGAGAAAGCAAAATAGACGCGAGGACAAGCACGCACAGAACGCCCAGCGGCCTCCAATCCTGACGGAACTCGGGCACCATATGGACAACCAGTCGAGGCATGAGGAATGTCATGGGCAGACGGCCGAGGATCAAACCGATGAAAAGGCCTTCCAGAGATTGGGAGAGCCGGTACGCGACCGCCGAGAACAGAAGGCTTCCTAACGTTCCAGCTAGGCCTAGCAAAACCTTAGCTCGGATCTGTAGTCCCACGTCTTGAACCTGCGCGTTAATCGGATGAGCGCTAGCTGAAGAAATGCCACAACCATGAGCGCATTAACCGTATTGCCCATGTAAAACTCTTCGCCCGCCCAGGCGGTTACAAATCCTTCCGTTCAAGAGCAGGACGCCCCGACGCGCTCACCGCCATTACTGCGATTAAAATCTCACGAGTGCGTCCGATCAAACGCGCCGCGGCGTCGGACTGACCCGCTCCTACAAGTCCGCCCAGTCGTGGGGTGATCGCACTACCGGTCATAAGACATATAGACAACGCAAATTGCAATACATATACGGAAAATGTATACTTGGTTACAATTGAAGGGCCGATAAAAAATGCAAGCAAGAGCATTTCCGCTGACAGAAGCAAAGTTTGGACCAATGCCCAGACCATTGTCCAGTTGCTGAACTTTAAGAAGCGTGTGACGTCGGCGCGGACCGGGATGCGGATACCCCACCAAGTAACATGTTTTCGTGCGACCAAAAGTGTAAGGAAGCTATTCGCACATCCGCATGCAAAAATGATGCCCGCCACCGTCGGCAGACCATAACCTAGCCATGCTGCGATAAGTATTCCGGCATTGCTTATCGTTAGCATCGTGGTTGTTAGTATCACCGACCTATAACCTTGGTTTGTTCCGAAGAGTACAGCATCCGGAATATTGAGGACGGCCATCATGATGACATTTCCGCCAAGAATAATGCCTACCCAGTGTACGATGACTGCTTGATCGCCAGTGACGCTGTTTATCAGCCAAGGCAGTAGATAGACAATGGTAGCGACGCCGACGGTGAGGACCGGTAGCCATATCAGCCAGATGATTATCGCGGCACCCACCGACCGCTGACGTCTGGCATCGTCGCCTGCGCGTTCCTGGTGAGCGAGCACCCACTTGAGTGACTGTGTCGCCCGACCGTCCGCTAGAAGAGAGGTCAAGGATTCGCTGACAAGACTTCCAGAGCCCGAATTCTGAGGCGCCAAGATATTGGACAAGAAGTGGATTAATGAGGAAACCCAGCAACGCCATGACGATGAAATTCACATACAGAGCTATGGCATTAAGCTTAGTGCCGCTGATTTTGCGGCCAGTCAATTCGTGCGCTGCGTTTTGCTGGCCCGAGGTAAATTCGCTACTACAACCGCGGCGGTATGATGTAGTGTACACTGAGATTATTCCGAGTTTCGAGGGCTCAACCATAATACCGAAGCCTCACGAGATTGACTTCGACATCTTTAGAGGCGACTGACTTGAAGACCCTTCCGTACGTTCGTCTAATATTTCTTTGATTTTCATCAGTAGCAACGTACGCTGTACTCGGGAAGTGTCGACCTCTTTGCGGACAATCTCGTATATGCGGGAACTACGTTCTCCGGCTTGGTCCCGGTTCTCCCACAGCCAGACTAGATGCGGTATCGCTGCAGCCGCGAAGTCGACACTCGTCGGCACAACCCAACCACTCTCCAGCCAATTATCTCCGGGATACATCCGCGTCCATATGCGATCACAGTTACGCCCGCGGCAAACGCCTCATACGCTACATTCGGTTGAGCTTCCTGCGGCCATCGTGTCGGAAATAGAAATACATGGATGCTATCGTAGAAGGCATCCTTGGCCAATCCCGCGAGCGGTCCAAGGAACTTGAATAAGTCGCCATACGTCAGCTTCAAAAATGCAATTTTGTTGGCGACCAGATCGTCCATTGGGGAACCTGCCAATAGTAATTTGGCACGCACGTTGGAGCTTTGTAGGGCTTCGAATGTTTTTACTACATCAAAGAAGCCTTTTTCTTCACAAAGATTACTAAGGTGTCCAAT
>CAWCSG010000002.1:0-255000 GCA_963798145.1 uncultured Alphaproteobacteria bacterium
ACAATTCGTCACGGTGCAACTCGCATTGGTCACTCAGGTAGGGTGCTCAAGAGGCATTAGCGTGCGCAAGTGGCGCACGCAGATCAGTTGGGATGCTGACCGACAATTGATCTGATGCAAATGAAGTCCGTCATGAGGCGTTTCGGGAAGCAGGCCAAATGTGGCGTCATTAACATTGTGCAGGCATGAATATGCAGTACACTCCGTTAAATTTCTTGCTTGCATTCGTGATGGGGATCGCGGGCGTTCTAGTTGCCTCGCCGGCGGCGACCGGAGCGCCGAGCCGGCCGTTTCCGCGGCACGCAGTCTATACGTCGGGCACGATCCTGCCCTCGCACCAGCCGCGTGCCGTACTCGATGACGGGGTGCGGACGTTCTACGACGCGTGGAAGAATGCCTTCGTGCGGGCCGGCTGCGGGGCTGGCCGCTATTATGTGGCGCTGGACGGCAGGCCGGGTGCGGTTCCGGTCACGACGGCCCTGAGCGTGTCGGAGGGCATCGGCCTCGGCATGCTGATCCTGCCGCACATGGCCGGCTACGATCCGGACGCGCGCACCGTGTTCGACGGGCTCTATCTGTTCTTTCGCGACCATCCGAGCCAGCACGACCCCGACCTGATGGCGTGGCGGCAGATGGGCGACTGCGCCAGCAGCGGCGATCCGAACTCGGCCAGCGACGGCGACATCAACATCGCCTACGGTCTGCTCCTGGCCCATGCGCAATGGGGCAGCGGCGGCAAGGTCGCCTACCGCAGCGAAGCGCTCAAGGTCATGGCGGCGCTGCAGCGGCGGGTGATCCACCCGGATTCCGACCTGGTGCAGATGGGCGACTGGGTCGACCCGGCCTACCCGCTCGAGTACGAGGCGGTGCGGACCTCGGACCTGATGCCGCTGCAGCTGCGCAGCTTCAACCGCGTGGGCGGCCAGTCCGGCTGGGCCGACACCGCCGCCGCGAGCCTCAATCTGCTGGTCCGCCTGCAGCAGAACTGGGCGCCCGGCACCGGCCTCGTGCCGGATTTCGCGGTCGGCACCACGACCACGCAGCCGCGCCCGGCGGCGCCCGGCTTCAACGGTGCCGCCGACGCCGGCCAATACGCCTTCAATGCCTGCCGCGTGCCCTGGCAGACCGCGGCCGACTACCTGCTTTACGGCACCGCCAAGTCGCGCACGGTCACCATGCGCATGCTCACCTGGCTGCAAAGCGCCTCCGGCGGCGACATCTACCGCATCTATGGCGGCTACAACCTGAACGGCACCGCCACCGTCGGCTGGAACCATGTCTGCTTCACCGGCGCCTTCGGCGTCGGTGCCATGGTCGACGCACGCTACCAGGAACTGCTCAACGACATCTGGGACGATGTCGCGATCACCACCGCCGGCGATCCGGCCGACTATTACGGCGCCACCCTGCGCATGGTCTACCTGCTCGCCATGTCCGGCAATCTGTGGCGGCCGTGATTTGGGTGGCACGCCGTCCATGTCACGCTTTGGATGCCAGAAGGGATATACTAGAGCGGGAATGAGGTTGTGTGTGTAAAGCTCTGCAATTTGGTCGTGGCTGCTGATGCGGTTGGTCCGGTGGGCAACGCATAGCGTTGTCCGCCGGGCGTTCAGGCGGCGAGCCTGAGCTGTTCCTTCTGGTACTCGCGCAGCACCGCCTGGCTGCGGATCACCCCAGCCGCGCGGATCCGCTCGTAGCTCGCATACGGGATCAGGTATGGACGAGGCTCATCGAGGCGGCGGCCGGCAAACTGTGCGAGCCCGGCGTCCAGCCGCTGGTTGATGGCGCTGATGCTCCAGGGCCGAAAAGCTGTGGCCGCACAGCTCGTCGGTGATCGCCTTCACCTTCCGGGTCGACACGCCCTGCACGTACATCTCCGCCAGGGCCGCCACCAGTGCCCGCTCGGAGCGCTGGTAGCGCTCCAACAGCTCGGTCGAGAACCGGCCGCCGCGATCCTGCGGCACCCGTAGCTCCAGCTTACCGACCCGGCTGATCAGCGTGCGGCCATAGTACCCCGACCGATAGCCGAGCCGATCCTCCGTCCGCGCGCCTTTGGCCGCACCGACCGTCTCGGCCATCTCGGCCTCCAGCATCTCCTGTAGCGCGGTCCACATCAGCGCCCGGACAAAGTCCGGGTCCGACGCGACCAGCGCCGTAAGATCAACGGTCCCTCGCGTAGCACCCTGCATGGTCATGGCGTGCAACCTTGGCAGGGTCGGTGACATCGACCATCACCAGCATGCCATGACCACCCGCCACCGCAGGCTTTTGCAGAACCCTCCGCACACTACCCCGCCCACCATCGCCTCCCTTGCCATTCGGCTCCGGGCTCACTAATCCTGTATCCAGCGCGGGTGTAGTTCAGAGGTAGAACGACAGCTTCCCAAGCTGTATGTCGTGGGTTCGATTCCCATCACCCGCTCCAACACTCAAACGAAGTCGGTCGACCCTGTTTCGCAACGGGGATGGGAGTTGCGGCTGCGCATCGAGCTTGCGCCGACGCGGCCGACGGTTCTCGGACCGACGAATGCGACTAGGTCGTCGAGCGAGCGCGCCCAACGGTAGCCGCACCGCGTTGTCCATCCATCCCTAGCGGAAGCGTGGCGCTGGCATCCGGAGGGAGAATTGGCGGAAGAGAGTGGGAGTCGAACCCACCAAGGACCGGCTCGCGGCCCCCCCCGGATTTGAAGTCCGGACGCCCCACCGGGGACGATTCTCCTCCATCGACGGCCGCGCCGAACAGATCGCGGCGGTGCGCGTTGAGGCGACGCAGATCGCCGCGCCGCAACGTCACGCCGTGCCGATCATAGAACTCGAGGATCTGGATCGCCACCTTGCGGCCATTGTCCAGCTGGTCGCGCAGCTGGGCCGCCGTGAACTCGCCGCGGGGCAGGCTGGCAGCCAGCACGGACATGATTCGGACCATCTCGGCCACCGTATCGCGCAGGAAGAAATGGTCGTGCGCCACCTCGTCGACGCGCCCCATGCGCCCGATCCGCTTCAGGAGCCGCCGCATCCCCGCCTCGTCGACGCCGAGATCGCCCGCGAGGTCGCGCACCCGCGGCGGCCGGAACCGATGCTCGCCGCCGAGCCGCGGGCCGACCTCGCCCCAAAGGGCCTCGTCGGCATCGGTGAGCTGCACCACGTGGCCCGCGCGCCGGACCCAGGCGCCGTCCAGCCCGATCTCGCCCCTTCTCGCCAAATCCCGGAGCACGCTCACGAAGGCCGGAACCGGCAGGCGCGGCTCGAGCTGAAGCCGGAGCCGCTCGCGGCCGATGCCGGGCAGATCGGGATTGTCGTCGTGGAACGTATCGAGCGTTGCCAGCAACGCAGCTTCGAGTCCTTGCCAGTCGGTGGCGGTAAGTGCGAACAGGTGAGCCCCGGCCGGGATCTGCACGAGACCCAGGCTCTCGATCAGGCGCGCGGCCCGCTCCTCCCCCAACGCCCGGTCGCGCGCGAACGCGCCCAGATCCGCGAACCGCGGTGGCACGGCCAGGAGTGCGGCCAGGGCGGCGGCAGGCTCCGGTTGCGCGAGGGCCGCGAGCTGGGCCAGCCGCTCCGGTGTCCGGCGCTTGCGCGCAGGCGCTCGCAGGTCGACGAGCCGGCCGCCGCCGATGGTTCGCTGGGCGGAGGTGTCGCGCACGACGTAGCGGTCGCCGGCCTTGACCGCCACCGGCCGCTCCAGGACCAGCTGGACCATCGCTTCGCCGCCGGGAGGGATCGGGGCGTCGCCCAGCAGCACGATCCGCGCCCCGACCTCGACGGCGGCACTGTGGAAACGGACCGGAAACCACTGGCCGATCGGCTTGGGCTCGGCTGGGAGGACGCGCAGCGCGGCGTCGATCCGGGCCGTCGGCGCGTGCAGGGCGGAATCGAGCAGGACATCGCCACGCTGGATCGCCTCCCGCGTGATCGCCTCGCCGGCGAGATTGAGCGCGCAGCGCTCGCCGGCGCGACCCCGCCCGGCAGGGCGGTTCTGGGCGTGGATCGAACGCACCCGGGCGGCGAGGCCGGACGGGCTGACGGTGAGTTGATCCCCGACCGCGACACTGCCCGAAAGGACCGTTCCGGTCACGACGGTGCCGGTCCCGTGCAGCGTGAACGAGCGATCGATCGCGAGGCGAAAGCGCCCGTCGGCCTCGCGCGCCGCGAAAGCCTCGGCGGCCAGGGCCAGATGCGCGTCGAGGTCGGCGATGCCCTCGCCGGTCACGACCGAGACCGGCAGGATCTCCGCTGCTGCCAGCGTGCTGCCGGCGAGCGTGGCGCGGATCCCGGCGGTGACCGCCTGGCGCCGCTCGGCCGTGGCGAGATCGGCCTTGGTCAGGGCGACGATGCCGCGATCGATCCCGAGCAGGTCGACGATCGCCAGATGCTCGCGCGTCTGCGGCATGACCCCGTCGTCGGCCGCGACCACGAGCAGCACGTAGTCGATGCCCGAGGCACCGGCGAGCATGGTGTGCACGAAGCGCTCGTGGCCGGGAACGTCGACGAAGCCGAGCACGTCGCCCGCGGCACCGGGCTTGTAGGCGAAGCCGAGATCGATCGAGATGCCGCGCGCCTTCTCCTCCTTGAGGCGGTCGGTCTCGACACCGGTCAGCGCGCGGACGAGCGCGGACTTGCCGTGATCGACATGGCCTGCCGTACCGATGATCACCGCGCCGGTCCCGGCAGAGGCTCCCTGGCCCGGCGTTCCGCCTCGGCGATAACGCCCGGGTCAAGGCCGCCGCGCGCGGCCGCAAGGTAGCGTTCGGCATGGGCACTGCCGCCCATGCTCGCCCGCGTCAGCCAGGCGAGCGCGGCGACCGGGTCCTTCGGCAGGCCGGCGCCCAGATGATGGGCCGCTCCGAGCATGGCCTGCGCGTCGGCGTCGCCACGCTCGGCTGCCATGCGCCACCAGCGCGCGGCCTCGACAGGATCACGCTCGCCGCCCAGCGCCTGATGGTACAGCATGCCGAGCCGCGTCATCGACGTGGCTATGCCTTGCTCCGCGGCACGGCGTGCCCAAATGCGGGCGGCGGTGGGATCGAAAGCGGCGCTGCCCTCCTCGGCGAGCATCCAGCTCAACATGTCCTGGGAGACGGCGTCGCCCTGCTCGGCCGCGGCACGGTAGAGGGCCAGCGCACGACCGTCGTCCTGCGCGACGCCGGCGCCGCGAAAATGGAGCGTGGCGAGGTTGCGCTGGCCGATCGGATCGCCGGCCTCGGCCGCGAGGCTGAACCAGCGCGCCGCAAGCGCAGGGTCGCGTTCGACACCGAGGCCTTCCGCGAAGCAGGCGCCGACATTGTTCTGCGCCCGGGCGACGCCGGCATGCGCGAGCGGCGCCCAGGCCGCCAGAGCCGCCGCAGGGTCGCCGCCCTGGGCGAGAGCGAGCGCCGCCGCCATCTGTTCAGACACCGAGGGCGTCTCGGGCTCGCGGCTCGTATGGGTGAGCCGTTCAAGCCAGCGCATCGCCAAAGTCCAGGTCGAGCGCCCCGAGCGAGGCGAGGAAGGCCGGCTCGTCCTCGAGGCAGCGCAGATCCAGGAGCAGCGCGTCGTTGGCGATCCGGCCGATCACGGGCAGCGGCAGGCGCCGCAAGGCTGCGGCGAGCCCGGCAAGCGCGCTGCCGCCGGCTTGGCCCTCGGGTCGAAAGGCCAGCGCCGCGCTGGGCAGCGTCTCGAGCGGCAACGCACCCGAGCCGATCTGGCTCGTGCAGGGCACCACCTGCACCGTGAACCGGCCTGCGACAGCCGCGGCCACGGCCGGCAGGATGCGTTCGGCCTGCGCCGCGATCGCCGGCTCCTTGCGGTCAAGCAGCCGCAATGTCGGCACACGCTCGGCCAGCCGGGCCGGATCGCGGTAGAGCCGGAGCGTCGCCGCGATGCGCCGCGATCCGGATCTTGTCGAGGCGCAGCGCCCGTTTCATGGGGTTGCGGTTGAGCGCGGCCACCAGGTCCTTCCTGCCGACGATGAAGCCCGCCTGCGGGCCGCCCAGGAGCTTGTCGCCGGAGAAGGTCACGAGGTCCGCACCGTCGGCCACCGCCTCGCGTACGGTCGGCTCGTGGCCCAGGCCCAGGCCCGCGAGATCGGCGAGCGTGCCGGAGCCCAGGTCGTGGACGAGCGGCAGGCCGTGGGCGCGAGCGAGGGGGGCGAGATCACGGGCCTCGACGCTCGCCGTGAAGCCCTCGACGCGATAGTTGGAGGTGTGGACCTTGAGGATGAGGCCGGTATCCGGCCCGATCGCCGCCTCGTAGTCCCTGAGGTGCGTACGGTTGGTGGTGCCGATCTCCGCCAGCAGCGTGCCGGCGCGGGTCATGACGTCGGGCATGCGAAAGGCGCCGCCGATCTCGATCAGCTCGCCGCGCGAGACGATCGACCGCCGCCCGAGGCCCAGCGTGTTGAGGACGAGCAGGACCGCCGCGGCATTGTTGTTGACCACGGTCGCGTCCTCGGCGCCGGTCAGCTCGCGCAGCAGGCCGCGCAGGTGATCGTCGCGCTCGCCGCGCCGGCCGGTCGCGAGGTCGAACTCGAGCGACACGGCGCCGCGCATGGCCTCGACCGCGGCCTCGATCGCCGCTTCGGCGAGCAGCGCGCGGCCGAGATTGGTGTGCAGCACGGTGCCGGTGAGGTTGAGCACCGGGCGGGCCGAGGATCGGGCAGCGGCCGCCAGCGTCGTCGCCGCAGCGACCGCCAACCGGGCCGCGTCAGGAGGTGCTGCACCCTCGCGCACTTCCTGGCGTGCCCGGTCCAGCGCGGCGCGGATGGCGGCGCTGGTCTGGGCGTGGCCGAACTCCGTCAGCGCCGCCTGGGCGGCGCCCGAGCGCAGGACCTGATCGACCGAAGGCAGCTCGCGCAGGCGCGCCAGTTGCCGAGCCGGGATGTCCGCCATCTCAATAGCCAAGCAGAAACGGGTTGTAGCTTCCCCGCCGGTAATCGCCCTGGCTCAGCAGCAGATCAAGGCCCAGGCTCGCCACGTCGTCGGCGACGGGCTCGCAATCCGGATTCTTGGTCTGGTAGAGCACCTTCACGTAGCGGTGGCAGTTGTCGCAGGTCTCGGCCTTGATGGTGCCGTCGCCGCCCTCGACCTCCTGATAGCCGATGCCCTTGGTCGAGCCGCAGAGCGTGCACTTGATCCGGACATAGTGCCATAGCGTTCCGCACAGCGCGCAGGCGCAAAAGCGGCTGCCGTGGGCGCCCTGCCAGCCGACGACCATCGAACTCACCGGCGGACCGCCGCAGCACGGGCAGGCGCCGTCGCCCACGGCCACCAGCATCGCCGGATCGAGCCGCGCGGCGAGGCGGGCGAAATGCACCTGCAGCGCCGCCGCGACATAGACATGCTCTGCCAGCGCCTCGGCCGGGATCTCGCCCGACAGCACGGCGCGGAGCATCGCCTCGCGCTCGCCCGAGGCTGTCACACGCGCCAGCGCCTCGGCGGCGGTCTGGGGCATGGTGATATCGGCAGCCGCGGCGAGCAGCGTGCCGAGCGTCGCCTCGAACGCCGCGTCGGGCACAAAGCCGTAGCGATCCAGCGGCGGCATCGTATGTGCGCCGGCGCGCCGCAACGTGGACGCATCCGGCATGATCGGCTCGGGCAAGCCGTCCTGGATGCGGTACTGCAGCTCGACCAGGGACGCGAGAAAACGCAGATAAGGCCCGATCTCGCTCGTGGCCGCGAGCGTGCGCAGGCGCAGCGTGCGGGTGACGAACAGCTGCAGCGGGTCGGGCAGCCGGACAAAAGGAGGCGCCGAGACCTCGCCGATGACGGTCGGGTCCGGCCGGACCTCCTCCTTGCTCATGCCGCTCCTAGCTTGCCCCGCGGGCCATGTGATTGCCGGAAGGCGTCCGCCCGCCGGCGGCTACGCCTTCGCCGCCGGCCGCCGCACGAGCTCGCGCAGCCACTTGCGATGGTGCCGCCAGGCCCAGCCGCCCGTGACCCGGCCCTTGGTCATCGCACCGATGGTGCCACGCACCCAGATGGCGGCATAGACGTGGATGATCCAGACGCAGATGATCGCCACCGCGCCCATCGCATGCACGAGGACGGCGACCCGCTTCTGCTCGATCGTCGTGAACTGGTAGAAATACTCGTCCCAGATCGCGATGCCGCTGGCGATCAGGACGATGATCAGCAGCGACATGCCCCAGAAGACGAACTTCTGCCCGGCATTGTACTTCCCGAGTTCCGGCAGCTTGTCCTCGTCCCCGGCCAGCACGTAGCGGATCCGCTGCAGCCAGACACTGTCCTCGGCGCGCCAGAGATTGGCCTTCCAGAAGCGGACGAACAGGCCAGCGAAGGAAAAGAACAGGATCACGCCCAGCCAGGGATGAATCGCCCGTGTCCACTGCCCGCCGCCGAACAGGCCGGTGAGGAAGAACAGGCTCGGGTGGAACATGGACAGGCCGGAAAGGGCCAGCAGGATGAGGGAGATGGCGGTGATCCAGTGATTGACGCGCGCACCGACCGTGTAGCGGTCGACGGTCACCGGCTTGCCCGGATGGACGCTATCCCCTACCTCGAGATCATAGGGGACCTGGCCACCACCTGCCGTCATGTCGGCTCTCCGGATGCCAGCTTCTCGGCGTTCTTCTCATCCTCGGCCGTGACGCGGTTTGCGCCCATCATCAGGTGATGCACGGCGCCGGCGACGGCGGCGAAGCCGATAAAGCCGAAACCCACAACCTTGCTGAACCCCTTCCAGGCCTCGACGAGCGGGCTGATCTTCGGGTTGTTCGGCAGGCCGGCATAGATCTCGGGCTTGTCGGCATGCTGCAGCACGTACATGACGTGCGTGCCGCTCACGCCCGGCGGATCATAAAGTCCGGCGTTCTCGAACCCGCGGGACTTCAGGTCCTCGATCCGATGGCCGGCCCACTCCTTCATCTCGTCCTTGGTGCCGAACACGATGGCCTGGGTCGGGCAGGCCTTCTGGCAGGCTGGACCCTGGCCGACCGCGACGCGGTCGGAGCAAAGGGTGCACTTATACGCCTTGTGATCGACTTCCGAGACACGCGGGATATTGAACGGGCAGCCCTTGATGCAATAGCCGCAGCCGATGCAGTTCTCGTGCACGAAATCGACGATGCCGTTCGAATACTGCACGATCGCACCGGGTGCCGGGCATGCCTTCAGGCAGCCCGGGTCCTCGCAGTGCATGCAGCCGTCCTTGCGGATCAGCCACTCGAGATTCTCGGTCTCCGGATTGACCCATTCCGTGAAGCGCATCAGCGTGAACATGTCCGGCGAGAGATCTTCGGGGTTTTCGTAGACCCCGCGGTTCTCGCCGATCGGCGGATGCGTGTCGTTCCACTCGATGCACGCGGCCTGGCAGGCCTTGCAGCCGATGCATTTCGACACGTCGATGAGCTTGGCGACCTCGGCCTGCCGTTGGGCGGGCGGGGTCACCGTCGAGGCCGAGCGGCGGATCAGATCCTGGTCGCCGAACCTTGCCGGGGTCGGGGCAACGGGTGGATTTGGGATGGGCGGGAACATGATTCGCTTTTCCCTTATGCCACCGGTGGGCCGGCCGAGGCCTCGACATTCACCAGGAACGCCTTGAACTCCGGCGTCTCGATGTTGGCGTCGCCGACGAAGGGAGTGAGCACGTTGGCCGGGAAGCCCTTCTTGGCTGCGCCGATGAAGCCCCAATGGATGGGGATGCCGACGATATGGATGGGCTTGCCGTCGCACATCAGCGGCTTGATGCGCTTGGTGACCACGGCTTTCGCGAACACCGAGCCGCGCATCGACCAGACGCGTACCCACCCCCCCTTCACGATGCCCTTCTCGCCGGCGAGCTCCTCCGAGATCTCGACGAAGAATTCCGGTTGCAGGACCGAGTTCACATGGTTGTTCTTGGTCCAGTAGTGGAAATGCTCGGTCAGCCGGTAGGAGGTCGCGGCATAGGGGAAGTCGGGCGAAGCTACCGCCGCGAACTGGGCGAAGTCGTCCTTGAACACCCGCGCCACCGGGTTGCCGCGCACGCCGGGGGCAATGAGATTGTCGAGCGGGCTCTCGAACGGCTCGTAATGCACCGGGAACGGGCCATCGCGCATCATGCCCCGGGTGAACAGGCGCGAGACGCCTTCCGGGTTCATGATGAACGGCCCGACCTTGTCCGGTGCTGCAGTCGGGGCGATGTCGGGCACGTCATAGCCCGACCAGCGGGTGCCATCCCATTCGATCAGCTTGCGCGACGGATCCCATGGCTTGCCAGCCACGTCGCACGACGCCCGATTGTAGAGGATGCGCCGGTTGGCCGGCCAGGAGAAGGACCATTTCAGATAGGCGCCGGTGTCACCGGGATCCGAATTGTCCCGACGCGCCATCATGTTGCCGGCCTCCGTGTAGCACCCGGAGAAGATCCAGCAACCACATGCGGTCGAGCCGTCGTCCCTGAGCACCCCGAAGCCTGGGATCTGCTTGCCGGCATCGACGAGCTTCTTGGTGGCATCGGTCGGATCATAAAGATCGGCCAGGGCGTAGCCGTTCATCTCCTTCGCCAGCTCGTCCGGCGTGGGGTCGTTGGGATCCTGGTAGGGCCAATTGAGGTTCACGATCGGGTCGGGGAAGGCACCGCCTTCCTTCTCGTAGAGCGCCTTCAGCCGCAGATGGATCTGCGCCATGATCCACGTGTCGGTCTTGGCCTGTCCTGGCGCTGAGCCGCCCGGCCAGTGCCATTGCAGCCAACGCCCGGAATTGACCAGGGAGCCCTCGTCCTCGGCGAACGAGGTCGTCGGCAACTCGATCACCTCGGTCTGGATCGCGGCCGGGTCGGCCTCGTTGTAGATCCCGTGATTCTCCCAAAACCGCGCCGTCTCCGTCGCCAGCGGGTCCATGATCACCAACAGCTTCAGCTTGCCGAGCGCATCAGCGAGCTTCGCCTTGTTCGGGAACGCTTGCAAGGGATTGAAGCCCTGGCAAAAATAGACGTTCATCTTGCCCTGATGCATGAGCTCGAAAGCTCGCAGCACATCGTAGCCGGGCACGTCCAGCTTGGGCAGCCAATCGAAGGCGAAGTCGTTCTCCGCCGTCGCCGCCGGCCCCCACATCGCCTTTTGAAAACTGACGAAGAACTTCTTGTAGTTCTGCCAGTAGCTGGTCTGGTTCGGCCGCAACGGCTTGAATACACGCGTCGACAAGTAGGTCGCGAAGTCGCGATCGCGCTCCGCGGGAATGTTGAGATAACCCGGAATCAGGTTCGACATGAGTCCGAGGTCGGTCAATCCTTGAATATTCGAATGACCGCGCAGCGCGTTCATGCCGCCGCCACGCATGCCGATATTGCCCAGGATGAGCTGGAGCATGGCCATGCCGCGGATGTTCTGCGAGCCCTTGGAATGCTGTGTCCAGCCGAGCGCGTACATCGAGGTCATCACCTTGGTCGGCGACGAGCACTCGCCTACCATCTCGGCAACCTTGAGGAACTTGTCCTTGGGCGTGCCGGTGATGCGCTCCACCAGTTCGGGCGTATAAATCGAGACGTGCTGCTTCAGCAGATTCCAGACGCATCTCGGGTTCTGCAGCGTCTCATCGACCACCGCAAAGCCGTCCTCGCCGATCGCATAGTCCCAGCTCGATCGGTCGTAGTCGCGCTTTTGCTCGTCATAACCCGCGAACAGGCCGTCCTTGTAGGCGAAGCCGTCCTTGACCACGAACGAGGCATTGGTGAACGCCTTGACGTACTCCCACTGCACCTTGTCGTTCTGGATGCAGTAGTTGATCAGGCCCATCAGGAACGCGATGTCGGAACCCTGTCGGATCGGCGCGTAGAAGTCCGCGAGCGCAGCCGACCGGGTAAAGCGCGGGTCGACCACGATGAGCTTGGCGCCGCGGTTGGCTTTGGCCTCCGTGACCCACTTAAATCCGCATGGATGCGCCTCGGCGGCATTGCCGCCCATGATGACGACGAGATCCGTGTTCTTGATGTCCGTCCAGGAATTCGTCATCGCGCCACGGCCGAAAGTTGGGGCGAGACTCGCCACCGTTGGGCCGTGTCAGACGCGCGCCTGGTTATCGAATGCCAAGATCCCGGTACTGCGGACCGCCTTGTAGGTCGCGAAGGCGGTTTCGTTGGTGGTCGCCGATGCGGCGAGGAAGCCGGTCGTCAGCCATCGATTGACCGTGAGTCCGTCGCCGTTCTTGGCGATGAAGTTCTGGTCGCGGTCGTCTTTCATGGTACGGGCGATCTTGTCGAGCGCCTCGTCCCAGCTGATCGGCTCGCGCTTGTCGCTGCCCGGCCGCCGGATCGTCGGCTCCAGCAGCCGCGATGCCGACTTCACCGTGTCGAGCAGTGCGGCACCCTTCGGGCAGAGCGTGCCGCGGTTGGTGGGGTGATCCGAGTCGCCCTCGATGTAGGTGATCTCGGCTTGCTCGCCTTTCCTCAGATCACCCTTCGAGTACAGGATGATGCCGCAGGCGACCGAGCAGTAGGTACAGGTGTTGCGGGTCTCGGTGGTGTTGACGAGCTTGAAGGGTCTGATCGACGCCGCGTAAGCCGCCTCGATCTCCCCGAAGCCCAATGCCCCGAGCGTCGTGCCCGCCACACCCGCGCCTGCTCCCCGCAGGAAGCTCCGACGCGAGACTTCGATGCCCATCAAGTCCTCCCCCGAGCCTCTACCCCGTTCAGGCATACGTATCTTACGGGCAAGTCTATTTTTGAACCAGTCTCATGTCAAACTAGGGCTTTCCCTTGCGGGCGTGGGCCTGGACTGCCACGACCGGGAGCGCTTCATCTACAATGCGGAGCCGGCCGAAATGGCCGACTGACCCGATGATCGTCGAGAAGGACATGCCGCCATGGCCCCGTCACCGCTGCAGGTCGAGCCCGGCACCACCGTCAGATTGACGTCCCTTGCCCACGGCGGTGGTTGTGGCTGCAAGCTGGCGCCCGCCGTGCTGCAGGAACTGCTGGCCGGGCAGCCCGCGGCCGCGCCGTTCCAGCAGCTGCTCGTCGGCACGGAGACCGGCGACGACGCGGCCGTCTGGCAGCTCGACGACGAGCGCTGCGTGATCGCCACCACCGACTTCTTCATGCCGATGGTCGACGACCCGCGCGACTTCGGACGGATCGCCGCCACCAACGCCATTTCCGACGTCTATGCCATGGGCGGGCAGCCGATCTTCGCCCTGGCCATTCTCGGCATGCCCCTCGGTCAGCTCCCGGCGGAGACGGTACGCGCCATCCTCGAAGGCGGCGCGTCGATCTGTGCCGAAGCGGGCATCCCGGTAGCGGGCGGCCATTCGATCGATGCGCCGGAGCCGATCTATGGACTTGCGGTCATCGGCACCTGCCGGCCAGGCGAGGTGCGGCGCAATTCGGGCGCGCGCGCCGGCGACGCGCTGATCCTGACCAAGGCGCTGGGCGTCGGGATCTATTCGGCCGCGTTCAAGAAGGGCGCGCTTCCTGCTGACGCCTATGCCGAGCTGATCGCCAGCACGACCCAGCTCAATCGGATCGGCGCCGAGCTCGGTCGCGAGCCGGCGGTGCACGCGATGACCGACGTCACCGGGTTCGGCCTGCTCGGCCATGGCCTCGAAATGGCACGCGGCTCCGGGGTCACGCTCGCCATCCGCGTCGATGCGCCCGCACTTCTGGCCAAGGCGGAGACGCTGGCCGAGCAAGGCTTCGTGACCGGAGCGTCGCATCGCAACTGGGACAGCTACGGCGACGCGGTGGCGCTGCCATCCGATCTGCCGCTCTGGCGCCGGCATCTCCTGACCGACCCGCAGACCTCCGGCGGACTGCTCATTGCATGCGCGGCAGACGAGGCCGATGGCATCGTCGCCCGCATCGCCGCTGCCGGCTATCGGTCCGCCCGCCGCATCGGCACCGTCAGCGCGGGCCGGCCCCAGGTCCGCATCGAACGCTGACGCACCTCTCGGCTCATCGCCGCCGCCTTGGCCCGCGCAGTATGCCCCTTCAAACGGCCGATGTGCTGCGCTAGCGTGCGCTGCACAACGTTGCGGCTGCGGTAACGCCGTCGCCCAACCGTCACGCCGCCGGCAGCGCGGCAGCGCCTTCTAGGAGAAGCCCCGTGCGGATCAATTGGCTCGCGACCATGCTGGCCGCCCTGCTGCTGCCGGTCGCCGCGGCGCAGGCGCAAGAGCAGGTCGTCAAGATCTACAACTGGTCGGACTATATCGATCCGGCGGTGCTCGATGCGTTCACCGCCGAGACCGGGATCAAGGTCGTCTACGACGTCTACGACAGCAACGAGGTGCTGGAGACCAAGCTGCTCGCCGGCTCCACGGGCTACGATCTGGTGGTCCCGTCCAGCTATTTCCTGGCCCGACAAATTCCGGCCGGCATTTTCCAGCCGCTCGATCAGTCGAAGATCCCGAACTGGAAGAACCTCGACCCGAAGTTGATGGAGCAGGCCGCCAAGTACGACGCCGGCAACGAGCATGCCTTCATCTACATGATGGGCACCACCGGCCTCGCCTACAACGTGGCCAAGATCAAGGAGCGGATGCCCGACGCGCCGGTCAATTCCTGGGCTTTGCTGTTCGACCCGGCAGTCGCGGCGAAGTTCAAGGATTGCGGGATCATGGTGCTGGATTCGCCGTCCGACGTGCTGCCCAGCGCGCTGCGCTTCATCGGCGAGGATCCGGACAGCAAGGACGCGAAGGTGCTGGAGAAGGGTGCGGCGGTAGTGGAGGCCATCCGGCCCTATATCCGCAAGTTCCACAGCTCGGAGGTGCTCAACGCGCTGGCCAACGGCGACATCTGCCTGGCGCTGATGTACTCGGGCGACGCCGGCATCGCGCGGCAGCGGGCGATCGACGCCGGCAACGGCGTCGACATCACCTATGTGATCCCGAAGGAGGGCGCACAGCTCAACTTCGACATGATGGCGATGCCGACCGACGCCCCCGACGTCGACAATGCCTACACCTTCATGAACTATCTGCTCCAGCCCGAGGTGATGGCGAAGATTTCCAACTTCGTCACCTACCCCAACGCCGTGCCGGCCTCGGATCCGCTGATCGAGGCCGAGTTGCGCGACAACCCGAACCTGTTCCCGCCCGAGGCGCTGCGCCAGCAGCTGTTCGTCGTGACGCCCTACGACCAGAAGGTCCAGCGCGCGGTGACGCGGCTCTGGACCCGCATCGTCACCGGCGGCTGAGCGAAGGGCGGCGGCGCGATGATCACGCAATCTCCGGACGCCGTGCCGGCGCCCGCCCTCCCGCCCCGTGGCCGCGGCGACCAGCGCGCCAGGATCGAGCCCTGGCAGGACCCGAACGCCAAGCCGTTCATCCAGATCCAGAACGTCACCAAGCAGTTCGGGGACGTCTACGCGGTCGACAATGTCAGCATCGACATCTACCAGCGCGAATTCTTCGCGCTGCTCGGTCCCTCCGGCTGCGGCAAGACCACACTGTTGCGGATGCTCGCCGGCTTCGAGACGCCGACCTCGGGCAAGATCCTGATCGACGGCCAGGACATGGCGGCGGTGCCGCCCTGGAAGCGGCCGGCCAACATGATGTTCCAGTCCTACGCGCTGTTCCCGCACATGACCGTCGCGGACAATATCGCGTTCGGCCTGAAGCAGGACGGGGTGCCGAAGGGCGAGATCAAGGACCGGGTCGCCGACGCGGTGCGCCTGGTCCAGCTCGAGGGGCGCGAGACGCGCCGGCCCGACCAGCTCTCCGGCGGCCAGAAGCAGCGCGTGGCGCTCGCGCGCGCGATCATCAAGCGCCCCAAGGTCCTGCTGCTCGACGAGCCGCTGGGTGCGCTGGACAAGAAACTGCGCGAGGCGACGCAGTTCGAGCTGGTCAACATCCAGGAGAGCCTGGGCCTCACCTTCGTGATCGTGACCCATGACCAGGAAGAGGCGATGACCGTCTCGACCCGGATGGCGATCATGAACGAGGGTCGCGTCGCCCAGATGGGCACCGCCGGCGAGATGTACGAGTATCCGACCAGCCGGTTCACCGCGGACTTCCTGGGCGACGTCAACGTGCTCGAGGCGCGCGTGGTCGAAGCGGGCGGCGATCTGGTGCGGGTCAACTCGCCGATGGCCGGCTGCGACATCGTCGCCGACCGCGGCCCGG
The DNA here is from genome assembly GCA_963798145.1 of uncultured Alphaproteobacteria bacterium. GTDB lineage: Bacteria > Pseudomonadota > Alphaproteobacteria > Geminicoccales > Geminicoccaceae > Benzoatithermus. The sequence continues at coordinate 16,035 of CAWCSG010000002.1, forward strand.
CGCTCAATCCCGGCGAGACCGTCTGGGTCGCGATCCGGCCGGAGAAATTCGCGATCACCAAGGAGCCGCCCAGCGACGGCTCCGACAACTGCATGGCCGGCGAGGTCTGGGACATCGGCTATCTCGGCGACGTCTCGATCTACCATGTCCGGCTCGCCAGCGGCGCCGTGGTGCGCTGCACCCAGGCCAACCGGGTCCGGCTGCTGCAGCGTCCGCTGACCTGGGAGGACCGGGTCTGGCTGAGCTGGGATTCCGACGCCAGCGTGATCCTCAAGGCATGACCCCGGCGCCGACCGCCGCCGACACGCCGCCGGCCTCCGAGCCATTCGCCGGCCTCGGCCGCGCCGCCCTGATCGCCACGCCCTATCTCTGGCTGCTGCTGTTCTTCTTCATCCCGTTCGCGATCGTGCTCAAGCTGTCGTTTTCCGAGACCGCGCTGGCGCAGCCGCCCTATTTGCCGCTGGCCGAGTGGATCGACGATGCCGGCGAGTACTTCATCCAGCTCAAGCTCAACCTGACCAATTTCCTGACCATCACCGAGGACAGCCTCTACGTCCGCGCCTACTTCAACTCGGTCTGGATCGCCGCGGTCTCCACCTTCTGGACCTTGCTGGTCGGGTTTCCGATGGCCTACGGCATGGCCAAGGCCAGCGACAAGTGGCGGCCGTTCCTGTTGATGCTGGTGATCCTGCCGTTCTGGACCTCGTTCCTGATCCGCGTCTATGCCTGGATCGGCATCCTCAAGAACGAGGGCCTGCTCAACAGCCTGCTGCTCTGGCTGGGCGTGATCTCCGAGCCGCTGATCATCCTGCAGACCACGATCGCGGTCTATATCGGCATCGCCTACTCCTACCTGCCGTTCATGATCCTGCCGATCTACGCCAACCTCGAGCGCCACGACCCGACCCTGATCGAGGCCGCGGTCGATCTCGGCTGCACCCCGATCGCCGCGTTCTGGAAGGTGACCGCACCCTTGGCGATCCCGGGCATCGTCGCCGGCTGCTTCCTCGTGTTCATCCCCGCCGTCGGCGAGTTCGTGATCCCCGACCTCATGGGCGGCTCGGACACGCTGATGATCGGCAAGGTGCTCTGGACCGAGTTCTTCAACAATCGCGACTGGCCCCTGGCGTCGGCGGTGGCGATCCTGCTGCTGCTGGTCCTCGTGGTGCCGATCGCCCTGTTCCAGCGCCACCAGGCGAAGCACATCGAGGGTCAGGGCTGATGGGCCGCGGCTTCACCAAGGTCACCGCAACCGCCCTGACCCTGGGCTTCGCCTTTCTCTATCTGCCGATCATCCTGTTGGTGATCTTCTCCTTCAACGCGTCGAAGCTGGTCACGGTCTGGGGCGGCTTCTCGCTGCACTGGTACGCGGTCGCCTGGAACAACCAGCAGCTGCTGGATTCCGCCTGGGTCACGCTGCGCGTCGCCCTGCTCTCCTCGACCATCGCACTCGTGCTCGGCACCATGGCCGGCGTCGTGTTGACCCGCATCGCCCGCTTCCCCGGCCGCACCTTCTTCGCCGGCATGATCTCGGCACCTCTGGTCATGCCCGAGGTGATCCTGGGCCTGTCGCTGCTGCTGATGTTCGTGAGCCTCGGCGTGACGCGCGGCTACTGGACCATCGTCATCGCGCACACGACCTTCGCCATGTGCTACGTCACGGTGGTCGTGCAGTCGCGCCTGATGACCTTCGACCGCAGCCTCGAGGAGGCGGCCATGGATCTGGGCGCGCCGCCGCTGAAGACCTTCTTCGTCGTCACCCTGCCCTTGATCGCTCCCGCCCTGGTCGGCGGCTGGCTGCTGGCCTTCACGCTCTCGCTCGACGATCTGGTCGTCGCCAGCTTCACCACCGGCCCGGGTGCGACCACCCTGCCGATGCGCATCTACAGCTCGGTCCGGCTCGGCGTGACACCCGAGATCAACGCCGTCTGCACCGTCCTGATCGCGCTGGTGACCCTGGGCGTGATCATCGCCTCGCTGGTCCAGAAGAACCACTTCGCGCGCTGGGCCGAGGACGCCGCCGGTCCCAGGTGACGGTCAGGTTGGGTTGGCGCTCAGGCCTGCCCCGCCGACGCGAACGCCGTGGCCATGGCCTGGATCCGCGCGACCATCGAGTAGAGCCCGTTCGACCGCCCGGGCGTGAGCAGCTTCTCGAGCCCCACCCGCTCCAGCACCTCGGGCGGGTTGTCCAGGATCTCGTGCGCCGTGCGCCGGTCGTACAGCCGCAGCAGCAGCGAGATCAGCCCCTTGACCAGCACCGCGTCGCTGTCGGCGCGCAGGTGGATCCGGCCGTCCGGCTCCGGCTCGGCCACCAGCCAGACCTGGCTCTGGCAGCCGCGCACCTTGTTGCCCTCGCTCTTCAGCGCATCCGGCAGCGGCGGCAGCTCCTTGCCGAGCTCGATGATGAACTCGACCTTGTCGCGCCAGTCGTCGAGCAGCGCGAACTCGTCCTCGAGCTCGCGGGCGGCGTCTTGGATCGTGGGGCTTGTGCTCATGGCTGGCCCTGATATGCGGCGCCGGTGCCGCCGGATCAACGAGGGACCGCGCATGCCGCTCCGCATCCTGGTGTTCCAGCACCACCCCGCCTCCCCCGCCGGCCTGCTCGGCGAGCGCATGGCCGCGCGCGGCGCCGCGATCACCACGCTCGACGCCGAGCACGGCATCGCCATGCCCGCCGACGCCGCCAGCCACGACGGCCTCGTGATCCTGGGCGGCAACATGAACGCCTACGCCGACGATCGCTGCCCGCACTTCCCGGCCCTGCTCGCCCTCGCCCGCTCCTACGCCGCGGACCGCAAGCCCGTGCTCGGCATCTGCCTCGGCGGCGCAGCTCCTCGCCCGCGCCTGGGGCGCCAAGGTCCATATCGGCACGGCACCCGAGTTCGGCGTCGCCACCCTGACGCCGACCCCGGAGGCCACCACCGACCCGCTGCTCGCCGGCACGGCGCCCGAGGTCCCCGCCATGCAATGGCACGACGACACCTTCGACCTGCCCGCCGGCGCGGTGCCGCTGCTCACCGGCACCGCCTGCCGCAACCAGGCCTTCCGCGTCGCCGGCCTGGTCTACGGCTTTCAGTGCCACTTCGAGACCGACCGCCGGGACATGGTGGAGTGGGCGGAGTATCGCCGCGACGTCTATGGCGACTGCGATCGCGCGGCCGAGATCGCCGCGCAGGCGCGCATCCATGGCGCAGCCGCCGAGGCATTCGGGCGGCAGGTGGCTGATCGCTGGCTTGACCTGGCGGCCAAGCGAGCGGAGTGCTGAGCTAGCTCGAGGGACGCTCCTGATACCCCTCCTACCGCCATGCTTCGACGCATGCGCGGCGAGCTGTGGACGCCTATGGCGTGCTGACCAAGCCCACGGTGGAGATCCTGGGCCTGCTGCCCAACCCGATCGAGCGAGCTGGGCCCGCCTCCACGAGAGCGAGCGGCGGCGCGAGCGCGTGACCACGCAATAGGCCTCAGCGTTCGCTGACGTACGCCTGTCAGGCTACTTTTTTAATATCCCAGGTTGGGCTTGGCGATCCTTTCCGTCTGTGAGATATTCGCCTTCAACCCAACTCCAAGGAGACTTTTTGACCAATTTGGTCTCCTTATAGATGTATGGTGGACAACAATGGCAACAGCTCTCAATCTTTCACGTCGAGGAGTCCTTCATGGTACCGCCGCAACCCTTGCGGTGACGCAGCTTTCAACGACGGCTGAGGCTGCGCTCGCGCTCCCCAAATACTCCGGGTTGAGCTGGCCGAGCGGTGCCTCCGACTATGTCACGCCCTCGCTCGCGGAATATCGCGGGCGGCCGCTCGACGTGCGGATCGTGTTCGGCAAGCGTAACACGTGGCAAGAAATTCGCACCGCCGCCGGATATACAAACCCACTCCGCAGTACCGGGCCGGAAAGACTGGTGGCGGCATATTATCCGTTTCCAGTCGAGCAGTCCCCCAAGACGGGTGGTGTAGCAGTCTGGCAAGCGGCCGCGCGCGGCGAGTTCGATCACCATCACACCGCCGCCGCCCTCTCTTTCGCAAGCTACGGCAAAAAGCTCATATTCCGAATTGGCCACGAGTGGAATTCAGCCCACATCCCTTGGTGCTGTCTCGATGTTGCACTCGCTCCGTACTACAAGGACTACTTCCGGCGGATTTCTGATATACTGCGAAAGAACATTCCCGGCGTACTGATCGATTGGAATTCGGTCAAGCGAGGTCAAACAAATGCCGGGATTCCGAACTTCTATCCTGGCAGCAGCTACGTCGATTTCATTGGTTGCGATCGGTACGACTTCTTTCCGGCACTGTCCTCGAATGAGGCTTGGGCCGCAGACTACAACTCCACCTATCTCGACGGACCGGCCGGCATCAATTCTTGGCTCGCCTACGCCAAGTCCGAGGGCAAGAAGTTCAGCGTGGCCGAATGGGCGGTGGTAACGGGGTCGCCGGATTCAGGGGGAGACAACGCGCCGTATGTCGAGAATATGCTCAGGTTCTTTCGTGCCAACGGGGGTTGGATCGGCTTCGAGTCGTATTTCAACACGAATAATGGTGGGTGGACTCACCGGCTGCAGGATAATCCCCTCGCTGCTGCTGCTTACCGCCGACTGATGGCCTCTGGCGGGGTTTGAAGGGGGTATCAGCCAAAACGGCATTGGCTGTTCGCGCGCGGTCTGCTGCGCGCGTGGGCGCAACGCCCTTACCCTTGGTCCGGCCGGGCCAACTCCCCGCCGCCTCAGCGGCAACCGTTTACCAGCTTCATTGGCGTCATTCCGCGGCGCCCGCCGCCGTGGTATGAGATCGGCGCCAGGCGCAGGGGCTGGCGGGACATCCGGGCTGCGATCGATGAGATGCCTGCTGGTCGCCGACCTGCACTACGACCTGCGCAAGTTCGACTGGGTGGTGGCGGCGGCAGCACAGGTCGACGTCGTGGTGCTGGCCGGCGATCATCTCGATGCCGCGGCCGTGGTCGGCCGCCCGTCGCAGGCGCTGATCGTGCAGAAATACTTCCGCCGCATCCGCGAGCGGGCGCCGTTGCTGGTCTGCTCCGGCAATCACGATCTCGACCATCGCGACAGCCGGGGTGTGATGAGCACGCTGTGGATCGCCCGGGCGCGCCAGCTCGACGTGCCGACCGACGGCAATTCGCTAGTGATCGGCGACACGCTGTTCACGATCTGCCCGTGGTCCGACGGCCAGGGCAAGCGCGCCCAGATCGCGGGCCTGCTGGAGCGCGACGCGGCCCGGCGGCCGGCGCGCTGGGTCTGGGTGCATCACGCGCCGCCCGCCGGATCGCCGATCAGCTGGGACGGCCGCAAATGCTTCGGCGACCCGGTCGTGCGCGGCTGGATCGAGCGGCTGCAGCCCGACCTCGTCTTGTCCGGCCATGTCCACCAGTCGCCGTTCACCAAGGACGGCTCCTGGGCCGACCGGATCGGCGCCACCTGGGTGTTCAATGCCGGCCATCAGATCGGCCCGGCGCCGTCGCACATCGTCGTCGACACATCACAGCCCGGCGCCTTCTGGTGCTCGCTCGCCGCCATCGAGCAGACTCCGCTCACCGCCACGGCCAGCCGGCCCTATCCGCCGGTGGTCGATCCGCCCGCCTGGCTGCTGGCTATGGCTCGGCCGGCAGCTCCGACGCCGGAATGAAGCCCCTGCCCTGCTCGTGCGACAGTGATTCCAGGACCTCCTCGACCATGCCAAGATGGTCGGAGCGATCGCCGAACTGCCGTTTCAGGTCGACGAGATAGCTGGTGACGTTCTGCAGCCGCCGCGCCAGCAGCCGCGCGATCGGCAAGGCGAGCCCCGGGTTGCGCGCGAGCCATGCCACGGGATCGTCGACGACATGCACCACGGCCTCGGTCACCGCCCGCACGCTGGTGGTGTGCGGGATGTCGAGCAGCGCGGACATCTCGCCGAACACGGCTCCCGGATCGTCGACCAGTGCGATCTGCACCTCGCCGCGAAACACCTCCAGGCAGCCCGAAGCGAGCACGAACAGACGTCCCGAGCGCTCGCCCTCGCGCAGCAGCACGGACCCAGGTGCCAACTCCACCCCCGCGTCGCCCCGGCAGAACTCCAGCAGCTCCTGCATCGCCTTGCCCCATCCCGCCCAAGACCAAGCCCTTTCTGGCCATGATCCACGCAGTCGGCAAGGACCGACGGAACCGCGATGCAACGAGACATGGCCCCTCGCCGGTCGGTGCCGATCAGCTGCGCCGAGGTCCGACACCTTCAATATTCGCCCAGCCAAACGATGGGAATAGGCGAGCGATGCCATAATTTTCACCGATCCGCACCCAATCATGCAGCTACTTAAATGGACATCATTCGCATCGTAAGGTTCCAGAGTAGCTGCGTGTATACACCACGTCGGCTAACGCGCAGTTATTTGGACCGAGTTCGCTGCAATCGTGCAACGTTGGCCCCAAGCTGGAGTATGATTGCCCTTTCCATATCGGGCAGGAACCAATCATGCGGTACCAGCTCCTCGTCGGAGCGATCTTGCTGACCTCCTCGCCGATCGCCGCCCATTCCTGGTATGGTGGACTCATGGACCCCTATGGCCAGAACTGTTGCGAGAACCGGGACTGTCACCGGGTCGAGATGTGCCGCACCAAGCGCGGCGATCCCGGGGTCGAGATCGGTCCGGTCTGTGTCGAGATCCCCTGGAACCGGGTCCTCGAGATATCGTCGCCCGATGGCCAGGCGCACGCCTGCTGGAGTCATGTCAGAGGCGAGCCGGCGCCGATCGTGCGCTGCGTCATCCTGCCCGGCGAATCGTGACGCAGGCGATTGCCGCCGATTGCGCAGCGTAAACCGGCCTGAACGCAAATCCGGCGAATATTGTGACTAAACTCACAGACAACGCCCAGCTTCGGGCCAACGTGACAATAATTTATTAAGCTATTGAGGAACCGAACATGGGTCGAAGTCTCGCCTCGCGCGCACTCGGTCTGGCATTGCAAGCAGCGCGCCGAGAGAATCTCGCGGCAGCGGGACAGGCTCCGCCAAGGCCGAAGGACAGTGTCGGCTACACGCGACGGCGCCTTTTGCGCCGGGCTGCCGTAGCCGTCAGCAGCGCCGTCGCCGCCGGCCCCGCCGTCAGCTCGCCGGCCTGGTCAAGCACCCAGGCTCCCCGGATCGTGGTCGTCGGCGCCGGCCTGGCCGGCCTCAACGCCGCCTACCAGCTGCGCAAGCGCGGGTTGCATGCGACGATCTACGAGGGGCGATCCAGGATCGGCGGACGGGTACTTTCGGTCACGGGTGCCGTGGAGCGCGGCTTGGTCGACGACCTCGGCGGATCGTTCATCAACACGGACCACGCCGACCTGCTGCGGCTGGTCGAGGAGTTCGACCTCGACCTGTTCGATCGCACCGCCGATGCCAGGCGTCGGGGCCTACCCGAGACCGCCTATATCTTCGACGGCCGGCTGATCCCGGAGCGCGAGCTTGCCCATGCGCTGCGCCCGCTGGCGGCACGGATCATGCGCGATGCCGACCTGATCGATGCCGACTACGACCGTTATGCCCCGCACTTCGACCGCCTGAGCATCGCGCAATATCTCGACCAGTCACGCCACCTGATCGGCGCTCCCTACGTGCGCAGCCTGATCGAGCAGACCGCTCACACCGAGTTCGGGGTGGAGCCGTCCGAGACCTCGGCACTCCAGCTGCTGTTCCTGCTGCCGACCGTCACCGGGCATCGCGTCGATGTGCTGAGCTACAGCGACGAGCTCTACACCGTCAAAGGTGGCAGCGGTCGGATCGTCGCGGGTCTCGCCGCGGCGCTGGCGGGTCAGGTCCGAACCCGCCGCAAGCTCACCGCCGTTCACAAGGCGCGTCGCGGCTACCTCGTCCACTTCGCAGGCGAGCACGGCCGCGAGATCGTCGAGGCCGACTTCCTGGTATTGGCGATCCCGTTCAGCACGTTGCGCGACGTCGATCTGCGGGTACCGCTGCCCGGCCTCCTGCGCCGAAGCATCAACGAGGTGAATCTGGGCCGCGACGAGAAGGTGCTGGTCGGCTTTCGCGGGCGGCCCTGGCAGCGCGGGGACGGCTTCGTGCTCGACCTGTGGAGCAATGCCGGATTCGCGGCGGCGTGGGAAAGCACGCAGCGCCAGCCTCACCAACCGCACAGCGTGCTGAACTTCTTTCCCGGCGGCGCGCAGGTCGACGCTGCCTTCGCCGGCGATCCGGCCACGATCGGCCGCCGTTTCGTCGACGCCCTCGAGCGGGGACTGCCGGGCTGCAAGGCGCAGGCCACGGGGCGCTTCCTGCGCACCGACTGGCACCGGCAACCGTTCACCCGCGGCGCCTACACCAACTTCACGCCGGGCCAGTACACGCTGTTCGCGCCGCACCGCTATCTCGAGAGCGACGAGCCCAGCGAGCGTCAGGAGGTTCGAGCAGGCGATATCCTGTTCGCCGGCGAGCATCTGAGCGACGAGTATTTCGGCTTCATGAACGGGGCGGCACAGACCGGCCGGCTCGCCGCCGCCTCGATTCTCCATAGCATCCGCTGACCACCCGCTCACCCACTGGGGTTGGAATGGACACCGTTGCGCGTCGGCCGCGTCCGCGCACAGCCCTTACCACGCGCTCAGCGGCGCAGATTGACCTTGGCGAGATCGATGACCTCGCCAGCCCTGCCGCCCATCACGGCCTTCATCAGGAACAGCCCGAACTTGCCGGCCTCGCCCAGCGTCGTCTTCGGCGGCAGCACCAGCTCCTGCCGCGCGCTGACCACGTCGACCAATGCCGGCCCGTCATGGCGGAACGCCTCGGTCAGCGCTGCCCGCAGCTCCCCCGGCCGCTCCACCCGAAAGCCCCTGACGCCGATCGCCGCCGCCATCGCCGCGAAGTCCGGGTTCTTGAGCTCGCAGCCGACGTCGAGAAACCCGCTGGCCTTCATCTCCAGCTCGACAAACCCCAGCGTGCCGTTGTTGAGCACGATCACCTTCACCGGCAGGCCCTGCTGGGTCAGCGTGATGAAATCGCCCATCATCATCGTGAAGCCGCCATCGCCGGACAGCGACACCACCTGGCGCCCGGGACAGGCCGCCTGCGCGCCGATCGCCTGCAGCATCGCGTTCGCCATCGAGCCGTGGTTGAACGAGCCCAACAGCCGCCGCTTGCCGTTCATCTGCAGATAGCGCGCGGCCCACACCGTCGGCGTGCCGACGTCGCAGGTGAAGATCGCGTCCTCGCTCGCGAGCTCGCTGACCAGCCGGTTCAGATATTGCGGATGGATGATCTCGCCGTCCGATCCGCTCTCGGCCTGCGCCGCCAACGCCTCGCGCGACTGCCGGTAGTGTGCGACGGCGCCGTCCAGGAACGCGGTATCGCTGTTCTCGGCCAGCCGCGGCAGCAGCGCCGCCAAGGTCGCCTTGACGTCGCCGATCAGGCCCAGCTGCAGCGGGCAGCGATTGCCCAACGCCTCCGGCCGCAGGTCGATCTGCGCCACCTTCGCGTCCTCGGGATAGAATTGCCGGTAGGGGAAGTCGGTCCCCAGCATCAGGAGCGCGTCGCACTCCTTCATCGCGGCATAGCCCGATGCGAAGCCGATGAAGCCCGTCATGCCGACATCGTAGGGATTGTCGTACTCGACATGCTCCTTGCCGCGCAGCGCATGGACGATCGGCGCCTTCAGCCGCTGCGCCAGCGCCACCACTTCCGCATGCGCCCCGGCACAGCCGGCGCCGCACAGCAGCGTGACCCGCGAGGCCTCGCCCAGGAATGCCGCGAGGCGGCCCAGCTCCGCCTCGCTCGGCCGCACCAGCGGCTCGGCCGGCGCCAGCCAGGCCGGCACCGCCGCCGCCAGCGGCTCCAGCGCCACGTCGCCCGGGATCACCACCACGGCGACGCCGCGCCGCGCGATCGCCGTGCGCATCGCGCGCGTCAGGATCTGCGGCAGCTGCTTGGCGCTCGAGACCAGCTCGACATAGTGGCTGCATTCGCGAAACAGGCTCTCCGGATGGGTGGCCTGGAAATAGTCGAGGCCGATCTCGCTGCTCGGGATGTGCGCCGCGATCGCCAGCACCGGGACGCGGCTGCGATGGCAGTCGAACAGGCCGTTGATCAGATGCAGATTGCCCGGCCCGCAGCTGCCGGCGCAGACCGCGAGCTCACCGGTCAGCTGCGCCTCGGCACCGGCGGCGAAGGCCGCCGCCTCCTCGTGACGCATGTGGACCCACTGGATGGTGTCGAGCCGGTGCAGCGCATCGGTGAAGCCGTTCAGCGAATCGCCGACGACGCCGTAGACGCGGTTCACACCCGCCTGCTGCAAGGCCTCGGCCATGAAATCCGCTGCCGTTCCGACCATCTCGTCACCTCCTGGTTTGCGAATGCGGGCGGTGCGCCAAGGTTCCGCCGCGTCTGATCCAGGCGAGCATGGATCAGGACCTCCGTCTTGCCGTTTCGCCCGCCATTTCGGGGTGCCGCGCCATGGCTAGACGGTCGCCACCGGGGTGACCGGCGATCCGACCGCACCCGGCAGCCGCAGCGGCGGTGCCGTCAGCAGAAAGCGGTTGCGCCCGGCGGCCCGCAGCCAGTCCGCGAGCTCGCGCAGGAACCACAGCTCGCCCAGATGGATGCCGAGCTTGAACAGGCACAGCTCATGCAGCGGCAGGAACGGATGCCGGCCCTCGCGCGGCCGGCCGGGCACCGCTTCCACCGCGTAATTGTCGGCGATCAGCGCCACCAGCCCGCTCGTGTCGACCCAGTGCCGCAGGCGCTCGTCGCTGCCGTCCAGCACGGCGCCGGTCGCGGCCAGCAGCCTCGAGGTCCGGCTCGCCGCCCATGGCGAGCAGTGCGGTGGCGAAGCCCGTGTGCAGACAGACCATGTCGCCGGATTCGACGCTGACCCCCTGCTCGCTGCAGGCCTTGGCCAGATCGTCGTAGCCGACGAGGCGGCGCGCCGGCCCGAAGGCCGCCACGAGGTCGATCATCACCGCCCGGCCCTGCACGCAGGCCGCGGCCATGTTCTCGATCCCCAGGCGGCCGGCGCGGACCGGGCCGGCCAGCGGTGCTGCATCGGCGCGTGCCTCATCGCCCAGGATGACGTCGGTGCCGGCACGGAAGCCGTTATAGTAGACCGCCTCCGCGACCCCGTCCCCGTCGGCATCGAACGCGGCTCCGACATGGCAGAGCGCGTCCCATTGCGTCGAGTACTGGGTCCAGAGCAGGACCGCATCGTCGCACACGATGTCGCTCCAGCGCGGGTCGTCGCGGCTGAGCGGATAGTTGTAGTTGCGCTGGCCGCCACGGTCGGCGGTCATCAGCCGCGGCGGATAGCGGCGCGGGTTCAGCTTGTTGCTGCCGGGAATGTCGAGCGGCAGGCTGAGGCAGAAGGTGATCCCCTCGCGCGCCTCCGCCAGGCCCTGCCGCACCTTCTCCGGTGTCAGCAGGTTCAATCGCCCGCGCTCGTCATCGGGTCCGAACTCGCCCCAGTTCGATCCTTCCGGGCGTCGCTGCCAGCGGTCAGTCATGTTTTTCCCCCCGTGTGAGCGCTTGGTAGCAGAGACTTGCCAGCCGGACGCCGCCTGATCCAGCCGGGGCGATGCCACCATTGGCCCGACCGGTAGGCTCGATACTGCCAAGATCGCCGCACCCTCCTTGCTTGCCATGGCGATCGGATGCATCATAGGTTGTAAGGCTGAGTCATTTGGGCATCCTATGGTAGACCAAAACCTCAGCCGAGATCACGCCGGGGAGGCAGACGCATGCGCACCAAGGACCGGTCGGGGCGCTCGCTCCTGGCGTTGACGATGCTGCTGACACTGGTCGCCGGCCTTCTCCTGCTCGGCGGGTCCGCCGTCGGGGCCGCGGCCCAGTCGCAGCCTGCCTCCACCCAGACCACCGCCGCCTTCCGCTTCAACGACCGCCACACCACCCCGTTCGGCCCGGCCTATGCCGACATCTGGCTCAAGCAGGCCAACTTCCTGGCCTGCAAGCCGCCGCTCAAGGAGCGCTTCACCTACGCGCTCTGCTTCTTCTCCGGCCCGGCCGTGGGCACGCCCGTCCCCGCCGGCGGTGGCACCGCGATCAACCCGCCGCTGCCCTGCGTCCTGTCCAAGGACGGCAAGTCCGCCGACTGCACCTGTTACGGGCTCAGCACCGAGCAGTACCCGGCGCCGATCCCCTATTTCATCGACATCAACGCCATCCTCAACCTCGACCTCTACTGGCGCACGATCCGCGTCTGCGGCCATGACGGCAGCGGCTGCAGCGCGCGCGCCCCTGTCCGCGGCGACCATCCGTGGAACGAGGCGCCGGTGTGCCGCGCCGCCAACCGCGACGCCGTGATCCCGAAGGCGCCGCTGATCTCCGTCTTCTCCCCGGTCAAGAGCGCCGACTACGCCACCGGCGCCGACCCCAACACGACCTCCTGCAGCGCCGCCAAATATGCCGGCTGCATGACGGCACCCTGCGTCCACACCGGCAAGTATGACGCCGCCGGCAACGAGCTGGTCCAGTGCAAGTGCCCGGTCTATGACGGCCCGTACGAACTGAGCCAGGCCGGCGTGCCATGCGACGCCAATGCCCTGACGCCGCCCAGCGCCGCCACCTATGGCCGGCAGCCGGTCTATGTCTGGTCCTCGGCCCACAACCCGAAGAAGAACCACGGCCCGATCGACCCGCCCGCCGCCGGCTGCATCCCCGACCTGGCGGGCGGCAAGGGCTGCCCGCTCTATTCGGCCACGACCGACTATCCCATCACCGAGGGCAGCCCGCTCTGCCGCAAGGTCTGCGCCGCCTACCGCAACGGCGTCCGCCAGAGCACCCCTTCAAGCAAGGGCATCCAGGTCGCCTATAGCTGCGACGCAGCCCTCTGCACCACCATGGGCATCGGCCAGACCACGACCCCGCCACCCGCCCCCATCCGCACCGCCAGCCTGCTGCGCCAGGCCTGCGGCGGCCTCGACCACCAGAGCGGCCTGAGGGCGATCCTGGCCCTGGAGCAGGCCAACAATTGCAGCTGCTGCGCCAGCCAGGTCTGCGGCTGCGACCAGCCGGGACGGGACATCGATGCGGCGACGCAGACGCTGATCGGCGAGCTGAACGCGAGGCAGGAGAGGCTGGGGATCACGCCGCAGTGCGAGATCAATGGGACGCTGTGCGGGAGGGAGAAGCTGTGATTTCCTGGGCCGTCGCCGTGGCGTGCGCATGCCGCTCGTTGCCGAAGCAAACTGCCGCTGGGAATGCGACCGCCACGTGACGGACCATGTACCGCATCACGCCCAGGCGTCGCAGCCAAGGTTTCCTCTCCGGGACGAGCAGCTGACTCAAGCGGCCTGGACGTGTTACATCACGACCGTAACCGCCGAGGTGCAACCATGCCGAAGCAAGCCGCGTTCACCGTCGAGCTGGAGCCGGACCTCCGGGACGCGTTGATCGCCGAGGCCGAGGTCATCGACCGGCCGCCGGCCCACATCGTGCGCGACCTCATCGACGATTTCGTCCGCCAGCAGCGTGACGCACGCGAGCACGACACATGGTTCCGGGCCGAGGTCGAGCAGGCCTTGCGCGAAGCCGACGATCCAACTGTAAAGCTGATCCCCAATGAGGAGATCCGCGCGAGCTGGCGACGGCAGCGCGAGCGGTTGCTGGAGCGGATCGCCGGGGAGAAGGGTGAGAATTGATTGGCTGCCCGCCGCTCAGCGGGACCGCGCCAACCAACTTGCCTATGTCGCCAAGCGCAATCCTCGGGCCGCGATCGAGATTGGTGATGCCATCGATACGGCTGTGCTCCGCCTGATCGACCACCCGCACAGCGCACGAAAAGGTCGAGTTGGCCGCACCCGCGAACTTGTCGTCGCCAAGACCCCTTTCGTGGTCATCTTTCGGGTGGCCGATGCAGCGATCGTCATCCTGCGCGTGCTTCACGGCGCCAGCATGGCCGCGAAGCCTAGACTTGCCTCTCTCCGCGCTCGGTGATTTTATCGATGCGCGCGCATCGCCGTGCCTCAGATAGCCGCCCATATCCGCTCGATGCGCTACGCAGCTGCGGGCGCAGCCGCGACACGAAGGCCAGTCCGACCGCCGGCCGAGTACGCGGTCGAGTTCGTCGCGGGGCCGACTACGCCGAGCTGCGCTTCGTGGCGTTCGAGAACGACCAGAAGATCGACGTCGCTGTCCGGCTCGCCTCGTCACGCCCGATCGAGCCGAACAGCGCCAAGCCGCAGATGCCCAACGCCGGGCTCGGCCGTGCGCGTCGCAGCAGGCCGACCCCCTGCGCTCGCCCTTTACGTTCCACTATGGCCGCGCAGCCACCGATCCTCTTCGTTGAAGGAACTTCAGTGTAGCAGCCGATCCGTAGGGGGACATGATCGGTCACATGAGACGCTCCTGGGCAGGCTCGGGGACTGACCAGCGATCGGGAACTGACGCAGGCGACCTAGGCGCGGTACTTCAAGCCCGCAAACGCCGAGGTACAGCCATGCCGATGCAAGCCGCGTTCATCGTCGAGCTGGAGCTGGACCTGTGCTACATGCTCGCCCCCGACGCCGAGGTGTTCGACCCGCCTGCATCTCCGCCAACCCTGCGGCGGCCGCGGGCAGCAGAGTGGGCTGAAGACGATCCTGGCCCTGGAGCAGGCTAACAATTGCAGCTGCTGCGCCAGCCAGGTCTGCGGCTGCGACCAGCCGGGCCGCGACATCGACGCCGCGACGCAGACGCTGATCGGCGAGCTGAACGCGAGGCAGGAGAAGCTGGGGATCACGCCGCAGTGCGAGATCAACGGGACGCTGTGTGGGAAGGAGAAACTGTGACGAGCTGGGGAGCAGCCGTCGCTCGCCGGGTAACTAATCAAAAATCTGAATGAAGCGGACTGATGGACATCGCGCAAGCGCATGCGGTCGATTCTGGCCTTTTGTGCACTGCATCATGAACGTTCCGGACGTATATCGAATGTCAGTGCGTGAAAGTGAGCACATTCCGGAGCCCACACGCCTAGCGAGGTTCAATTACGCTATCCTGCGCAACCCCGATCTGAGCGCACCTGCTTACCGCATGGCCTGACACATTCGGCTTGAGGTATCGACACCCCTA
The DNA here is from genome assembly GCA_963798145.1 of uncultured Alphaproteobacteria bacterium. Classification (GTDB taxonomy): domain Bacteria; phylum Pseudomonadota; class Alphaproteobacteria; order Geminicoccales; family Geminicoccaceae; genus Benzoatithermus. The sequence continues at coordinate 31,079 of CAWCSG010000002.1, forward strand.
GCTCTGATCGGCGTTTGCGGCTCTTCTCGTATGGCGCTGGCGTCCGTGGACCGCACCGACGCCGACCACGCGGAGTCTGTGAGCGGTCGCCGCCGGTACTGTAGAAGCCGATCAGTCCTGCCCTCGATTTTGCAGGCCGAGCGGCTTGCTTGCAGTCGCCGTCCATGCCTAACATCGAAACGATCAGAGGAGGCTTGCTTGCATGGGACGATACGGGCCAACACGGCCACACTGTCAGCTAGACCGCCACCGCCGTAGCGAGGCCACCATGTACCGTCACCTCCGCGGTCGCTTCCTGGCCGCGCTCGTCTTCACCTGCCTGTCGTTTGGCCCGGCCGCCGCCCTCGGAGCCGGCAGTGCGGCGCCCCCGGACCCCGTGGCACGCGATAAGGCCAGCGCGGCGGGATTGGACTACAATGGCGGGACGCAAGGTCACGTCGTGACCTTCGACTTCGATATGGACGGGGATTACGACGTGATCCTCAGCAAGCACGGCAATAAGGATTGGCCGATCATGCGGCGCAACGCCGATGCCACATTCACTCAGGTCTACGCCAACACGCTGCGCGATGCCGACGATACCGACGACGACGACAGGCACGGCTGCATCGACGGTGACTTCGGCAAGAGCATCGGGGACAAACTCCCCGACGGCCTGGTCGACATTTATTGCGTCGAGGGAGCTTGTGTTGGATTTATCAACGATCCCAAGTCTGGGCTACCTTGCGACAAGGGCAACGAGCTTCATTTCCAACTCGCCTCGGGCGGCTTCAGTGCCGACTTGGCTCCAGATTGGAACGTAGATGATCCGACAGGACGCGGCCGTGCCGCGGTGGTGCTCGACTATGACAAGGACGGCAAGCTGGACATCGCGGTGGCAAACGCCCACTCGGTAGAGCTTCCGTCAAGAAACGGCCTGTTTAAGAACGACGGCGGACGTTTCACCCGTCAGACGAACTCAGTGGTCGAAACCGATGGGAACTCCAAGTGCCTTGAGGCAGGAGACATCGACAACGACACTTGGACCGACCTGATTTATTGCTACGGCGGGGACGGTGACGCGATCCGGACGGTGACCTACCGGAACGATAACGGCACCTTCATGGACGTCACCGCGAGCACTGGCTGGAAGAACGTCGCCTCGACGGATGTGGAAATGGCCGACTTGAACAATGACGGCTTGAACGACCTCATCATTACCGCCACAGACAAGCTCAGGATCTACATTCAAAGCGCTACGGGAATGCCGTCCACACCCGACTATACCTACGGCCTGACCCGCGGCATGGACGTTGCAACCGGCGACATCAACCAGGACGGCTTCCTCGACGTTTATGTTTGCGAGGGCCTGGAAAAGAATCATGACGGAACTCTCCCGCCTGCGAGCAAGGCTCAAGAACCTGACACGATGCTGATCAATGACGGTAGCGGCAAGAACTACCGCACCTTGACGATCCCGCAAATTAGCGATGGCGCCGGCGACCAGGTAGCTGCGATCCCGAACTTCAATGGCCGCGCGGCCTTCATCGTCTCGAACGGCAAATCGGGCGAGAGGAACGGTCCGAATCAGTTCATCGTCTTCGACGACAAATAACATTTGACTTGGTCGACCAGTCTGCTCAAGACAAAATCAGCGTCAGATCCGGCTCGAACGAACTCAAGCGGGCTGTTGTCTTGGATCTGGGGGCCGCGCAGTTAATCATTACCCAATATTCTACCTGACATTTCGGCAGCATGCGGTACAGGCGACGGCGTAGAATAGACCTTGATGCGCGCGGGTGAATTTAGGATCACACGTAGGACAGCGCCGGTGTTCTGGGCCAGCTCATCTTTAAGGCCGGCCGCGGTCTCTGTTGGAGTGTTTGCTTGCGATTATTGTTCACATATTGGTCGAGATTATGCTATGGGTGATCCGCCGTGCCATCCGGACCACCGCCGGCGTCCGCCCTTTGGCGCGCAGCCGCGCCCGATCTGGCATTGATTGGAGATGCCGGTTCGCCACTGTGGATCGCCGCCCGCTCGGCCTTGGCTGGGCTGGCGATCACGGGGCAGTGCCGCCTCAGCCAGGCCGCAACCGACATCGACTACGGCCGGCCAAGCACTGCCCCCACCCTCGCAGGGGCGCCGCACCTGCTCCAGGCTCCCACAATCTGCCTCAATTTCTCGAACGCACCGTTAACTGTGGGTTGGATAATATTCCTCTTCATGCTACCGTTACTCGCAGCAGCTCTCCTACCGGACACACCCACATGCCCGAAACCGCGACCCTCTCCGCCCCAAAGAAGCGCGGCCCCAACACGCCGGAGGGCAAGGCCCGCTCCGCCATGAACGCCGTCAAGCACGGCCTGCGCGCCCGCGAGTTCTGCCTGCTGCCGGAGGAAGACCCCGAGGAATGGCGCCAGCACGTCCACGACCTGACGGACGGCTACCGCCCGGTCGACGCCACCGAGGAGAAGCTGGTCACGGCCATCGCCGCCGCGATGTGGAAGGAGATCCGCGCCGACCGCTTCGAGGCCGAGGTGCTGACCGACATCCCGCCGCGCCACCCCGGCCGCTCGCACGGCGGCGACCTCCAGGTTCCAGCGCACAGGGCCTCGCTCACCACGTCCATCCGCTACTCGACCGCCGCCGGCACCGGCACCCGCCGCGCCCAGCGCGCCTTCCTCGAGCACAGGAAGGCGAAGCAGACCGGCCTGATCCTGACGGCGCGCGCGAGCACGCCCGAACCCGAGCGCGCAAACGACACGAACGAATTATCGCGGCAGCTCCAGGCCGCGCCAACACCGCAAAAAAGCACGAACGAATTCACCGACCCCTTGGCCGGCCTGGACTGGTCGCGGTCCCGTCACGCAGCCAACGGTCCGGCGATGCCGCTATTTGTGCACGGCCGAGCGCAGGCCGAGCAGCGCCCAGCCGAAGAACAGCAGGTCGATGCCGACGATCAGGCCCAGCGCCCAGGCGGCCGTGCCCGGCCAGTCGGAGAAGACCACGAGGCCCAGGACGATCGAGGAGGCGGCGCTGAACAGCGCCCAGCCCCAGCCCGGCACCGGGCGCAGCTGGAAGGCGGCGATCGCCTTGATCACGCCGGTGGCGAGGAAGTAGGCGGCCATGAACAGGGTCAGGGTCACCACGCCGGCGAGCGGGAAGGCCAGCAGGTAGATGCCGGCGAACAAGGAGAGCGCGCCGGTCAGCAAGGCACCGGCGATCTTCCAGCCCCCATGCACCTGAAACGCGAGGTAAAGCTCGGCGACGCCGGTGAGGATCAGCATCCAGCCGACGAAGGTGACCACCACGAGGCTCGCGACCTCGGGCAGGATGATCGCGATCGTGCCCAGCACGATCAGCGCGATGCCGGCGATCAGCAGCGTGCGCGAGGTGGTCCTGAGCCCGTCATGGAGAGCGTTGATCGGGCCCAAGGGGGCGGTCGGCGTGCTGCGCATGGCGATCTTCCTTCTGCTGCCGCCGGCGGCCGCGGCGCCGCTTTGATTACCGCAGCGGCACCGCACCCGCAACGCCGCCACGCCGCTTGACCGGCGGCCGGCCCTGCGCTCACATCCGCCCGCCCTGGAGGAGAGAACGGCCCATGCGCACCCGGCACATGATGGTGGCGATCGTGGCGGCGCTGCTGATCGCGTCCCTGGTCAGCTGGATGTTCGCGGACGAGGACCCGCCCCCGCACGAGGACCCGCCGGCCCTCGAGGCCGGCTGACGCCTATTCGCCCCAGGTCCGCTCCAGCACGCCGAGCCAGTTCTCGTGCGCGAACTTGCGCAAAGCCGCCTCGTCGTAGCCCCGCGCCCGCAGCGCCTCGATCAGCACCGGCAGCCCGGCGGCGTCCTTGATGCAGGCCGGCACGGTGCAGCCGTCGAAGTCGGTGCCCAGCGCCACGCCGTCGATGCCCAGGCGCTCGACCAGGTGGTCGACATGGGCCACCAGCGTCTCGACCGGCGTGTCGGCGTCGTTGCGGCCGTCCGCGCGCAGGAAGCTGACGGCAAGGTTCAGCCCCACGACCCCGCCGGTCTCCCGGATCGCGGCCAGCTGCTTGTCGGTCAGGTTGCGCGAGCACGGGCACAGCGCGTGCGCGTTGGAGTGGGTCGCGACCAGGGGTGCGGTGCTGAGCGCCGCCACGTCCCAGAAGCCCGCCTCGTTGAGGTGGCTGAGGTCGAGCATGATGCGCCGCTCGTTGCAGCCCTTGACCAGCGCCTTGCCGGCCTCGCTGAGGCCGGGGCCGATGTCGGGCGGGCTGGGAAATCGGAACGGCACGCCGTGGCCGAACACGTTGGGCCGGCTCCAGACCGGCCCCAGCGAGCGCAGGCCGGCGGCATACAGCACGTCCAGCGCCTCGAGCTCGGGGTCGATCGCCTCGGCACCCTCGATATGCAGCACGGCCGCCAGATTGCCGGCCGCGAGGGCCGCGCGCAGCTCGGCGCCGGTGCGGCACAGGGCGACGGCCCCGTCCGACTGCGCGCGCCACCCGCTCCAGCCTCGCCGCCAGCGCCACCACCACCGAGAGCGCGCGATCGCGGCTGGGCGTGCCCGGAAACGGCAGCGCATAGCCGCCGCGCTCCGGCGCCGGCAGGTCGGCGTCGGGGGTCTCGGACGGCACGAAGCAGGCGAACAGACCGCCGGCGAAGCCCCCGGCCCGCGCCCGCGGCAGATCGAGATGGCCCTCCTCGCCGTGCTCGAAGAACGCCGAGGTCGGCAGCTCGCGGCGCCACAGCCGCAGCAGCGTGTCGTTGTGGCCATCGAAGATCGGCAGGGGTGCGGTCATCAGGCAGGCAGGCTCCGGGAGCGGTCGGGCGAGGGTCAGCCCATGGTCGGGATGCTGAAGTCGGCCCCGGCGCGGATGCCGGTCGGCCAGCGGGAGGTCACGGCCTTGAGCCGGGTGCAGAAGCGCACGCCTTCCATGCCGTGGGTGTGGTGGTCGCCGAACAGCGAGCGCTTCCAGCCGCCGAAGCTGTGGAACGCCAGCGGCACCGGGATCGGGATGTTGACGCCGACCATGCCGATGTTCACCGCGTTGACGAAGGTCCGGGCCGCGTCGCCGTCGCGGGTGAAGATGGCGGTGCCGTTGCCGTACTCGTGCGCGTTGACCATGGCCACCGCCTCGTCGAACGACCCGGCGCGCGCCACCGACAGCACCGGGCCGAAGATCTCCTCCTGGTAGATCCGCATGTCGGTGGTCACCCGGTCGAACAGGCAGCCGCCCAGGAAGTAGCCGTTCTCGTAGCCCTGCATCCTGAAGTCGCGCCCGTCGACGACGAGGTCGGCACCTTCCTTGACCCCCTGGTCGACGTAGCCTCTGACCTTGGCCAGATGCTCGGCCGTGACCAGCGGGCCCATCTCGACGCCGGGCTCGGTGCCGGGACCGATCTTGAGCTGGCGCACGCGTGGTGCGAGCCGCTCGATCAGCGCGTCGGCGGTCTTCTCGCCGACCGGCACCGCCACCGAGACCGCCATGCAGCGCTCGCCGGCCGAGCCGTAGCCGGCGCCCATCAGCGCGTCGACCGTCATGTCGAGGTCGGCGTCGGGCATCACCACCAGATGGTTCTTGGCCCCGCCCAGCGCCTGCACGCGCTTCCCGGCCGCCGTGCCGGTCTTGTAGATGTACTCGGCCACCGGCGTGGAGCCGACGAAGCTCACCGCCGCGATGCCGGGATGGGCCAGGATCGCGTCGACCGCGGCCTTGCCGCCATTGACCACGCCGATGATGCCGGCCGGCACGCCCGCCTCCAGCATCAGCTCGGCCATCGCCAGCGGGCAGGACGGGTCACGCTCGGACGGCTTGAGGATGAAGGCGTTGCCGCAGGCGATCGCCACCGGGATCATCCACAGCGGCACCATGGCCGGGAAGTTGAACGGCGTGATGCCGGCGCACACACCGACCGGATGCCGGACCGAGAGCAGATCGACGCCGGCGCCGACCTGGTGGCTGAACTCGCCCTTCATCAGCTGCGGCAGGCCGCAGGCGAACTCGACCACCTCGATCCCGCGCGTCAGCGAGCCCCTGGCGTCCTCCAGCGTCTTGCCATGCTCGGCGGTGATCAGGCCCGCCAGGCGGTCGAGGTCGCGCTCGAGCAGCTCCTTGAGCTTGAACATCACCCGCATGCGCCGCAGCAGCGGCGTCGCCGCCCACTCCGGCTGGGCCTGCAGGGCCGCCTGCACCGCGGCATCGACCTCGGCGGCGCCACCCAGGGCCACGCGGCCGGTCTGCTCGCCCAGGGCCGGATCGAACACCGGCGCGAATTGGCCGCTGACACCCGGGCTGTGACGCCCGCCGATGAGATGCCCGATATCCTTCATGCCGCCCTCTCCCTGCCCCGACTATGCCAGGCTCTTGCTTGCGATCTCGTAGGCATCGCGCGACAGCCCGGCAACCGCCACGACGCGCTCCAGCTCGCCGCGCATCAGCACCTGCCGGCCCTGGTCGAAGCGCCGCCAGCGGCCGAGCGCGCCCAGCATCCGGGCGGCGACCTGCGGGTTGCGCCCGTCCAGCGCCAGTACCTTGTCGGCCAGCAGACGGTAGCCGGCGCCGTCGCGACGGTGGAAGCCCTGCAGGTTCGCCGCCGCGAACACCCCCAGCACCGCCCGGACCCGGTTGGGATTGGTCCAGGTGAAGGCCGGATGCGCCAGCAGGCCCTCGACGCGCTCGACCGCGGCATCGTCCTCGATCATCGCCTGGAGCGCGAACCACTTGTTCACCACCAGCGGCTCGTGCTGCCAGCGCTCGTAGAAGCTGGCCAGGGCCGCAGCGCGGTCGGGCAAGTCGGTCTCGGCGAGCACGCGCAGCGCCGCGAGGCTGTCGGTCATGTTGTCGGCGTGCGCGTACTGCGCCTGCGCCAGCTTCCGACCGTCCGCGTCACCGGAATGGCCAAGATAGGCCAGGGCCAGGTTCTTCAACGATCGCCGGCCCATCGCCGCGGTCGCGAGCGAGAACGGCCCTTCGTCGCTGTGCGCGCGGTATGCCGCGAACCAGCGCTCCCGCAGCGAGGTGCCAAGCTCGCGCCGGGTACGGTCCTGCGCGTGGCGCAGACCCTCGACGTCGATCACCGCCATCTGCTGGCCGAGATAGCCGCTGCTCGGCAGCGACAGCGCCCGGGCGGCAAAGGCCGGGTCTTCGGGCGCGCGGTCCAGGCTGGCGGCGAAGGCCGCGACCAGCCTCGCGTCGAGGGCTCCGGCAGGACGGCCCGCGGCATGGTCACCGGCCAGCGTCAGCAGCACGTTGCCCGCCAGCCGTTGGCCGGCATCCCAGCGCGTGAACGCGTCGCTGTCATGGGCCATCAGATGCGCGAGCTCGTCATCGTCATAGCCGGCATCGAGCTTCACCGGGGCCGAGAAGCCGCGCAGCAGCGACGGGACCGGCTCGGCGTCGAGCCCCAGAAAGGTGAAGCTGTGCGACGCCTCGGTCAGCTCCAGCACCCGGTCGGTGCCCTGGGGCTCATTCTCGCCTTCCAGCTGCAGCGGCTGCGCCGTGCCGTCGGCGCCGACGAGACCGAGGCGGAGCGGCAGATGAAACGGCAGCTTCTCGGGCTGGCCCGGTGTCGCCGGCGTGCTCTGGCTGACCTCGAGCGTCAGCGCCTGCCGGGACGGGTCGTAGCTGCGCGTGACCTTCAGCTCGGGCGTGCCGGCCTGTTCATACCAGCGCACGAACTGGCCGAGATCGCGGCCGGAAGCGTCGGCCATGGCCCGCACGAAGTCATCGCAGGTGACGGCGGTGCCGTCGTGGCGCTCGAAGTAGAGTCGCATCCCGGCCTGGAAGCTCTCCTCGCCGATCAGCGTGTGGAGCATGCGAATGACCTCGGCACCCTTCTGGTAGATCGTGCCGGTGTAGAAATTGTTGATCTCGATGTAGCGGTCCGGGCGGATCGGATGGGCCAGCGGCCCGGCATCCTCGGCAAACTGCCCGTCGCGCAACGACGCGACGTCGCCGATCCGCTTGACGCCGGCGGAGTGCATGTCGGCGGTGAACTGCTGGTCACGAAAGACGGTGAGACCTTCCTTCAAGGTCAGCTGGAACCAGTCGCGGCAGGTGACCCGGTCGCCGGTCCAGTTGTGGAAATATTCGTGCGCGATGATCCGCTCGATGTTGACGAAGTCCGCATCGGTCGCCGTCTCGCGGTTGGCGAGGGTCGCCGACGTGTTGAAGATGTTGAGACCCTTGTTCTCCATGGCCCCAAAATTGAAATCGTTGACGGCCACGATCTGGAACAAGTCGAGATCATACTCCAGCCCATAGCGCTCCTCGTCCCACGCCATGGATTTCTTCAGCGAGGCCATGGCATGGTGGCACTGATCGATGTTCGCGTGCTCGGAATAGATCCGCAGCTGCACGGTCCGCCCGGACCCCGTGACGTGCTCGCCCTCCAGGCAGCCGAGGTTGCCGGCCACGAGCGCGAACAGGTAGCTGGGCTTGCGGAACGGATCCTCCCACAAGGCCCAGTGCCGTCCGCCAGGCAAGTCGCCGGATTCCAACAGATTGCCGTTGGAGAGCAAGGCCGGGTACGCCGCGTGATCGGCCTCGATCCGCACCCGGTAGGTCGACATCACGTCGGGCCGGTCCTGGGACCAGACGATTCGCCGGAAGCCCTCGGGCTCGCATTGGGTGCAGAACACGCCGTTGCTGAGATAGAGCCCCATCAGGCTGGTGTTGGCCTGGGGGTCGATGCGGCTGGTGACCTCGAGCGTGAAGGCATCCGGCAGCTCAGTCAAAGTCAGCCGGTCGTCCGCGATCCGGTAGCGGGCGCCGGGCACCGGCACGCCGTCGACGGCCAGTGCCAACAGCTCTTGAGCCTCGCCACGCAGCACCAGGTCCTCGTCTCCGGCGGCGGCGGAATTGCGAACCATCCGCTGCCGGGCGGTGACCAGCGTGGCTTCGGCCTCGAGCACGAAGTCGAGCTCGATCTCCGGCGTCAGAAAGGCCGGCGGGCGGTAGTCCTGGCGCAGGATCGGCTCGCGGGTCGGGGCTCGGCTCATCGGGGCAGGTCTCACAGGAACAGACGCGGGCGGGTTATCGCGCGGGCGTCGCCGGTTGGCAACGCCACCCCCTGGCCTTGCTGGCCTGGAGTCGAACGACTAGCGTCCGGCCGCCCGCAGCTTAGGAGCAACAGCATGGCGAGTACGGCATTCATCGGCCTCGGGGTGATGGGCTTTCCGATGGCGGGACACCTCAAGTCCAAGAACCATGAGGTGACGGTCTATAACCGGACTATAGCCAAGGCCGAGCAATGGTCGGACCGTTTTGGCGGCGCCGTGGCGTCGACGCCACGCGAGGCAGCGGCGGCCGCCGAAATCATCGCGATCTGCGTCGGCAATGACGACGATCTGCGCTCGGTGGTCTACGGCGCCGACGGCGTTCTGGCCGGTCTGGCCAAAGACGCAATCCTGGTCGATCACACCACCGCGTCAGCCGATGTCGCGCGGGAGCTGTTCGCTGCCTGCCGGCAGCAGGGCGCGCACTTCATCGACGGCCCGGTCTCGGGCGGGCAGGCTGGCGCCGAGAACGGGACGCTCACCATCATGTGCGGCGGCGATCCGGACCCATTCTCCCGGGCCGAGCCGGTGCTGCGCGCCTATGGGCGGGCAGTCACCCTGATGGGTCCGGCCGGCGCCGGGCAGCTCACCAAGATGGTCAACCAGATCTGCATTGGTGGACTGCTGCAGGCACTGGCCGAGGGCATCGATTTCGCCGCCCGCGCCGGTCTCGACCCGGATCAGGTCCTGGCCACTATCTCCAAGGGCGCCGCCCAGTCCTGGCAGATGGACAATCGCTGGCCCACCATGGCCGCCGGCAAGTTCGACTTCGGGTTCGCCGTCGACTGGATGCGCAAGGACCTCTCGATCGCGCTCGCCGAGGGCCGACGCAATGGCGCCGCGCTGCCGGTCACGGCACTGGTCGACCAGTTCTATCGGCTGGTGCAGCAGCGCGGCGGCGGGCGCCTCGACACTTCGAGCCTGATCACCAACCTGCGGCAAGCGTGAGGAAGTAGGTGCACTCATCACACATGTGCCGTCAAAGGTGCCTCGAATGCGGTTGTAACTTGAGGAATCGCGCCCGGCACCCCCATATGTAGTCGGAGGCGGGTCCCGCCACCGGATCCGCCGTGTGTCGGCAGGCGCCTGTGCAGGCAGGCGCAGGTTAGCGGGGCAGACCATGGATCGGAAACTGGCGAAATTCACTATCGGGCAGGTGGTCAAGCACCGCGTGTTCCCGTTCCGCGGCGTGATCTTCGACGTCGATCCCGTGTTCAGCAACAGCGAGGAATGGTACGAGGCGATTCCGGCCGAGGTCCGGCCGGCAAGGGATCAACCGTTCTATCACCTGTTGGCGGAGAACGCGGAAAGCTATTACGTGGCCTACGTTTCCGAGCAGAACCTGCTGGCGGACGCGAAGGGCGGGCCGGTCGGGCATCCGCAGATCGCGCAGCTGTTCAACGAACTCGAGAACGGTCGTTATCAGCCACGGCCTACCTACGCCAATTAGGCGGCCGATCCGCAACGCCGCTTCCCACCGCTTGAGCGCGGGTTTAGATTGCTCGCCCAAAGTAAGCGAGGGCGCCCATGAAGTTCTTCATCGACACGGCCGACGTTGCCGAGATCGCCGACCTCGCGGCCAGCGGGTTCGTAGATGGTGTCACCACCAACCCCTCCCTGATCGCAAAGTCGGGCCGCGACTTCATCGAGGTCGTGCGTGAGATTTGCGAGATCGTCCCCGGGCCGGTCAGCGCCGAGGTTACCGCGGTTGACCATGCGGGCATGCTGGCCGAGGGCCGCAAGCTGGCACGAATCGCTCCCAATGTGTGCGTAAAGGTGCCGCTCACCTGGGACGGCCTGAAGACCTGCCGTGCGCTCGCCAACGAGGGCACGCAGATCAACGTCACCTTGTGTTTCCAGGCCGGGCAGGCGCTGCTTGCCGCCAAGGCTGGAGCCACCTTCATCTCGCCCTTCGTCGGCCGGCTCGACGACATCGGCCAGGAAGGGATGCAGCTGATCTCGGACATCGTCGAGATCTACCGCAACTATCCTGAGACCCTGAAGACCGAGGTGCTGGTCGCCTCCGCGCGGACCATCAACCATGTGATCGAGGCCGCCCGCCTCGGTGCCCATGTCGTGACGTTGCCGCCCAAGGTGCTGCGCGATCTCGCATTGCACCCGCTCACGGACAAGGGACTGGCCAGCTTCCTCAAAGACTGGGAGAAGACCGGCCAGAAAATTCTCTGACCGGGCATCCCATGCGGCATCGCATCCGTACCGTTGCTCTGGCCCTGGCCGTGCTTCCGACCGGTGCGGCCATGGCTGCCGAGCCCCTGGCGGCGCTGCTCGGGCAGATCGCGCCGGCCAAGGCGCCGGAGGGGTCGGTCGACGTGGTCAGCTGGATCGAGCGCAATGGCGCACAGCCGGAGCTGGTGGTCACGCTGGTGCCGAAGGGGCAGGTCAAGCTGGTGGCGGACCCGGGCATGACGGTGACGCCGGTGGCCCGAACCGGCGTGGCGTGGGCCAACTCCGCGGTAAGCGCGGTCGAAGCGGGGCGAGACTATTTCGCCGCGCCGCCCACGATCCGAGTCCCGTTTGCCGGCGAGGACGGCAAGCCGGTCCAGGCCGATGTCGAGTACGCGTACTGCCTCATCGACTACAAATGCCTGTTCGGCGAGACCAAGGTCAGCGCGCCGACCCTCGCACCGAGCGGCTGACGCGGCGCGCGGGCCTCAGCCCACCGCCCCCACGTGGTAGATGACGCCGCTGCTGATCCGGCGCAGCAACTCGAAGTCGCGCGCGATCGGACGGAAGATGGTCTGGTGCTCGGTCAGGTAGGACTGACCACCGGCGCTGCGATAGGTCGCGGTCTCGCCGAAATCCAGTTCCGGCTGATCCTCCTCGGTCACCGGGAAGATCAAAGCCAGCAGCTCCAGCGCCGGCTCGACCTCGAGGTGCATCAGCCGGATGATCAAACTGTCATGCGTGGTTGCGTGGCGGTCCGAAAAATCGGGCACGCGTACCGCCAGCAGCATCAGCCGCTGGATCAGGGCCAGGCGCAGCGCGTGCAGCATATGCAGGTTGTCGCGGGTCGTTGCGTCGACGGCGATCGGTTGCTCGCCCGCATCGCGCGCCATGCGCCGATGCTCGCGCAAGGCGCGGGCGAGATCCATATAGTCGCGGTGGAAGACGCGGTGCATGCGCGCCAGCCGATCGTGGAGATCGATCCGCTCCAGATAGTCCGCGACCGTGCGCAGTTCCTCCTGTTCATCCTGCTCGACCGCGGCCGCCGCGCGGCGCAGCCAAGGCTCGGGGTCGAACAGGTCGACATAAGCCTTCATCACCTCGAGATCGGTGAACTTGAAGGCGTGCTCGACCATGGTGATCAGACGACGAAAGCGCGGGCTCTCACGGTAGAGGCGCAGGAACCGGTCGGGATCCTTGGCCACCGCCTCGCCGACTCCGCCAATGGTGTTGGCCAGCATCCCAAGCTGCTGGAGAATGCTGTTGTGGGGGATCGCACGCAGCTGCGACGGGTGCTCGATCGACAGGCGGGCGCCGCCGCCGTCATACTGGCGCCGCATCGCGCGCGAGCCTGCGGGATAGAGCATGTTGACGCCGTAGGCGCCGAGCAGCGAGGCGTAGCAGGGGTTGTCGATCACCTGTTTGTTGAACTGCTCGACCGCGGCGAAGAACTCGTCGACATAGTCCTGCTGGACATAGAACGGGTCGTCGACCTCCTCCACCGGACCCAGGCAGTGCTCGAGGATCCGGGTCGTCACGGCCAGGGCGCTTTCCGGCGCCAGGAAGTAGAGATAGCCGTCCCCACCCTGGAAGCTGCTCTCCTGGCGGAACTGGATGCCGGCGGCGGCGAAGCGGCGGCGGCTTTCCGGCGTGTCGTAGTAGCGGAGGCGATCCTTGATGCTGCCGGGATGGGCGCCGCGGCCGATGCTCTCGCCGTGGGTATCGAAGATGGTCAGCTCGAGGTCGGCTAGGCCGTGATCGGCCATGACGCGCGCCATGCCGAGGCGAATCTTCTCGATCAGCGCGCAGGCAGCGGGCTGGCCCATGTAGCGGCCCGCATCGGAGAAACCGGTCTGGATGCAGACCCGTCCACGCTTGCGCAGATAGTCGCGATAGGCCGGCACGGCCAGGGCACCCTCGATGATCTCGGCCCCGCGCTCCAGCGCAGTGCGGGTCTCGAATAGGGGCGAAATGTCGATCCTGTCCTCGATGCCGAACAGGCGGGCGAAGTAGAGCGCCGTCAGCAGCGTGAACGGCGTGTCGCACTCGGCGATCAGGAAGCGGATCGGCTCGCTGCCATCCAGATGCTTGAGCATCTGGGTCATGGTCATGAACATCCGCCGCGCGGTCGCCTTCTCCTCGGTGACGGAGCCGAAATTGATCGTCAGCGGCTCGGCCGCCTCGATCAGCCGCGAGATGGCGTTGACGTAGGTCAGCCGGTGGGTCGGGTCGTCCGGCGCGTGATCCATGCCGATGGTCTTGCGGATCGCGTTGTGGAGCTGGACCGCGTTGATCCGCACATGCGTGCCGGCCGCGGTCAGGCCCTGCGTCGCCAGCTCGGCCCGCAGGATGCAGAGCTGGGTCGCCAACCCGTCGTCCTGCACGCCGGCGAGCGCGCGCTCGACCAGATCCGAGACCTGCCGCGCATCGGCGAGACGGGTGGCCTGGCTGCTGGTCATCTCGCGGGCGACACGCGCGAGCCGAATCCGCCACTCCGCGTCCTGGGCCCCAGGATGATCCAGCACGACGAGATCGTCCTCGGCGGACTTGATCGCCAGCGCCAGCCGCGCTTCCAGCAGCTCGAGCAGCGGCGCTGCGTTCGGCTCGTGGCGCGCGCGCTCCAGGCAGGCGGTCGCCAGTCGCCGATAGTGGCGCAATTGGTCGAGCTGGACCATCAGCCGCTTGGCGAAGGTCGTGGTCCAGACGATGTCCGCCCGGCCGTCCGTGTCGTAGCCGACCCAGGTCGCTAGGGTCACCAGCCGCGGCCGCAGCTCGCGCCAGTCTTCCGGGTAGAGCTCACGTGCGACCTCGAAGGCGAGCTCGTACACCCGGCGGACCACCGACCGCGCCTCGCGGATCACCATCAGGGACTGCGCGTGCTCCTCCGCGAGGTCGAGTTTCGCCGGCGGGCGATGCGTCATGGTCTCGATGCGATCCAGCGCCGCGCCGCCGGTCTCGGCCGGGGTGCCGAATGCCGCAGCGGCGAGCCGCATCTGGAGCTCCATGGTGCGGCCGAAGGTCGGATGCGCGGTGAACACGTAGCCGTAATAGACCCGCTGCAGTCGCCGATCGAAGGTGGCGAAGGGCACGCGATGCCCCTGCTCGTCCTGTGCCAGACCGGCCAGCTGCGCGCGGATCGAGGCCTCGTTGCGGGCCGGATCCAGCTCGCCCAGATAGCGGCGGGCCGTCTCGGCGCGGGCGACGAACGCCTCGCGCGTCAGCCGCTGGATCAGCGCCTCGGTCGCGCGATCGTCGAGCCCGCCATGGCTCAGGAGCTGGAGCATGTCGAGCGACAGTAGGGCGATCGGATTGGCGTAGGGATCATGGTCGAGGCGTCCGCGCACGGCCTCCAGCGCTTGCTGCAGGCCGGCGATCGTCGCGGCAACCGGATCCCCGGCGGGCGGCGCCGCCAGCGGGCTCGCCCCCGGCGCCTCGGCCAGACCGGGGCTTGGCTCGCTCGCTGCTGCCGCGCGGGCCTGCTTCGCTCCAGATGCTCGCATGGTGCCCCAAGCCTCCCTTCGCCGTCGCGTCGCGTACGCAAAGGATGGCAGGCAAGATGCTGCGCTGCAACAGACGATCCGTACTCGCGATCGGCACCCGCGTCGGCGCCGGGCCGTTCTTGACCGGGTGGCGATTGCCACTAGGTTGGCGCCACCTGTGAACGGTGCCGTTCCAGGGCCAGGAATCTCGCGATGAGGTCACGATGATCGATCGGGCGCGGCGCTCGCTTCTCTTCTCGGCCTGCGCCGTTGCAGCGCTCACCGTGGCGTCCGGCACGGCCAGGGCCAGCGACGAGCAGCTGGTGATCGACCGGGCGCGGATCGTGGTCGAGGGTTTCCTGAATGACACCGAATTCGCGAAGATGCGAGTCTACGTCCAGAACGCCTACGCCGTGCTGATCGTGCCCGACCTGCTCAAGGGCGGCTTCTTCATCGGTGTCGAGCACGGCACGGGCGTATTGCTCGCGCGCGACCCGCAGTCGGGCAGCTGGAGCCAGCCCGCGTTCTTCGATCTCTGGGGCGGCAGCTTCGGCATCCAGTTCGGCGGTCAGACCTCCGAAGCCATCTTCACGGTAATGAACCCGGGTGCCCTGCAGAAGCTGCTGACCTCCAACTTCAAGCTGGGTGCGGATGCCAGCGTCGCGGTGGGGCAGCTGGGCGCCGGCGTCGGCGCCAGCACGACGGTGCAGTTCGGCGAGGACGTCTACGTCTTCGCACGCAATCGGGGCCTGTTTGGCGGGCTCGCGGTCGACGGGACCTACATCGGGTCGCGCGACGACTGGAATAAGATCTTCTACGGCCAGCCGCTCACCGCGTCGCAGATCGTTCTGCAGCGCGCGGCACCCGAAGTGCCGGGCACCCAGGATCTGCGGACCTCGCTGGCCGCCTTCTAAGCCGAACCTCAGCCGGCGCCGTTCTGCGCCCGCCGGCGCCGGAAGATGGCGCCGAGCCGGCCACCGTCCTGCGGGCGGCGAGGGTCGGCTACGGCATGGTCCATGACCGCTCGCCGCAGCCGGTCGAGCTCGTCGGGCCGATCGCCCAAGATCCGCGCATACAGCTCGACGAACATGTCCACGGTGTCGGCCGCTCCCCATGGCCGCGTCCGGCCCCGCATGTGCTCGACGACGACCGCACCGGCCAGGTTGTCGATGAATTGCCGCCCCACCCGTTCGGGCGCGCCGGCCTGATCGAACAGGCGGACGATCATGCGCAGCGCGCGTCCCGTCTCGTAGGCGGCGCGAGGATCGCGCAGCCCCGCCAGCCGCTCCCGCTCGAGCAGGGCACCTTCATTGGCACCCGCAGCGAACGCGGCCGCCTCCTCGTTCAGCGTGGATGCTGCCGCGTCCGTCATGTAGTCGGCGCCGCGAATGCCGCGCCGGAAAGCTTCCTGGACGTCGATCGCGCTCACGAAACCGCCGCCGCGCTCGCTGAATGCTGGGGTCATCGGCGCGCACCATAGGCGCGTCGGACGGGAATCGGCAACGCCGTCACGCTGCGACGGTGAAACCGAACTCGCGGGCCGCGTTCTCGAGCAACTGCCACGCGTAGGGCGCGAACGAGCCGTTGACGTGAAGCTCGAACCCGTCGGCGCGTGCCCGCCGGTGCAGCACGACCGGCGCCTTGCCCAGCAGCGTCCGTGTCGCCATCCCGGCCGCGAACACCCGCGGATGCAGGTCGAGCGGGCAGCCGGCATTGAGCACATCGGCGGCGCGAGCGCCGGCGATGCCGATACCCGTGAAGCGGTCGCTCACCACGACCACGGCATGATGCAAACCGGCAAGCCCCTCGCGCAGCCTCATCGCCGTGCCGTCGACCGCCTCGGGCGCCATCAGCAGCAGCCACTCGTCCGGCCCGAGCCACAGCGCCCGGATCGCGCCGCCCTCGGTACTGCGCAGGGTGCCCGGCAACTCAGATCCGAGAATCTGCTTTGCGCGGCCGCTCACCTCCTCGCCGCCGCGCAGCAGCAGCTTGCCGGTGAACGGCAGCGCCGAGAGCGTGACCGGCTCGGCGCCGGCGACAATCCGGGCGGGATCGGCGAAGCCGGCGAGCGGGCTGGTGCGCACGGGCTCAGCCATTCAGCCGCGCTCCCTCGGGGTCGTAGAACACCGGCTTGGTCACTTTCGCGGCAATCACCCGGCCCGGCATCGGGATGTGCACGGTCTCGCCATGCCGCCCGTGGCCACCCTGGAGCAGCGCCATGGCGATCGAGCGGCCGAGCGTCGGGCTGATGTAGCTGGACGTGACATGCCCGATCATCGGCACAGGTGGCTGCCCAACAGCGGCATCGGCCACGATCTGCGCCCCCTCCTCCAGGACCTCCCGCGCATCCGTGGTCAGCAGGCCGACCAGCTCCTTGCGGCCGGGCGCCCGGATGCCGGCACGGGCGAGGCCGCGCTTGCCGATGAAGTCCTTCTTCGCCTTGCCGACGATCCAGTCCATGCCGAGATCGTAGGGCGTCACCGTGCCGTCCG
Organism: uncultured Alphaproteobacteria bacterium; assembly: GCA_963798145.1. GTDB lineage: Bacteria > Pseudomonadota > Alphaproteobacteria > Geminicoccales > Geminicoccaceae > Benzoatithermus. The sequence goes on from CAWCSG010000002.1 coordinate 48,262, forward strand.
TGTCCTGTCCGACGATGATGTAGCCCTTCTCGGCACGCAGCACGTGCATGCTCTCGGTGCCGTAGGGCACGACCCCTAGCGGCTGGCCCGCGGCCCACAGCGCTTCCCAGAGCGCCGCGCCATAGCCCCAGGGCACGTTGACCTCGTAGGCGATCTCGCCCGAGAAGCTGATCCGGAACACGCGCGCCGGGATACCCGCGACCGTGCCCTCCTTGAACGCCAGATGCGGGAACGCATCGTTGGCGAGGTCGATATCCGTGCCGACGGCACCCAGCAGCTCGCGCGCCATCGGCCCGACCACGGCGACCGCCGCCCACTGCTCGGTCACCGACGTGCAGTACACTCTGAGATCCGGCCACTCGGTCTGCAGCCACTCCTCCAGCCAGGCCAGCACGCGCGGCGCGCCGCCGGTGGTCGTGGTCATGTGGAAGTGGCCGGGACCCAGCCGGGCGGTGACCCCGTCGTCGAACACCATGCCGTCGTCGCGCAGCATCAGGCCGTAGCGCGAGCGGCCGACCTCGAGCTTGGCCCAGGCATTGGTGTAGACGCGATTGAGCAGCTCGGCGGCGTCGGGACCCTGCAGGTCGATCTTGCCCAGCGTGCTGGCGTCGAACAGGCCGACCCCCTGCCGCACCGCGCGGCACTCGCGCTGCACGGCGGCATGCATGTCCTCGCCGCCTTGCGGGAAGTAGCGGGCACGCTTCCAGTTGCCGACATCCTCGAACACCGCGCCCTGCGCCGTGGCCCAGGCGTGGCTTGGCGTGCGGCGGATGGGATCGAACAGCTCGATGCTGTGCGGCCCGGCCAGTGCGCCGAATGGGACCGGCGTATAGGGCATCCGGAAGGTGGTGGTGCCCACGGCCGGGATCGTGATGCCGCGCTTGCCAGCCACGATCGCCAGCGCGTTGACGTTGCTGGTCTTGCCCTGGTCGGTGCCCATGCCCGTGGTGGTGAAGCGCTTGACGTGCTCGATCGACTGGAAGCCCTCGTGGACGGCGAGGCCCAGGTCTTTGGCCGTCACGTCGTTCTGGAAGTCGACGAACGCCTTGATCGCGCTGCGATCGCGCCGGCACCGACCACGCTGCCAGCAGTGGCCCGGCCGCAGGCTCCCGGACCTTTGGGCTGTGCGGCGTGGCTCCGTTGAAGCCGGCAGCCCGAGCGGCCGCGAGACCTGCCTTGGACCCCTCGGCAAAGCAGGCGGCCAGGGACAGGCTGCCGCCGGCCGCACCCGCCGAACGCTCGGGCTGTGCCGACTGGTCGGGGACAAACGAGGTCAGCTGCTCGTCGAAGCGCAGCTTGCCGCGCGACTGCGAGAACAGATGCACGGTCGGGTTCCAGCCACCGGACATCAGCAGGCAGTCGCAGTGCAGGGCCTGGGGCTCACGGTCGACCGGGGTGCCGTCGGCGCGCAAAGCGGAAACCCAAACGCGCGAGATCCGGCGCCGGCCATCTGTGGCGACCACGGCCGATCCGCGCCGGATGCGTACACCCATTGCCTCGGCTACACCCGGCAACTCGCCCGGCGTGTCGTGGCGCAGATCGACGATCGCCTCAATCGCGATGCCGGCGCGCAAGAGGTCGATCGCGGCGGCATAGGCGCTGTCATTGTTGGTGAACACGACCACGCGCTCGCCCGGGCGGACGGCGTAGCGGTTGAGATAGGTCCGGCCCGCGCTGGCCAGCATGACGCCCGGACGGTCGTTGCCGCCAAACACCAGCGGCCGCTCGATGGCACCAGTCGCCAGCACCACCTGCTTCGCCCGCACCCGCCATAGGCGCTGGCGCGGCTGATTGGGCAATGGGGCCGGTAGATGGTCGGCGACGCGCTCTGCCAGCGCCAAATAGTTATGGTCGAGATAGCCGAACGTGGTCGTGCGCCGCAGGATGGTGACCTCGGGCAACGCCTCGAGCTCGGCCACCGTGTCGCGCAGCCAGTCATCGTCGGCGAGGCCGTCGAAGTCCGCGAGCGTGCCGCTCTCGACCAGCAGCGTGCCGCCGAGCTCGGGGCTCGCGCTCGGCCAGGATCACCCGCGCGCCAGTGCGGCCGGCGGCCAGCGCCGCCATCAGCCCGGCCGGCCCGCCGCCGACCACCAGCACGTCGCAATGGGCGTGACGGTGCAGGTAGCGGTCGGGGTCGGGCCGGGTCGGCGAGCGGCCGAGGCCGGCGGCGCGCCGGATGAACGGCTCATAGACCGACCGCCACCACGCGGCCGGCCACAGGAACGTCTTGTAGTAGAACCCGGCCGGCAGCATCGGCGACATGAAGTCAGCCGCGGCGCCGACGTCGAAGCCGAGCGACGGCCAGCGGTTCTGGCTTTCGCCCGTCAGCCCGTCGAACAGCTCGATCTCGGTGGCGCGCAGGTTGGGGTCGCTGCGTCCGCCGCCGCGCTCGAGCTGGATCAGCGCGCTCGGCTCCTCGGCACCAGCGGTCATGATTCCGCGCGGCCGATGGTACTTGAAGCTGCGGCCGACCAGGTGGACGCCATTCGCGAGCAGTGCCGAGGCCAGCGTGTCGCCGGCATAGCCGAAATAGCTGCGCCCATCGAAGCTGAACCGCATCGGGCTGGCCCGGTCGATCCGGCCCCCGTTGTCGAGGCGGAACGGCTGCACGCTCACGGCGCGGCCACCTGGAACTGGTCGCTTACGGTGTCGCGCACCGCATCGAACCAGCGGCCGCAGCCGTGGAGGTGGCACCAGCGCTCGTGGTGCAGACCCTTGGGGTTCTTGCGGTAGTAGAGATAGTCGGCCCAATCCTCGTCGGTCGCCGTCGCCGGGTCAGGCCGCGCGATGCCGGCTTCGCCGCCGCAGTGGAACTCGATCTCCGGCCGCGGGCCGCAAATCGGGACAAGGTACGAGCAGCATTGCGGCGGTTCCTCAGTGGGCCACGGCGGCGGCGGCGGCCTCGTCGACCAGGCGGCCGGTGGTGTAGCGGTCGAGCCCGAACGGCGCGTTGATGGCGTGCGGCTCGTCCTTGGCCACGGTCCAGGCGAAGACGTGGCCGGAGCCCGGCGTCGCCTTGAAGCCGCCAGTGCCCCAGCCGCAATTGACGTAGAGCCCCTGCAGCGGCGTCTTGCCGACGATCGGCGAGCGGTCGGTGGTGACGTCGACGATGCCGCCCCAGTGGCGCAGCATGCGCATGCGGGAGAAGATCGGGAACAGCTCGCAGATCGCTTCCAGCGTGTGCTCGACGATCTGGAAGCTGCCGCGCTGGCTGTAGGAATTGTACTGGTCGGAGCCGGCTCCGATCACCAGCTCGCCCTTGTCGGACTGGCTGATGTAGGCGTGGATCGTGTTCGACATGACCACGCACGGGAACACGGGCTTGACCGGCTCGGAGACCAGCGCCTGCAGCACCGTGCTCTCCAGCGGCATCCGCAGGCCGGCCAGCGCCATCACGACGCTGGTGTGGCCGGCGGCGACCACGCGCGACCTTGCCCGCCTTGATGAACCCCTTGCCGGTCTCGACGCCGACCACCCGGTCGCCCTCGCGGCGGATGCCTGTGACCTCGCAGTTCTGGATGATGTCGACTCCGAGCGAGTCGGCGCCGCGCGCGTAACCCCAAGCCACGGCATCGTGCCGTGCCGTGCCGGCGCGCCGCTGCAAGGCAGCACCCAGCACCGGATAGCGCAGGTGGTCGAGGTTCAGCGGCGGGCAGAATGCCTTGGCCTGCGCCGGCGTCAGCCACTCATTGTCGACGCCGTTGAGCCGGTTGGCGTGGATGTGCCGCTGGGCGACCTGCACATCGTGGACGTTGTGGGCCAGCATCATGACGCCACGCGGGCTGAACATGACGTTGTAGTTCAGCTCCTGACTGAGGCCTTCCCAGAGCTTCAGCGCATGGTCGTAGAATGCCGCGCTCTCGTCGTAGAGATAGTTGGAGCGGCAGATCGTGGTGTTGCGGCCGGTATTGCCGCCGCCCAGCCAGCCCCGCTCGAGCACGGCGACGTTGGTGATGCCATGCTGCTTGGCGAGATAGTAGGCGGTCGCGAGGCCGTGCCCGCCAGCGCCGACGATCACCACGTCGTAGGCCGGCTTGGGCTCGGGGCTGCGCCACGCCGCCTGCCAGTTGCGGTGGCCGGTGAGCGCGTTGCGGGCGAGGGAGAAGATCGAGTAGCGCTGCATGACCGCCATTTCGCACGAGCCCAAGCCGGCCGTCGAGCCGCCACGACGGGAATAGCGATCGACCGGGCTGCCGCTTGCGCCCAGGCGACGCCAATATGGATGCAGGCGACCGGTGCTGCGTGCTAGCCTGACGATGTCGCGGACAGGCAATTGGGCCGGCCCGCGCGTGCCGCATGGATCAGCGCATGAGCGACCATCTCGCCCCGGCCACCCAGGTCGCAACCGAGACCGTCCTGTTCCTGATGATCCCCGATTTCTCGATGATGGCGTTCACCAGCGCCATCGAGCCGTTGCGGATCGCCAACCGGCTGTCGGGCAAGCGACTTTACGATTGGCGCCTGGTCTCGCGCGACGGCGGCCCGGTGGCGGCGAGCAACGGCATCGGCATTCAGATCGGTGCCGCGATCACGGCGCACGAGCCGAGTGGGACCGGCGTGGTGCCGGCGATCGTGCTCTGCGCCGGGCTGGGCTCGGAACACTACCAGAGCAAGGAGGTGTTCGCCTGGCTGCGCCGCTGGGACCGCCGCGGTGCGGAGGTTGGCGCACTCTGCACCGGCGCGCACGTGCTCGCCCGCGCCGGCCTGCTCGACGGCTACCGCTGCACGATCCACTGGGAGAACCTGCCGGGCTTCCTCGAGGACTTCCCCGAGATCCCGATCACCTCGGACCTGTACGAGATCGACCGCAACCGCTTCACCTGCTCGGGCGGCACGGCGGCGCTCGACCTGATGCTGCATCGGATCGCCCTCGCCCACGGCGACGAGCTCGCGACCAAGATCTCCGAGCAGTGCATCGTCGACCGCATCCGCGGCCCCCACGACCGCCAGCGCATGCCGCTGCGGGTGCGGCTCGGCGTGCATCACCCGAAGCTGATCCACGCGGTCGAGATCATGGAGGCGAATATCGAGGAGACGCTCGGCCAGGAGACGCTGGCCCAGCATATCGGCCTGTCGCGCCGCCAGCTCGAGCGCCTGTTCCGCCGCCATCTCGGCCGCACGCCGGCTCAGTACTACCTCGAGACCCGCCTGGAGCGGGCGCGCCATCTGCTCTACCAGACCGACATGCCGATCATGAGCGTCGCCTGCGCCACCGGCTTCGTCTCGGCCTCGCACTTCACGACGTGCTACCGGCAGATGTTCGGCAAGACGCCCCGAGCGGAGCGGGTCAGGGCGGCGTAAGCGGGGGGGCGGCTACCGGCAAGCCCGGCCGATCGCCTCGACATGGCGGTGGTCGGTGCCGCAGCAGCCGCCCAGCACGGAGAGCCCGGGCAGCAGCCGGCGCAGCGACGCGTACTGAGCGGCCAGCTCGACTGCCCCTCGTGGAAAATCAGGCAGGTCTCGATCCCGCCATCGGTCAAACACAGCGTGCTGCCCAGCTGCGGTAGCGCATCTCCATACTTGGCCATCGAACCCGACTCCCGAGCTTGTATCCCCGGCCGTCGCCATCATCGACGTCTGACGCGCCCAAGGCCAGCACGATCCGCCGGGCGCGTCGATGGTGAGCCGGGTTTGCCTTCCGTGCGCCGGGCGGCTAAGAGCCATCCGCACCATCAGCCTCATGCCCTTAAGAGCTCCCGGAGCAGCCCCATGGCCCAGGTCGGACACATCCTTTTCCTGCCCGGCGACGGCATCGGCGCCGAGGTCATGGTCGAGGTCCGTCGCGTCATCGGCTGGCTCGCCCGGCGCCAGATCGGGTTCGCGGTCGAGGAGGATCTGGTCGGCGGCGCCGCCTACGACGTGCACGGCGTGCCGCTGGCGCCGGCGACGCTGGAGAAGGCCAAGGCGATCGGCACCGTGATGTTCGGCGCTGTCGGCGGCCCGCAATACGATGCGCTGCCGTTCGCGGTGAAGCCCGAGCGCGGCCTGCTGGCGCTGCGCAAGGAGCTCGACCTGTTCGCCAACCTGCGCCCGGCAATGGTCTTTCCGGCCCTGGCCGACGCCTCCTCGCTCAAGCGCGAGCTGGTCGAGGGGCTGGACATCATGATCCTGCGCGAGCTGACCGGCGGCGTGTATTTCGGCGAGCCGCGCGGGGTGGAGGACCTGCCCGGCGGGGGCAAGCGCGCGGTCGACACCCAGGTCTACACGACGCCCGAGATCGAGCGGATCGCGCGGGTCGGCTTCGAGCTCGCCCGCAAGCGGCGCGGCAAGGTGATGTCGGTCGAGAAGGCCAACGTGATGCACACCGGCGTGCTCTGGCGCCAGACCGTGCAGGCATTGCACGACCGCGACTATGCCGACGTCGCGCTCGAGCACATGTACGCCGACAACTGCGCCATGCAGCTGGTGCGCCAGCCCAAGCAGTTCGACGTCATCGTCACCGACAATCTGTTCGGCGACATCCTCTCCGACTGCGCCGCCATGCTCACCGGCTCGCTCGGCATGCTACCCTCGGCCTCGCTGGGTGCCACCGACGGCCAGGGCCGGCGCAAGGCGATGTACGAGCCGGTCCATGGCTCGGCCCCCGACATCGCCGGCCAGGGACTGGCCAACCCGATCGCCTGCCTGCTCAGCTTCGCCATGCTCCTGCGCTACTCGTTCGACTTGGGCGAGGAGGCCGACCGGCTGGAGAAGGCGATCGGCAGCGTGCTCGAGGAGGGTCATCGCACCGCCGACATCGCCGGCCCTGGCGATGTAAAGGTTTCAACCTCGGGCATGGGCGACGCTGTGTTGAAGGAACTTGACCGGTCCCTCGCCTGATCCTGTCGAGCGTGCACCGTCGATGCTGCCGCGATCCGGCAGGCACGTTCTACTGCTGGTCGGCCTTGCCGAGGATCGTCGAACGGGCTGCGGACAAGACCTCTTCGGCGAACGGGTCGCCATCGGCGGTGCGCGCCATGGCCACCGCGCCGATCATGGTGGCGATCGCGGCCAGCGCCGCCTCGCGTCGATGTGCTTCGGATCGGCCGGGCATGATGCCGGCAACGTGTGCGGCGAACGACTTCAGCGCATCAGCGAAGGCGGCGCGGACCGGCTCGCTGCGCCGGGCGGCATCGGTCGCCAGCGCCGCGAAGAGGCATCCATCGCCTTGGTCGTCGCAATGGCCGGGAGACAGATAGCGCGTGACGAGGTCCCGAAGCGGTTGCGGCGAGCTCGCGGCGTGACCGATCCACTCCTCGGTCGCTCGCTCGGCCGCGATCCGACAGGCTTCCGCGATCAAATCATCCTTGGACGCAAAGCTCTTGTAGAAGCCGCCATGCGTCAGCCCGGCTTCGGCCATCACGGCATCGATGCCGACGCCGTCGAAGCCGTGCTCGCGGAACAAGCGACCAGCCACCTCGATGACACGCTCGCGGTTCTTGGCAGCTTGCTCCCTGGAAACTCTCACTGACCTCTCCTGAAGAACAGCTTCTTTTGATATTTGTATACGGCCACTGCGTTCAAATCACAAGTGCAACATCTCAAGATGACCGTCGCAGTCGACTGTGAGCCCGATATCGGCGAGCACATGTTCGGCTAACGCTGCAGCGGCCCGGCTATGCGGGACGGGGCTGGCCGACGGCGGCCGATGCCTGGTCGGGCGAGCCGGTCCTGCGTCCGAGGCGGCGCACGACGGTGTAGAAGACGGGCGTGAACAGCAGCCCGAACACCGTCACACCCAGCATGCCGAAGAAGACGGCGGTCCCGAGCGACTGGCGCATCTCCGACCCCGCACCGGTCGCGACCACGAGCGGCGCGACGCCGAGGATGAAGGAAAAGGAAGTCATGAGGATCGGGCGCAACCGCGTCCGTGCCGCATGTATCGCAGCTTCGGCAGCCGTCTCGCCTTCATCCTCGGCCTGTCGCGCGAACTCGACGATGAGGATCGCATTTTTCGCGGCCAGCCCGACCAGGACGACGAAGCCGATCTGGGCCAGGACGTCGATCGGCATGCCGCGCAGGCTGAGGCCGCTGACCGCGGCCAGGAGGCACATCGGCACGATCAGCACGACCGCGAGCGGCAGCTTCCAGCTTTCATACTGGGCCGCGAGCACGAGGAAGACGAACAGTGCTGCGGCGCCGAACACCAGCAGGGTGGATGTGCCGTGCTGCTGTTGCTGGAAGGCGAGCTCGGTCCACTCGAAACCGATGCCTCGCGGCAGGATCTCGTGGGCGAGTTCCTCCATCCGCTGCAAGGCACTGCCGGTCGCGACACCAGGTGCCGCCACGCCCTGGACCTCGGCCGCGGGAAACAGATTGTAGCGCGGCACGCGATAGGGCGCGGTCTCGGCGCGCATCCGGGCCACCGTACCGATCGGCACCATCTCGCCCGACGCGTTCCGGGCCTTGAGGTGCGAGATGTCGGCGGCGGTCTGCCGGAACCGGCCATCGGCCTGGGCGATGACCTGGAAGGTGCGGCCGAGATAATTGAAGTCGTTCACATACTGCGAGCCGAGATAGACCTGCAGCGCGTTGAACACGTCCGTCGGCGTCAGGCCGACCATCTGGGCCTTGACCCGATCGATGTCTGCGTAGACCGATGGCGAGCGGGTGCTGAACAGGGTGAACGCGCCGGCAATCGCAGGATCATGGTTGGCGGCGCCGACCAGGGCCTGCGCCGCTTTGGCGAGCGCGTCCGAGCCCATTCCGGCCTGGTCCTGGAGCATCATCTTGAAGCCGCCGGCGCTGCCGAGGCCCTGCACCGGTGGCGGCGGGATGGTCAGGACGAAGGCATCCTGGATGACCGACAGACGCTGGCGCAGGTCGGCGAGCACCGAGGCGGCCGTCACGCCCTCGACGTCGTGGTTGTAGAGCGAGGGCAGGCCGGAGAAGATCGTGCCGGCATTGGAAGCCACGGTGAAGGTGGTGGCGTCGAGCCCGGCGAAGGGTGCGACATGCTCGATGCCGGGCGTGCCCAGGATGATCTCGATCGCCTTCTCGACCACAGCTTCGGTACGGTCGAGGGTGGCGCCAGGCGGCAGTTGAACGACGGTGATCAGATAGCCCTGGTCCTGCTCCGGAATGAACCCGGTGGGGGTGCGGGCGAACTGCACACCCGTGAGGGCCACGAGGCCGACATAGAGCACGAGCACCACGACCGTCGCCCGGATGAGGCGGCGCGTCAGCGCTCCGTACCCGTTGGAAAGCCGGTCGAAGCCGCGATTGAAGCGGTTGAAGCCCGACTGCAGGATGCGGCGCAAGAGATTGGGCCGCGCGACATGGTCTGGGTCGTGCGCCTTGAACAACACCGCGCAGAGCGCCGGGCTCAGCGTGAGCGAGACGAAGCAGGAGATGATCGTCGAGGCCGCGATGGTGATCGCGAACTGGCGGAAGAACTCGCCCGAGATGCCCGACAGGAAGGCGGACGGCACGAACACCGCGCACAAGGTCAGCGCAATGGCGATCAGCGCTCCGCCGACCTCGTCCATCGTCTTGTGCGCGGCCTCCGACGGCGACATGCCGCGTTCGAGATTGCGCTCGATGTTCTCCACGACGACGATCGCATCGTCGACCACGATGCCCACCGCGAGCACGAGGCCGAACAGGGACAGATTGTTCAAGGAGATCCCGAGTGCCGCCAGAATGGCGAACGTGCCGATCAGCGACACCGGGATCGCGATCACCGGGATCAGCGAGGCGCGCCAGCTCTGCAGGAAGACGAACACCACGATAACGACGAGCAGGATCGCCTCGAAGATCGTGTGGATGACCTGGTCGACCGATTTGCCGATGAAGATCGTGGGGTCGTAGATGATCTTGTAGCCCAGGCCCGGCGGGAAGTCCTTCGCCAGCGTCGCGATGGTCGAAAGGATCTCTTCCTCGACCGCCAGCGAGTTTGCCCCCGGTTGCGCGAAGATCAGCAGCGGCACGCCCGGCCCGCGGTCCATGAAGCTGGTCGAGCCATAGTCCGCGGCGCCGATCTCGACCCGGCCGATGTCGCGGACGCGGGTGACCCGTCCCTGGTCGTCGGACTTCACGACGATGTCGGCGAACTGCTCGGGCGTCGACAGCCGGCCGAGCGTCTGGACGTTGATCTGGTAGGCCTCGGCCGACGCTGCGGGTGGCTGATTCAGGATGCCAGCGGAGACCTGGAGGTTCTGCGCCCGCAATGCCGCGAGCACCTCGCCGGCACTTATGTCCCGGGCCGCTACCTTGTCCGGATCGAGCCAGATCCGCATGGCATATTCGCGAGCGCCCATGAGCTGCACGTCGCCGACACCCGGCAGCCGCGCCAGCGCATCCTTCACATGCAGCGTCGCGTAGTTCGACATGTAGAGCGTGTCGCGCGAGCTGTCCGGCGAGTAGAGGTGGACGGCCAACAGGATGTTCGGCGTCGATTTGCGGACCTGCACGCCCAGCCGTTGCACGTCTTCGGGCAGCCGCGACAGCGCGTTCTGGACGCGGTTCTGCGTCAGCATCTGGGCGACGTTCAGGTCGGTGCCGATCCGGAAGGTCACCGTGATGGTGAGCTTGCCGTCGCCGGTCGACTGGCTGCTCATGTAGAGCATGCTCTCGACGCCGTTGATCTGCTGCTCGAGCGGCGTGGCCACGGTGCGGGCCACGGTCTCGGCCGAGGCGCCCGGATAGACCGTCGTGATCTGGACCGTCGGCGGCACGATCTCCGGGTATTGTGCGACCGGCAGGACGGCGAGCGCGCCGAGCCCGACCAGGGTCACGAACACACTGAGGACGGTCGCGAAGATCGGCCGGTCGATGAAGAAGTGCGTCAGGCGCATGGCGGCGTTCCGTCCTAGCCCTGCTCGTCGGCGGCGGTGTTGAAGGCGATCGCACCTTCCTGCGGCGCCACCTTGCCGCCAGGGACCGCCCGCACGATCCCGTCGATGATCACGCGATCCTCGGGCGTGAGGCCGGAGCGGATGATGCGCAGCCCGTCGCGCAGGTCGCCGGTGTCGACCGGCTTCGGCACGACGGTGCCGTCGGCGTCGACGGTCAGCACGATACGCTGCGACTGGTCGAGCAGGACTGCGGCGTCGGGCACCATGAGGGCCGGCGCCGGTGGTGCGACGGCCAGGCGGATGCGCGCGAACGCGCCGGGAGTCAGGAACAGGTCGGCATTGGCGACGGTGGCGCGGGCCTGGATCGTGCCGCTCGAGCGGTCGAGCACGTTGTCGACGAAGTCGAGCGTGCCCTGCCTGGCGTAGCGGTTCTCGTCGCTCAGGCTGATGGCGATCTTGTCGGCGAGCGGACCCGAGAGGGAGGCGCGTCTGGCGGGAGAAGGTCAGGTAGTCGGCCTCGCTCATGTCGAAGTCGAGATGGATCGGATCGAGCGAGACCATGGTTGCCAGCAAGGTCGTTGGACTGCTGGCGTAGCGGCTGCCGGCGACCAGGCTGCCGATCGAAACCTGATGCGCGCCGATGCGGCCCGTGAACGGTGCGACGATCCGGCAGTGCTCGAGGTCGAACCGCGCGTCGCGGATCTGGGCGTTGGCGTCATCGATCGCGGCCTGTGCCGCGCCGACCTCCGCCGTGCGCTCGTCGACATTCTCGGCCGTGCCGAAATCGGTGCGCTTGAGCGTTCGCGCACGACTGAGCTGGCTGTTGGCGAGGGTGAGGCGCGACTGCGCTGCCGCGAGCTGGGCGTCCGCCTGGGCCAGCCTGATCTCGTAGGGGGTGGGATCGATCATGAACAGCAGATCGCCCTGCTTGACGATCTGGCCGTCCACGAAATGGATCTCGGCCAGCGTGCCGCCGACCTGCGCGCGCAGCTCGACGCGGTCGACCGCCGAGAATTGGCCCAGCAAACCGACCTGGGTGTCGACGTCGCGTGCGAGAGGCCGGCTTACCGTTACCGGCGCCGGCGGAACGGCCGCTTGTGCCGGCGACGCGGGTGCTCGCTCCCAGAGCTTGAACGACGCCGCACCGGCGATCAGCGCCACCAGTGCGAAGCCAGCCACCCAAAGCCATCTCGATCGCGTCGCAGCGGGTTGCCGGGTCAGTTCATCGGCATCCGGCCATTTGCTCATATCGTTCATCTGGCTGCCCCGTTCGTCCAATTGGTCCAAACGCCGGCAGGCGGTTGGAGCGATCCACAGCGTGCTTGCGTCGCTCCGTTGGAGCCGCGACAGAGTTAAGATGCCGATCAACATCTAACCAAAATAGATTGCGATCGACATCCAAACTGTCAAGGGTTGGCCGGTGGTGCGCGGTGAGTGGCAGATCGGCCGGTGCATCTGGCCCGGCGTGGCCCCTTCCCTCGCCGGACTGCATGCTCTAATTGAGCGGTTCGGCAGCGCAGCACAGGTGTGTCATGGGATATCGGGTCGCGGTGGTGGGTGCCACCGGCAATGTCGGCGGCGAGATGCTGCAAATCCTGGCCGAGCGGAAGTTCCCGGTCGACGAGGTGGTGGCGCTGGCGTCCGAGCGCTCGCTGGGAAAGCAGGTTTCGTTCGGCGACGAGCGCACGCTCGAGGTCCAGGATCTGGCTGGCTTCGACTTTCGGGGCTTCGACATCGGCCTGTTCTCTCCGGGAGCGAAGGTCTCGGCCGAGTTCGCGCCCAAGGCCGCCGCCGCCGGCTGCGTGGTGATCGACAACACCTCGCAGTTCCGCATGGATTCCGACGTGCCTTTGGTCGTCCCCGAGGTCAACCGCGCGGCGCTCAAGGGCTTCCACAAGCGCAACATCGTCGCCAACCCGAACTGCTCGACGATCCAGATGGTCGTGGCGCTGAAGCCACTGCACGACATCTCGCGCATCAAGCGCATCGTCATCGCCACCTACCAATCGGTCAGTGGCGCCGGCAAGGAGGCGATGGACGAGCTGTTCGAGCACACCAAGGCGATCTACATGAACGATCGCAAGGCGCCTTCTTTCTTCCCCAAGGCGATCCCGTTCAACGTGATCCCGCAGATCGACGTATTCCAGGAGGACGGCTCGACCAAGGAAGAGTGGAAGATCGTGGTCGAGACCAGGAAGATCCTCGACCCCAAGATCGACGTCACCGCTACGTGTGTCCGCGTGCCCGTGTTCGTCGGCCACGCCGAGGCGATCAATGTCGAGTTCGAGAGCGCCCTCGGCCCGGACGAGGCGCGCGAGGCGCTCCGCGACGCCGAAGGGGTGGTCGTGGTCGACGGCCGCGGCGAGTACATCACGCCGATCGAGTGCGTCGGCGAGTATGGCGTGTTCGTCTCGCGCATCCGCAAGGATCCGACCGTCCGTTATGGCCTCAACCTCTGGGTGGTGTCCGACAATCTCCGCAAGGGGGCCGCGCTCAACGCGGTCCAGATCGCCGAGGCCATGGTCGCGGACGGACTGCTCTGACGGCAGCCGTCACGCGAAGGCCGACGCCGCCCGCGCCAACGCCCACAGCCCGAACGCGGCGAGCGCGACGCCGGACAGCCGGTTGATCCAAACAAAGATCGGGCCCTGCAGCCGGTCCCGCATCCGGCTGACCACGGTGGCGAACAGCACCCACCAACCCGCCGAGCCGACGAACACGCCGGCGATCACGGCCAGAGCCGTCCCGGTCCCGGCCTGCGCCTCGACCAGGCCCAGGCTCGCGAACATGGCGGCGAAGATCATGATCGTCGGCGGGTTGGCCAGGGTCAGAAGGAACGTGGTGACGAACGTGGCGAGCCCGCGCCGTCGCCCGCCATCCGCAGCCTCGCGCGGCAGAGGCTGCCGCGCCGTGGTCACCCCGAACCAGACCAGATAGAGCCCGCCCAGGATCCCCAGCCACAGCGACTGGCCGGTCAGCAAGACAGCGGCCGCCTGGAGCCCGAACGCGGCAAGGGTGGCATAGAACACGTCGCCGGCGGCTACGCCGAGGCCACCCAGCAGCCCAGGCAGGAAACCGTGTGCGAGGGTGGTGCGCAGGCACAGCAGCGCCATCGGCCCCACCGGCGCCGCGATCGACAGGCCGAGGAGCATGCCCTTGGCGAACAGGATGGCGGTACCGCTCATGGGCGAGAGCGCTAGCCGATCCTGCGCCCAGGGTCATCAGCGGCGACAACTGAGTTGGCGGCAATAGCCCTTAGAATCGCCACTGACGCTCCGGTATCCGTCCCCAGGAAGCGCTGCCTGGGTTGTCATTGGGCGCGATTAGCGGGACGGCCGTAGCAACGGCTTGACGCCAGACACGTGCCGGCGCGCCAGATCCGGAAGATCGCCCCGGCCGAGTCCGAGATCGTCAAGGTCGCGATCGTCGAGCTGATTGAGCTCATGCAGCGCCCGTCGATAACGGACCTGCAAGCGCGCCCACAGCGCGATCTTGCCGAGGAATCCCTCGTCATGATCACCGGACACGAGCGATGGCGCCGGAATAAGCGCGAGAAATAGGTTCACCATGGCATTCATCCTTTAGATTAGCAGCAGGCGGCGGGCGCCGCCGCTGGTCACGGCTTCGCGCTGGCGTCCCGGGTGGCCATGCCGGCGGCGATCGATGCCAGGAGGACGCGCACACCGTCGGTGGTGTCCCGGCTGATCCGGCGGGCGAGCCGATCGACCTGTCCGGCAGCGGCAAGAACGCCGGCGACTTCAGCGGGCGATAGGCCGCGGCCGGCGATACCGGGAGCTTGGGGGATATGCAGAGTGCTCATCGTGCAACTCCATCTCGAATGGGGGATGGTTGGGTCGCCCGAACGGGCCGAGCGCTGGCGGTGGCTTTCGCCCGTGCTGTCGCCATGTGTGTTCGAGTAGTTGGAGGAACCGAACCGCATGCGGCTTCGATTGGACCGCTCGTCGACCGTCTTCACGGCGTCGCCGTAAGCGTGGGCGAGCGATCGGCCACTGCGATCTGAGTGACGATCTACCTCGGCCGGCGCCGCACCGGTTCCGGCCGTGGGTTCCATGACGAGCAAGAGCAGCTTGAGCGGATCCATTGTCCCGATCTCCAGAGACCGGCCCCGGCGGATTCTTCCGCGAAGAGCCGGGAGGTGTAGGCTGCAGCTGCAGCCACTCCTCCCCGATCCGACCTGTCCTTTCTCCTGTGGACAGCCACGTTGGAAGTGGGCGCCCCTCATTATCGCACTACCTCTCATATTGCATTGCAGCATTGTGCGACGGCGAAGTGATGTGCGCCGGCGGCGCAGGTAAGCAGCCATGGGCGAGCATCAGCCGAAGCATTCCGATCGCGATGGAGATCGGGACTTCAGGCCGACGCGGACTGCCACTAGCTTGCCGTTCGGGATGGAGCGGCCACGGAGGGAGCGGCTGGTGAGCGAGAGGCCGTGCAACGTGATCTTTGATCTTGGCGGCGTGCTGATCGACTGGAATCCGCGCTACCTCTACCGTGAGCTGTTTGCCGGCGACGAGCCGGCCATGGAGCACTTCCTGGCCGAGATCTGCAGCCCCGAGTGGAATCTGTCCCTCGACGCCGGCCGACAGTTCACGGAGGCGGTGGCCGAACTGAGCGCTCGTCATCCGGCGGAGCGGGCGCGGATCGAAGCCTACCACCTGCGCTGGCTGGAGATGGTCGCCGGGCCGATCCTACCCACGGTGACGCTCCTGGAGCAGCTGGACGCGCGCGGCGTGCCGCTCTACGCGCTGACCAACTGGTCGACCGAGACCTTCGCGCTGGTCCGCCACGATCCCGACTACGCCTTCCTCGACCGATTTCGGAAGATCTTCGTCTCAGGCGAGCTGCGGCTGATCAAGCCTGATCCGGCCATCTATCGCCACGTGCTGGACGACATTCCAGCACCGGCGGCGAGCTGCGTGTTCATCGACAATTCGGAGAAGAACGTCGCCGCCGCGTCCCGGCTTGGACTCCATGCCCACCGCTTCACCACGCCCGATGCGCTCAGGCTCGACCTGATGCATCTGGGCTTGCTCGAAGGCGCGTAGCGGACGATGCGGCGCTGGGCGGCGCGGATCGGCCTCGGGCTGCTGGCGATCGCCTTGTTGTTCGCCGGTACCCTGGTCTGGCTGGCTCGTGCCTCGCTGCCGCAGATCGCCGGCGAGGTCGTGGTACCTGGCCTCGAGCATGCGGTCACGATCGTCAGGGATGCGAATGGGATCCCGCATGTCACGGCCCAGAGCGAGGCCGATGCTTACCTCGCCATGGGCTTCCTGCACGGCCAGGATCGGCTCTGGCAGATGGAATTCAACCGCTTGGTCGGCCAGGGGCGCCTGGCCGAGGTCCTTGGCGAAGCTGCCCTGCCCGCCGACCGCTACCTGCGCACGCTGGGCCTCGCCCGGGCGGCCGAAGCGGCGCTGCGCCAGATGACGCCGCGGGCGGCCGGCCTGCTCACGGCCTACACCGCCGGCGTGAACGCCGCGATCGCCGGTTATGGCCTGGCGCTGCCGCCGGAATTCCTGATCCTTCGCCACCGCCCGGAGCCATGGCGGCCGGTCGACAGCCTGCTGTTCCAGAAGTTGCTGGCGCTCGACCTGTCCAGCAACTGGCGCGAGGAGCTGCTGCGCGCCCGCCTCGCGCAACGCCTGACACCCGCCCAGCTCGACGATCTGTGGCCCGGCCAGCCGCCCGGAGCGCCGACCACCATGACGGCGCTGGCCGGCCTGCCGCTCGAACAGCTGGCCGGAGTGTTGCCCGACCCGCCGCCTCCAGGCATCGGGTCCAATGTATGGGTCGTCGATGGCAGGCGGACCACGAGCGGGCTGCCGCTGCTTGCCAACGATCCGCATCTGCGGCTGCAGATGCCCGGACAATGGTACCTGGCTCAGCTGACGTCGCCGGGCCTCGCCGTGATCGGCGCGACGCTGCCCGGCCTGCCGTTCGTCGTGCTCGGCCATAACCAGGATATCGCCTGGGGCTTCACCAACACCGGCTCGGACACGCAGGATCTGTTCGTCGAGCGCGTCGATCCCGCCGATCCCGGCCGCTACCTCACGCCCGACGGCAGCGCCGCGTTCGAGAGCCGCTCCGAGGCCATCATCGTGCGCGACGCGGCGCCGGTCACCCTCCAGGTGCGCGCGACCCGGCACGGCCCGGTCCTTTCCGATCTGGTTCCGGCGGCAGCGGATCTTGCCGGAAACGACCGCGTGGTGGCACTGGCCTGGACGCAGCTCGGCGGCACCGACACCACGCTCGACGCCGGGTTCGCGATCGGCCGGGCGCGCGACTGGCCGTCCTTCGTGGCGGCCGCCGAGCTCTACCAGGGTGCCCAGCAGAACATGGCCTTCGCGAGCCGGGCGGGCGACATCGGCATGATCAGCCCGGGCTTGGTGCCCGTCCGCCGCGCCGGTGACGGCCGCATGCCAGTGCCGGGTTGGACCGGTGCCTATGACTGGATAGGGACGATCCCCGCCGACGAGCTGCCGCGCCAAGCCCAACCAGCTGCGGGCATGCTGGTCAACGCCAACAACCGTCTAGTCGGCGACGACTATCCGCATCTGCTCACCTGGGACTGGGACCCGCCGCTCCGCGCGGGCCGGATCGAAGCGCTGCTCAACGCCGGCCAGGCCTTGGATGCCGAGCGGTTCGCCGCGATCCAGCTCGACATCACCTCGCCGCTGGCGGTCGAGTTCCTGCCTTATTTGCTGGCCAGCCCGGCCCTGGGCGAGGCACGGCCCGAGCTGGTCGCGGCGCTTGCGGCCTGGGACCGGCGGATGAGCCCGGACCGCCCCGAGCCCCTGCTGTTCACCACCTGGTATCGTGAGCTGGCCGCCGCGATCTACGCCGACGAACTGGGCCCGCTATTTCCGGCCTTTCGCGGGGTGCGCTCCGACTTTCTGCGCCGCGTGCTCACGCGCAGCCAGGGCTGGTGCGACGACATCGCCACGCCGGTCGTGGAGTCGTGCGAGCAGCAAACAGCCCTGGCCTTCGCCAGGGCGGTGAGCGGGCTCGAGCAGGAGCACGGCCCCGACTGGCGGCGATGGCGCTGGGGCGACGCCCACCCGGCGGTGCTGGAACACCAGCCGTTCGAGCAGAGCCCGGCCCTGCGCGATTGGTTCAGCACCGTGGTCCCGATCGGCGGCGACAGCAGCACGATCAATGTCGCCCATCCAGGGACAACGCGCGAGGGGATTGCGTTCGGTGCCGTCCTAGGCCCAGGCTATCGTGCAATCTACGATCTGGCCGACCTAGACCGCTCGCGCTGGGTCGCAGCCACGGGGCAGTCCGGCCACCCGCTGTCGCCCCACTATCGCGACCTGACCTCGGCATGGCAGGATGGGCACTATCTGCCCATGACCACTCGGCCGGAATCATTCCATGATCAGGCGGAAGGTGTGCTCCAGCTGAAACCGACTCGCTGATCGGCTCCAGCATAATAGCTGCTCGCGCTAGATCGGTCTGAAGTGCTAAGAGCCATGCTCGTTGGCTGCCAGTTACGGGAGGAGGACGCGCGTGGCATCGGGCTCGACCTTCGGCCGCAGGTTGCGTGCGCTGCGAATGACCATGGACATGAGTCAGGTCGAGCTCGCGCGCCGGGTCGGCCGGCATCAGACCGCGATCGGGCCGTACGAGCGCGACGAGTACGAGCCGCCGCGCGACGTGGTCGAGAAGTTGGCGCTCGTGCTCGAGACCAGCCCGGAATATCTGTATTTCGGCCGCAGCCCGACCCAGGCGACGCTGCCGGTGCTCGGCCGGCTGGGCCATGCGGGTCTGCTCGAGCCCCAGCCGGAAGGGCGGCTGGACCTAATCAGCCTGCGCGACGAGCAGCTCCGCGGCTACCGAGTGCAGGATGATAGCATGGCGCCGGTGTTTCGCCCGATGCAGATCGCGCTGGTGCTCGCGACGACGACCGAGGAACCCGCCCAGCTGCTCGGCCGCGATACGTTGGTCGAACTCGCCGACGGCCGCTGTCTGTTGCGCCGGCTGATGCCCAGTGCCGCGCCCGAAAGGTTCGACCTTGCCGCATACAATGCGCCGCTTCTACCGATGGTGGTGGTCAGCGCGGCAAGATCCATTGTCGGTATCTTATGGCCTGACGCGTGGCGCGAGGCGACGGGAGCCGATCCATCCAAGCGGAGAACCCTTACGGTTGATGAGAAATTCTAGATTGTCTGGAAGTTTAAAAGATCCCGAGTATTTTAACCAAATCGAAGTGAACGCCGCCCCAGCGGGCGAGCGGTCCCTGATCAAGCGGCGCTCGGGAGTGAAGTTTCGGTGACCCAGCTAGCCAACAAAGTTGTCGGGCGGAGCAGTGGCGGGCGCAGTCGTGCGCTCGACGTCGACCATTTCGTCAGCCTGCGTATCCGCCAGCGCCGCATCATGCTCGGGCTGACCCAGCAGCAGATGGCCGAGCTGATCGGCGTGACCTACCAGCAGGCCCACAAGTACGAGACCGGCATCAATCGGATCTCGGCCGGACGTCTGTACCAGATCTCACAGGCGCTGGGGGTTGATATCAGCTACTTCTTCGAGGACGTCGATCCCGAGCGGCGCAACAAGCCGAAGGCGGCGGAGATGATGCCCCAGCAGCGCATGTTGCTGGAGCTCGCCCGCAACTTCGCGAGCATCGGCAGCCGCAAGCACCAGGATGCTCTGTGCAACCTGGCCCGTGTGCTCGCCAATGGCGAGCCCTCGGCCATCGCCAACGACTGACCGACGGAATATCATGCGGGCGCGCGGAGCGCCGCGGCCTCGCCGATGATCCGCACCGTTTCTGCCCAGAGTCCAAGCGACGCCAGTTCGTCGATGCGGAACCACTTCACCGCGACCGCATCGTCGGCCGCCACGGGTTGGCCAGTCGGCGCGTCCGCGGTGAAATCCACCAGTGTGTAGTGGAACCGGACCCGCCCATCCGGCTCATGCTCGATCAGGTCGACCGTGGTGAGCAGGCGCAGGTCGGTCAGCTCCAGGCCGGTTTCCTCGCGCACCTCGCGGGTGATCGCCTCGCGCAATGTCTCGCCCAGTTCCTGCGCGCCTCCGGGCAGCGACCATTGGCCGGCGCGGGGCGGCTTGCCCCGACGGATCAGCAGCACCCGGTCGCCGCGCCAGATCACGGCACCGACGCCGACGATCGGGCGGAGGGGATAGGTTCGCTCCATGCCGAGGCTCCATTGGCAGCGTTCCGAGGCTCAGCCGATCAGGACCAGGATCCCTGATGCCTCGTGAATGACGCCATCGAAGATCTCGGCGTCGGTGACCAGGCCGATCAGCGGCAGCTGGCCCAATTCCTCGCGCAAAATTGCGACCTCATCCACGGACGGTCCGAACAGGTCGTGGCCGCGATGGCGGGACGCCAGATATAGGCCGGCAGTCGGCGGCCCGCCGTTCAGCTTGGCCCTGAGTGCGCGGGCGAGTTCGCGCAATCGCCCCAACGACCCGGCCGGATCCGGCCGCATCAGCCGCACCTCGGCACTTGGACGGCCGCCCTCGACGCGCAGGGCGCCGCTCGCCGGATCGACCGCGGCCACACGGCGCATCCGATAGCCTTCCACTCCTCCCGCACCAAGCGAGCGCTCCGCCAGCCACAGCTTTTCGGCGAAGCGCCGGCTTGCATGCCGGTACAGATCGCCCAGCTCCTCGGCCATCACGTCCAGCGCTGGGCGACCATCCAGCGCCAGGATGTCGGCGCCCACGGCGCTCGTGACGCGGTGCGACGGCCCCAACGGCGAGCCGGCGGTGGCGACACCGGCGACCACGGGCAGGTCAGCGCTGAAGCCCAGACAGGCGATACCGCCGGCCATCACCGCTCCGGCAATCTGCACCGGCCAGCGGCCGGCAGCGCTCAATCCACCGACCACCGTCGCCGCACCATGCCGAGCGAGGCCGGCAAGCAGCGCGGCCGGCTCGGCGGAGCCAATTTCGGCGTGAGCCAGCAGAATGCCGACCGAGGTCGGCAGCAGCGCGGTACTGGGCAGGAATCGGCAGCTGTCAGGAGGCAGTTTCAACGTGAGCACCGCCAAGCCACGCTCGCTCGCTCCGCCGGGACCGCCCAGGACACCGGCGCCGCAGGCGCCCAGCCATCGCTCGATGCCCGTGCGCGCACGCAGCGCCCGGACGATATCATCCGCCATCGGAGCCATCGGCTCGCTGCCATAGACGATGCCGAGGTTGGCGCCCGACGGTAATGGCTCAAGCTGGTCCAGGCACGCGCCCAAAACCGTGTGGGGAGCGTTGCCCGCGGCCGTTACCGCGCGCGCGCCCACGGTCGCGTGACAGGTCATCGCTTGCCGTCGAGGCCGGGCGCGGCAACACGCAGCACCGCGGCCATCACCGAGCATAATCTCACAAGTTGATTTTCTATTGACATATAACCCCAAAGGTAGAATTCTTGCTGAGCGGCGGGAGCTTGTGATCGACCTCATTGGCGACCGGCGTGCTTGACTGATGAGATGGGACCCGGGGGGCTGCTCGCGAGGGCAGCCCCCTTCCCTTTAGCACGGCCACGGCACCGCGACAGTCGGCTCGGCAAATCTCATGCGACATTTCTATCAAGGGTTGAGATCGGCCACCGCAGTGCGTGCTTAGAGCTTGCTGCATCGCCGATTGTTTCCTAGGCTCCGTCCATTAGGGGCTGGCGATTGCGGACCCGCCGCGACGGAGCCCTCGACCGAGAGGCCTGATGGCGAGAATTGCCGTCATCGACGACCGCGTCACCAACCGCAACATCCTGACCCGGCTGGCCGCGTCGGTCGAGGAAGGTTTGGTCGTCAACGCCTACACCAATCCGGTCGAGGCGTTGGCAGCCATCGACGCCGGTCCACCACTCGATCTGATCATCACCGACTACAACATGCCGGAGATGGACGGCGCCGGCTTTGTGCGAGCCCTGCGCAGCCGGCCGGCATTGGTGGATGTGCCGATCATCGTCGTTACCGTCTACCAGGACCGTGACTTCTGCTACCGCGCGCTCGAGGCCGGTGCCACCGACTTCCTGCTCAGTCCGGTCGACCATCTCGAGTTCCGGGCGCGTGCCCGTAACCTGCTGACGCTGCGCCGCCAGCAACTCATGCTGACCGAGCGGGCGGCCGACCTCGAGCGTGCGCTGCATACCCGGCACGACACGCCACCGCAGGACGCGCTCCAGCGGGTGCTCGACGCGATGCCGGCTGCTGTGTCGGTCGTCGACGCGCACGGGCGACTGGTGGTCGTGAACCGCGCCTATGAGAGCATCATGGGGATCGACCGGGCAACGGCGCTTGGGCGGCCAGTGCAGGAGAGCCACAGCGAGGACTATGCACTCCAGAACGGTGTGCGCGACGACAAGGTGCTGGAGACCGGGCTCGCGATCGGCAGCCCATTCTACGACACGTTCAGCGGCCCCGGTGGTGCGCGCTGGCTATTGACGACCAAGGCACCGCTCGGCGACGGCTCAGGCCGGGCCACGGAAGTTCTCACGGTGGCTATGGATGTCACCGACCTGCGCGCAGCAGAGGCCACGACCGCTGTACCTTCGCAGGAGGATCTGCTCACGGGCCTGCCGAGCGGCGACTACTTCCGGACGCGGTGCGAGCACGAGCTGGTGCGAGCCCGGCGCGAGCACGCGATGCTGGCGGTGCTCCACCTCGACCTCGACCGGTTCAAGGGGATCAACGACGCGTTCGGCAAAGAGTTCGGGACCGAGTTGCTGAGCGAGGTGGCGGTCCGTCTGAAGGCGCGCCTCACTGGGAACGAATTGCTGGCGCGACCCGAGAGCGATGAGTTCCTGATCCTGCAGATCGGCATCCGGCGCCCCGACGACGCGGCCGAATTGTCGCGGCGCCTGAGCGAGGCATTCGCGTTGCCGTTCGTGATCCGCACCCGTGAGGTGCATATCAGTGCGAGCGTCGGGATCACGGTGGCGCCGGCGGACGGGCGAGCGGTCGACACGCTGCTCAAGAACGCCGAGCTCGCCATGTACCGCGCCAAGAAGGCCGGGCGCGACGCCTACCGCTTCTTCGCCGCCGAGATGAACGTGGCTGCCCGCCGCGCGGTGACCCTGGAGCGCGAGCTGCGCCAAGCGTTGGCCGGCGAACAGTTCGTGGTCCACTACCAGCCGCAGCTCGATCTCGCCTCCAACCAGCTGGTCGGGGTCGAGGCGCTCGTGCGCTGGAACCATCCCTATCGTGGTCTGGTCCGCCCGGGCGAGTTCATCGGCCTGGCCGAAGACATCGGGTTGATCGCCCCCCTGACCGCCTGGGTGCTGCGCAGCGCCTGCCGGCAGCAAAGGGCATGGCAGGATCGCGGCTTCACCGGGCTCCAGATGTCGGTCAACTTGTCGCCGGTGCAGTTCCGCGAGCGCGGCATCGAGCTGCTGGTCGAGCGGGTGCTGGCCGAAAGCTCGCTGACCGCGGCGTCGCTCGACCTGGAGCTGACCGAGAATGCGGTCATCGAGAACAGCCAGACCGCGATCCAGAGCCTGCGCCACCTGAACCAGCTGGGCGTCAGCCTCTCGATCGACGATTTCGGAACGGGCTACTCCTCTCTGTCCTACATCAAGCGGCTGCCGGTGCAGCGGCTCAAGATCGACCAGTCCTTCGTCCAGAACCTCGAGCACAATCTGAACGACGAGGTGATCGTCCGTGCGATCATCAACCTCGGCCACAGCCTCGGACTGCGGGTGATCGCCGAGGGCGTCGAGACCGAGGGCCAGCTGCTGCGGCTGCGCGGCTTCGGCTGCGACGAGGTGCAGGGCCATCTGATCAGCCCGCCAGTGAGCGCCGAGGTCCTGGAGCAGAAACTGCTGCTGCCGAGGCAGACCGGCGCAGCCATGGCTACGCCCCTGTTGCCGGCCCCGCGCCTGGCCGTCGCCCGGGCCGACGGTTGAGCCGGCGAGACGGCCGGTGAGCGGCTTCAGCCTGTTGCCCGCCAAGGTACGAAGCATCTGGGCGCAGCTGCGCGCCCGCGACGATTCCGAGCACGAGCAGGCACTGATCCGGATCGGCTGTGCGTTCGTGATCTATTTTTACCTACTGGCGATCCCGCACGATCCGGCTGAGCACGACTTCATCGTCCGCTGGGTCAGCGTAATTTTCGCGGTCGATCTGGTGGCAGCTGTCGTGATCCTGGCACACATCATCCGCTGGCCGGCGATCAACCCGCACCGGCGGCTGGCCGCCATTGTGGTCGACAGCCTGGCTCCGACCAGCGTCATGCTGGTCGGCGGCCCGTCCGCCTCGGCACTCTACCCGATGTTGTTGTGGATCATTCTCGGCCACGGTTTCCGCTATGGCCGGCCCTATTTGTGGGCCTGCGCCGGTCTGTCGCTGGTGCTGTTCGCGCTGGTGGTGGCGCTGAGCCCGGCTTGGCGCGCCATTCCGGCCCTGGCCGGCGCGCTCGTCGCCTCGCTGGTGATCCTGCCGATCTACTTCGCGATCCTGCTGCGCAAGCTCACCAACGCCATTGCTCGCGCCGAGGAGGCCAGTCGCGCGAAAAGTCACTTCCTTGCCGCAATGAGCCATGAGCTGCGCACCCCACTGAACGCGATCATCGGCATGAGCGAGCTTTTGGGCACGACTCGGCTGGATCTCGACCAGCGCGACATGACAGCCACCGTGCGGACGGCCGCGACCAGCCTGCTGGGCTTGGTCGATCAGGTGCTCGATCTCGCCAAGATCGAGGAGCGTCGCTTCACGATCGAGATCGAACCGTTCGACCTGCACGACAGCCTGGCACGGCTGCGGATGCTGCTGGGGCAGCTCGCCGCCGCCAAGGGGCTGTCGCTGCGGCTGCGGCTGGCGCCGGAGACGCCATACCGGTTGCGCGGCGGCCCGCGGCAACTGCATCAGGTCCTGGTCAATCTCGTCGGCAACGCGATCAAATTCACCGACCGTGGCCACGTGCGGCTGCGGATCGAGCCCGTGGCGCAGGACGGCCCGGAGGTGCGGCTGCGCTTCTCGGTCGAGGACACCGGCGCCGGCATCACGGCCGAGGCGCAGGCGCATCTGTTCGAGCGGTTCGCGCGCAGCGACGATAGCGTGCGGCGCGGAATCAGCGGCAGCGGGCTCGGGCTCAACATCACCCGCGAGCTGGTCGAGCTGATGGGCGGCACGATCGGGATGACCAGCACGATCGAGCAGGGCTCGACCTTCTGGTTCGAGCTGCCGCTGGCACGCGACGAGCTATCGTCGGATGTCCGGCAGGAGCAACTGGCGGGGCGCGTGGTGGTGATCGGCGGGCGGGACACGGCACCCGCGCTCGCCGAGCGCGTGCAGAGCTTCGGCTGCGAGGCCCGTTGCGTCGCCACAGCCGAATCGGCGGTCGAGCTGCTGCGCCACGCCGACGCAAGGCTGGCCGTGGTAGTGAGCCAGAGGATGCCGCCGGTCGACCTGCCGGCGCTCGCGGCGCTGCTCGCCACGATCGCCCAGGTCGAGCCCATCGACATGATCGGTGTCGGCATTGCTGGGGATTCCGCCGGAATGACGACCTTGGCAGATCTGCCGGCTGACGCGCGCGACGCCGCCCTCTTCACGAGCCTGCGCGCTGCCCTGCGGCGGCCGCCCGCAACGCTGGGTCAGGGCGTGGCGCTGCCTGCCAAGGTGCTGGATCGGCCGGAACGCCGCCTCAGCGTGCTGGTGGCCGAGGATAATCGCACGAACCAGAAGGTGATCGGCAAGATTTTGGAGCATGCCGGCCACCGCGCCACGATCGTGGCTACCGGGCAGGAAGCAGTCGAGGCGCTCGAGGAGCCCGGCTACGATCTCGTTCTGATGGATCTCAACATGCCGGAGCTCGGCGGCATCGACGCGGTCAAGCTGCTTCGCTTCACCCACGATGTCGACGAGCTGCCGCCGATCGTGGCGCTCAGCGCCGACGCGACGCCACAGACGCGCGAGGCCTGCCGGGCGGTTGGCTTCTCCGCCTATCTCACCAAGCCGGTCGACACGCAGCTGCTGCTGCGGACCCTGGCCGAACTCACCAGTCCGCCATCGACCGGCGGGGTCAATCTGGCGGACCCGACGTTACCGCGCGAGCCTAGCGCTGCGTCGGACGACGCCGACACGGCTGATGACGGCCGGCCGGTGCTCGACACCAGCCGGCTCGCGAGCCTGGCGGAGCTAGATCGCGGGGACGGCTTTCTGGACGGCCTGATCGACGACTTCCTGGTCGACCTGGAGGCGATCCTAGGCGAGCTCGAGAGCGCCGCCGGGCGTGGCGACGCGCGGGTTTTCCGCGATCAGGCGCACGCGCTGCGCAGCAGCGCCGCGCATCTGGGGGCCTTGGCGCTGTTCGATGTCTGCCTCGGTTGGCGCGAGCTCGACGATCACGCTTTGATGATGCGGTCGACGGCGGAGCTGACGCGGCTGCGACGGGAATCGCGGCGCGCGGCGCTAGCGCTGACGGACTTCAAACTGCATTGGCGGTCGCGCGCACTGGGTCCCGACCGCCGCGGTTGAGGACTCTCCGTTAACCTCAGCCCTGGGCGCGCCGCCGCTCCTGGTGCCGGGCCAGGCAGTCCATCCGCCGCAGCTCGGTCTCGCCCAGGTCGAGGGCGAGTTCGACCCACATGTCGACGATCTCGATCAGCTCCGCCTTGTTCAGCAGGTCAGTGCGCTGGCGCGCCCGCTTCAATGCCAGATCGGTGGTGAAACGGCCGCGGCGGTCGGCGACGAAACGGCGCAAGGCCGCCTCCCCTTCGCCAGGCTCGCAGACCACGTCGACCAGACCCAGTTCGCGCATCTCTTCGGCGCTGCGGCTCTTGCCGTCCTCGATCAGCACACGTGCCAGCCGGTCGCCGACGCGCCGCTTCAGAAAGCTGTGCGCACCCATGCCGGGGAAGAGGTTGAACAAGATCTCGGGCAGCCCGAATTTCGCGTTGCGCTCGGCGATGACCACGTCGTTGGTCAGCATCGCCTCGAAGCCGCCACCGATCGCATCACCCTGCACCAGCGCCACGGTCATGATCGGCAGGTCGAGGGCGCGGTAGTTGTCGTAGAGAATGTCCACGCATTTGTAGGCGTACGAGCGTAGCTCGGCCTCGTTCTGGTCGCGGATCAGGCTGGTGAAGCTCGCCAGATTGCCGCCCATATTCCATGCGGTCGGCGCACGCGAGCCCCAGACCAGATGCCGGAACGGCATCTCCTCGCGGGCGCAGGTACCGAACGCGTCGCGCAGCCATTCCTGAAAGTGGCTCAGATCGGCCAAGAGTTCCGCGGTGAAGCAGGCCCGATCGCGATGGAGAAAATGCGCCCACAACATGCCGGTCTCGGGCTCAAGGCGTGTTGCCAGGTTGGCGTACTCTAGCTCAAGCGTGTCGGTCCGGATTTTTGGCTTAACCGATGGCGAGCTCGACTTGATTGCAAAGAAGCCAGGCTGGTTATCATTGTCGATCCGGCCAATGAGGTTACGAAACTCACTATAAGCAACTGCCATCGGATTGACTCCAGCTTTGCCAAGTCGGGCACTGCAC
The DNA here is from genome assembly GCA_963798145.1 of uncultured Alphaproteobacteria bacterium. Taxonomy (GTDB): domain Bacteria; phylum Pseudomonadota; class Alphaproteobacteria; order Geminicoccales; family Geminicoccaceae; genus Benzoatithermus. Next base: position 75,499 of record CAWCSG010000002.1, read on the forward strand.
CGACTGACTGAGGTTTCGTTGAGGTGACGCCCTGTGGTGTTCAAGGACAAGATCATTTAATCATGCCTCAATCGTTACGCAAGTATAATTTTCTGACATTAATTGCAATTATTTAAAGACAAAAGTAGAATAACCTTTTCCTACAATTTTATGCAAAGTATTTCTCGTTTGTTGTGCCGGGGTTAGGACTAATCAACCCTCCGGCGATGAATCTGGTTCGCTGCATGCAGTTGTCGCGGAGAATGGTTAAGGAAGGATTGCCGCGAACGGATGCAACGCGCCGAGCCGAGTGGCGGCTGGCGGAGGGACGTAATGGTGTTATGGCGTCAGCGCGAGCGGTCTGGTCCCGCGACTCAGACCGGGCCGAAGGTGCTCGCCGTTAGGGTGCGACGGCTCAGCCGCGCGCGATCAGCCAGAAGCCGGAGGCCAGTGTCAGCGCCAGCAGCACTGCCCAGACTGGGGACGGCCAGGCGCCGGCCGGTGCCGCTGGACGCGCGAAGTCCTTCCGGCAGGCGAACAGCAGCCCCGCCGCGACCACGAGGTAGCCGGGCAGCACGAGCGGGGCCCCGGCGAGCACCGAGGCCGCAACGGCCAGGAGCATGAGCGCCAGCCCCCAGCGCCAGGCAGCTGCGAGCCCTTGGTGGAGACCGCGTGCCAGCAGCAGCAGGGCGAGGCCGCCGCCGAGTTCCAGCACGCGACAGAATTCAGCGATTCCGCCGAGCGACCACCGGCCGGAAGACTGCATCAGCCCCGCCAGCAGCAACGCCGTACCAGATACGAATGCCAGCGCCGCTGCTGCTCGCGGGGCGCTCGCGCCCAGATCGATGCGTAGGCGATCGGTCAGCTGCGCCAGCACCGCGCGCCAGCGGTGCACCTGGCTCAAGGTCAGGGCGATCACGCCGCACACCAGCGGGAGCAGGTAGTACACGCCGCGGAACGCCAGCAGCGAGCCGATCAGCGGCAGCGTCAACGCTTCGCTCGGCTGCAAAAGCAGCACCACCGCCAACTCGAAGACGCCGAGGCTGCCCGGGACGTGGCTCATCAGGCCGACGACGATCGAAGCCATGAACACGGCCAACACGTCGAGATAGCCAAGACCGAGCTCCGACGGCAGCAGGACGTAGAGAGCGGCGGCCACCGCCACCAAATCGGCGACGCCGAAGAAGATCTGTATCAGCGTGGCGGTGGCGCCGGGCAGGACCAGCTCGTGCCCGCGCCAGCGAATCGGACGGTGGAAGAAGGCACCCCAGACGACATAGGCGATAACCAGCGCCAGCGCGGTGGCGGCCGCGAGGCGCCAGAGCCAGGGCGGTAGGCCGGTGACCTCAGCCAAACGGTACGGCTCGATCATCACGACCGCGCCGGCCAGTGTGGCGACGCCGAGCGTGAAGGTCGCGGTGAAGAACATCTGAACCTTGGCGACGTCGCCAATGCCCAGGCCGCGATCGACGTAAAAATTGTAGCGCAGCGTCGCGCCGACCACGAAGGCGAAGCCGGTCGAATGGGCGATCGACTGCGTGACGAATGAAGCCAATGCCAGCTGATGCAACGGCAGCCGCCGGCCGATCATGCTCAGGGCGGAGAACTCGTAACCGACCAGCGCGAGGAAGCTCGCCGCGGTGAACAGCAACGCGAGGCCGAGATGGTAGTTGCTGATCTCGGCCAACTCGGACTGCAGGTCGGCCAGATCATAGCGCCGCAGCGTGCTGTGCAGCACCCAGACCGCCACGGCGAACATGGCGCCGCCGACGATGTACGGCAGCACCCGGCGCAGGCCGTCACGCAAGGTCGGCATTCCTGCCGGCTGAGGCGCGGCGACCGGCCGCGCCCGGTTGATGGCGCCGGTCTCGGGCATCAACGACGATGCCGACCCGGGCACTCTTCATGGTCAACGGGGCAGCCTTGTTCCTGTTCCGCAACACCCTGCACCCGACCACCTCTTCCTGCGGGCGCCGGCATCGAGCGTAGGAGCCACGCCAGCGCTGGGGTTCAGGTAGCCGCTAAGCCAGGTCAGCGCAACCACACCCCCGCGGCCGCTCGCACCCTCGCCGGGCCCGCGCCCAACTGGTAAGACGCGACAAGCCCCAGTCGTCGACCAACGTGAGCAACGCATGATCCCTCGTTACAGCCGGCCCGAAATGGCGGCCATCTTCGCGCCCGAAACCCGGCTCGGAATTTGGCTGGACGTTGAACTCGCCGCCGCCGAGGCCATGGCGGAAATCGGCGCCATCCCGGCGGATCCCATCCGCGTCCTGTCCACCACGGTCGCCGCGCGCCGCGAGCAGCTGATCGACCCCACCCGGGTCGAGGAGATCGAGGCCACGACCCGGCACGACGTGATCGCTTTCTTGACCCACGTCGAACAAATCTGCGGCGAGGAGGCGAGGTTCCTCCACCTCGGCTTGACCTCGTCCGATCTGCTCGACACGACGCTGGCGATCCAGCTCGAGCGCGCGTCGGACCTGATCCTGGCCGACCTCGACGCGCTGCTGGATGCGCTGGAGCGCCGCGCCTTTGAGCACAAGCTCACGCCGACGATCGGCCGGAGCCACGGCATCCATGCCGAACCAGTCACGTTCGGGCTCAAGCTCGCCGGTTATTTCACCGAGTTCACCCGCAACCGGCGCCGCATGGTCCAGGCTCGCTACGAGATCATGACCTGCGCCATGTCCGGGGCCGTCGGCACCTTCGCCAATGTCGACCCGCGGGTCGAGGCCGCCGTAGCAGAGCGGTTCGGCCTGCGGCCCGAGCCGGTCTCGACCCAGGTTATCCCGCGCGACCGGCACGCGGCCTTCACCGCAGCGCTGGCCCTGATCGCCTCGAGCATCGAGCGCCTGGCGACCGAGATCCGCCATTTGCAGCGGACCGAAGTCGGCGAGGCCGAGGAGCCGTTCGCGGTCGGCCAGAAAGGCAGCTCGGCCATGCCGCACAAGCGCAACCCGGTGCTGTCGGAAAATCTTACCGGCTTGGCCCGGATGATCCGCGCTGCCGTGATTCCAGCCATGGAGAACGTGGCGCTCTGGCACGAGCGCGACATTTCGCACAGCTCGGTCGAGCGCGTGATGCTGGCCGACGCCTGCATCCTCACCGACTTCGCCCTGCACCGGCTGGGGCGCTTGGTCGACGGGCTGGTGGTCGACGCCGACCGGATGCGCCGCAATCTCGACTCGACACACGGACTCTACAGCTCGCAGCGGGTGATGCTCGCCCTTACCGAGGCAGGTCTGCCGCGCCAACGCGCCTACGAGCTGGTGCAGCGCCAGGCGATGCGCGCCTGGCGCAAGGGTCGGCCGCTGCTCAAGCTGCTGGCCCAGGACCCGGAGATCACCGCCGTGGTCGATGCGGACAGCTTGGCAAAGCTGTTCGACCTCGACTACCACCTCAAGCATGTCGACCTGATCTTTGAGCGGGTATTCGGCGCAGCAACCAATGGGGCCTGACGGATGCGCCTGTTGGTGCCGGCGATCGCCGTCGCGCTGGCGCCGCACCTGGCGACGGCCGGCATGCTGCTGGAAGCGGAGCTGTCCGGCATCCCAATTCATGTCGAGACCGGGTCCGACCCACATCGCGCCTTGGCCCAGGTCGGAGGCTCCGGCTATCTGCTGCAGCTCGACCGCGGCGAGGTCGCGGCGGAGCCCGGCGGGCGCCTGATCCCCGCCCGCGCGCCTGTCGGCGGCGCGCCGCGGTCGCTCACGTTGGAGCAATGGAGCGAGGGGCCACTGATCGCCGGCTATGGCACCACCTACCATGTGCTGATCGCCGGCGAGCGGATCTGCGGTGAGGTGCTGTCCAGCCCCTGGATGACCAGCTTCACCGAGCCGCTGGTCCGCTCGCTGGAACTTCTGCAGGACGCCCTGACAGCCCTGGCGCCGCAGCCACAAGGTGATTGCGGCACCATCGGCCTGCGGGCCTATGCCGGCGACGGTTTTCCCTTGCTAGCCGGCTATCGAGATCACCCAGTCTTCAAGGTCAATCTGCTCCGTTTCGACCACTATCCGACCGTAGGGCCGCTGCGCGCGCCCGATGTGACGCCGGCGCCGTGAGCGGGTCCTCCGGCCACGGATGCTTCGGATAGCGGCCGCGCAGCTCCTTGCGCACCGCCGGATAGCCCGTGCGCCAAAACCCGGCCAGATCGGCAGTCACCGCGACCGGGCGTTGCGCCGGCGACAGCATCCGCAGCGTCACCAGCGTACGGCCGCCATTGACGGTGGGCGTCGCCGCCATTCCAAATAGCTCTTGCAGCTTGACGGCAAGCACCGGCGGATCGGCGGTGTAGTCCACGGCCAGCCGCCGTCCGCTCGGCACGGCGAGCTGCGCCGGCGCCAGCCGATCCAGTGCCTGACGCTGGGGGTGATCCAGCCGGTGCAGCAGGATCGCGTGCAGGTCGAGGCCTGCGACCTCACTCAGGCGTCGTAGCCCAAACAGCTCAGGCCCGAGCCAGTCAGCGAAGCTGTTCAGCAGCCCCGCATCGCTCAAATCGGGCCATGCATCCGGGTCCACGCGCCGCAGCAGGGCAACCCGTGCCTGCAGCTGACGCGCCAACTCGCTCCATGGCAGGCGGTCCAGCCCACGAACCCGCACCGCCTCGGCCAGAACCTCGGCAATCCGCCCTGGATCGGCATCGGACGATGGCTGTTCTTTGATCACCAGCGCGCCCAATCGAACCACGCGACGCGCTACCACGGCCTCTTCGCGCGGCTCGAAGCGGATCTCCGCCTCATCGATGAACCGGTCACCATGCAGAGCCTCGAGCTCGGCGAAGCCTAGGGCCGCCGCCAGACGGATGCGCGCCTCGGCACCGGCGTCCTCGAGGTCGGCGACGGCGAGCCAAGCCTCGCGCGCCAGCGGGTCGGCCGGATCGAGTCTGGCACCGCGACCGTTGGCGAGGCGGAACGTGCCGACACCACCCAGACGCGCCTGCGCCAGCCGATCCGGGAATGCGAGGCTTGCAACCGCGCCGACCTCGTTCGCTCGAGCCACGCCAGCAACGCCTCCCAGCGCCCGGCCGAGCTGCCGCCGCACACGGTCGCCCTCGGAGCCCGAGCGCATCAGATCGAGGCGCCGAGCCAGATCGGCGTCGCTGCGATCGCGGTCCGGGTCGCGCCCGCTGAGCAGCGCCGCAACCGCAACCGCCGTGCCGGCCATCCCGTGCGCCTGCGCCCGCAGCACCATGTGGGCGAGACGCGGATGCAACGGCAGCTCGGCCATGGCCCGCCCGTGCGCGGTGATCAAACTGTCCCCGTCCAGTGCGCCCAGTTCCTGCAGTAGAGTGCGCGCCTGCGCGAAGGGCCCTGCCGGCGGCTGAGTGGGCAGTCGCAGCGCCGCCGGCTCACGCACACCCCATGCGGCGAGCTCGAGCGCCAGCGGCGCCAGGTCCGCCTCGTCAATCTCGGCCGGCCGCTGCGCCGGACGCCCGCGATCCTCCTCGATGGACCACAGCCGATAGCAAAGGCCCGGCCCGAGGCGCCCGGCGCGGCCCTTGCGCTGCTCGGCCGAGGCGCGGCTGATCGGGACCGTGATCAGGCGGCTCATGCCGGTGCGCGGCGCGAACCTGGCGCGGCGCTCCAACCCGCCATCGATCACCGCCGACACGCCCTCGATGGTCAGGCTGGTCTCGGCAATGTTGGTGGCCAGGACCACCTTGCGCGCGCCCGGCCGGATTGCCGCGTCCTGCTCGCCGCGCGAGAGATCGCCGTAGAGCGGATAAACCGGTGGGCCGGCCGGACCCAGTCGCGCCGCGAGCAGGGCCGCCGTGCGTCGGATCTCACGTGCACCGGGTAGGAACGCCAGCACGCTGCCGGGGCTGGCGCCAAGGGCGAGCTCGACCGCGCGGGCCGCGCGCAGCTCGAGCGGCTCGGCCGGATCGCCACCCAGATGCTCAACCCGCACCGGGAACAGCCGCCCCTCGCTGCGGACGACCGGTGCACTGCCCAGCACATCGGCCATGGCCGCGCCATCCAGCGTCGCCGACATGACCACGAGCTTGAGATCCGGCCGCAGCGATTCCTGCACTTCCAGGCAGAAGGCGAGGCCGAGATCGGCGTCGAGCGAGCGCTCATGGAACTCGTCGAAGATCACGCAGCCATAAGCCTCCAGCGCCGGATCGCGCTGCAGGTAGCGGGTGAGCAAACCTTCGGTGACCACCTCGATTCGCGTCTCGTCGCTCGTCCGACGCTCGAAGCGGACCGCATAACCTACTGTCCCGCCGATTTCTTCTCCGAGCAGCTCGCTCATTCTCGCAGCTGCGGCACGTGCAGCGAGCCGGCGCGGCTCCAGCATCAGGATGCGCCGGCCGGCGAGCCAGGGTTCGGCCAGGAGATGGAGCGGCACCAGGGTGGTCTTGCCGGCGCCGGGCGGGGCCTCCACCACGGCCGACCCACGGGTGGCAAGCACGGCGCGGATCGCCGGAAGAACCGCCTCGATCGGCAGGCCGGTGACGGGAGGAACGGGCATGGCCGGACCGTGGATAGCGGCAGCGGCCCACCGCGGCCATCCTCGATTCCGCTGCTGAGATCCAGATAGCCACCTGGAGCACACTGCCGAGTAGGAACAGCAAGGCCGCGAAATTACCGATATGCATGCAACCGACGCAAACGCCTACGTTCTTGCCGTCGATCGTCGACGTATCGGTGTCGCAGGCTACCCGCTTGCTTCCTGGCGAGGATCGTTCTGACGCCTTGACCCAGAAGGCACGCGCGCACGCGCTCAGATCAGCCGTTGCGTCTTGAAGCTGGTGTGGCGGTTCTTGCCGACGATGATGTGGTCGTGGACGGTGATGCTCACCTGCGCCAACGCACCGATCACCTGCCGGGTCATGTCGATGTCGGCCTGCGACGGCGTCGGGTCGCCGCTCGGATGATTGTGGACCATGATGATCGCCGAGGCCGCCAGCTCCAACGCGCGTTTGACCACCTCGCGCGGGTAGAGCGGCGTGTGGTCGACGGTGCCTCGGCTCTGCACCTCGTCGCGGATCAGGATGTTCTTGCGGTCGAGAAACAGGATCCGGAAATGCTCGGCCGCGTCGTGCTGCATCGCAAGCTTGAGATAGTCGATCAGCGCTGACCACGAGCCGATCACCGGCCGGTCCTTGATCTCCTCACGCAAGCTGCGCAGCGCCACTTGGCCCACTGCCTTCAGCAGCGAGGCGACGTCGAGGAAGCCGATTTCGCTCGACACATCGCTGGCGGCAGGCTCAGCCAGCTGCTGCGCCGCGAAGCTAGGGTGTTCGGCAAATCGTGGCGCCTCGGCTGCCATTGCGGCGCCCAGCCCGCCGAAGCGCTCGAGCAGCCAGCCGGCGACACCGGGGTCGAGGTCGGGGAACGCATAGCCGAGCAGGATCTCTAGGACCTCCTCATCGGTCCAGAGCTCGGGTGGCAACAACACCAGCCGCTGCAAACGGCGTGACGGCCGTCGCGTGGGCTGCGATGGGGTTGACCAGCCCGAGAGCTCCGGCTCCTCCGCGAGTTCGTAGTCCCGATGCGATGCAGGCGACACGGCCGTTGGATATGCTTCCTCGCCCCAATCGCGCGAGCGCAGACACGACAGAAGCGCAGGCAGCACATCGATCGGGACGGTCCATCCCTTGTGGCGGTCCACCCAGAAGCAGCCGATCGCGGCGAGATCGTTGTGAATCGAGAAGGTCTCACCCTTGAGCAGGAACGGGCTCGCCGGGTCGAAGTAGTTCAGCCTGACGACCGTAACTTCCCCAAATTTGTAAATTTCCTTCTCTTTCTCTATTGCACTATGCAGCATACTGGTCGACCATTACAGCAACTTGTTTGCGCGGAAACTTGCCACCGCATTGCCACCGACGATCAAATGATCATGAAGGGCAATATCCACTGCCCGCAGGGCATCGTTGATCTGTCGAGTAAGGTGAACATCGGCCGGAGACGGCGTCGGGTCGCCGCTTGGATGATTGTGGACCAGGATCACCGCGCTGGCATCGAGCAGCAGGGCCTGGCGTACGACCTCGCGCGGGTAGAGCGGCGTACGATCCACCGTCCCTTCGCTCAGCCGCAGGTCCCGGATGAGATAGTTCCGCCCGTCCAGAAACAGGCCGTGCGCCTCCTCGATCATGCGGCCGCGCAGGCTTACGCTGACATATCGCTTGACCGCGCCTGGGTTGTCGAGCAGCGCGCGTTCCCGAAGCTTCTCTTGGGCCGACCATCGCTGGGCGGCATATGTCGCTTCGATCAACCGGACCGCCGGCTCGTTGATCCCTGGTACGGCCGCCAGCTGCCAATGCCGGGCGGCGAGCACTGCCGTAAGCGAGCCGAAGGCGTCGACCAGCGCCGTGGCCACCGGCACTGCAGCCGTATCGAGCACGCTCGTCAGGAGCAGCGCCAGCACACCGGCGGCGGTCGATTCATGTTGCTGAGGTTTATCGACGCCCGCGCCCGCTCGCAGGCCGGCTGCGGGCCGGCCAGCTCGACCCCCTGACCTGGGTGGCTCGCCAGAGTCGCCCGTCGCACTCATGTGCTTGGCCCAGCTTCCAACCTGCCCGACACGCCGTGCCGACTGCCACTTGCGGCCAGCATTCGGGATTATAGCGCGACATTGCCGAATATCTCAACTATTAGTTGAATTTATCGCAACGGCCACGCGTTTGGTTGCGGTGCAGCGCCAGACGCCAGCCCGGGGCTGGCGCCTCCAATGGCGCCGGCATGGACGACACTTGGTCATGCCCGTGGCTGAGCCGGCAACTGGGTGGCGAACGTGCCACAAAAAACCTCGCCTAGGCTCGCACAGTTGGATAGCCTACTTCAGGGAAGCGCGCGGCCGGAGACCCAATGGACCCCGAATCGCCAGGTCGGCAGGCGTCCAATGCGACAGGCGGCCAGCCTGTTGTGCGGGTTGCTTTGCTGTCCGACAAATCCGGGGCGCTGGGCAGCTCCGCCCTGGCGCTCGATGCACCGAGCCTGGTGGCGAACCGGGGGTCATCGTTGGCAGAGCTGGTGCAGCTTGCGAGCGCTGGAGCGGTGGATCTGGTCTTGGCCGATCCGGGGATTGGTGACGGCTGGCCCACGGACACCGCCGAACGGTTGGTCAGGGGGCTACAGAGCGCCGTCCCGCTGATCCTCTTGTGCGAATCGGCGGCCGACGCGAAACTGATCGAAGCCCGCCTTGGTCGGGGGGAGGTGAGCATACTCTCACGGGAGCACCTGACGCCGGATCAGCTGGTCACAGCGATTAGAGGGGCGATCGTCAACTTTCAGGCCCGGCCTGCGACGGCCGAGTAAGTGCACGCTTCACGGCGCCAGGCCGTGTCACAGCAATCGCTGCGTCCGGAAGCTGGTGTGGCGGTTCTTGCCGACAATGATGTGGTCGTGCAGGGCGATGTTGACCTGAGCCAGAGCAGCGCCGACTTGGCGGGTCATGTCGATGTCGGCCTGCGACGGCGTCGGGTCGCCACTCGGATGATTGTGAACCATGATGATCGCCGAGGCCGCCAACTCCAGCGCGCGTTTGACCACCTCGCGCGGGTAGAGCGGTGTGTGGTCGACCGTGCCGCGGCTCTGGACTTCGTCGCGGATCAGGATGTTCTTGCGGTCGAGAAACAGGATTCGAAAATGCTCGGCCGCCTCATGCTGCATCGCGAGTTGCAGATAGTCGATCAACGCGTCCCGGGAGCCCAGCACGGCCCGGTCCTTGATCTCTTCCTTGAGCACGCGCTGGAACAGGCTGTTGATCGCCTTCAGCAGGACCTGCGTGAACCGGAGATCGTCATCACGAGTCTCTCGCAGTTCGGGCGCGGCGTCGTCGGCGACCGCTCCCAGGCATTCCGCGTAGCGTAGGGGTTCTGCTGCGAGCACACCGCCCAGGCCGCCGAACGCCTTGATCATCTCCTTCGCAATCGGCTTGGTATCCCGCCGGTAGATCGCGAAGAACAGCAGCAACTCCAGCAGCTCGTAGTCCGCTACAGCCTCGCTGCCACCGTGCAGGAACCGCTGCCGCAGCCGTTCACGATGACCATGATAGTGCTTGCTGCCCCAGCCCTGAAAGGCCGCGGCGCCTTCCTCGGCAAGACCACTCGCCGCGGGCCCCGGCAGGGGCAACCCCGTTGCGTCGAACACAAGCAGCCAGCGTCGCCGTGAGCCGCTCCACCGCCCACCGAGGCGCTTGATCAGCTCGCGATGGGGGAAGGTGTCGCCCTCGACCGCGAAGGCGCCGGCGACCCCATCTTGGGCGAGAGACAGCCCAGCAGCCCGCAATGTTGCCTCGATTCCGTCCCGCTGCAACCGAAGGTCCCGTCAAGTTCGCAATTCTCTACTTTAGGTTGATACCATCGATGCGATCGATTGGCTATAGGCATGTCGACGCCAGGGACTATATCGGGCCTCGAAGCATGGGAGGGCGCGATGGGCGAACGAACGGTCACGGCGGCACTGGTCATCATCGGTAACGAGATCCTCTCCGGCCGGACGCAGGACGCCAATCTCGCCTTCCTGGCGACCGAGCTGAACGAGGCCGGCATCCAGATGCGCGAGGTGCGCGTGGTGCCGGACGCCGAGGCCGATATCGTCGAAGCGGTCAACGCGCTGCGAGCCAAGCACGACCACGTATTTACCACCGGCGGCATCGGCCCGACCCACGACGACATCACCTCGGCCAGCGTCGCCAAGGCGTTCGACCTGCCCTACGGCCGGCATCCAGAGGCCGAACGCCGCCTGCTCGCCTACTATCCCCCCGACAAGGTAAACCCGGCCCGCATGAAGATGGCCGAGACGCCAGAGGGCGCCGTGCTGATCGACAATCCGGTCAGCGTGGCGCCCGGCTTCACCATCGGCAACGTCCACGTGCTGCCCGGCGTGCCATCGATTCTGCAGGCGATGTTCGCCGGCCTGAAGCCACGCCTGCAGGGTGGCGCCACCGTGCGCTCGCGCACGCTGACCGTGGTCTGCCCCGAGGGCGAGATCGCTAAGGCCCTGGGCGAGATCCAGGCCCGCCACCCCACGGTCGAGATCGGCAGCTATCCATTCATGCGCCAGGGCAGCTTCGGCACCAGCCTCGTCCTGCGCAGCGTCGATCAGGACGCTATCGAGGCCGCCGCCGACGCGATCTTGGCCGAGATTCGCGAGCGCGGCGTCGAGATCCTCGATCTTTTCTGAGCGGTTGGCCGAGCCGCCCCGCTGCTATTGGGCTTTCGTTCCTCAGGCTGGCAGAGCAAGCGCTCAGTACCCCATCACCCTTGGCAGCCACAGGGTGAGCGGCGGGAAATAGGTGATCGCGATCAGGGCGACGAACAGCGGCACGAGCCAGGGCAATATGGCCATGGTGGTCCGCTCGACCGAGAGCTTCGCCACCCGCGCCAGCACGAACAGCACCATGCCCAGCGGCGGGTGCAACAGGCCGATCATCAGGTTGAGGGTGATGATCAGCCCGAAATGAATCGGGTCGATGCCGAGCTTGAGCACGATGGGCAGCAGGATCGGCACCAGGATGGTGATTGCCGCGATGGTGTCGAGAAAGCACCCGACGAACAGGATCAGCAGGTTTGCGAGCAGGAGGAAGACCCATTTGTTCTGGGTCAGGCCAAGGACGAGGTCGGAGAGGGTCTGCGCCGCCTGGCTGGCAGTCAACAGCCAGGCGAAGATGGAGGCCGCGGTGACGATGAACAGCACCGAGGCGGTGGTCTCGATGGTGTCGAACGTGGCCTTTGCCAAGGTACGCATGGTCATCGAGCGGTAGCGGACCAGCCCCAGGAACAGCGACCAGAGCACGGCGGCGACCGCAGCCTCGGTCGGGGTGAACAGACCCAGAGTCATGCCGCCGATCAGGATGACCGGGGTCATCAGCGACATCACCGCCGAGAAGTCGAAGGTCCAATCGAGCACCAGGAGGACAACAAGGGCGATGCCGATGGCAGCATTGATCGGCATGCCCGCCTTCATCATCAGCCAGACCGCGAACGGGAAGAGCATGACGATGACGACCTCGAGCCCGGCGCGACCGAGTTCCCTCCAGGAGAAAGGCGTGTCGCTGCCCCAGCCGTTGCGGCGGGCAAAAAATGCCACCGTCGCCATCATCAGCAGCGTCATCACCGCACCGGGGATCAGGCCGCCGAGGAAGAGGGCGCCGATCGAGACATTGGAGAGCATGCCGTAGATCACGAACGGCAGCGAAGGCGGGATGATCGGTCCTAGCGTCGCCGAGGCTGCGGTCACGCCCACGGCGAATTCGGTCGTGTAGCCGTGGTCCTGCATCGCCTTGATCTCGATGGTGCCGAGCCCGGCCGCATCCGCGAGGGCGGTGCCCGACATGCCGGAGAAGACCACCGAACCGATGATGTTCACCTGGGCCAGCCCGCCACGCATCCAGCCGACGAGCGCCACGGCAAAGCTGTAGATGCGGCCGGTCACCCCAGCGATGTTCATCAGGTTGCCGGCCAGGATGAAGAACGGCACCGCCAGCAGCGGGAAGCTCTCGACTCCTGCTATCATCCGTTGCGCGACGATAACGTCGGGCACCATGCCGGTAATCAGGATGTAGAGCAGAGAGGCCACCGCCATGGCGACCGCCACCGGCACGCCGATCAGCATCAGGACGACGAAGGAACCCAGCAGGAGCAGCATGGTCTGCGCCTCAGATCGAGGCGGTATCGAAGGCTTCCGGGCGCTCCAGGGTGGAGTAGCCGCGACGCCAGTTGCCGACCGCCACCTGTAGCGAACGCAAAGCCATCAGCACGAAGGCCAGGCAGACCGGCCCGTACACGAGGCTTTTCGGCAGGTTGACGGTCGTCATCGATTCGCCCTCGATCAGGCTCATGAAGGTCCAGACGAGATAGGCCGCGTAGGCGAAGAAGGCCGTGCGGATCACGTCGATCAGGGTGGCGAGCGCGCGGGCCACGCCGGCCGGGAGGAAGTGGAACAGCAGGTCGACCTGGATGTGCCGCCCGAGGCGGACGCACATGATCGACCCCATGAAGACGATGACCACGAGACAGTTGGTGGCGATCTCCTCCGTCCAGGCGAACGAGTTGTTGAGGACGTAGCGGGTGAAAAACTGGAGGAAGACGGCCAGCGCCATCAACCAGAACAGCACCAGCGTCAGCCAGTCTTCGACGGCATAGACGCGCAGGTCCACGCCCGGCGTTTCCTCCTCGAAAGCGTGCGCCAGTTCCTCGGCGGAGATGGGGGTGTGGACCTCGCTGGTGCTCATCGCCGCCCCTTCACTGACCTTGCGCTCGCCGGCTTTGCTGCGGGACGGCTACTTTACCGCCTCGATCGCGTCCCAATCAGCCTTCTCGTAGCCGTATTGCTCGAAAGTCGTGTTCTTGTGCACGGCGTCGATGAATTCCTGCTTGTTCACCTCGACCACGTTGAGGCCCTTGTCCTTGAAGAACTGAACCAGCTCGGCCTCGCGGGCTTCGATCTTCTTCGTGGTACGCGCGGCGGCTTCTTGGGCGACCTCGGTAAAGATCTGACGATCCTCATCGGACAGCTTGGCCCAGAGGCCTTTGGAAATGATCGTGTTCAGATGATCGACGATATGGCCGGTGAGCACGATGTTCTTCTGCACTTCGTAGAACTTCTTGGCCTCGATCGTCGTCAGTGGATTCTCCTGCGCCTCGACCGTGCCGTTCTGCAGCGCCAGATAGACTTCAGCGAAGGCGATCGGCGCCGTGTTGGCGCCACAGGCGCGCGGCATGGCAAGGTAGGCCGGCACGTCCGGCACGCGCATCTTGAGCCCCTGCATGTCGGCACAGCTGGCGATCGGCTTGTTGGAGGTGGTCTGCCGCGTCCCGTAATAGCTGACCGCGACGATGTGGTGGCCGGTCTTCTCCTCATAGCCCTTGGTGAGCTCCTTGAAGATGTCGCTCTTGGTGTAGGCCAACAGGTGCTCGGGACTGCGGAACGTGTAGGGGTAGTAGGTCACGCCGATGCGCGGGTAGCTCTTGGCCGCGAAGCTCGAGCCCGAGATGATGATGTCGACGCTGCCCAGTGTGAGGCCCTGGTTGATGTCCGCTTCCTTGCCGAGCTGCGAGGACGGATAGACATCGATGTGGTAGCGCCCATCGGTGCGCTTCTCGATCTCCTGCGCGGCCCAGACCGACTCGGTGTGGAACGGCTCGGACGGCTCGTAAACATGCGCCCACTTGAGCGTGGTCGCCGCGTGCGCGGTGCCGGCGAAGGCCGCGAGCGCCAAGCCCGCAGCCAGGAATGTCGAGCGTCGCATCCTTTGGTCTCCCTGTGTTTCCTGGCTCGCTGTTTGATACGCTGAACGGCAAGCGATCAACCCTGTTCGTTCGCCAATGTGGCGCGAATGCCTTGTGTCCTGACCTGTACCAATGCTGTGGCGAGCAGCCGGGCAAGCTCGGCATCCTCACGCAGATCTCGGCCGAACACCTCCTCGACCTGCAGCAGCGCCTGTACCGCGGCGGCCGGATCGCCGGCCCGCGCTGCGGCGATCGCCCGCAGGCGACTGGCCAATGGGTCATCCAGCGGCAGCTCGCGGCCCGCCTCGTCGACGCCGTCGAGAAACCGGAACCAGATCGCGATGGCGGTGATGAGGCGCGGGCAAAGCATGCCTTGCGCCCGTGCCTGGCGCAGCACGGGCAGCCAGCGGACGGGTATCTTCTGCGAGCCGTCCATGGCGATCTGCAAGGTGCGGTGACGCACCGACGGGTTCGTAAACCGGCGCAGGAGCGCCTGGGCATAGGCATTACCGTCGTAGTCGACGGGCGGTGTGGTCAGCGGCGCGATCTCGTCCAGCATCAGCCGCTCGACAAAGCGGGCGAGAGCCGGCTCGGCCATGACGTCGGCGACGAACGGCAGGCCCAGGAGCGCTCCGACATAGGCGATCGCCGAATGGGGGCCGTTGAGCAGGCGCAACTTGAGATCCTGGTAGGGCGCGACGTCGCGGACCAGCTCTGCTCCGGCCGCTTCCCAGGCCGGCCGGCCGGCGGCGAAGTCGTCCTCGATCACCCACTGCGCAAAGCCCTCGCAGCTCACGGCGGCCTCGTCGCGCAGGCCCAGGAGCCCGGACGCATGGTCCAGCGAGGCCGAGGTCGCCGCCGGCACGATCCGGTCGACCATGCTGGAAGGGAAGCGGACCTGCTCCGCAATCCAGTTGGCGAGGCTGGGGTCGGTGGCATCGGCAAACTGCTGGACGAGGTGCCGCAGCGTGCGGCCGTTGCTTGCCATGTTGTCGCAGCACAGCACGGTGACCCCGCCGGCACCTGCCCTTCGCCGCTGGTCGAGCCCACGCACCAGCCAGCCAATCGTCGAGCGCGGTTGGGCCTGGCCCGTGAGATCGGCCTGGATTTCGGGATGGGACAGGTCGAGATCGCCGGTCGCCGGATTGTGGCAGTAGCCCTTCTCGGTAACGGTAAGGGTGACGATGCGCGTCGCAGGTGCCGCGATACGGGCCAGGAGAATCGCGCCATCCTCGGCCGCAAGCAGTGCCTCGCGAACGACGCCGACGATCGTGGCCTCCTCGCGCAAGCCATCGTTTTCGATCACGCTGTAGAGGCAGTCCTGTGGCCGGAGCGCTTCGGGCACCACGGCGCTGCGTAGGCTGGCGCCGCTGATCGCCCAGGCCCCCGGCCGAACGGCCAAGGCCCGCTGGGTCAGCAGGGCCTGATGGCCGCGATGGAAGGCGCCGAGACCGAGATGGACGATCCCCACCTCGGCCTGGAGCGCCGCTTCGGTCGGCAGGATCACCCCGGCCGCGACGTTGCCGAGCGTTCGGCGGGAGAGACGCTGCATCCTGCCCCGATCACCATCTACCAATTGTACCCGCCATTAAGATCCTAGTATTCAGATGCTCAAGGTGAATTCGGGTCGCACCCGACGAGCGTTAGGGAGCAGAAAGCTCATGGAGCAGACTTGGCGCTGGTTCGGCCCGGACGACGTCGTCCGACTGACCGATGCGTGGCAAGCGGGTGCCACCGGCATCGTCACCGCCCTGCACCATATTCCCTACGGGATCGTCTGGTCGAAGGACGAGATCGAGCGTCGCAAGCAGGAAATCACGGCTGATCCGGAAATGCGTCTGCGCTGGAGCGTGGTCGAGAGCCTGCCGATCGCCGAGCCGATCAAGCTTGGCGAGCCCGGCCTGGACGAGCTGTTCGACAATTATCGCCAGTCGCTGCGCAATCTCGGCGCCTGTGGCGTCACCACCGTCTGCTACAATTTCATGCCGGTCCTCGACTGGACCCGCACCGACCTCAAGGCATCGCTGCCCGGCGGTGGCAGCGCTCTGCGGTTCAATGCGCACGAGTTCGCGGCCTTCGACTGCTTCATGCTCGAGCGCCCCCGGGCGGAGGATGATCACCCGCCCGAGTTGGTGGCGCGCGCGCGTTCCTGGTTCGACCGCTCCTCGGAGTCCGACCGGCGGCAGCTGCTCGGCAACATCATGGCCGGCCTGCCCGGCGCCTTCGATCGCTACGACATACCCGGCCTGCGCCGGATGTTGGAGCGCTATCGCGGGATGACGCGGGAGGGTCTGCGCGAAAATCTGGCCCGCTTCCTGCGCGAGGTGATCCCGACCGCAGAGGAAGCCGGCATCCGCATGTGCATCCACCCGGACGACCCGCCGCGCTCGACCCTGGGCCTGCCGCGGATCGCCGGCAGCGAAGACGATCTCACCTTCATCATGGACGCGTACGAGTCCAACGCCAACGGCATCACGTTCTGCACGGGCTCGCTTGGGGCCGGTCCGGCCAACGACGTCCCGGCCCTGGCCAAACGGTTTGCCGGCAGGATCCAGTTCGCCCACCTGCGTAATGTCGCCAAGGAGCCCGACGGCTCGTTCATGGAGGCGGATCATCTGGGCGGCGACGTGGATATGGTGGCAGTCGTCACCACGCTGCTGGAGGAACAGCATAGCCGGCACGCGGCGGGGGACCCGAATTGGCGAATTCCGTTCCGCCCGGATCATGGCCACGAACTGCTGGACGATATCGGCAAGCCCGCCTTCCCCGGCTACTCGGCCATCGGCCGCCTGCGTGGCCTCGCCGAGATCAGGGGCGTGATGACGGCCGTGGCGAGCCTGCGCGGCCTGTCGCTCTGACCGCCCCGCTCACGCGTCGAAGGTCAGCTGAACCTTGACCGCGCTGGACGGGTTGTTCTCCAGCAGATCGAACGCGGCCCGGGCCTCCGCGGCGGGGAAGGTCTGCGTGATCATCGCCGCCGGCCGCAGCTGCCCGCTCTCCAGCCAGGCCACGACCTCGGGCAACAGGCGCCGGTTGAGGCGTGACCCGTACAGCGCCAGCTCCTTACGCACGATGTCGCGCTGGATCACCGGCGAGGGCTCGCCCGAAAAGCCGAGCAGCCCGATGCGCCCGGCCGGACTGGCGACGGCGATGGCCTCCGCCAGCAAGGCCGGGACGCCGGCGCCATCGATGACCAGACTGGGGCCGAGGCCCTCGTTTTCCGTCGCGACCGCCTCGGGCACGCTTTCGGTGCGCGATTGCAGCAACCGGTCCGCGCCGAAGGCTGCCGCCCGTTCCAGCCGGGCAGCATCGATGTCGGCCACGATGCAGCGCGCGCCCTTCAGCTTCGCAACCTGCAGCACGGTCAGCCCGACCGTTCCAGCACCATAGATCAGCACCGTATCCTCGGGCCCGCAGCCGGTGCGGGCGAGCACGTTGGCTGCGATCGAGAACGGCTCGGCCAGCGCTGCGATCGCCAGCGGCAGTGTCTTGGCGACCTTGACCACGTTGGCGGCGGGCACCGTGAGCCGGTCACGGAAGCCGCCATGCCGGTGAACCCCGAACACCTCGAGGTGCGCACAGACATTGGAGCGCCCGATGCGGCACGGATAGCAATGCCCGCACGCGACAACCGGATCGACGACGACATGATCGCCGACGACGACGTCCCGCACCCCGGACCCCACCGCCTCGATCATCCCGGCGAACTCGTGCCCGATGATCCGCGGATAGACGGCAAACGGATTCGAGCCGTGCAGGATGTGCATGTCGGAGCCGCAGATGCCGCCCCGCTCGACCCGCATCAGGATCTCACCCGAGCCCGGCTCCAAGATCTCGGTCTCGGTCAGTGCGAGCACGTGCGGCCTCTCGACGGTGATCGCGACCATGACGGCTCCCGCTATTTCGGTCCGGCGTGAATATAGCAGGCGACTTTCGCGAGGGGTAAGCGTCGTCACCTCCGAGAGATGCAGGTGCTCAAGGACCCGTTCACGCATGAGCCATACCGCACCGCGAGCTCGTCTTGTACGTCAAGCCCGTCAGAGGCCTACCGCGTCTGAGTGGCGCGCGGGGTTCGGACGTACGGCCCCTCTTGTCCTCCCAAGGATTATCCGGGAAGCGGGCGCCGCCCGCTTCCCGTCTTTCGGAGCGTTTACCGCAAGGGGGGCAACGAAAATGACACTGGAAATCGAGCTGCTCTTTGCACTGGCCAGTGTGGGGTTACTCTTCGGCGCGGCACTGTTGGCGATCCAAACGTTTGTAGCGTGGTGGGACTCCTAGGCCGCGAAGAAGCGCGACCTGGGCGGGCTGTACTCAGATCGTGCCATAGCGGGCTGCGGACGCTCACCTCACTCCGTCTCGGCCTCGCTCATCGGCGGCGCTCGGCCGCGCCGCGCCGTGGCGCAGAGTGCCCTATTTCGACATCGGCCGCGCGCTTCCTTCCCAGCATGACCGACCGCGAGGTGATCCGGATGACGCTCGGGCAGCTCGCTCTCGGCCGGGGCGAAACGGTGCAACTGCTCGGCGCCCACGCGACCGACCAGCGTATCGACCAGGCTGGCGACATCCGACACGGGCGCCTCGCCGAGCGAGGTGGCGGCCGGCCGGCAGGCCAGCGGCTCCGTGAACGCGGCAGTCAGCGTCATGAGCTCTACGCCGAAGGCGGGATCGATGGTCTCCAGCTGGTCGTACAGCAGCTGGGTGAGGCGCTTGGCGTCGCGCACCGGCCTCGCTGTACCGACGCGGATCACCACGATCCGGTTGGCGATGCGGTGGAACTAAGGTCCTTGGCGTCCAGCATCGTGCACAGTGCCAGGGTGAGCTTGCCGGTGTAGCGGGCGAGCGTCTCAAGGGTACCGATCCGCTCGGCGGCGGCGCGCCTGACCTTAAGCAGGCCGGCTTGCCGCACCGGCGCGATCGGCTCCGCTAGGCGGCCATAGGCTTGATCGAGCCGACGGCGCAGCTCAGACCCGAACCGCAGGGCCAGCGGTGCGCGCGGTTGCGCCGCCAGCTCGCCGATGCGGTCGAAGCCGAGGCGCCGGCGTGCGGTGACGAGGCAGGTGGGCAGCTGCGGTGCTGCGATCGGCAGCTCGGCCAGGGCCGTGACCGTGGTAGTGGTGTCGACGAGCGTCGGCTGGGAGCGGTAGCGGGGCAGCGCATGGACCGCACCATGGGTCGCCGCCATGGAGATGCGCGGCACCGCAGGCGTCGATCAGCGACCTGTGATCGCCCTCGACCGGAGCCGCGTGGTCTATGGGCGGTCAATTATGCCCGGCCCTAGTCTCCACCCAGAGAGCGGATGCTTTGGCGGGTCGCGGCTGGCGCGACAAGCCATCCGCCAAGTCCGAAAGATACTTACCGATTGGTTCGACGAACGGCCGCGGGCTGCTGAACACTGGCTCGGCTGCTGCTATCGCCAAGGTCAGCTCGTGACCGAACGGTGCCTGCACAGGATATTCGTTCTCGTCCGCGGCGCCCGCACGGCCGTCGCCAATTACCAAGCGGGAACCGGCAAAGGAACTGGTGTAACTCGCCGCTGGAATGCTCTCACCATTCGTTCCGCGCACCGGGTAAAGGTGCGCCACATTGCCGTCGATCATGAAGTAGTCGACGAGCATGTGGCCGGTTCCAGCGGGCGGGTCGACAACGATCACCAGCCTCTCCCCTGCGACGAGTTGGCCCTGGCCGAGCCCGGAGTAGCAGCTGCTGTGATCGGCGGCATCGCAGACGCCGCTATCAGGTGCCTCCAGATGCAGGAAGCGTGGCGAGACCGGGTCCGTTGATCGGTTGATCAGATCGAAGACTCCGCAGGCAACGGCGCTTGCGGGCAGCTGGACGCTACGCAGATCCACCGAGGCCGGAGCCGGCCCAAGCCGATCGACAATTCCGCGCACGGCATCCGGCGCCGTGCTCGCGACCCGCACACCCAGGCCCATGTCGAGCGGCTCGGATTCGAGTCGAGTACAAGGCAAGGTGCGCAGCTGGTCACCGAGGCGCGCGATGATCTCCCGTTGCGTCGCCTCCGGCGACGCGCCGGAAGTTGTCCGGTCGATCGACGTCACCTCGTTCTGAGGAGCGGGGACTGCGGGTGCCTGCTCAACCGTTTCGCGCGGCGCGTCGGAGTCTTTGGGCGGGCTGGGCAGGGTCGGCAATCCCGGTGGCGCGAGGAAGAGCCAGAGCAAGGTACCGAGGACCGACAGCGCGGCGACGACGCCGATGAAAGCGAGCAAGCCGACGCGCCCTCGCGGACGCGCTCCACTGGCCGCCGACGTGTGGCGGAGGGCAGAAGTTGAAGCCGGCTGCTTCTGCCTGCCCACGCATGCCTCCAGCGCGGTGCGCGCTTCGGCGGCATTGGCGAACCGGTCGGACCGGTCCCCGGCCATCAATCGCTCGACCACGGACTGCAGCGACGCCGGCAGATCGGGCACGCGACCACGCAGCGGCTTCGGTTGCGCGGTCACGATCTTCGTGGTGACAGCGACGAGGCTGTCACCTTCCACCGCCGGCGTGCCGGCCAACATCTCGTAAAGCACGGCGCCCAGCGAATAGAGATCGGTTCTGGCGTCGACCGCCTCGCCCCGCACCTGTTCCGGCGACATGTAGCGCGGCGTGCCGACCATCTCGCCGTGGCGGGTCAACCGGGTCGCTTCCGGTCGGTCGATCATCGCGATGCCGAAATCAACTAGCTTCGGCGTGCGGCCGTCGTCGGCCATCAGGATGTTGCCGGGTTTCACGTCGCGATGCACACGGCCGAGGCGATGTGCATGCTCCAGTGCTGAAGCGAGATCGCAGGCGATCCGCACCGCGTCTTGCCAGGGCACCCGCCCACCGCGATCGGCGAGCCAAACACCGAGCGTCGGCCCCTCGACCAACTCCATGTCGATGAATGGCTGCGGCTGCGCATCGACCCGGTGGACCCGAACGATGTTGGGATGCGACAGCGGCCCAGCGTTACGCGCCTCGTCGAGGAAACGCGCCACCAGCGCGGGATCGGCCTGCTCGCTAGGCTTCAGTATCTTCAGCGCGACAAAACGGTCGAACCGGGGGTCGTATGCCCGGTAGACGCGCGCCATGCCGCCTTCGCCGAGCTCGTCCTCGATTCGGTAGCCGGCGAGGTCGATCGGGCCGCTCAACACAGGCTCATTGGGCGATGGGCACCCCGAGCAGGCGCAGATGGGCGGTTGCGATCGCGTCGGTGTCCGGGTCGGCACGGGCTATCTTGAGCAACTCGACGGCAGGGTCTTTGGCAGCGGCGACATCGGGCTCGTCCAACAATAGCTCGGCGAGCCGAAGCGCGGCCAACGGATCATGCGCATTGGCTGCCTGCTTGAGCAGCTTCTGCGCTTCGGCCTGATCGCCCGGCGACCCGGACGTGGCCAGCAGCAGCCCAAGCCGCGTCGTCGCTATCCTATCGCCCTGCGCCGACGCTCGTCGGTACCACTTGAGCGCCTTGTCGCTGTTCTTTGCCGTGCCGCTTTTCTCCTCGAATAGGGGATCGGCCGCCATACCCATTTGCCGCTGCGCCTCCGGATCGCCATCGGCGGCGAGATCCGCCACGTCAGAGGAGTTGAATGGCGGCAATGGCGCGGCCTGCAGTGCATATTGCCGATAGAGCGCAAGCATCTGGTCCGGGGTCAGCAGACCAGTATCCTCCTCTCCACGGAGACGCTGCACAGTCTTCAGCGTGTTGACCATAAATACTGATGCTTGGCCGTCGATTGACCTCGGCCAATAGCCCATCCGTTTGATTACACTCTGGATTGCCTGCAGCTCGCCAGGAGTCAATTCAGCGAGCGCTAACCCTACGGGCTTGGCCGGCGTAATTGGCGTGGGCGGAGCGGCGACGAGGAAAATCTGATCGCCGCCCAACGATGCGGTATACACAGGCTCCTGTTCGTTCCTCGTCTCCTTGGCGACGTCGTCTTGAACCATGCCAAACACTCGCGTCACATCGACGCCGGGTGTCTTGAGGTGCCGCAAAAGTGCCTCGACATAGGGACTATTTCGTTTGCGTGGATCCCCATCATATGCGGTCTTGCCATATCCAGTTGCGAACGCCACCAGCATTCTACTACCCTGGCGCAAATTTGGCTGTGCCAGACCAGGGCCCGTCGAAATCGGCGCGCGCGTCGTGTTCAAGCCGATACTTCGCGTCACAGAGGTTGGTTGTGATGGATCGTTTCGACAGGCATCCACTACAAGGATTGCCTTTTTCGCAGCACTGGTGTCATCGGTAAGCTGATCAAGCTGAACAAGACGGCGCACATCCTGACGGTCTTCGAACTTAGCATCAATTGGGACGAGGTAATTCCGGCCTTCAACCTGAATCCCATGGCCCGAATAGTAGACAAAGGCCAAGTCTGCTGTCTCTGCTCGGCGTCGGAATTCGATCGTCTTGTCGTCCATTGCGTTCCGATCCAGATCGTAGCCGGCCACGACGTCAAACCCGATCTGGCACAATGCTTTCGACATGTCCTCGGCGTCGGTTCGAGGGTTCTTCAGGGGCTGCACGTGCTCGTAGGCTGAGTTGCCGATCACGAGCGCGACGCGCTTGCCCAGGGACGCGTCGGCAACGGGTGTGCAGCCTTGATTGGTCAGCACAGTCGCGGTTGCCTCGTTTGGGGTCGCCGGCGGAACGACGGCGAATGGCGGCTGCTGTGGTGGGGTCGGCTGTTCGACGGTAGGCGCCGGCAATGTGTCTAACACCTTCGGAGGCTGCGGAGCCGGAGGGATTGCCTCGGGCGGGTCGTTTTTGGCAACTACTTGAAGCCGACTTGCCACCGATGCCTCAAGTGCCTCTACGACCGCGAGATCGACATTCCGCGGCGGGGGCGCACCGCGCTTGGCCGACCAATCCGCCAGCGCTGTGCGCGAGCGCGAGCCAAGAACGCCATCAATCGTCCCAATCTGGTAGCCCAGATCAGCAAGGCTGCTCTGGGCACGCCGGATCAGTTCCTGCTGCTGGGCGGCGGCTTCGTGCTGGCGCCTGCTTACCTCGCTCTGCGCGGCGGCCAAGAGTTCTGCGTCGGGCGCGCGCCCAGCCGACAGATCGACAGTAGGTGCGAAGGCGTCGATCGCCCGCCTGGTCTGGTCGCTGATCCGCCCTGTCACCGAGACCTCATAGCCCAGCCCGCGCAAGGCTGCCTGCAGCTGCTTGATCAAGGCTTCGTTCTGGTCTGGGACCGGAGCGGTGACCACCGGCGGTGATGGTGTCGCTGATTGACGCTCGGATTGCGGAGTTGGGGTGTTGGCAGCAGGCTGCCGGACAAGCGGGATGGGGCTGCCGCCCTCCGCCGCCTTCGAGGGCGTCCGCACCAAATTGTCGCCGGGCTCGGTTGCCGCTAGCTCCTGTGGCCCGCCGAGCTCGGCTATTTTGATCCGCCAGCGAGTGTCGGGGTAAGCGCTCTCGAGGCGCCTGTAATCCGAAATGGCCAGCGCGATGTGCCCGAGAGCCTCGTGCGCTTCCGCGCGTCCCTTCAAGCCGAATTTATCGGTGGGCGCGAGCTGGAGCACGATATCGAAGTCGGCGATGGCGGCCGCCGGATCGTGGTTCCGCAGCAGGGCCACTCCTCGTGCGCGATAGACCCTGACCTTGGCATCCGGAGTTCGCTGGAACGTGATCCTGGTGCAGGCGTCGATCACCGCGACGAGCTCGTCGCCCTCCGCCGACTGCGCGCGACCGCATACTTGACCGTCATCGTCGGCACGAGCCTCGGTTCCACAGGCCAGAAACGCCAGCAGTACTAAGCCAAGCCGCGTCAGCCACGACCTCGACATGTTCCGCCCCTCCACGACCATCTCCGGGCCGGCGGCCCGACCGGTCAGCCCGCGCGCTACCCGCCAATCAACCGTTCCAGGCGACCCTGTCCACGCCCGACCTCGACTGCCGACGATAAGCCCGAGGATCACCGCCGACTGTGATAAATGTCACATTCTCATGGAACCCTATTGCCACATAGATGGCACCTAGTTGGATATCTTGTCCAGAGTGGTTTCATTGGCGACCCACGAGGCGTCGCACGGGGACCGGAATGGTCGGTGCCTAGCGCATTTGGCCCGCTTGACGGTGGCTCAACTCAAGGTCTTCCTGCAATCGGTGAAGCGTTGTCGGCGGATGGGAGCAAATGGCCGAGCAGCGATCCGTGCGATTGGTCACGGACCAGGGGGACAAACTGCGCTTTCGCCGCATGGCAGGCGAGGAAGGGCTGAGCCGCCCGTTTCGATTCGAGCTCGAGGTCGGCAGCGACGATCTGGGGATCCAGCTCACGGATCTGCTGGGTACGGGCGTGTCGGTGGAGATCGACCTGCTCGGAGGTGGGCAGCGGCATCTGCACGGGCTGGTCAGCCGCTTCGCCTTCATCGGCTCCGAACGTGACGAGGCGCGCTACCTGGCGACGCTCCGGCCATGGCTGTGGTTTCTCTGCCGCACCGCAGATTGCCGCATCTTCCAGGAGAAGTCGGTGCCGGAGATCGTCAAGGAGATCTTCGACAAGCATGCCGGCGAGCAGGTGCACCTCGAGGATCGGCTGACGGGTACCTACGCGGCGCGGACCTATTGCGTGCAATACCGCGAGAGCGACCTGGATTTCGTCGATCGGCTCCTGCAAGACGAGGGCATCACCTATTTCTTCGTCCACGCGGCCGACCACCACACGCTGGTGCTCGCGGACTCGCCCGGCGCCCACGAGGCCACGCCGCAGTACGAGCAAGTGCCCTACTACCCCAAGGCGGATCAGGCCCGGCGCGAGCGCGACCACGTCTATCAATGGGACGCCGGCGCCGAGGTGCGCTCGGGCAGCTTCGCCCACACCAGCTTCGACTTCGAGAAGACGCGCGCCGACCTGCTGACCCGACGCGACCAGCCGCTGACGCAGGCAGCCTGGGCCGAGGGCGAGCTCTACGACTATTCCGGTCGCTACACCGAGCCCGATGTCGGCGAGCGGGTGGCAGGGGTGCGGCTCGAGGCCGACCAGGCCGAGCACCGTCTCTACGCCGGCGAAGGCACCGCCGCCGGCCTCGGCGCCGGGCACCGCTTCACGCTCGCCGCATATCCGCGCGAGGATCAGAACGCCGAGTATCTGCTGCGCGCCGTCGAGCACGAGCTCTGGGATCCGGCCTATCGCAGCAGCGCCGCGGGCGGCGAGGACGTCGAGGTCTATCGCTGCCGATTTACCGCCATGCCGGCCGACACACCCTATCGTCCGCCGCTGACCACGCCCCGGCCGCTCATTCGCGGGCCCCAGACGGCCATGGTCACCGGCCCGGCCGGCGAGGAGATCTGGACCGACAAGTACGGCCGGGTCAAACTGCAGTTCCCATGGGACCGCGAGGGCAAGCGCGACGAGAAGACCTCGTGCTGGGTGCGCGTCAGCCAGGCCTGGGCCGGACCCAGCTTCGGCGCCATCCACGTGCCCCGGATCGGCCAGGAAGTGATCGTCGAGTTCCTGGAAGGCGACCCGGATCGGCCGCTGGTCACCGGGCGCATCTACAACGCCCAGGCGATGCCCCCTTACGGCCTGCCGGCCAACGCCACCCAGTCCGGCATCAAGAGCAACTCGTCGAAGGGCGGCGGCGGCTCGAACGAGCTGCGCTTCGAGGACAAGAAGGGTGCGGAGCAGGTCTGGCTGCACGCGCAGAAGAACCAGGACATCGTCGTCGAGAACGACAAGACCGAGCAGGTCGGCCACGACGAGACGATCGGCATCGGCAACGACCGCACCGAGACCGTCGGCCACGACGAGACCATGACCGTAGGCAGCAACCGGACCCGCAATGTCGGCGTCAACGAGGCGGTGACGATCGGGCTCAACCAGACCGTGACCGTGGGCGCCAACCGCACGGATACGGTGGCGGTGGCCGAGAACCGGACCGTGGGTGCGGCCCAGCAGCAGACCGTGGGTGCCGCCCGCAACGTCACCGTCGGCGCCTCGCAGAGCCACGAGATCGGCGCGTCCGACGCCTGGGCGGTCGGCGCCAACCGCAGCGCCACGATCGGCAACAATGACAGCCTCGACGTCGGCGACGACCGCTCGGCCACGATCGGCAAGGGCGACACGCTGAAGGTCGGCAAGACGCTGTCGATCGACGCCGGCGACGAGATCACGATCACCACCGGCAGCGCCTCGATCAGCATGAAGAAGGATGGTACGATCACCATCGCGGGCAAGGACATCACCATCGACGCCTCGGGCAAGATCAACGTCAAGGCCTCGGGCAACATCACCATGAAGGGTCAGAAGATCCTCCAGAATTGAGGGCGGGGCGATGAGCGATTTGGCGACGGCGACCCGGATCGACGGGGTCATGATCGGCGTGCTGATGGGTTTCGCCGCCGACGGCGCGCCACTCGTGGTCTATCCCGGCAATCCGAGCGAGGCGGCGCTTCCCGCCCGCACTACGGCCGCCCTGACCCAGGACGATGTCGGCCGCGAGGTCGCGCTCCTGTTCGAGGCCGGCGACCCGGCCCGGCCTCTGGTCGTCGGCCGCCTGATCCGACCCGAGCCCCTGCCGGTCACCATCGTCCGCGACGGTGCCGAGGACATCCTCGAGCTCACCGCCGAGCGCGAGCTCCTGCTCCGCTGCGGCAAGGCCAGCATCACGCTGACCCGCGCGGGGAAGGTGCTGATCCGGGGGGAGTACATCTTCAGCCGCTCGACGGGTGTAAACAAGATCAAGGGCGGCTCGATCCAGCTGAACTGACCCGATGCCGCGCATCCTTACGCACATCGTCGAGCAGCATGCCGAGGAGGCGGCGTTCCTGTGGCTACTGCGGGACAAGGCAGTCGACGCCCCGCACTATGCACGACGGCATCTGGCGCGGCTTGATGAGCGGGTAGAGGCGCACGTCGATGGCCTGCGCGTGGCAGGCGAGGCCGGCCGCGAGATCGCCTGGAAGCAGCTGGAGCAGTTTGGCGAGACGGGAGAAATGTTCGCGGCAGCCATTACCCTCTATAGAAAGCGGTGAGCCTGGCCGTATCGCCCAATGCGTGGACTTTGCCGGAGAATTCCCGGAGAGCCTTCGTGGTCTCGTCGGCGCCATTGCGTGGACCTAGGACCGAACGCCTTGGCAGCATTGTCCAGGCGTGGCTCGACAGCGCAAGTCCGCAGGAGCGCTACTTAGGCGTTGCCGCGTGCTCCGTGCATCGGGCCGATCCGCACACACGGCTTTCCCGGCTCGTCGAGGACACGGAGCCGACGGTCCGGGCACGGGCGTTAAGGCTTGTCGGCGAGTTGGGCCGTGCGGACCTAACAGATGAGCTTTTACGCGCTATGGACAACGACGCGGACCTGACCGCGCGATTTTGGGCTGCATGGTCGCTGGCGCTGCTCACGGGCTCCCTCGCGCCGTACCAAATTGCAGAAGTTCGCACTCGGTCCGGCTCAGGAGGCTGAGATCGCATTCGACCTTGCGTTGCGCGCGTTGCCGCTCGACGATGCCAAAGCTTGGCTCAGGTCACTCAATGGCGACCCTAGCCGATCACGTCAGGTAATTGCCGGACTTGGTGTGATTGGCGACCCCGTTGCCGTGCCATGGCTGATCGGCCGGATGCGCGATCCCGCACTCACCCGAGCCGCCGGCGAGAGTCTGTCTATGATGACAGGCGTGGACATCAGCTATTCCGACCTCGATGCGAAGTTTCACCCGAGAACATCGCAGAAGCACCAATACAAGAGCCCTTGGGCGCCGACGTTCACGCCAAATCCTGACGAGAGCCTTCCTTGGCCCGATCCGTCGAAAGTGGGGGCCTGGTGGGCAAGCGAAGGCCATCGCTTTCTGAACGGTCGCCGGTATCTGTTTGGAGGAACGATTGACGTCGAGACGTGCCAGCGCGCGTGGGCCATAGGCAATCAGCGCCACCGGCGGGCGGCTTCTCATGAACTCGCCGTCATCGGGGCAGCACCGTTGCAAAATTGGCGTGCGCGCGCCGGGCGCTGAGGCACAATAAAGTGCTATTCTGTCCCAATACGGCGCCAAACAGGGCCGTCTCGGAGCAGCACGTCAATCTCGCCTACCGAGCACAGAGTGTCAGCGACACTAAGGTGCCCGAACGTGAGGCTCAACTCATCCTCTTCCTCGGCCAGACCATCAATCTCGACGGCAATCACGGTGGCGCCGTCGATTTGATATATTCCTTGCATGCTCGCGACATAAATTGTTCCCTGCCATTCGACGATACTGAAAAAATCATCCTCGATGCTGTCAACGTCGACCATCTCCCACCGGCCGGCGCCACCGCGCAGCACTGTCCCATGACGGCCGCAAGCATACACAATGCCGTCGAAGGCGCACACAATCGAGGTTAGGATCAAATTGGTAGGAGTTGCCTGATAGTGCCAAAGTTGCCCGTCATAATGCCAGATTTCGCCATCCCATCCAGCGACATACATGTCATCCAGAGCAAAACCAGCGACCGTATTGAACCCGGCCAATTCTCCGTGGGATGGAAAGGTGGGCACGGGCATTTCGATCCAACGATCCGGGCCAAGGCGTTGGAAAACCTGACGATCCAGCCCGACCGCGAACACAGTTTCAGCAACAGTGCCCAATCCGAGAAGCGGTGCGCGGTCGCGGACCGGTACGATCACCTCGTCCACTGCCCCAAAGGAGCCGAAGCGGCAGACGACACCGTGCGTCGCGAGTGCGAAGAATTCAGGTTGGATCCGGTTGAGGCGCGTCAAGCTGGCGGCCGGCCACGGCCGGATATCGACCGCCTCCCATGCGCCGCTAGTATTGAGGCCAAGGATCGAGTTTGGCTCACCGCCGCGTTCAAGGGCGAGATCGCTCAGCACGGCGCCGATCACACCCCCTGATGCGATCACACCCTGCGAGAAGACACGCTCCGACCCGTATATCATCGCAGTCGCTTTATGATAGCCAAGGCATCTTTCAGTTTGTCGAGGTAACGGCGCAGGGTAGAGCTTTGTGCGCCGACGATCTGCGAGTATTTCATGTTGGTATTCGGCGGCACGTTTAGCTTAGCATGCCCGTTTACCATCTGCGCCTCCAAGCACTTCTTGCTGCAGTTGCATTCCGGAAACACCTGCTGAACGCCCTTTGCGGCGTTTTTCGCCGCCTGCCGAAGGCTGAGTGGGCTCGCTTTGCGATCACGATCGGCCTGAGTCGCGTGCATGAACATATGGTTTCCGGCATATTGCGAACTGCCCATCACGCACATTACCGGCGCTTGACCACCATCGCCGTAGTTACCCATTCCTGTGCAGTATGTTTTCGGGATGAGATGATGGCCCGTTTCGCGTGGGCAGCACCCGTTCACGCCATCCTTAGGAGCATCGTAAGGAGTAAGACGGCAGCGCCGGGCCTCGATGCACCTTTGCGCTCGTAATCGGTCGCGCTGCGCTTCGGTAAGTGCTCGCTTGCTCTTCTTCGACTGCTTGATTTGATTTATATTCGCCAGCACCAGCGCCGCGCGTCTCGGTGTTAGGGTACTGCCCGCCAGTCGAGCATCATTGCAGACATTCTTTTTTCCTTGCGGCTTGTAGTCCTTGCAGGCTTCCTGTTCGCGTCGTACCTCGCCTTCGCACGCTCCCTCCATGCCAGCCGCTTGCGTGTCGATGAAGGGCCAAGGAATAGACTCATTTGCCACCGGAGAGGCGTGATTGTCCGTCGTCATATCAAGATGGCGGTCGAGATTTCTCACTCTCAATCTTTACATCCATCGACCATGCAATGAAATATACTTTGCCACTGTTGACGCTTGAGACAACACCTTTCTTTGCCGCGCAGCCTGCCTCATCACCCAGTACTTCGTTTAAAATAGCTTTTGTTCTTTAACATGATCTCCTTGCCGTATATCTGGACACTTCGGCTACCTTCTGTTGTGTCAGAGGCCATGCCGGTGTTGGGATAAGGTATCGGCACACCAGGAGGGGTAGCCGGGTTTTCTGGCGGTGTCATGCACACGTCGGGGAATGCAGCAAATCGTTTTGCCATTGCCCGCCTTACATGCGACCTCTCGGCCATTGGCGAAAACATTATTTGCCATCAGCGACCTCGCCCGCATGCAGGATCAACGCCACCCGCCTTCCATCGTCGTTGCTGGCGGTCACGAGGACCGGATCGCCGGAAGCGTAACGTTTGCGTGCCGCCTCAAGGGCAAGGCCGATGCAGCAAATCATCGAAGAAGCTCCAGTCTCGCCGATACAATCCGCAGGGTGCCAAATGTCCATGAAGTCGTGACGGCCGCGTAAGAGGCGGCTGGTAGCAAGATCAAACTCCTTGAACCAGTACTGCTCGCCGCTCATCGTGCCGATCCGGTAGCCGATCTCGGCCATGGCCAAGCCTGCGGATCGTGAGCGCCTGTTGGAATGCTGCCGTGAGCCCGTCGGCTCGCAGCGGCTCCTCGCTATCGATCGTCGCCTGCTCGATGCCAAAGCCGATGCCGCGCACGGCCATACCCTCGCCTGAAGCTGCCACAAGCACCGCGGCCCCCGCTTCGCCGGGCATCAAGCCGTTCGAGTTCGTCGGTGTCAGGAGGCGATCGCGCTCGCCTAAGGCACCCAACGTCGCAGCAATCAGGTAGCTATCGACTCCGGCCACAATGACGCGAGGAAAATTCTGCTCATGGATCAGGCGGCTAGCCACGTAGAGCGCGGAAGCGCCGGCGACCCGGCCGTGCGGGAAGAGGCGCGAGTTCGGGGTGGAAGCGCACCCCCAGGATGTTGCAGGCCTCGAAGAACAGAGGATTGCCGAGCCCATCGAGGCGACCGGGGCGATCCTCCTCGGCGAGGCACACAAGCACAGGGATCGTTTCTGGCGGGACATCAGGGCACGCGCTCAGGCACTCCCCAATGGGGCCGGCAAGAAGCCGGGCCAGCCGTGGGATCCCCCGCCACGGCTCCTCGAGCGGCACCTCGGCGCCGACGAGCCAGTCGCCGCCCGGCCCGATGAACCTGGTCTCGCGGAAACTGTCGAGGCGCGCCCGGATGGCGGCGCAACTTGCCGGTGCGGTCAGGCCCACGGCGGTCATCATGCCGCAGCCAAGGATGGTCACCGGCTGGAAGCTCATGCGTCCGCCTTCTCCCGGCGGCCGGCGCGGACCAGGGCGTCAAGGGACGGGTAGTATTCCTTGCCAAGCTCCCGCGCCCGCCACCAGGCGCGTGACTTGCGGCCGACCAGACACTCCGGCAGCTCGAACACGTTACGCTTGAGCGGGATGCTGGCCCGCCAGCTGAGCATCAGGCGGCGCGCATCCGGCTCGATCAGGACCGTGTCGAGCGTGGCGCGGCGATCCTCGCGGCTGCCGTCTTTTTGGAAGAACACGACTGGAATGTCGCCCAGGGACAGCCGAAAGCGGGTGCGGCCCTCAGGCGTCAGATTGGCGAGCATCACCTCCACCCCGCCCTGCGGCTCGTCGATCCACTGGTCTTCCGGCGCCGCCTGATAGTAGCGGTCGTCGAAATCCGCCGGCAGGAACGGGAACACCTCGTCGATCCACTGTTGGTCGTACGTGCCGGCATAAGGGTAGCGCGGCTGCCAGTTCCGCGCGCGGATCCCGAACCCCATCGGACGGTAGGCACCCCACGGCGCCGTCACCGGCTGGCCCGGCTCCTCGGTGTTAGGCAGCGGCCGGCCGATCAGGCGCTCGCCGGAGCGGACCAAGCCATGACCGCGGCCGATCGGGTTCGGCATGTAGGCGTCGGCGCGCTCCGGGTCGGTGTCGTCGATGCCGCCGAAGGCGCGCTCGTAGGTCAGCGGCATGGTGGCGAACGGCTCGGGCGCCGAGGGGGCGAGCATGCCGGCGCGCTGCTGCCAGACCCGGTCGCCGACCACGTCGATCACCTTCGACCAGGCGCCGAGCTTGACGCCGGCGCGCACGCGTTCCGTGGGCCTGCCGCCGGGCGCATAGGCCGTGGCGTTGAGCAGCAGGTCGCACCTGGGTTTGCGCAGCGCGAAGTCGACCTCGTAGCGCGGCGAGGAGTAGCCGGGCTCGCCCCAATACTCGTCCGCCATCACCAACGGCACCTGCTCAAGCGCCAGCGGGCAGACCTCGCCGTTGCGCTCGGGGAAGGCGAAGGTGCCCTTGATCGCGACCACGATGTGCTCGCGCGCCGACGGGTCGGTGCCCATCGTGTAGGCGGCCTGGAAGCGGGTGGCGTTGATCAGCTCCATGGTCTCACCCCACGGCGGCCGCCGGCTGCAGCGTGCGGTCAGGATCGTCCAGCGCCTCGACGATGACCAGCGAAACATTGTCCTTGGCACCGTGCTCCAGCGTCAGGGCCAGCAGCCGGTCGGCGCCGGCGTCGGGGTCTGCGGCGGCCAGGACGGCGGCGATCTCCGCGTCCGCCAGCTCGCCGGTCAGCCCGTCGCTGCAGAGGAGGAACCGGTCCCCCGGCTCGATCCGCTCCTGCAGCCCCTCCAGCTCCAGCCGCTCGTCGATGCCGATGGCGCGGGTGATGCGGTTGCGCCAGGGGTGGGTGCGGGCGGCCTCGGGGGTGAGCTCGCCCTGGTCGATCAGCTCCTGGACCAGGCTGTGGTCGCGGGTCAGCTGGGTCAGCTCGCCGCGGCGCAGCCGGTAGAGGCGGCTGTCGCCGGCCCACAGGCAGGCGATGTGGCCGTCGCTGGCGAGCAGGACGACCACGGTGCAGCCCGACAGGCCGTCCTGGGCGGCGGATTCGGCGAGCTCGCGATTGCAGGCGGCGAGGGTCGACTGGACGGCGACGAGCAGGGCGTGACCGTTTGCGGTCGGCGGCAGGCAGGCGAGGCGCGAGGTCACCAACTCGCTGGCGCGATCGCCGTGCGCATGGCCGCCCATGCCATCGGCGACCGCCCAGAGCCCACGCTCCGGCAGCGCCAGGGCGCGGTCCTCGTTGAGTTCGCGGACACAGCCGACATCGCTGCGGACGGCGGTGCGATAGTGGCTCATGCCGGCGCCTCCGCCCAGCCATGCGCGGCAAAGTCGCCGTCCAGCATGGCCGCGAACGCCCCTGGCGGCGGCAGCCCCGCACAGGCGAGCAGGCTCGCCGGCACCAGGGGCGAGCCGCTGCCCCACCACAGGCTCCCGATCGGCGCCAGTGCCGCCAGTTGCCAACCGGCGGCGTCGCCTTGGCCCGATCGCCAGGGCAGGGTGGCGGCGGGGCCGACGCAGTCCGGCGCGCCGATCCGATCCAGGCTCCTCTCGAGCTCAGGCATGGTCAATCGGCTCTCCAGCACCGCCAAGGCGAGCTCCTCCACCTGATCGTACCAAGCGCCGGCGCCGCGCAGCAGGGCGATCGGCGAGCTGGCGGCCCGCAGCGGAGCGACGGCCAGCAGCGGAAAATAGCGGCCGACCCGATCGACGCTGGGCAGCCAGATGCCGGCCGCGGCCATGGGACCGCAACTGCCGGCGGCGAGCGCGAAGCGCCAGACGGGGGCGGTCAGGTAGGCGTCGAGCCAGGCCGTGCCCAATGCCTCCCGGCTCGCCCCGACCGCCGACGCCAGCCAGGCGTCGAGCGGGTTCGCCAGCTCGGGCGGAAGGCCGCGACGCAGGAAGTCGCCATGGCTGGGCAGCTTGCCGAGCAGGCCCAGGGCCATCGCTACAGACCGCCCGGGCAGCGAAAGCGCTGGAACAGGCCGAGGTCGAACGGGTTGTCGACGCTGTCGGCGCGCAACTCGAAGCTCGCGCTGTGCGGGCCGGCCGTGAAGGTCACCGCGAATAGATCGGGCTGGCCCTGGGATACTAGCTGCGCTTCCTGCAGCAGCCGGAACCACGCCCAAGCACCTTCCTTGCTGACGATCGCCGGCGTACCGCCATCGACCGGCACGAAGGTCAGCCGGACCAGCTTGCTGCCTGCAGGCCCCGGCCAGTCGAGATGCACCGGTTGCACCGGCCCATGGGCGTAGCCGACCGTCTGCCCGTCGAGGTCGAGCAGGACGCGGCCGGTACCGGGGTCGAGGCCGGTCGGCTTCATCGTGAAACCAGCACGCGCCACCGTGCCGCCCGCGAACAGCCCGTCGCGCAGACAACTCGCCAGCTCAAAGGGCGCTAGCGCCCCAGTGCTGCTGCCGGTCGGCTGCAACCATTGCCACGGGCGCTTGGCCATATTGACGAACGGGGCCAACTGCTGCTGGGCAAACATGTCGAAAAGGCCGCCGGCCGCGAACAGCTTCGCCATGTCGGTCAGGCTGACGTCGACACCACTGCCGAGCGTGAACGGAAACCGATTGGTGGTCGCCTGCTGGCACAGCGGCAGCACGTTCGCTCGATACGCGTCATTGATCTGGCCCAGCATCTGGCCGCCCGCGGCACCCTTGAGCCGGTTGGCCAGGGCCGTGAGCGGCGCGCTGACCTCGGCTGGCAATCCGGCCGCCGCCTCGGCGAGCTTGCCCGCCTGAGCACGGACCTGGGCCGCCTGAGCCGGGCTCGGCGCCGCGCCCGGAGGTGGCAGCGCGAGATAGACGTCGTTGGCCGCCTGCAAGGCGCGGTCGAGCGGCGCCGGCGCGCCGTTCTCGCTCTGGACCAACCGAGCCAGCGAAGCGAAACGCGCCTCGACCGGTTGGCCCAACGGCGGGCTCGGCTCGCCCAGGCGCGACAGCAGTTCCTGGATCGTGGTGCCGACCAGGGCCTGCGCCTGCGCCGCGGCCTCAGCGGCCGCGCCACCGCCGGGCGGAGGCTCCGGAGGGGCAGTCAAATGGGTCTCGTTGGCGATCGCCTGCAACAGCCGGGCCAACGGCGAGGGCGGCACCGCCAGAGGCCGCAATGCGGCGGCGGCATCACCGACGCCGCCCGGCAGGCGAAGATCCAATCCGTGCGCCACGCGTTGCCAACGATCGATCGTGTCGGCGTAGTAGAGTTCCAGCATCTCGCGGACGATCCGGGCCTGATCCGCCTCGCTGAGACCAGGTGCGCCCGGCCGCAATGCCGCGTGCTGGGCTACCGCCGCGCGCATCTCCGGCACCGCTGCCGGCAGGAACGACTGCCAGAACCCGCTTCGGGTAAACAGCGACGGGATCGGGGTGGTCAGTGCCGAGCCGCTGGTGGTCATGAACAGCGCGGCCGCTTCCGGCCCGGCTGCCACCATCGGCTCGAAAGGACGACCTTCGCCGGCGAGCTTCTGCACCACGGCGAGATAGGCCCGCTTGCTCAGCGGGATGCGGTCCAGCGCGGCCAGGGCAGCATTCACCAAGCTGTCATCGATTGGCGGCCGCGCCTCGGCCGGTGGCAGTTCCGCCAGAAGTTCGCCGAGATGGCGTTCCAGACCGGCCCGCATCGTATCGTCGAGCGGGTAGGTCCGGCGCCAATCGGCCGTGAACCAGCTCGTCACCAAATTCACCGGCAGCTCGCCTTGCCCGCCCAGGGCAAGATAGACCTTGAGCGTATCCGCAACTCGATCCGGCAGGCCAAGGTCCGCCCGCAACTGGGTGGCGACCCGCCGCATCAGATGCGGCAGGTAGATCTGGTCGAGCGCGCGCCGATAGGCCTCCGAGCCGTAGGCGCGCAACCGACCGGCCTGCGACAATCCGAGTCCTGGCGCAGTAACCGGTATGGGGTCGGTCAGGCGTGCGGCGGTGTCCAACAGTTCGACCAACGCGCGCGGCTCGTCGGATCCCGGGCCGATCCCGGTCTGCGCTCGCGTGCCGTAGGCCTGAATCGCCAGGGCATCCTCGCGCACCGAGCCGACCTGGCCGAGATAGCTCCAGATCCACCCGCCGATCGCGAGCAGCGTCACGCAGCTGGCCAGGCCCCAGGCGAGCATCGCCAAGCGCCGCTCTCGACTCTCCAGACGACTGGCGCGGCGCACCAGCGGCGCCTCGGCGAAGACGACCTGACGCAGCAGCTTGGTGAGAAAAAAGCTGCGGTTGCTCTGCAGTGCGCGCCCCGATTCGAGCCGCAGGCTGAAACTGCGCTGCAGGCTCGCGAGCAGCCGATCGATCGGGGTCCCGGCCTGCGTGGCGCTGGTGAGGTAGATGCCCCGCAGCACGGGCGGCGTTTCATAGCCCGTGGCCGCGAAGGCCGCGTCGAGGAAGCGTTGCAGCGGTGCCACCATCGCCGCGATCTGTGCCGGGAAGGCCTGGATGGCGGCGCGACGTTCCAGATCGCGCTCGGCCTCCAGACGATCGAGCGTCCGGCCCTCGACGCGCTCGACCAGTAGCCCGATCTCGCGGGCAACCGCCTCGCGGGCCGGAGCGCCCGGGCCACCCAAAGGTAGCGTAACGCCCCAGACCTGCTCGCGAGCACCTTCGTCGAGATCCGCGAACATCTCGCGAAAGCCGGCGACGAGGTCCACCTTGGTGATCAGAAGATAGACCGGCAGATTGAGGCCGAGCCGGTCGCCGAGTTCGGCCAGGCGCCGCCGCACCGCCTGTCCGACGGCCTCGAGGTCCACTTGTCCCGCACCTGCCAGGTCCGACGCCGGCAGTGCCACGATAACGCCATTGATCGGTTCGCGCGGACGGTAGCGTTTCAGCAGATCGAGGAAGCCGAGCCAGGCCGCCTCGTCCTGGGCGCGGTCGCTGTCCTGGGTCGTCCATCGACCGGCCGTGTCGAGCAGGACGGCCTCGTCGGTGAAGAACCAATCGCAGTTGCGCGTGCCGCCGACACCCTTCAGCTCCTGCTGGCTGTCGAGCGGGAAGCGCAGGCCCGACTGGAGCAGGGCCGTGGTCTTGCCGGAGCCGGGCGGCCCGATCATCAGGTACCACGGGAGCTCGTAGAGCCGTCCGCGGGCGAAGCGTCTCACCTTGAGGCGCTCCATCGCCTCCTTGAACCGCGCGCCTACGGCGGCCGACTCCGGATCGCCGCTTGCAGCCGAGGGCTTCGCGATCGCCGCGACCATCGCTTCGCCCCGCGTCCTGGACCGGCGCAGCGACCAGAGATTGCTCGCACCCCAGAGCAGGCTGATGCCGAGGATCGTCAGGAGGCGAGGCAGCTCGCCGGCCAGCGGCACGAAGCCGTCCACTGCCACCGACGGCCCGAAGAACCACACCAGTAGCGCGAGAACGGCCGCCCCGACCAGGGTGACAAGCCAGCGCGCGGTGAGCAGGGCCAGAACGGCCTTCAGGAAGCGCATGCCGCTCAGCCGCCGCCGACTTTGAGCAGGACGATCTCGACCCGACGATTGCGCGCTCGGCCCTCCGCCGTGGCTGTTGTCCGCGATCGGCTCACGATCGCCCTTGCCGGCGACGACAACTCTCTCGGCTCCGTGCAGGGGGCCTGCGAGCAACGCGCCGACACTTGCCGCCCTCGCCTCCGACAGCTCCTGGTTGTCGGCGAAGCGTGGGCCCGGTCGCAGCGGCACGCTGTCGGTGTGCCCGGTCACCAGGATTCGTCCAGGCCGCTCCGCCAATGCCTGTGCGATGCGCTCGACCAACGCACGATATCCCGCGCCAAGCTGGTCGCTGGCAGGCGCGAACAAATCGCGGGCGCCGAGCCGGATCAGCACCCGCTGCGGGCTCTCCTGGACGGTCACCAACCCTTGGCGCTGCTCGTCGGCGAGAAACCCCGGTGCCATCGCTGCCTGGACCACCGGCACGACAATCGGAGGTAACGGCTGCCTGCCTTGATCGACAGGCGATGTCTCGCTTGGCGGCAGCCCGGCCACTAATGGCGCCAGTTGTCCCGAATACTCACTGAGACGATAGCGAAACCCGGTGAAGACTGCCAACAGCAGCGCCACGGTCGCCGTGCCGATCACCCAGGGCGGCACGAGACTGCTCGCCTGCCTGGCGGCGACCGCGACGCCCTGCCAGTGCGGCGCCAGCGTCGGGTCCTGCGGGCCTGCCAGCTCCGCCAAAACGCGGGCCACCCCCCGTCGCACGGCCTCGACTCCGCCATCGTTCGAGCGCGCGATGCGGTAACGGCCCTCAAAGCCCATCGCCAGGCAGCGATGAAAGATCTCCAGCACCTGCCTGTTCCGCGCAGGTTGCTGTTGCAGGCGCGCCAACGCCTCGAAGAAACGCTCGCCGGCGTCCGTCTCACTCCAGATCGAGGCGACGAGGCTGCGTCGGCCCCAGGCGGAGGCTGCTCCCCAGGGCGTGTTGAGGACGATGTCGTCGAGCAGCGCAGCCAACGCCCAGGCAGCCTGATCGGCGGCCGTCGGGTCGCAGCCTGCAGTCCGGACGACGTCGCGGTAGCGATCGAGCTCGGCCTGGAGTTGAGAGCGTAGGGTCTCAGGATCGGCAGGCGGCGTGGGGCTGCGCAGCAACGGCGCCAGCGTGAGGATCGGCAGCGCTGCCGAAAGGAGCGGGTTGCGGCCGGAGCCTGTGGAGAGCTCCAGCGGGGGTGCGAAATCGGAGCGGTCATTGCCGGACGGCGTGCTGCGATACGGTTCCGCCGGCGGCCGGCCGCCCGGCTGCGGCCGGATGACCATGGTCCGGTCACTCTGGGCATAGAGTCCGAATGGGTCATCTTTGGCCATGGCTCAGTCCCGCAGGGCCCAGCATTCGATTTCGAGCTCGGGCCAGTCGCCCTCGACGCCGACCACCAGCGCCGCCGAGCGGGCCAAGCGCTGCCAATAGGCATTGGAACGATCGAGCTCGAAGTAGGTCATGCCGGCATGGTAGGGAATCTGGCGCGGGGCCACCGGCAGCGCTTCGACCCCCACACCGCGCAGGCGCGAACTCCAGAGATCCTTGAATTCCTCGGCGGGCCCGATCACGGCGAGCCGCGGAAAGCGGGAGCGGACCTGCTCGTTCGCCATGGCGGCCCGCACGGCGAGAACGAAGGTGGAGCCCTTGAACAACTCGGGCGAGGTTTCCTCGGTCGTCGTGCGGACGCCGCTCTTGTGCGCGCGCAAGGGCACCGGCACCGCCTTGCCCTCGATCTTGGCCAAGCCGATCAGCAGTTGGCGGATGGTCGAGATCAGCGGCACGAATGCCGTCCCGGGCTCCGGATGCAGGTAGGTCGGGAAGACCGGCGGCCGACGGTCGCCGGCGCCGTAGGTCGCCATCTCGCCGGCCAAGCCGACGAGATACTGGTACAGGCGTTCCGGGTGCAGCGTGCCCTGTTCCCTCAGGTGCATGACCTGCGGTTTGGCCCGGTTGACGAGTTCCAGGACCAGCAAGTCCTGGAACTCGGCCGAGCCCCGGGCGAGCGGATTGAGGATATAACCGACGCGTGCGGCCGCGATGCTCTCCAGCTTGCCTTCTAGCTCGGCCAGGAAGTTGGGCAAGCTCGGATGGGCGTCGATGGTGAGGCTGGGCGGGAGGTAGTCGGCATCGAGGACGACACTGCCGTCCGCCTCGCGCCCCTTGATCCGCGCGATGCCGAGGCCGACGAAACCCGCCATGTCATCGCTCTCGTGACGCAGGCTGAGCACAGGTCGCGCGATCTCGACCGGCGCGCGGCCGTCCATGCCGGCGATCAGATCCTTGATCTCGATGATTGCCCCGCGCAGTCGGGCCCCACTCCCGGCCTTGCCGTCGGCGTCGATCTCGGGCGCGCCCAGCTGCTGCGCCGGCAGGCAGAGATGGACGATCCCCTCACGGGTGGCCTCGGTGGTCTGCAACGGCACCGGATGGTCGGCCCCGTCGGGAATGGCGAACGGCGTGCCGTCGGGCAGCCGACCTACAGCCGCCGCGACGGCGATCTTGCCGGTGGTCAACAGCGCGGTATTGAGCTCCAGCTTGCGAAAGCCCCACGCATGGCCGGCGAGACCCGCAACGGCGCCCTGGACATAGGCCTCGACCCAGCGATCCTGCTGCTGGAAATGCTGGGTCCGCAGGAACATCCCTTCGGACCAGACTACACGATCGCCACTCGCCACCCGTCGCTCCTCCCGCGTCGTCGTTCAGAGACCCGATGGGACAAGCTGGACGCCCTTGGCGCCCAGCTTCGCGTCGAGCAACGTCGTCTGATTGTGCGGCACCTCGGCGAACGCACGCCAGTTCACGGCACCGATGTCGCGGTACGCGGCCATCACCCCGATAAATCGCACTTCAACCGCCAGCTCGCGCTGCCAGACCTGAACCTGGCCCGGCCCTAGAGTGAGGCTTTCATCGCCGAGCAGCGCCTTTCCCAGGGTGCCCGGCAGGTCACGGTCCAACGCGAAGAAGTCCGCCTCCATGAAATCTCCCACCGCGGCAAGACTGAGAATCCGGACTTGCACGGGCCGGCCGCTCCCATCGGCCTCGGCATTGACGTCGGGGGCAGCCTTGAGGGTCAGGCTGACAATGGTCGGAGGCGGCGGCAGTGGGGGAGGTGGCTCGTCGCCCCCGAACAGACCGCAACCCGCCAATGCCGATACCGGCAGCAGCGATAGGACGGCGCGACGCGCAATCGGCATCAGCGATGCTCCCCACTCGAACCGCGTCGACCACGGACGAAGTCCGCGCCAACCTCACGCAGGAACTCGCTTTCGGCCTCGCGCGCCAAGTCGCCGTAGCGCTCCCGGAACAATTCCCAGTACTTCGCCTTGCGGCCGCCTGCGGCCAAGATCTGGAGCAGCGAGGCATCGGCTAGCGCCGCCTCCAGCTCGGTCGGCTCGAAGCGGCGCAGCAGGTTGCGCAGAGCATGCTGCATCGCCTGGACCAGTTCAGGCATGAACGCCTTAAGATCGGCAACCGTCGCGGCGATCGCCTGCTCCGGTGGCAGATAGCCGGGGCCGCGCGGGTGGACCAGCCATCGAACCGCCTCGTCGGGGGTCGCCGTGAGCTTCAGCGGGTTGTTGTCGGCCGCGGCGATCATGGTCCGCTCCATCCCGGCCTCGCGCTTCAGTGTGCCGCGAATCAAGAGGAGCTCGATCAGGCCACCGGCCATGAGCCGATAGCGTCGGCCGAGCTCGCGCATCAGCGCCGCCGGGTCGCTGGTGGCGCTGGCCTCGGCGCTCACTCCCGCACCCTCCAGGAATGCCTGGAGCAGACGGGCATCGCTTCCAGATGGCGCCGCCGCGGCCATCGTCGGCTGTGGTGCGAGGTTGGGCGCGATCGGCTCCGGTGCCGGTGAGCTTGTCTCCCGCGGGGCCTGGGTCGCCGGCCGAGTGCTGGCCGGTTCGTCCATCAGCCCCCAATCGAAATCGGGCAGATTGGCTTTGGGTGGTGGCGCTGCTGCTGATTTCAGCGGTGACGAGGTGTCCATCTGGAACGGCGAGGGACGACGCGGCAGATCGAGTGCCACCTCGTCGACTGGGACGTGGTCGGATCGGCTATAGGCGGGGCCGCGGTCGAGCCGGACCGGATGTGCCGGTGATTCCAGCGGTTTGCCGTGGAACCAAGAACTGTCGAACAGGTCGTCGCCACCGCCTGCCGGAGGCGGCGATGGAGCAGCCGATCGCGCGGGCGCCGGTGCCGGCTGATTCCCCGCGAAGGACACCCTGAGGATGTAGTCGCCGATCCTCAGCCGCTCGCCGTCGCGGAGCTGCACCGAACCGCCCTGCCCGATGGCGCTCGACGAATCGCCAAGGAAGACGCCGTTCGAGCTGGTGTCGGTCAGATACCAGAGCTCGCCGCGCAGCTCGATCAGGCAGTGATGCTTGGACAGGACTCGCTCGGGGTCCGGCAGCATCCAGTCATTGTCTGTCATCCGCCCGATCGTGAAGCGACCGCCGCGCACGCGACGCTCCCGCTCGACGGTCGCCCCGCTGCCTCCCTCGAGCGTGAGGATCAAGTCCATGCGCGCTTACGCGAACTCGTAGGTGAAGCCGTCGTCGGCGACACCCACATGCAGCTTCGCGATCGGCCGCCCCTCCTTCAGGCGGACCAGGATCTCCCGGCTGACTTCCGGCAGGACCGTGTTGGTCAAAATCGCGTCGATCATCCGCCCACCGCTTTCCACCTCGGTGCAGCGTCGCCGGATCAGGTCGACTACCCCAGGATCCCAGCTCATCGGCACCTTGTGCTGGCTCACCACTCGCTGGCGCACGCGCTCGAGCTGCAAGCTGATGATCTGTCCCAGCACCGTGTCGGCAAGTGGATAATAAGCGATCCCGACAAGTTTGCCGAGCAGCGCCGGCGGAAACACTTTCAGCAATTGCGGCCGCAGCGCCTCCACGAGGCCCTCGGGCATCGGCATGGTATCGGGGTCGGCACACAGCTTCATGATGAGATCGGACCCGACATTGCTGGTCAGCAGGATCAACGTGTTCTTGAAATCGATCCGCCGCCCCTCGCTGTCGTCCATCATGCCCTTGTCGAAGACCTGGAAGAAGATCTCGTGGACATCCGGGTGCGCTTTCTCGACCTCGTCGAGCAGCACGACGCTGTACGGCTTGCGCCGCACCGCCTCGGTCAGCCTGCCGCCCTGACCGTAGCCGACATAGCCCGGCGGCGCCCCTTTCAGCGACGATACGGTATGGGCCTCCTGAAACTCGGACATGTTGATCGAGATCAGGTTCTGCTCGCCGCCATAGAGCGCGTCGGCCAATGCCAACGCCGTCTCCGTCTTGCCGACGCCGCTCGGGCCGCAGAGCAGGAACACGCCGATCGGCTTCGACGGGTTCTCCAGGCCGGCGCGCGAGGTCTGGATCCGGCGCGCGATCATCTCCAGAGCGTGGTCCTGGCCGATGATGCGCTGCTTTAAGGTCTGCGCGAGCTCCAGCACCGCCTCGATCTCGTTCTTGACCATGCGGCCGACCGGAATCCCAGTCCAGTCGGCGATCACCGTCGCCACCGCGGTCTCGTCGACCTCGGCCAGCACCATCGGCCGGTCACCTTGCAATTCAGCCAGCTCGGTCTTCAGCCGCTGCAGCGCTTCGATGCGCTCGCCTGCCTCGCCGTCCGGCGCCGTCGTGATCTCCTCGCGTAGCGCGCCCAGCCGCGCGCAAAGCTCCTGCTCCTGGGTCCAGCGCGTCTCCAGCGTGCCGGCGCGCTGCTGCTCGGCCTCCAGTCCGGCGGCGATCTCGTCGCGCCGGGCCTGCGTGTCGTGCCCAAGCCGAGCCTCGCGCTCGAGCATGGTCTGCTCCGCCTGCAAGGCCTCGATGTACCGCCGGCAATCCTCCAGCTCGGCCGGAATCGCGGCCTGGCTCACCGCGACGCGCGCGCAGGCGGTGTCGAGAACGCTCACCGACTTGTCCGGCAGCTGGCGCGACGGCAGGTAACGCTGCGACAGGCCGACGGCGGACTGGACCGCCGAATCGAGCATCCGCACCTGATGATGCTTTTCCAGCACCGGGGCCACGCCGCGCATCATGCGCACCGCCATCTCGAAGTTCGGCTCGTCGACCTTGACCGTCTGGAAACGGCGGGTCAGAGCGGCGTCCGGCTCGACGAACTTCTTGTATTCGGCCCAGGTCGTGGCCGCGATCGTCCGCAGCGTGCCGCGAGCCAGCGCCGGCTTGAGCAGGTTCGCAGCGTCGCCCGTCCCAGCGGCGCCGCCCGCGCCGATCAGGGTGTGGGCTTCGTCGATGAACAGGATGATCGGTTTGGGCGAGGCCTGGATCTCGGCGATGACCGACTTTAGCCGCTCCTCGAACTCGCCCTTCATCGAAGCACCGGCCTGCAACAGGCCGACGTCGAGGGCGCGCAGGCTCACCTCCTTGAGCGGCGGTGGGACGTCGCCCTGCACCAGGCGCACGGCGAAGCCCTCGACCACGGCCGTCTTGCCGACCCCGGCCTCGCCGACGAGGATCGGATTGTTCTGGCGCCGGCGCAGCAGGATGTCGACCAGCTGCCGGATCTCGTCGTCGCGGCCGAGCACCGGATCGATCTTGCCCGTGCGGGCCTGCTCGGTCAGGTCCTGCGTGAAACGGTTGAGCGCCTCCATCTTGCCCATCGGCGCCGGCGGCAGCTCGCCGGCGGCGCCGCTGGACGACGAGGCTACGGCCTCGGTGCCGGCCTCGCCCTCGGGCGAGCCTTCCACGATCCGGGCGAGATCGCGGCCGAGGCGCTCGGGTTCGACCTTGCGAAACTGCTCGGAGATCGCGAGGAGCAGGCGGGTCAGCTCGCTCTCATCGAGAATCCCCAGGATCAGGTGGCCGGTGCGGATGCGCCCCGCCCCGAACACGAGACTGGCGACGATCCAGCCGCGTTCGATGGCGCGGTCGATGTGCTCGGAGAAATCGAGCATGGCCGAGCCGCCCTTGCGGATCCGCTCCAGCGTCCGGCTCATGTCTGCGGCCAGCCGGGCATGGTCGATCCCGAACGCCGAGACGATCCGGTGCAGGTCGGAATCGGGCTGCATCAGGATTTGATTGAGCCAGTGCGCCAGCTCGACATAGGCGTCGCCGCGCGTTCGGGCGAGCTGGAACGCGCTCTCGAGGGCGCGGAACGGTATCGGTTCCAGCTTGGTGTAGACGGCCTCGCGGCGGATCCCGAGCATCCCTGTCCCCCTCAGGCCGCAGCCCGTTGTGGCGTCAACACCAGATCATCGGCGGTCTCGGAGCGCAACCAGCTGGGCAGCCAGCTGGTCCAGCCGAGCCGGGCGGCACCGTCCAGGCGAAGCGGCGGCACCTCGCGCGCCTCCAGGGCCAGATTGAGGTCCCACTCGATCGCATCGCCCAACAGCAACCGCATCAGGGCCGTCAGCCGGTCCAGTCGTTCACCGCCGGGCAGCAGGGCCAGATAGGTGGGCAGGTCCAACGGCCCCAGCTTTAGGCGACAGCGATGCTGGCGCTGGAAGCTGGCGATTCCCACGACGGCGTCGACCCCGAGACGTGCCCCGGGGCCGCCCAGCCTGCTGCGTAGCCGCTCTGGAATGTCGAGCCAGCCGCCGACCAACTCGTCGAGCACCGCAGGCACGCCGAGCAGATCCTGCACCAGCATCTGCACGCGATCCACATGCCCGCTCTGGCAGCCGATCATGCCGGCATGGCGCAGCTTGAACCGGTCGGGCAGGGCATCGCCGTCGCGCAGGGCGGGTAGCCCGAACCCGGCGAGCGCCCCGACATAGAGGCGAAAGCGGTCCAGCTCGGGCCGGTCATGCTGCACGTGCGGCCTGGCGTCGGCCCAGGC
The DNA here is from genome assembly GCA_963798145.1 of uncultured Alphaproteobacteria bacterium. Taxonomy (GTDB): domain Bacteria; phylum Pseudomonadota; class Alphaproteobacteria; order Geminicoccales; family Geminicoccaceae; genus Benzoatithermus. The sequence goes on from CAWCSG010000002.1 coordinate 120,471, forward strand.
ACGGTAGAACAGCGCGATCAGCCGGTGCTGGAGCAGATTGCAGAAGTCGATGAACGTGTCGTCGCCGGACTGGCGGCGCCGATCCCGCGCATGTGCCGTCATGTGCAACGGCAATGGGCCGCCGCTACCGAACAGGCCCAGCAGGAGCACCGCCAGCTTGGCCGGGGCGTCGTCGCCCCCGGGTGTGAACGCGGCCAAGCTGCCGGTCGCGAAGGTGAGCTGCGGCTCCTGACCCAGCCTCAGCTTCTCGTCCCGGCCGCGCGCCGCCTTGCCGAGGCGGGGCGAGTCCGGGCGGGCGCATTCGAGCAGACGCAGCGCCGCGAAGAAATCAAAGCTCCACGGCTCGTCGCTGAGCGCGGCGCTCAGATCAGGTGACGCTGACCGACTCGGGCCGGCCATCGCATGATCTCGCCCCGCTCGACCGTGCGCACGATGGTGCGGGCATAGCTGTTGAGCGCCACGTAGCGCCGAAAGAAGGTTTCCAGCACGCCACCCAAGGCGAACGCGCTGCCGCGATCAAAGGCACGCTCCTCGAAGTTGAGCTCGATTTCCAGCCCCCGGCCGAAGGTGATCGGCCCGGCCATCGGCATCCGGTCGACGACCGGCCGGCTCGCCACCGTGCGCAGGCCATCCACCTGCCGCGCGATGGCCGGCTCCGCGAATGCCGCATAGAGCTGCAGCATCTGGCGCAGCGCCTGGGCTCCTTCTTCGGCCGCATCGTCGACCAGCGACAGATAGTTGAGCGACAGCTGGCTCACCAGCCGCCAGGGGGTTTCGCCGTGGGACCGCCCGGCCGAGGGCCCGAGCGGGTCCGCCAATGCGAGCGACGGGCGCGGCCGGGTCGGCTCGCCGAGGCAATGCACGGCCAGCACCGGCGGTCCGCCATCGACGTCGAAATGCGTCTGGCCAGGCGTCACCGGCATGAACAACGGCAGATCGCGGTTGGTGCAGCGCGCCTTCACGTGCAGCCGGTCGACTCCCTCGGGCCAAGGCGGCGCAATGCCGTCGACCAGCGCCAGAAACAGCTCGCCGCCGGCGTAACCCGAGCGTGTCTGGCCGAGCCGCGTCTCGGGACGGCCCAGCGCCGCCGATCGTCGATCGGTGCCGGCGCGCCGGACCTCCTGTGCGGCCGCCAGGCGCTGCCGTCGCTCGACCGTGTAGTAGGCTCCCGCTGACCCGCTCTCGTCCGGATGCGCCAGCGCATAGAAGGGCAGGAACGTCCTGGAGCCGCCCGCACCGTCGCCGGTGACCTCGAGCAGCGAATAAATCTCGAAGTCCGCCGGCCGTAGCCGGTCCACGACCAGATGCAGGTCGCGCTGGCGTCGGTCGACCTTGGCCGGCTCCAACGCCTTATCGAACAGGTTGATCGCGGGCGTGGCGAACAACGCGAGGTCGTCGCCGAGCACACCGTCCTCCAACGCCGGATCGGCCTGATCCAGCAGGACGGCGACCTCCAGCACGCCGCCCTTGGCGGCCGAGACCGCCGGCGCCAGCTTCTCGAGCGCAAGAAACAGGAATCGCTCGGGAAACGAGAAATATTCGCGCAGCAGTCGGTAGCCCTGGAAGCCAGCGCGCGACGGCGGCAGCAGCGCCTCGGCATCCGCGAAGCCGACCCGGCGCACGGGCTCGTGGTCGGCAAGCGACAGCCATTGCCCACCAGGCTCGCGCGCGACTAGGCCGATGCCATGGCCGAGCAGCGCTTCGTACAGCCGCCATGGATGCCGTCCGCCCGCCAACAGGTGCAGGACCAGGCGGTCGAGTGCGAGTTCGCGGAACGGACGCTCCGGGCGCGTCGCGAGGTCGATGACGAATGCCGCCTTGACCTCGCGCCGCCGGGCGAGGCCGGCGGTCGCCAAGGCGCTGCCGCTGAGCTGGCGTGCCTTACCGATCTCGATCGGGAACAAGGTGACGTCATGGGCGGTGGTGAAGATGCAGCGCGTCTGCATGCGTGGCCCGAGCCGACTGGTCAGGCGCGTGCCCGCGGCGATCCGATAGCCGGTGGCGAGGTCGCCGGCAGTCAGGTCCGGGACCAGCTTGACCAGCGCCATCGACGGCGTGGGCGCCAGGAAGTCCGGGAACAGGATGTCGAGCAGATGCTCCGTGAACCGCGGGAACTCGGCATCGAGCTTGAGCTGCACGCGGGCCGCCAGGAACGCGACACCTTCGAGCAGCCGTTCGACGTAAGGATCGGCACAGGTATTGGGATCGAGAGCCAGGCGGCCGGCAATGCCGGGATGAGCCGCCGCGAACTCGCCGCCCAGATCGCGCAGAAAACGCAGCTCGGTCTCGTAATAGCCGAGGAAGCGGCGGTCCATCAGCCCGATCCCGTCGGCCGCACGCTGGCGGCACCGTCCTCGAGATCGATCAGGGTGCGCAGCAGGAGCCGCAGCGGCACGGGCTCCGCCCAGAGCTCGGCCTCGATGTCGAAGGCGATCGCGTGCCCGGCGGCGGCCTGCGGCGACGGCCTGACCTTGACCGTCTCCGCGCGCAATCGAGGCTCGAACTGGCGGATCGCCGCCTCCAGATCCTTGGCTACCGCCGCCGGCTCCAGCCCGGTGCGGCCGCTCAGCGGCGGGATGCCGTAATTGAGCACACTCGCGGCGGCTCGCGGATACGCCTCGATGTCGGGCACCGCGGCGAGCTGCGGGTCCTGCGCGCGGCCGTCGCGCCAGCGCAAGTTAGGGGTATTCAGCAACCAAGTCAGGTCGCGCAGGACGCACGCGCGCAGGCGGTCGGTCGACAGCACGAAGCGCGACCGGAGCTCGCTCTGCCGGCGCTGCTCGAGCCCGACCAGCCGCTTGACCTGATCCACCAGCTCAGGACCTTGCGCCGTAAAACTCGCCAGCGCCGCCTCGCTCGGCAGGGCAGGTGCGTCGGGATGGAGCAAAGCGGCCAGTGCCTCGCGCTGCGTCTCGTCCAGTGTGGCGAGCAGGTCGCCGCGCAGGCGCGCGATGTCGCTCTCGATCCCCTTGACGTCGTCGGTCAGCCGATCGAGCAGCGAAGGCTGCAGCCGCTCGCGTGAAATCGCGTCAAGCGACGCCATGCGCACTCACGCCGTCGCGCGCGTCACGGCCACGGTTCCGAGATGCGTCGTCCACCCTAGCATCAGCCTGCTCGTCCCTTGCGGTCGGCGTGCGTCCATTGCGGCTGAGCGATTGTCTTTGTTGGGAAAACGGTAACCGCTCCCGAGCGCCCGACAACCGAATATCTGTGCCGCGTGGATGGCCTCAGCCGGCAGCCCCCGGACCGTCCAGCTCGATCAGGCGGACATCGATCAGCGGGTGCTCGCCCGCGTCGGTCGCCAGCATGCGCTGGCCCACGCCGATCCAGCTGCCGCCGTCGAGCTGGTGCCATTCGGTGCGCCGGCCGAGGCGGATCGCGTCGTCGTCGACGGCCTCGGAGCCCGGATAGCGCGCGGGCACGAACGCCGAGACCTCGCCCTGGTTGGCCAACGTCAATGTCATCGGCAGCCAGACCAGATCCTTCAGATCCTTCGGCCCCTCACCCGCGATCCGCCGCAGCCGGTCGAACGGGATCCACAGATAGCGCCCGTCGACGATAGCCTCGAGCACCGGGCCGAGCCGCTCATCGCCGTCCGCCAGCCAACCGAACGGCGTACCGTCGAGCCGCCCGCCGGTCCCCTCTGCCTGCGCCAGGGCTTGGTCACGCAGACCCTTGGCCGCCGCGTGCCGGCCGGCACCGTCCTGCCGTAGGGCTTCGGCGATCTCGGCGAACCAGGCCGGCGGCTTGCCCAGACAGGAGGGCGCCTCCCGTCCGGCAAACACCTCGGCCCGCTGCGCCTCGCACGCGAGCAGCGGCCGTTGCTGAGTACAAAACAGCTCGGCCGAGGGGTCCAATTCGCCGAGCACCGCGAGCTGCCGGGCTGCCTTGTCCCAATCGCCAAGCGCGCAGTGGAGCTGGAACAGCGCGCTGCGATGGGTCGGATCCGCCGGGGCCAGTCGTGCCTGCGCCTGGATTCGCGTCAGCTCAGCCCGGAGGCCGGCGCCTCCGTCGAGCCCCATCTCGCGTGCCATTCGAACCGTCTCCTCGGAGGCGTCCGCCCGACCTTCTCACCAGCCCGCTTCCGGCGGACCGCACCGAGTCCAGCGGCGAGCACGACCCGCTCCAAGGCGGATGGACCCGGCCGATACTCTCTAGCTGTCGGCGTTCGCCGCAATGAGCCAAGTCATCGGGATATCCTTCTCCGCCGCACCCTTGGTCGCTTGCTGCGAGTAGGTGAACGTAACTTTCGCGAAATTGAAGGTGACGTTCTCGGTGAACCGGTCCTCACCGCCGGAGCCGCCGGTCGAGACCGAGGTGATGATCACCTGCTCCATCAGGACCTCGACATACTTCAGCGGCGTGGTCCCGGCCTTGCGGCAGGTGAGCGTGACCTTGTCGATATGCTGGCCGTTGCAGCAGAACAGGAACAGGTTCGGTGACGCCGCGTCGATGTACTTCGTCACCGACAGGTCCTGGATGTTGGCCTTGCCGCCCGTGCCGCCGCTGCCGACGTGCATCGTGCCCGACTGGCTCACGCCCCAGCTCCAGGCCAGGACGTCGATCTGCTTCTCCAGACCCTTCAGGACCGACTCGCCGTCGAGCGGCGGGCCTTCGATCTTGATCGTCGCATCGACTGCCATGTCATCCCCTCACTGCGTGCAAGGCGGCGGCCGTCGCGGTGGCCTGACGCCCGAAGTGTTTGCACCCGATCGGCGCGCTATTTCTTCATCGAGGGCAGCTTGGAGACCAGCCGCAGCGATGCGGTGAGCCCCTCGAGCTGATAGTGCGGGCGTAGATAGAAGCGGGCACTGTAATAGCCGGGGTTGCCCTCGACCTCCTCGACCACGACCTGCGCCTCGCGCAACGGCTTGCTCGCCTTCTGTTCCTCGCTGGAGAAATTCGGGTTGCCGTCGACATAGTTGCGGATCCACTTGTCGAGCCAGCGCGCCATGTCCTCGCGCTCCTTGAAGGAGCCGACCTTGTCGCGCGCGATCGACTTCAAGTAGTGCGCAAAACGGCAGACAGCGAACAGGTAGGGCAGCCGCGCCGAGAGATTGGCGTTGGCAGTCGCGTCCGGATCGTCATATTCCTGCGGCTTCTGCAGCGACTGCGCGCCGATGAAAGCTGCGATATCGGTGTTCTTCTTGTGCAGGATCGGCATCAGTCCGAGCTTGGCGAGCTCGGCCTCGCGCCGGTCGTCGATCGCGATCTCGGTCGGGCATTTCATCGCCACGCCGCCATCGTCGGTCGGAAAGCTGTGCACGGGCAGATTGGCAACCGCACCTCCCGATTCGACGCCGCGGATGCGCGAGCACCAGCCGTAGAGCTTGAACGAGCGGTTGATGTTCACCGCCATCGCCCAGGCCGCGTTCATCCAGGCATATTTGTGGTGGTCGCTGCCGTCGGTCGCCTCCTCGAAGGCGAAGCCATCCACCGGCACCGTCTTTGCCCCGTAGGGCAGCCGTGACAGCACGCGCGGCATGGCGAGGCCGATATAGCGGCTGTCCTCGCTCTGCCGCAGCGAATTCCAGCTCGCATAATCCGGCGTGGTCGTGATCTTGGTCAGATCACGCGGGTTCATCAATTCCTGCCAGCTATCCATGTTGAACAGGGACGGCGCCGCACCGGAGATGAACGGTGTATGCGAGGCGGCCGAGATCTTGGCGATGCTGCGCAGCATGCCCACGTCGCGGGGGCCGTTGTCAAAGGCATAGTCGGCGACCAGGCAGCCGAATGGCTCGCCGCCGAACATCGAATATTCGTTGGTGTAGAGCGCCTTGAACAGCGGGCTCTGGTCCCAGGCCGTACCCTCGAACTTCTCGAGGTTCTTGGCCAGCTCCTCCTTCGTGACGCTCATGACCTTGATCTTGAGCATCTCGTCGGTTTCGGTGTTGTTGACCAGATAGTTCAGGCCACGCCACGCCCCTTCCAGCTGCTGGAAGTCCGGATGGTGCAGGATCTGGTTCACCTGCTGGGTGAGCTTCTGGTCGAGCTGGGCGATGATGGCCTGGATCGTCTTGACCACGTCGGTGGAAACCAGGTTCGCCGACTGCAGTGCTTGCTGCGCCAGCGTATCCACCGCCGCCTGGATGCGCGCCTCGGCCGCCTGGTCCTTCGGGCGCAGCTCCTTACGCAGCGCCGAGAGGAAGCCGCTGGGCTCGGCGGTCGCGGTTTGCGTGGCGGCTGCCGACGGCGCGGCGGCGGTCTGGATTTCGGCCATGATCTTGTGCTCTCCCGCGTGGTCTCAGCCGGCCTTGTTGTCGTCGCCCTCACCCGCCGCGCCCTTCGGGGCCGCGGCCAGCGCCTGCATCAGCGACGGGTCCTGCAGCAGCTGCGCTACGAGGTCCTCGGCCTTTGCCTTGCCGTCCATGTAGGTCAGCAGATTGGAGAGCTGCTCACGCGCTTCCAGCAGCTTGCGCAGCGGCTCGACCTTGCGTGCGATCGCGTCGGGCAGGAAATCGTCCATGCTCTCGAACGTGATGTCGACCGGCAGCTCGCCCTCGCCGGAGAGCGTGTTCTGCACGCGAAAGGATGCCCGCGGCTTCATCGCCTTGAGGCGATCGTCGAAATTGTCGACGTCGATCTCGAGCAACTTGCGGTCACCGACGGCGGGAGGAGGCTCGGCGGACTTGCCGTACAGATCGGCCAACACGCCCATCACGAACGGTAGCTGCACCTTCTTCTCCGAGCCATAGATCTCGACGTCGTATTCGATCTGGACCCGCGGCGCGCGATTGCGCGCGATGAATTTCTGGCTGCTTTCCCCGACCATACGCGCCACCCCCCTATTCGCCTCGATACGATCCGCTAGCCCACCAACGATGTCAACTCGCACCCCTCAGGTCTGTGAGCTTTGTCACGTTGAAGACCCGAGCAGATCCTGGACCCGCGTCAGGGCATCCGGGGCGAGGTCCTCGATCGCCTCCATGAAGCTCATCGGCACCATCCGGCGCGCCCGCTCCACCAGCAGCGGCACGGCACTACCCGGCTCGCGCCGCCGGTAATAGTCGATCACCAGCTCCAGCGCGCGCAAGACGTCCTCCCGGCTGTCGAGGCGCGCCGGCAGGCGGCCCGCCGGGGCAGCCACCGCGGGGACTGCGCCCGTACCATCCGTCATTGCCGCTGCCCCTTCCTCGGGCTCGGTATGGGCTGCAGCAGCCCCGGCATAAGGTGCCAACAGACCCCGCATGCGCGCGAGCATCGCGCCCAGTGGTGACAGGTTCGGCAAGGAGCCGGCATCACCGATCCGCTCGGCCAGCAACTCGTCGATCGCGCGCAGCTCGCCGGCCGAGGAGTCCAATCCCGCAAGCGCACGCGCCACCGCCTCGGGTGCAGCGCTCTTCAGCACCATCTCGGTGGCGCCGGGCTCGGGTTTGGCCTCCTGGGGGAACGGGCTGCTCCGACCGCTGGCGAGATCGACTTCGCGCAAACTTATCCCGCCAACGCCGGGCACCTCGATCAACCGCATTCGGGCCAGTTCCGGCAGCATATCCTCCTCTGCCGCCAACGCCTTCAACGCGTTCAGCCGCAGCATGGCCTGGTCGGAGGGCCGGGTTTCGTCCAGGTCGAGGCCCGGATGGATCGTCTCCCAATGATCCGTCAGGCTCCGGCGCATGAGCTCAAGGCCGGTCGCGAGGCCGGCGGGGCCATCCGTGGCCGCCAGCGCCTCCACCAGGATCGTCAAAACGCGCAGGTCGCGCCCGGCGCCGAGCAGTGCCAGGGCCTCCCGCCGGATCCTCTTGAAGTCGCGCTGCAACCATACGGCGGGCTGATCTCTGTCCTCCGGTATGGACAGGTACGCCTCGACCGCCTGGCGCAGCGGCTGAAACGCCGGGTCATAGCGCAAGTCGCGCCCGCTCGGCGCATCGGGCGCAAGCGGCGCCAGGAGCCGGTCCAGATCCAGGTCGATCGCCATATGCCTCCAGAGCCGCCGCCGTGCCGAACGCGCTAATTATCGACTCGTGCCACGGCAGGTCCCACAAGGGGAATCCGGCCGCCAGCGTCCCGCCGGCAGCGACGCTGAACGTCGCATCCGGTCACTGGGCGCCGACCACGATCTCGATCCGCCGCTGCTCGGGCGCATATATCGGCTTGTCGGGCAGCAGCTTGGTCTTACCCAGACCCACCGCCGTCAGCTGCGATGGTCCGATGCCGGCCGCGCTGACTAGGAATTCCTTGGCGACCAGCGCTCGCTGCTCTGACAGCCCCATGTTGTACTCGTCACCGCCGTGGGCGTCGGTATGGCCCTGAATCGTGATCGTCCGTTCGGTCAGCCGCCCCTCCTTGAGTGCCTCGGCCAAAATCTCAAGCTGGTGTCGGCCCTGAGGGGTCAGGAGCGCCGAGTTGAACTCGAAAGTGATCGTTGGCAGATCAACGGCCCGTCGCTGTTGCGCCCCGATGGACCGCGTCGGGCCGAGCAGAGAATTGAGGATCTTCTCCTTGTCGTACAGCTCTTCGGCACCGGCCCCCTCGCTCAATGCTGCGAGAGTAAACAGCACCATAGTCAGCCCAGATCGCATGTCACTTCTCCACCGCCCGGTCGTGCCGGCGCTCAGCTTGCACACCGATTGGAGCGGCCTATTCCACGGGAGCCGATCATATACCTTTTCTCTAATAAAAGCTCACGTGACCGCGCCCGACCACTCCCACCCGAACAACACGACGCTCTCCCGGCAAGACCCACCCACAGCGATCACTCTAAACGAATTATCTGATATCGTCGCGTCGCATGTAGGCGCAAAGCTAGAATGTCACCCCTGAGCAAAGTTGAAATGTCACTCTCCCGGCGCGGGTTCGTAGGCTGGGAGAACGGGCTTGGGCTGGGTGACGATGAGCGAGCGGGATCTGCAGCGGATCGAGGTTCTGGCCGAGGTGATCGCCGGCCGGCGGACGGTCATGGCGGCAGCGGCGGTGCTGGCGTTGAGCGTCAGGCAGGTGCACCGGCTGCTGCTGGCGTATCGGCGCGGCGGCGGCGCTGCGATCGGCCATAAGGCTCGCGGCCGCCCATCAAACAACCGGATCGCCGATGACGTGCGCTCGGTCGCGACCGAGCTGGTGCGCGGGTCCTACGCCGATTTCGGACCGACGCTGGCGGCGGAGATGCTGGCCGAGAAGCACGCCCTGACGGTCTCGCGCGAGACGTTGCGTGGCTGGATGCGCGAGGCCGGCTTGTGGCGGTCACGCAAGCAGCGCCGGCAGTTCCATCAGCCGCGGCTGCGCCGCGAGGCCCTGGGCGAGCTGGTGCAGATCGACGGCAGCGAGCATCGCTGGTTCGAGGATCGTGCCGAGCCATGCAGCCTGCTGGTCTTCATCGACGATGCGACCGGCCGGCTGATGCAGCTGCGCTTCGTGCCGTCGGAGAGTGCCTTTGCCTATTTCGAGGCCTTGCAAGGCTATCTCGAGACCCATGGCTGCCCGGTAGCCTTCTACAGCGACAAGCATTCGGTGTTCCGGGTAGCCAGGAAAGAAGCCAAGGGCGGTCAGGGCATGACGCAGTTCGGCCGGGCCTTGGCCGAGCTCAATATCGAGATCCTGTGCGCCAATTCGAGCCAGGCCAAGGGTCGGGTCGAGCGGGTCAACCGCACCCTGCAGGACCGCCTGGTCAAGGATTTGCGGCTGGCCGGGATCAGCTCGGTCGAGGCCGGCAACGCGTTCCTGCCGGGCTTCATGGCGCGCTTCAACGCCCGCTTCGCCGTCGCTCCCGCACGCCCGAACGATCTGCACCGGCCCCTGAACGTGGCCCCCGACCGGCTGCGGCGCATTCTCTGCCACCGGGAACGGCGCCATGTCGGCCAGCAGCTCACCCTGTCCTATGAGCGCAAGCGGATCATGCTGGAGAAGACCGACGTGACGATCGGACTGGCAGGGCAGTACGTGGACACCTACGCCTTCGCGGATGGCCGGCTGGAGGTGCACTGGAATGGCATGTCCCTGCCCTACCAGGCCTTCGACAAGGACCAGCGCGTGAACCATGCCGCGATCGTCGAGAACAAGCGGCTCGGCGAGGTTCTCGCCTTCATCAAGAGCCAGCAGGACCTTCGATCTCCACCCCGGCTGAAGACCAACAGCGAGCGGATCGCCTACCAGAAGACCGGGCGGAAACCACCGGGCAGGAAGAGCTTCGTCGACAAGATGATCGAGCAACGGCGAGCGGCGGAGGCTGCAGCCGCACCGAAATAGCTTCGGGTGACAATTCTACTTTGCGCAGCCGCGGACAATGTACCTTGGTTGCAACAATTCTAGCTTTACGGCTACAGTGCCGGACAGTTCAGAAGTACTTATGGGCAATCGAAAGCCTCACCGGAGGGGTACGAGGAAGGTGAGCTCGCCGGGGGTGAAGCGCTGCGCTTGGCCCACTACGCCCGCGATCTGGCTGCCGCCGCGCTCGCCGATCAGGTTCACGTACTCCCAGACGATCCGCGCCCGCGGCTCGCGCGTCACCTCGAATACGCGGCCGCCGAAGCTCTCCGTGATCAGCACGTTGCCGTTCGGCAGCACCTGTTGGTTGCCCCAGGCCTCGCTGTCGAAGCGGGCGCCATCACACCCGTCGTAGCGCCACGGCACCGCGTGCGTGACAGGATCGATCTCGAGGATCCGGCTTCGCCCGCACGGGGCCTCGCCGCCGAGATTGTCGAAGATCATCACGTGCCCGTTCGGCAGCAGGTTCGGGTCGTGCTGCCTCCGGAACGGCCCGACCATCGACCACTTCGCGGCCTTCCGCGCCGGATCGATCGCGACGACGGCGCTCAGATTCCGCAGCGAGACCAGCAGGTCGCCGGCCGCCAACATCGGGAACGCGTCGGCGAGCGACGCCGGCACGACGTCGACGTCGTTGAGGTGGGTGGGGTCGAAGTTGTCGGTCTTGGGCGGCAGCAACCCGGGCATGGCCCGCAAGGCGAGCGGGACGGAGATCTCGTCGAGCACCTCGCCACCCGGCGAGACCTTGAGGATCGTGTCCTCATAGAACCAGGGCTCGAAGCCACGGCAGCTCGTCCATGCCGTCCGGCCGGTAGTTGACTGCCGGGACCCAGATCGTTCCGTCCTCGGCCACCTCGACGTCGTGATGGGTGTTACGAGCCAGCTTCCAGATCACCCGCAAATCCTTGTCGAGACGCACCAGGCCGCCGCCATAGGGAAACAGGTGCCCCTCGAAGTTCAGCAGCAGGTCGCCGTTTGGGTAGAGGTGGGTGCCGTGCCAAGTAATGGCGGAGTCCTCGCCCACCACGCTGACGTGCGGGGGCGCGTCGCCCCAGACCTCGCGGAAGCTCGCGCGCCATTCGTGGACGACGTTGCCCCTCAGGTCGACCAGCCGGGCGAGGAAGATCTCGCCAGTGTACAGGCCGATAAGGGTGACGCCGGGTGAGGCGGACGCCTCGTCCAGTACCGTGACCCCCGCGCCTTCGCGGCTGGTCGGCAGCTCGAGGAAGTCCGCCTCGAGACGGAACTTGGCGGCCGCCGACACGGCGTCGGTGGCCGTCTTCATCTGCATGTAGGGAGGAAGCTTCCAGCCTCGCGCGAAGTAACCATAGACGAACGCGATGGCGACGACGCCGAGAACGAAGGCGATCCGCGCAAGTCGATCCATGATGGCCCAGTCTCGTTGGTGGCTCCGCAAAGCCGGCCAAGCAGCGCCGAAGAGGAAACGTCCTCAGGATGATGCAGTCCGGCCCAAACCCCGCGGCCGCCCCCGGACGGATACGACGGCCGGAACATTCGATTGGATACTCCGGCCGGCTCGATTATGCTTCAGGTCGACTTGAGTCCGCTGTAACGATCGGCAGGCATTTCCGTTGGCACGTCCACTTCGTGCCGCTCACCGTTGACGACGACTGCAAAGGCCATAGTTGAACTCCCTGATTGAATGATCCTTTAAGGTTGCATGCTCGGAAATTATATCACGGCCTCGCGGCATGTATGAGATGTAGACGTTATATTCATCGAGGCATAGCGATTTTCTAACATCAGGTAGTTGCAAGGGCACCAGCGTGCATACCGACTGCAAGCGACCAGGGAGCGTCTTATGGTTTGTGCGCTAGTGCACTGACGCATTCAGAAGCTTCATACGGGCATGCGTTTGTGCTATCCCACCTGCATGGCACAGACGGTTTGCTCGTTTCTCTCGGCGGAGGATCGCCAGCGTTTGGCGGCGATCCTGGCCGATCGCAACCGGCCCCAAAAGCATGTGGCGCGGGCCCGCATCATCCTGCATTCGGCCGAGCGGCTGGACGTGGCCGAGGTGGCCCGGCGGGCCGGGCTCAGCCGGCCGGCAGTGTGGCGCTGGCAGCAGCGCTTCGCCGAGGCCGGCGTCGACGGGCTCTTGCGCGACAAGACCAGAAAGCCCGGCAAGCCGCGCACGCCCGAGGCCGTCGTGCAGCGGGTGGTGGCGCTGACCTGCGCCGAGCCGCCCGGCGAGGCGACCCACTGGACGGGCCGGATGATGGCCAAGTCGACCGGGCTCTCCTTGCGGACGGTGCAGCGGATCTGGACGGCCCACAAACTGCAGCCGCACCGCCTGCGGACCTTCAAGCGCAGCAGCGACCCCGAGTTCATCACCAAGCTCGCGGACATCGTCGGGCTTTACCTGGCGCCGCCGCGCCACGCGGTCGTGCTGTCGGTCGACGAAAAGAGTCATGTGTGGATGGCCCCCAGCTCGCAAGGGTCTGGTTGAGCAATTTTTGCGGCAGGCTGCTTGCAATCATGTGTCCGGCCTCGTTCGCGGCCGACACGGACCGCAGGCCCTGATGGGTTCCGCGGATCGGGACCTCAACAAATCCTCGGGCTCGAGACCCTCGACTTTTCCAGGCTTCCCCCGATCCGTCGGTGCAACCGACCACGCCATCGCTCTCCTTACCTCGCAAGCTTCCGTTTGGCGGCTCCGACCTACGCCGCAGCCGCGGCCTGGTAGGTTGTCTGCCGCGCCATGAGTGCCCAGGCGATCCGCGCCATCTTGTTGGCCAAGGCGACGGCGACCACGAGCCGCGGTCGCTTGGCCAGCAAGGCCTGGACCCAGGGATTGGCCTTGGTGGCGTTGGAACAGTACAAGGCCGACTGCGAGCCGATGACCAGCAGGCGGCGGATATAGGCGTTGCCCTGGCGGCTGGTCCGGCCGAGACGGGTCTTGCCACCGCTCGAGTTCTGGCGCGGCACGAGCCCCAGCCAGGCGGCGAACTCGCGCCCGCTACGGAATACCGTCGGGTCCGGCATCGTGGCCACGATCGCGGTGGCGACGAGCGGACCGATACCCGGAACGGCCGCAAGCCGCTGGCTCACGGGGCTGGCTTTGTGCCAAGCTGTGATCTGGCTGTCGATCTCGGCGATGCGCAGCTCCACCTCCTCAAGCTGGCCGGAAGATATGCTTGGCGAGATCGAGGCCGATCGTCGTAATCTCCATCGCGGATGGCTCCCCTGTTGGCGACCTTTGACAGCCACCATCCTGGCACACCGATGCCGTGAGGGGCCATCCACCCCAACAGATCCAGGCGCTCGACCGCACGCAGCCCGGGCTGCCGATGAAGAAGGGGCGAGCGGGCACGATGACGCACGATTACAAGCGCAACGGCACCACCACCTGTTCGCCGCCCTCAACGTCCTGGATGGCTCCGTGATCGGTCAGTGCATGCAGCGTCACCGCCATCAGGAATTCATCCATTTCCTCAACCGGATCGAGCGCGACGTGCCCGCCGGCAAGCTGATCCACGTCATCCTGAACAACTAGGCCACCCACAAGCATCCGAAGGTGCGCGCATGGCTCGAGCGCCATGACCGCTGGACCTTTCACTACACCCCGACCTCCGCTTCATGGCTGAATGCGGTCGAGGGCTTCTTCGCCAAGCTGACCCGGCGGCGCCTGCAGCGCGGCGTGTTCCGCTCGCTCGTCGACCTGCAGGCAGCCATCAACCGCTACCTCGCCGAGCACAACCAGGCACCCAAGCCGTTCGTCTGGACCGCCGAGCCCGAAGCAATCCTGGCAAAAGTCAAACGTGGGCATCAAACGTTGGATGTTATCCACTAGCGGATATAGGCGATTGCCCCGCGAGCAAGACGCTCACGCGCGATCTTCGTCATCGCCTGCCTCCTCGTTCTTCGTAGCGTCCTGGTCGATCGCGCGCTCGGCCGCGGCTTCGAGCAGGAGCGCCCGCAGCAATGCCAGGACCTTCCCCGCTGGTCGGGCAGCATCTCAGGTAGCGGCTGGTCGCTCTCGAACAGGTTCTGCTGGAGACTGGAGAGCCGCGCTCTCCCTCGACCTGCCCGGACGCGGGTACCACCGAGCTGACCACGCCCCCATCGCCACGACCGCGACCGCGACCGCGACGGATGAAGTCCTTCTCGTCCGGCGCCTACCTCGAACGTGCCCGACGAACCCTGGCCCGCGATCCGGCGATAACGGACCAGGGTTCAAGCGAGACGTCCTCGCAGGCGACTGCGAACTATGTCGGTCGCGAAGGGCGGGCGACCAAGGTGCCGTTCGGGCCTCGGCACTCGGCCCAGTCCACCCCGAGCCCTTTGGTCGCGGTGCGCTCAGGGCGCATGACCAGTCATACCCGTAACGGTGTAGCCCGCGTCTCCCTTGGTGAGCGTGAACTCGCGCGTGCCGGTGCCGCTGCACTCGTTGGTACCGGCGTTGGACCGGGCGCTGTAGGCGTAGTCGACCGACAGCACCACGGCGTCTCCCTCCTCGCGCACCACCCGGGCGTCGCCGATGTCGGCGATGTGGCCGGCGCCGCAATTGCCGGTGCCCTCGCGCGCGTTGGCCGCGTAGTAGCCCAGGATCTGCGCCTTTGCCCCCGTGAAGCCGTCCAGCGCGGCGGTTCCGGCATGCGCCGCCAACGTCAACATCCCCATGCATGCCAAAGCCCCGACCAGGGCGGCACCTAAGCGTCGTTCCACGTTGATATCCCTTTCGGTGTGGCGGCCGGCGCGGCCGGCCTGCCCGTTGCTGCTACTCGGCGAGGTCGGCCTCATAGACGTCGCGGGTCGCGCCGCGGCCGCCGTCGAACTCGAGGCGGACCTTCTTGCCGACCGTAATGTCGGTGAACGCCAGCGGTGCCGCGTCGTCCTCGATGTGGTAGGGGTTGCCCGCCACCCACACCGTCCGCGTGCTCGGATCGACCTTCTCCACGGTGCCGACCGCCTGCTCGGCCCTGGCTACGGCAGCGCCGCCGACGCACAGGACGGCGGCGAGGCTCAACAGCAGTTTCCTCATGACAGCTCCCCAAGCGAACGAACGTCCGCGTTCAGTGTTCAGATCCGCCGGCTCAGTGGACCGCTTGTCGAGGCTACTCACCACCAAGTCAGCGAACCAACTTTGCTGCAGCCTACACGTGGCCTCTTCCGAAAGCGCATCAGAAATAACGGAAAGGCACGATGCAGGAACAGCAGACTTGCGAAGAATGAAGTCACACCATTGATCGGACCCCCTGCACGACTGCCTCGCTCGGCCGCGCTGGCCCGGGCATCACGACGGTGCACGCGAAGCCGAAGAGCACACGCTGCCCACCTGCGCGGCGCGCCTTCATCTCACCTGCAGGAGAACGCAGAATCCAGCGACCAGCGCGCTGACAACGGCCACCAGCGCGACCTCCAGGCGAGGGACGCGGAGCGGGGCGGTGCCGGGACGATCGATCGCCCGCGCCGTGCGCACGAAGCGGGCGCCGCCCAGGAGGATCATCAGCACCCCCAGCATGGCGAGCGCCACGGCGTCGTAGCGGCGAAACGGATCGAGCAGCGAGTGCGGGCTCAGGCTTGACACTGCGTGCCGCGCCGTATCGGGTCCGCCCGCCATGAGGTCGAACCGGGTCAGGAACAGCCCGAAGGCGGTGACGGCGAGGCCGCTGCGGAGCCAAGCGAGGAAGGTCCGCTCGTTCGCCGCGTGGTTCGCGTAGTTGTCGATCATCAGCGAGCCAGGCGTGGGAGACCGCGATCTGTGAAGTTTGAAGTACGAATCGCCGTTGCGCCGCCTTGTCGCTATCTGGCGGGCGCGCCGATCGCCTCAGACGCAACTGCGGCCAACGCTTCGGCCATGGCCTGGAGAGGCTGAGCCGAGCCGACGGCTGCACCGTGGCGCTCCGCGAGCCAGCCCGGATTGTTGTACGCGAGCCAAGTCTGACCGTCCTCCGTCTGCCAGACCAGCGCCTTGAGGGGGAGGTCGATTCCGAGCGTCGGTGCCGCCTGCATCAGCGGCGTGCCCGCTTTCGGGTTGCCGAAGACCAAGACCTCGGTTGGCCGCAGCTTTAGCCCGACCTCTGCGGCTGCAGCGGCGTGGTCGATGCGCGCGAGGATGGTCATGCCGCGCGCCGACACCGCGGCCACGAGCCGCTCCATGGTCTCCTTCGGTCCAAACCCGCTCGCACGGCTCACCAGCCCGTCCGGTGTCATGGCAAGGAGCTCCCCAATGCTGTAGCCGGTGCGGCTGCCGGTCGACCTATGAAGGTACGTCGCGGATATGCGGCGGCGATGACCAGAAAGGCAACGAGCGCCCCGACGACCTGCACGGGCACATAGACGAGCGCCGTAGACAAGGACAACGCGATTGGCCCCACAGCGAAGAGCGCGCCCAGGGTTACGGCGGGGTTGGCGTAGGAGGCAGAGGGCGTCGCCAGGATCGCAGCGGTGAGCCACGCGCCCACAGCGAAGGGCCCGGTCTCGGCCCGCCCGCCGCGCGCGCAACCAAAGACGACGACCATCAGGCCGGCGGACGCTAGCAACTCGCTGGTGGCCAGCGTGAAGGTCGGTGCCGGTGGGCGCATGAGGGGGCCGCCGGCGGCGAACAGCATGTTCGCGAGCAGCGCCCCCGCCATCCCGCCGCCGATCTGGGAGACCACATAGGCGAAGGTGCAGCCGAGCGGGCGCTCGCCGGAAAGCCATTGCAGCCCAGTGATCAAGGGGTTGAAGTGGCCGCCCGAGACGGTGCCGAAGGCCAGGATCAGGCCGACCAGGGCGCCGGCCGTGGCGCCGGCGCTCACGACCAGGCCGAGCCCAGGGCTGTCGGGGAACAGCTGTTGCGCCGTCAGGCCGCCACCGGTTGCCGCCAGCATGAGCAGGAGCGTGCCAACGCCCTCGGCCACCATCCGGCGCGAGAGCGCCAGCTCGGGATCCCGCTCAAAGAAGCAGGTCTCGGGCACGGGCTGCCCCAGCTCGTTCATCGGGGCGCAGGTGCCACGGCAGCGTCATCCGCCTCGCCGGCCGATCGCGCCGCGACCTCGTCCATTTTCCGGGCCAGATCGCTGGGCGTCAGGATGCCCTTCTGGAACAGGATGTTGGCGAAGGCGGCGATCCAGCGCTCGTAATAGGTCAGCTTGCCGACCATCTCGGCCCCGAGCGCCTCGACGCCGCGCCGCTTCTCCTCGGTGTTCAGGATCTTGTGGAAGTCGAGCACGTCGGCCAGCGCGTGGCAGCGCTTCTCCCAGGGCTCGAGCTCGTGGTCGGTCCACTTGACAGGCTCGGCGGGCACGCCGCCGATGTCGTTCGGCAGGCGCCTCAGCAGTTGCTCGCTTCCGCTCATGGCCTGGTCCCCCCAACCTCGATGCTCGCCGGTGCTACGCCGATCATCGTGTCGCGCGTGACCAGGGCGGCCAGCTGCTCCTCCGCATAGTCATCGGTGCCTTCCGGCCGCTTCGGCAGCACGAGATAGCGAACCATGGCCGTGGAATCGCTGACGCGGATCTCGACCTCGTCCGGGATGATGGTGCCGAATTCGGCCAGCACCGCCCTTGGCTCGACCACGGCACGCGCCCGGTACGGCTTGAGCTTGTACCAGTCCGGCGGCAGCCCGAGCACCGGCCGCGGGTAGCAGGAGCACAGGGTGCAGACGATCAGGTTGTGGACCTGATCGGTGTTCTCCAGGACGATCAGGCCGGTGTCGTCGTAGAAACTGATGCCGAGCTCCTCGCAGGCGGCGCGTCCGTCGGCCAGCAACCGCGCCTTGAACGCGGGATCGACCCAGGCGCGCGCCACGACCTTGGCGCCGAGCGCCGGGGAGCGCGAGTCCAGCACCTCGATCTGGCGGCGGATCTCGTCCGGCCCGATCAGCCCCTTCTCGATGAGCAGCTCGCGAACGGCCGTTTCCATGATGTCGTAGTAGCCGGGCCGCTCGGTCTGGCTGATCTCGGCATGAGGATGATCATGCCCGTGGTCGTCATCGTGGCTATGCGTCTGTGGGTTCATGGCTCAGATCCTCTCCAGCCAGGTCTCGAAGACCTCGATGCGCAGGCCGTCCCGCGGCGAGCCGACATAGTCCGCCCAGATCTCGGTCATCGGGATGGCGATGCGGTAGTAGTGGCGCTTGGAACCCGCGTTGCGGCCATAGGCTTCTTCCTCGTTGTCGATCCCGGGCGGCTCGATCACAGCCTCCACCGAGCCGGTCTTGCCACGCAGATAGAGTGGCACGCGGTAGTGACCGACGGGCGAACGGGTCAGGATCCGGACTTTGTCGCCCGGTGCGAAGACCGGCACCTCACCCAGGGCATAAACGACACTCGCTGCATGTCCCATCAACCTCGTCCTCCTTTCCAACTACTCGTGCAAACGGCACGCCGATCAGAGCAGTATGCGCGCGTGCAAGACCTGGGTTTACTCTCACGTAGCGATGAACCGGTATGCTCCGTTCTTGCGCTCGGCATAGCCGACCCCTGGAAATGCCCAGTGGCAGCCCAGCATTGTGAACCGTTCGGTTGCAGCCCGATCGAGGAATGACTGCCGGTTCTTCAAGGCAATGTCGGGCTCGGTGTCGAAACCGAAATGCCAGCTCGGGTGCTCGAAAAACACGATGTTGCTGGGCACGACATCGCCGGCGATGACCAGACCGTCACCGCCCGCAAGTTCGAGCGAGACATGGCCGGGGGTATGGCCGCGCGTCCCGAGAACCCGCATCCCGCCGACGATCTCGTCGCCGGGCTTCACCATCGTCAGGCGGTCCGCCACCGCGGAAAGATCGCGCTGCGCGCCACGGGCAAACTCGTGCAGGACGGAGGGCATGTTGGCCTCGTAGTCCGGGTCCATCCAGAACAGCCATTCCGCCTCGCTGACGAAGTAGTCGGCGTTGGGATAGCGCAGCTTTCGATCCGGCCCGACCGTGGCACCCGAGTGGTCGGGATGGGCATGGGTGAACACCACCTTGGTGATCGACGCCGGCTCGACGCCGGCGGCCGTGAGATTGGCGGCAAGCGTGCCGTCGCTGGCCTGGAAGTTGGTCCCCGAGCCGACGTCGACCAGGATCAGGTCGTCGCCTGCACGGATCAGCGGGATGTTGACCTGAAACGGCGCGCTCTCGGCGGTGCCGCCGAGCCGCTTCAGGATTTCGGGGCGATCTTCCGCGACCGTATCCGGGAGGACGACCTCGGCCGGCAGGGTAAGGTAGCCGTCGCTGAAGACGGTGATGTCGAACCCGCCATGCCGGAAGCGGTGGCTTTCCACGGCACGGTTTTCCTTTGGGAGCGGCCGCACAGCATTGGGAGTGGAACCGGAGATCATGATCTGATGCCGGGATGGATGACGCAGGTCTTTCCCTCTTGCCACATTGCTCATGTCAGTGCCCTTGCCTGCCCAGCACTCGATTGGACCCCTTCATCGCCGACAACCAGATCAGACGCCCTCGTAGACCAGCTTGGTGAACAGATCGGGGCTGATCACGAACTGGCCCCACTTCGCGTCGTAGGCTGCGGTCGGCTTGGCGGCGACGATGTCATCCAAGGACCGCCCTTGCTGCTTGAGTGCCGCGACGGTGTCGCGAATGACGACCAGCATGTCGCGAAAGGCCTGCAGCTCGCCTCGGTTGCTGACCGGCTGGCCGTGTCCCGGGATGATGATGGTCTGGTCGGTCGTCATGGCCAGGTTGGCGTCGGCGGCACGAATCGAGCCGTCGATGCTGCCGCCGGTCGAATAGTCGATGAACGGGTAGACACTGTTCCAGAACGTATCGCCGGTGTGCAGGATGTCGGCCTCGGTGAACTGCACCGAGATGTCGCTGTCGGTGTGCGCCGGGCCATAGTATTTCAGCGCCAGCGTGTTGCCGTTCAGCTGGAGGGTCCGCTCGGTGGCGAACACGTCGGTCGGCAGCGCGGCGGCGGACAAGGGCGCGAAGTCGTAGTCCCAGTCCTCCACGCGCTGCATCGTCGCCAGATGCTTGAGCGTGTTCTCCTGGGCCAGGATCTGCGGGCCGAGCTCGTGCAGCCACTCATTGCCGCTGGCATGATCGAAGTGCCAGTGGGTGTTGATCAGGTGCGTGACCGGCTCGGGGCCGAGATCCGCCAGGGCGGCGGCGACCTGCGGGCGCGAGACGGCGATCCCGGCTTCGATCATGACCTTGCCGTCAGGTCCCGTCAGGACGGCGATATTGCCGCCAGAGCCTTCGAGGACCGCCACGTTGCCGCGCAGGCGATGCACGGCGATCGGCGCCGTGGCGGCCGCCGACTTGATCCGCTCGACGATGCCCAGCGCCTGCGCAAAGGCCTGGCGCGGGGTCAGCCAGGTCCCGGTTGCCGCCACGGCCGGGGCTGACAGGCAGCACAGGCAGAAACCACGGCGCGAGAATGCATGGCCTCGTGGTACGATCATGGCCGCTACCTCCGTCCTGTCAGTTGGCAAATGGCTCATCGCGCAAGCCAGGTGAAGACCAGCTCATGGTCAAGATGGTAGCGAGCAGCCGAACACGAACGAAGCCAGGTTCCGGCGCCATCATAGACCCAGGTCACCGAGCGAGGGATGATCGTCGGGACGGCGCCCGAGCGGCCAATGGAACTTGCGCTCGGCCGCCGCGATCGGGAGATCGTTGATGCTGGCGATCCGCCGCCGCATCAGCCCGTGCGCGTCGAACTCCCAATTCTCGTTGCCGTAGCTGCGGAACCAGTTGCCGCTGTCGTCGTGCCACTCGTAGGCGAAGCGCACGGCGATCCGGTTGTCGTGGCAGCACCACAGCTCCTTGATCAGCCGATAGTCGAGCTCGCGCTGCCACTTGCGGGTGAGGAAGGCCACGATCGCCGTCCCGGCCCTGCAGGAACTCGGCGCGGTTCCGCCACACGCTGTCGACGGTGTAGGCCAGCGCCACCTGCTGTGGATTGCGGGTGTTCCACGCATCCTCGGCCTTGCGCGCCTTCTCTGCGGCGGTCTCGAGACTGTAGGGCGGAAGGGCGGACGTGCCTCGGCCATCTCGGTCTCCTGACGTGTGCGCGGCGAGCGCCAAGGCGCCAGACCAGCCGCGTTACTGTGCGGACGCAGCCTGCTCGATCAAAGTGGCAACCGCGTGAGGATGGGAGATCATCACCACATGCGAGGCGCCCTCGATCTCCGACACCTGCCTGGCGCCGGCCCGTTTCGCCATGAAGGCATGCACGGCAGGCGGGATGTTCTTGTCGAGCGAGCCGTAGATGAACCAGGACGGCAGTGTCTTCCAGGCTGGCGGTCCTGCCAGGGGCTCGTTCAACGCGGCTTCGGCGATCGGACGTTGGGTCGCCGCCATCTGGACTGCTTCGCTCAACGGCACATCGGCGGCGAACTGAGCCGGATATCTGCTTTCCTGGATATAGATGTCCTTGCCGCCGTCGGGCTGGGTGACGGGAGGTGCCAGGGTCTCGCCGAGCGTGCTCCCGGGAAAATGTCCGACAAGATCACTGGCGGTCTCGCCTGTGTCGGGCGCCAGCCCAGACACGAATACCAGCGCCTTGACATTGTCGTTGCCGTCGGCGGCCAAGCTGATCACGGTGCCGCCATAGGAGTGGCCCACGAGAACGACCGGGCCGCCGATCGATCTGACGATGTCGGCCACATACGCCGCGTCGCCCTTGACGCTCCGCAGCGGATTGGCGGCGGCGATGACGGGATAGCCATGCGCCACAAGGTCGGTGATCACGCCGTTCCAACTCGCCAACTCGGCGAACGCGCCGTGCACCAGGACAATGGTCGTGCCCTTCGCTGCAGTAGCGGCCGCTGCCGTGGCGCTCGCCATGAGACCGACGGCCCCGGCCAGGGCCATAGTCGAAACCCATCCACGCATGACTTCAATCCTCCGGCATGAGCCTCAGCTACGTGCGAGCTTGCGCTCCAGGAAATCGCGGATCAGCGGCACCATCTCGTCCGCCTTGTCCTCCAAGGCGAAGTGGCCGGTATCAAGGAGGTGGAACTCGACGTCGGGCAGATCGCGCTTGTAGGGATGCGCGCCGTCGGCCGGGAAGATCTTGTCGTTCTTGCCCCAGACGATCAGCGTCGGCGGCTGGTGCTCGCGGAACCAGGCCTGGACGGCCGGATAGAGCGGCAGGTTGGTGCGATAGTCGTAGAACATGTCCATCTGGATCTCGGCATTGCCCGGCCGATCGAGCAGGGCCTGGTCGTGGATCCAGTTGTCGGGCGCGATCCGGCTGAGGTCGGCCACCCCGTCCGTGTATTGGAACTTGGTGATCTCCGGCGTCACCAGGACGCGCAAGGCGTCGCGGTGGGCCTGCGAGCCGTCGGCCCAGTACGCCTTGATCGGGTCCCAGAACTCCTTGCAGCCCCTCCTCGTAGGCATTGCCGTTCTGCACGATCAGGCCGGTGATCCGCTCCGGGTGCTTCAGCGCCAGTCGCCAGCCCACGGGCGCCCCGTAGTCCATGACGTACATGGCGAAGCGCGTGACCTGGAGCCGATCGAGCAGGCCGTCCACCAGCTCGGCGAAACGGTCGAACGTGTAGGCGAAGCCGGCGCGATCCGGCATGTCGCTCTGGCCGTAGCCCGGATAATCCGGGGCGATCACATGATAGCGGTCGGCCAAAGCCGGGATCAGGTTGCGGAACATGTGCGACGAGGTCGGGAAGCCGTGCAGCAGCAACACGACGGGTGCTTCCGGCGGACCGGCCTCGCGGTAGAAGATGCTCACGCCGTCGATCATGGCCGTGCGGTGATGGGTGACAGAGCCGGTGCTGGCAGCAGACGACCGGCGGTCGAGTGCGATCGTGGCCATCAGGCCTCTCCTCATGGGTGTTGCAGGCGCTTCAGCAGGCCTCGGCGAAGGACAGCGCTCCTCGCAATCTGGCCCTAGCCGACCCGTCATCGCAGTCTGCCGGGCGGTCGATTTCGATGAACTCAGACCTGCGCCTCGCCGCCATCGACGAAGAGCTCGATGCCGTTGACGAAGCTCGACGCATCAGACGCGAGGAACACGGCCGCCTTGCCGATCTCGTCCGGATCGCCGACCCGGCCGAGCGGGATCTTCGCCGCGAACATGTCGAGCAAGGCTTGCCGTTGGTCGGGCGGCGCCAGCCCGAGGAGGCCCGGTGTCCTGATCGGACCGGGGCTCAGGACGTTGACCCGGATCCCCGTGCCCTTGAGGTCGAGAATCCAGCTGCGTGCGAAATTGCGGACGGCGGCCTTGGTCGCGCTGTAGACGCTGAAGGCTTGGCCGCCGAGCACGGAAGTGGTCGAGCCGGTGAGGATGACGGATGAGCCATCGCCAAGGAGCGGCAAAGCCTTCTGGACGGTAAACAGCACGCCCTTGACGTTGATGTTGAACGTATTGTCGAAATGCTCCTCGGTGATGTCGCCAAGCGCTGCCAGCTCACCGCCGCCGGCATTGGCAACGAGGATGTCGATACGGCCATGGCGAGCCTTCACCTGGTCGAACAGAGCGTCCAGGTCGGCAAGGCGCGAGACATCCGCGCGAATGGCGGACGCGCCCGGTGCCGATCTCTTGTACGGCGGCCTCCAGCTCGGCCGGGCGGCGACCCGTGATGACGACCGAAGCGCCCTCCGACACGAAGCGCTTCGCGATGCCGAGACCGATGCCGGTGCTGCCGCCGGTGACCACGGCGACCTTGCCGTCGAGCGATTTGGACATGGGTTGTCTCCGTCTGTCGATGCTGCCCGCCGCGTCAGGCTTCCGCCTTGACGAAGGCCAGCAGCTCCTCGTTGACCCGGTCCTTGAGGGTGGTGCACATGCCGTGCGGGGCGCCCTCGTAGACCTTGAGCGTTGCGCCCTGGATCAGCTTGGAGGACAGCAGCGCGGAGGCGCCGATCGGCACGATCTGGTCGTCGTCGCCATGGAGCACCAGCGTCGGCACGTCGAACCGCTTGAGATCCTCGCGTGAGGTCGGTCTCGGACGAAGGCCTTGATGCAGAAGTAGGATGCCGGGAAGCCGGCCATCATGCTCTGCAGCCAGAACGACTCGCGCACGCCTTCCGATACCTTGGCGCCCGGCCGGTTGTAGCCATAGAAGGGCAGGCTGAGCTCCTTCCAGAACTGTGAGCGATCGGCCTGGACGCTGGCGCGGATCTGATCGAAGGCTTCGATCGGCGTGCCGCCGGGATTGGCCGCGGTCTTCAGCATCAGCGGCGGGATCGCGCCGATCAGCACCGCCTTCGCCACCCGCGCCGTGCCGTGCCGCCCGATGTAGCGGGCGACCTCGCCACCACCGGTGGAATGCCCGACATGGATCGCATCCTTGAGGTCGAGCGCCTCGACCAGCGCCGCCAGGTCGTCGGCATAGGTGTCCAGGTCGTTGCCGTCCCAAGGCTGGCTCGAGCGGCCATGCCCCCGCCGATCGTGCGCGATGCAGCGATAGCCGCGCTGCGCCAAAAAGAACATCTGGTCCTCGAAGGCGTCGGCCGACAGCGGCCAGCCGTGACTGAACACGACCGGCTGCCCCCTGCCCCAGTCCTTGTAGTAGATCTGGGTGCCGTCCTTGGTAGTGATCATGGTCATGGGAGAATCTGCCTTGTTGAGCTGAACGTTGGCGGGAGTGCGTGCGGCCTGCGCATTCGCCGAAGCGGTTGCGCGCACTACGGCTATGGCGGCCAATGCGCTGCCGATGAGAGCTTGCCGACGGGAGGTGAACGGTCGGATGGTCGTCCTCATGCGCTGATCCGGTGGTCAAGTCCGCTGGTTGCCAGCCTTTGAGAGTTCAATCCCGTCCACGATCTCCTCGCAGATCGAGGCAAGCTCCCGCCCAAGATCGGCCAGCGCCGGGCTGCGGTAGCGCGCGAACGCTACCTCCGGATCGGGCCAGCTGACCAGCACCGTGCCGTCAGGCAATTCCAGCACCGCGAGCTTCAAGGGTGCCTCGAGCAGGGCCGTGGGATCAGCCGCGAGAACACGCGCCAGCAGCCTGGGATGGAAGAACAGAATCTGGCGCGTGGCGCCGATGGCATAGCCGCCGCGATGGAGCAGCGCCTGCGGATCAATCTCGTGCAACACCCACAAGTCGGCGGCTTCGATGCCTTCGCGCAACCACGCCAAGACCTCGGTGAACGGCGCCGCAGTCATCCGTGAGCGCTGAAACGAAGCCCCTGCGCTGCCGGGAGCGGCATAGGCAACCGAACTGGACGCAACACCCGCTGTCATGCTTCGCTCTCCATAGAGATAGGACGGCACTCTTGGATAATTCCGGCAGGTCGACGCCCACTGCTTGAAGCTGTCCTAAGCAGCGAGAGGCGGTTTGGTCTTGCCGATTTGCATGTCGCTTGTCGGGAATGAACGTTCCCGGCGTGTCGGGCAGCATCGTCGGATTGCTCACAGCTGGCGCGCATGGCAGATTCATGGCGCTGTCAGTAGTCCCTGAGCGGATCTCGCGTTGATCAGGTGGCTCGATGCTCAGCACGACTTCAGCTACGCTGGCGGATCCGATCGGACGCTGTCTGCGCGATGAGCAACGGCTGCCGGCCAGGGCTTGCTTTCTCCGCGCCCAAGGCTTCATGAGCAGTGTTGGCCGGAGGCAGGGAGATCACCTGGGCCAGAGTGGCTGGGCAATTGTCTTTGAGTGAAGGGATATATCGGCTTGAAGATTTTGATCGTCGACAGCGCGCCTTCGACGACCCGTGCGCAACTCGTGAAGCATGGTGGCCGCGGCCATGCAGACGTCTATGTCGCCGCTCTCCGTTCGCAGCTCCCGGACGACCTTCGCGGCATGGACTTCATCCTCGTGCACGCCGGCGACGGTGGCGGGCTGCCTCCGGGCCTGGCCATGGACGATTGCGGCGGCATCGCCTGGACGGGCTCGCCACTCAGCGCCTACGACGATGATCCGATCGTCCGCCACCAGATTGCCTTCGCCCGAGCAGCCTTCCAATCGGGCGTGCCGTGCTTCGGCAGTTGCTGGGGCCTGCAGGTCATGGCCGTGGCGCTCGGCGGCCAGGTTCGCAGACATGTCGAGGGGCTGGAGTTCGGCGTCGGCCGCCAGATCACCTTGCACGAGGCCGGTCGCGCTCACCCGATGTACGCGGGGAAGCCGGCCGTCTTCGATGCGTTCAGCGTTCATCAGGACGAGGTATGCGTGCTGCCGCCCGGTGCGCGACTGCTTGCCGGCAATGACCATAGCGTCGTCCAGGCTGCCGAGATCGTCGACGGGGTTCGCTCATTCTGGGGTGTGCAATATCATCCTGAGTACGATCTCGTGCAGATCGCGGCCCTTCTCGACCGCGAGGCGACCAGCCTGGCAAGCGTGGGATTTGCCGCGACGCCGGGCGACATCGAGCAGATGGCGGCGGATTTTCGTATGCTGCACCGCGATCCGGCGCGCAAGGACGTCATCTGGCGCTACGGCCTCAGCAAGGATGTTCTCGATCCGGCGCGGCACCGGAAGGAGCTGGCGAACTGGTTGATCACCAAGGTCCGACCAAGGGTTCTGGGTCCGCGGTTCGTCAATTGATCTCAGAGACCGCGCTGGTTAAGGTTCGGCTCGCGCGGCAGGTGCACCCAACAAGTGCGCAGACAGGAAACCCATGGAACTCGGCTACTTCATGATGCCGGCCCATCCGCCGTCGCGAGGCCTGGCCGCGGGTCACTACCATAACCTCGACACCATCGCGTTTCTGGATCGGCTCAACTACAGGGAAGTCTGGATCGGCCAGCACTACAACCTGCCGGCGGAGCCCCATCCGGCGCCCGATCTGCTCATCGCGCAGGCGGTCCTGCGCACGGACAAGATCGTGCTGGCTCCTGGCGGTTACATGCTGCCCTTCCACCATCCGGCCGAGCTCGCCCATCGCATCTGCCTGCTCGACCACATCGCCGGCGGCCGCCTGATGGTCGGCATCGGCGCCGGCGGCAACACTCCCGACCTCCAGATGTTCGGCATCGATCCGCAGTCCGGCATCAACCGCCTGATGATGGAGGAAGCAGCCGAGATCATGGTGCGGTTCTGGCAGAGCGAAGGACCGTTCGCTTTCCAGGGGCAGTTCTGGAGCGTGCGGCGCCCGGAGGACAGCCCGGACAAGGTCTGTTCCTACCACATCAAGCCGCTGCAAAAGCCTCATCCGCCGATCGGCGTTGCGGGGCTGTCGCCGCGATCGTCCGCACTCCGCCTGGCCGGGGCGCGTGGCTGGATTCCCCTCAGCTTCTGCTTCTCGACTGGCTACCTGCGTTCCCACTGGCAGTCGGTCTGCGAGGGTGCCGAGCAGGCCGGCCGGGCGCCGCCCTCGCGTGCGTCGTGGCGCATCAGTCGCGGGATCTTCGTGGCCGACAGCTGGCAGGAAGCGTGGCGACACACGGTAGATGGCGAAATGGGGCGCTACTACCGGGAAAATTTCCTGCCGCTCGTTGCGCGGGGTGGCATGCTGGGGGCGCTCAAGCATCGACCCGACGTGCCTGACAGCGACGTCACGGTCGAGTATTGCGCCAGGCACTCCTGGATGATCGGGACCACCGACAGCGTGCTCGAGCAGATCGAGGACATGCGCGACCGGTGCGGCGGCTTCGGCGTTCTTCATGCCATGGGCTTGGATCACGTGGATGACCCGCAGCCATGGCGGGCGAGCTTGACGGCGCTGGCGGAAGAGGTCGCGCCGCGCGTTCGCAACGACCCCATTCTTGCGGGATGATGTCTTCAAATGACCCAAGCGTCAGCCGAGCCATTCCTCGACGCGCTGCAGCCGGGATGCGTGGCGGTTGTCACCGGTGCCGCAAGCGGCATCGGCCGGGCGGCAGCGCGGCGCTTCGCGAGGTTGGGCCTGCGCGTCGTCATGGTCGACAAGGCGGATTCGGCTTTGGCCGATGCCGCTGCCGAGGTGGCGAGCCTCGCAAAGGGCGGGGCGGGCGACGTCAGAACCGCCTCGATCGACGTTGCCGACCCGGCAGCGATGCGTGACCTGCATGATACGACGCTCGCCGCTTTTGGCGAGGTCGCGGTGCTCATGAACAATGCCGCCAACAACCACAATCCAGGCAAGAGCTGGACTGGTCTGGATGGCTGGAAGCGTGTCATGGACGTGAACTTCTGGGGCGTGGTGCACGGCGTCCAGGCCTTCATGCCTTCCATGCTCGAGGCCGGCAAGCCGGGACTGGTGATCAACACTGGATCGAAGCAGGGGATCACCTCGCCGCCGGGAAACATTGCCCACAATGTCTCGAAAGCGTCGCTCAAGGTCTTCACGGAGGGCTTGGCGCACGAGCTGCGCACCACGCCGGGTTGCAGGATCACCGCGCACCTCCTGATCCCGGGGTTCACCTTCACCGGAATGACCCCTCAGCCGGAGAAACCTCCAGGAGCATGGACGCCCGACCAGGTCATCGATTTCATGCTTGCCGGTCTGGCACGCGGGGACTTCTACATTCTGTGCCCGGACAATGAAGTGACCAGAGCGACGGATGAACGTCGGATTCAGTGGGCGGCGGACGACTTGATCCGCAATCGGCCGGCATTGTCGCGCTGGCATCCGGATCACGCTGAAGAATATAGACGTTTCATGGAGTAGGCGGTCGCAGCCGCGATGGGGCGAACGGCCCACATGCATCTGCCGAAGGAAATTCTGTGTCCGCCTATCAACGCCTCGTCGCGAGGTTCGCGCGCATTGCCACCGTGAACGAGGCATCCAGCGTCCTGTTGTGGGACGCAGCGACGATGATGCCCAAGGGTGGCGCCGCGGCTCGAGGGGACCAGCTGGCGGAATTGGCAGTCATTGCCCATGGGCTGCTGATCGAGCCCGCCACGGCCGGCGACCTGGACGAGGCGGAAGCCGTGGGCGTGGGAGCGGACCTTTGGCAGCGCAGCAACCTGCGGCTGATGCGACACGCCCATGCCCGTGCGACCGCCCTGCCGTCCGGCCTTGTGGCAGCCCGGACCCGTGCCGCGGTGGCCTGCGAGGCGGTCTGGCGGGAAGCGCGACGCGATACCGATTTTCCACGCGTCCGGCCCTTCCTGGAGACCTTGTTGCAGCTGGTTCGTGAAAGCGCCGCCGGCCTGTCGGCGTCACTCGGGATGTCACCCTACGACGCTCTCATTGACGGCTACCAGCGCGGAGTGGGAACAGCCGACATCGTCCCGATTTTCGACGCCTACGTGAAGTTTTTGGGTCCGGCCTTGGCTGAAGCGGAGGCAATCCAGGCAAGTCGTCCCGCACCATGTCTGCCCGAAGGGCCATTTCCCGTCGACATTCAGGAAAGTCTGTGTCGGCAGCTCGCGGCAGCGGCAGGGCTCGACTTCGAACATGCCCGGCTCGACAGGTCGGCACACCCGTTCTGCCGCGGCATACCGAGCGACCTGCGGATCACGACACGCTACAATGAGCTGGATTTTTCAGGCAGCGTGTTGAGCGTGCTTCACGAGACCGGGCATGCGTTGTATGAGCGCCAACTGCCGGCGGCGTATGTCCGCCAGCCGGTCGGCGAGGCCGTGGGTGCCGCGCTCCACGAGAGCCAGGCGTTGATCGTCGAGATGCAGGCATGCCGCTCGGATCCCTACCTCGCATGGCTCGGGCCTCGCTTGCATCATTTGTTCGGTGGAGATCCAGCTCCCTATGCGCCTGACAATCTCGGCGCCCTCTGGCGCCGCGTGTCACGCAGCTTCATCCGCATCGGCGCGGACGAGCTCACCTACCCTGCCCACGTCGTTCTTCGTTTCCGTCTCGAGCAGGCGCTCCTGGCCGGTGATCTCCGGACTGCAGAGCTGCCTGCAGCATGGAATGAGGGGTTTCTGGCGTTACTTGGCGTATCGCCCCCAAACGATGCACAGGGATGCCTCCAGGACATACACTGGTATGACGGCGGTTACGGTTACTTCCCCAACTACACGCTTGGCGCCGCGGCCGCCGCTCAAATGATGGCGGCGGCTCGACGCGCGGTGCCCACTCTGGATGAGGCACTGTCCCAAGGCGATCTTGCGCCCCTCCTGGGCTGGCTTCGCAAGCATATCCACGACAGAGGTAGTCTCCTCTCCTTCAACGACCTCCTGCGCGAAGCAACAGGCAAGGCGCTCGATCCCGAGGATTTCCTGGCACACCTTCGGACAAGGTATCTGGCCCAGAAGCCCCTCGAAACGCTTGGAATTTCCAGTCCTGACGACAACACATCGTACTTACATTTCAACTAAGCTGAATTGCTACCCACCTTTCGTCGTAACGTACGCATCCATCACGCGGGTTGAGTAGACGAGCGCGGCGCCGGCATTCGTGGCTGCTGCGGTTCCCAGCGCCTCCGCGATCTCTTCGCGTGTTGCGCCCGCACGGATGGCTGCTGCCGTGTGAACGGCAATACAGCCGTCGCATCTTACGGTAACTGCGACCGCGAGTGCGATCAGCTCGTTCATTTTTGGGCCCAACAGACCAGTGCTTACCGCGGCCCCACTTAGAGTTTGATATCCCCTAACAATGTCGGGGCTGATCTTGCCGATCTCACCGACGCCAGCGAACACTTGGCTACGGTAGGTATTCCAGTCGAGCATGGACATGTCGATCCCCTTGGTGAGCCTAGGCGCTTGGAGCAGTGCCTCAAACTTATTTGTTGACCGCCGCATTTTGCGTGGCTGGATTATGTAGTGCTCCGGGCGACGGGTATTTCCGATACGCATGGCGTGTTTCAACAAAGCACGTCGGCGGCGAGTTGGCAGGTCAGTCGTATTCGCGCCATGCTCAATGCCTGGATTCATGAGCATTCAGTAACCGATGCGTTCTTGATCGTGCGAGTTCGATGTTACCGGTGCGGATTGAATAGATTTCGTCGTCGTCCTGATGGTCCACCTCGGAGGTCGCCGAACGATCGCCGCGCAGATCAGGGTCCAGGCGACCACAATGGCCTACGCCGACGTTCTGGTCGTCGTTGGAGCGACGTTGCCGCTGGCGATCGGCATCGTCTGTCTCATCCCGCCGCCTCCGGCCGCTCTCGGACTGAAGACATGGCACGGCGTCTGCCGCAGGCCAGTGGGCAGCACTGTTCTTGTTCCGCTCGCGTCACGGCGATCGGCTGAAGGCGGTGTGACGGCAACGGCCTCTGTCCGTTCGCCGAGCGGGTCGAGCGTGGCAGCTTTGTCTAGTCAGCGGTGAAGGCAGGCGGGTGCTGTCACGCTCATCAACGCTCAGCGCGGGCCCAGCAGGTGGTGGGCGACCGAATGGTCACCGCGGCCGTGTGCTGATGGCTAGGCCCGGCCGGAGTTCGCTCGCTCCGTTCGAGCACTTCCGCCTCCAGAATCAGCGGCACGGTCCCGAACTGCTCGAGCACGGTTGGGATAAGGCCTCCCGGAACATCGGCGAGCACCGCAGCGAACATGATCGTGCGGAAGATGTGTGGCGGATTGACCGGCTCAGTGGCAGGGGAAGCCGGCAGAGTGCCGAGTGTCATGCGCGGCGTTGTGCAGCGATTCGATGTGCGAGAACCCGACCCCAGCCAATAGGACGCCTCCGAACGCCGCCGCCAGCAGCGACTGAATGAGGCTGGTCGCGAAACCGGTCGACCGGGCACGTGCGACACATGACAACTGGGAAGATGGCATTCTCGGTGCTCCGCAATGGCAACCCGCAGCTGTCGTCATCCGTCGGCCGCGGCGATTAGCGGAATGATGCGCGCGATCTGCCGGTCTGGCTTTCCGATTTGCATTGACGCTTGCATAAACGCAGGCCGCTGAACCACGCGCGCGCCTCACCGAAGCAGTGCTACTATCTCGGCCCATAAACAGGAGCTGTGTTTGGGCGTATCGATCCCGTCAGATCGTGCAATTCGGAAAGACCAGCCTAATCCCAATACATATGCTCAATGGCGGCAGAGGATATCCGCCCCGATTAGGACCCTTGCTGCAAGCGGGCGGCACCTTGCACTCAAGTCACGAAAGATGGGACAATGCCTCGGACGGGGGACATCGCCGCAACGCTCACCCGAATAGTCGCACTTTCGCCGCCGGCCATTCGTAGCCGTCTCCTCTCCGGCTGCCTCGAGCGTCGGGGTCTGGTCATGACCCTGCTGTTCGGCGCGAGCATCCTCGTCGCTGCCGAGATCGGCCACATGCGCTCGTCGCCAGGTTCGACCCAAGACGCGATCGACGCGGAGCAGCCGTTCCTTGCCGAGAACAAGGCCGCGATGACGAGGATGATGGCGGCGATGGCGGTTGCCCCGACCGGCGACATCGACCGGGATTTCGTCGCGATGATGGTGCCGCATCACCAGGCTGCCATCGAGATGGCTCTGGCCATGCTGCGCCACGGCGGCAACGAGCAGCTCCGCCGGCTGGCCCAGGAGATCATCGTCACGCAGGAGCAGGAAATAGCGGCGATGCGGCTTGCGATCGGCGATCCGCCATCCCCATCGCAGCCGGCGTCGACCGCTCCTGATGCGCCGCCGACGTCGGACGTGGACATATGCAGAACCGATCCATGATCCTGCCGTAGGAGTAGCAGCATGAAACCCACTCTCTGCGTGTTGGCCTTGCTGAGCGCGTCCAGCCTAACGGCGAGCCCCTTGCTGGCCGGTCAAGCGCCCGGCGCTGCGTCGGGGCCGGATCTAGCCATCAGTGATCATGATCGCGTCTATGCCGCAGAGCAGTTCTCGAATACGGTCTCAGTCACGGACCCGGCCGACAACCGGCTCCTTGGCGTCATCCGCCTCGGCGATCCGCAGCCGACCAACTTCAGCCCACTCTACCGGGGCCAAGTGCTCGTCCACGGAATGGGCTTCTCGCCCGATCACAAGACGCTCGCGGTCGTGTCCATCGGCAGCAATTCGGTCAGCCTCATCGACACCGCCACCAACGTCGTACGGCACGTGACCTATGTCGGTCGATCACCGCACGAGGCGTTCTTCACGCCCGACGGTCGTGAGGTGTGGGTGACTATACGTGGCGAGGACTATGTGGCAGTCCTCGACGGCGCTACGTTCGAGGAGAAGACACGCATCAAGGTCCCGAACGGACCGGGCATGCAGATCTTCTCCCCAGACGGTAAGTACGGCTATATTTGCTCCTCCTTCACGCCCGAGACCGTCGTGGTGTCGGTCGCCGAGCACAAGATCGTCGGTCGGGTGCCGCAGGATAGCCCGTTCTGCCCCAACATCGCGGCCACTCCCGACGGCCATCAGGTCTGGCTCACGTTGAAGGATATCGGCCGGACCATGGTGTTCGACGCGCAACCGCCATTCGCCGTGCTGAAGTCGATCGATACCGGCCCGATCACCAACCATGTCAACTTCGTGCACACCGCTGAGGGTAGCTTCGCCTACGTATCGGTTGGCGGGCTCAACGTGATCAAGGTATTCCGCACGGAGGACTTCGCGTTGGTCACCAGCATCCCTGTCGGACAGCTGCCGCACGGCGTCTGGCCTTCGGGCGACGGCAGCCGGATCTATGTCGGCCTGGAGAACGGAGACGCATTAGTTGTAATCGACACCGCCAGCAACACGGTGATCGCCACCATCCCGATCGGTCAAGCGCCGCAGGCGATTGCCTACGTGCCGAACGCGGTCCCGACCGGCGACGGCACAGGTGGCCTGCAGCCGCTCGGCATCGCAGGGGAGGTCGCTCATCTCAAGCTCGCCACGCGGCCTGACGGCAGCGGTCGCGTGCTCACCAGCGTATCCTTGTTCGATCAGGGTCTGACCCAGGTGCTACAGGCCTCGGTGACGGGGCTGAAGCCGAAGCAGCCCTTCGTCCTGGCGCTGGCCGATGAGGCGGACGGCGGCGGCGAGCTCGAACCGCTGGCGGAGTTCACAACCAATCCCGCCGGCTCCGCGATCGTGAATGCCGTCGG
Organism: uncultured Alphaproteobacteria bacterium; assembly: GCA_963798145.1. GTDB lineage: Bacteria > Pseudomonadota > Alphaproteobacteria > Geminicoccales > Geminicoccaceae > Benzoatithermus. The sequence continues at coordinate 154,372 of CAWCSG010000002.1, forward strand.
GCCAATCCGGCAAATCGTGACCAGCGCTGTCAAGGCCCGCCGGCGCTACCTGGTCATTGCCCCTGGTGTTGCCGGTGGCCTCGGCAAGCCCGTTCAGGTTGAGGCTGAGTAGCGCCGATCGGTGGTACCGATCGATTCCGCGGATGCCAAACAACGCCTCTGGCGCTTGCGCCTGACCCGCTCACGGATGGGGGCGTTCCGATTCTTCATCGATCAGCATAACCTGGTCCCGACCCGCTCCCGATAGAGGGTCAGGTACTGCGCCTCCGGTCTCGCGCCGAGCGGCGGCCCCCGGGGGGCAGGTGGCGCACTCTCCAGGATCATACGGTTGGGGTGCGTGCCAAGTCCGCCGCCAACTTCAACGCGATCGGGACCGGGATCCCATTGTTGCGGATCAACATCCGGTTGTCGTTGTGCGGCCGCGTCGCTAAGACGATGAGGTAATGCATTGGATGCGCATCGTCAACGAGCCGGGCGTTGCCGTTGATGGTCTGCTCCGCGGCGCGACGGATGTCATACATCGGCCGCGTTCCCCCGTAGCACATTGCAAGATCTGAACGGGTCGCCTCAGAGGAGACTGATGTGTTTCGATGCAAGGGTATCATCGGGTGGAGCGTGGCGGTGGCGATCTTGCTGGGAAGTGGAACGGCCGCTTGGGCGGCCGACCAGCTTGTCGGCTTGGCTGTCGCCAACCTGCAGTCCGATTTCTTCAACCAGATCAAACAATCGGTGGAGGCCGCCGGCAAGGAGATGGGGGTCGAAGTGATCACCGTCGATGCCAAGGGAGATGCCGCGGCACAGGTCAGCCAGATCCAGGACCTGCTCACCCGCCAAGTCCAGGCCTTGATCTACATCCCTGCGGGCGCTACCGCAGCGGGCGTCCCGGTCAAGGCCGCGAAGGCGGCAGGCATTCCGGTAGTGACCGTCGACCGCAATCCTCCCGACGCTCCTGGCGACACCTTCATCGCCACCGACAGCGTGGCCGCGGCCAAGGAGCTGGCGGAGTACGCCTGCAAGATCACCGGCGGCGAGGCGCAGCTCGCCGTCCTCCAAGGTCAAATCGGCACAACGCCCGAACTGGATCGGGACAAGGGCTTCAAGGAAGGCATTGCCGAGTGCGCGATCAAGGAGGTCGGCCGCCAGGCGAGCAACATGTGGTCTCAGGCCGAGGGCTTCGCGATTGCCCAGGACATGCTGCAGCGTAGTCCAGACATCAGCCTGATCTTCGGGCGCGCCGACGGGCTGGCCTTGGGCGCCGCCCAGGCGGTCAAGGTCGCCAATCTCGATCAGAAGGTGTTCATCGTCGGCTTCGATGGCGATGTCGCCGGCCTCAAGGCGGTCCGCGACGGCGTGCTCGACGCGACGATGACCCAACGCACCCAGGCGATGGGGCGGTTGGCGCTGCAGTCCGCGCTGGACCTCATGGCCGGCAAGACGGTGCCGAAAGAGCAGCTCCAGCCCGCGACGCTGACCACCAAGGAGAATGTCGAGCCGTTCATCGACCACCACCCCTGAGTGATCGGCATCGATGCGGTGATGGCCACGCCAGCGTATCCGGCCGGGCTTGGCCTCGCCGGGATCGGCAAGTCGTTCGACGGCATCACCGTGCTTTCCGACGTCCAGCTGGACGTCGGGCCGGGCGAAGTCCTGGCGGTCATCGGCGAGAACGGCGCCGGCAAGTCGACGCTCTCGGGTATCATCGCCGGGCTGATCCGGCCCAGCCTCGGCCGGATGGTTTGGCGCGGCAAGCCCTATGCCCCCGCCTCGCCCAAGGATGCGCTTGCCGCGGGTATCGGCCTGATCCACCAGGAAATGCGGCTCCTGCCCGAGCTGTCGATCGCCGAGAACGTGTTCGTCGGCCATCTGCCGATGAAGGGCGGCAGGGTCGATCGGCGGCTCATGAACGCGCGCACCAGCGAGCAGCTCGAGCGGCTGGGCCTCGAGGTTCCGCCGACGCGCCGGGTGCGCGATCTGCGCCTGGCGGCGCAGCAACAGGTCGAGATCGCCAAGGCGCTGACCTGGAATTCCCGGCTGCTGATCCTCGACGAGCCGACCGCGGCTCTCGGGAGCGAGGAGACAGAGCGACTGTTCGAGCAGGTGCGCCGGCTCCGGGGCGATGGCGTGTCGTTCATCTATGTCAGCCACAGGCTGGATGAGATCGCCGAGATCGCCGACCGCATCGTCGTCCTGCGCGACGGCCGCATCGTGGCCCGGCACGGCAATGCCCGGGTAGCGGTCCCGACGCTGGTCGAGAACATGGTAGGGCGCGAGCTCGACCGCATGTTTCCCGAGCGTTGCGACCCCCAGGGTCGCGTGGTCCTCGAGGTGCGGGACCTGGAGGCGGCCAACGGAAGCTTCGCCGACATCAGCTTCAACGTCCAGGCCGGTGAGATATTCGGGATCGCCGGGATTGTCGGCTCCGGGCGAACCGAGCTCGTGCGCGCGATCTCCGGTGCCGATCCTTTGCGGTGCGGAACCGTATGGCTCGATGGCCGGCCTCTGGCCATTCAGCGGCCGCGCGACGCGATCGCCGCTGGCATCGTGCTCGTGCCCGAGGACCGTAAGGCGCAGGGCCTCGTCCTGACCAGCTCGCTCGCCGAGAATCTGGCGATCGGCAATCTCGACCTGGCCGCACCCGGCAACTGGGTCGGGCCAGGAATGGTCCGCGCGTTCGCCGCGCAGCTAATCGCGAGGATGGGGATCAGGGGCACTCTGTCGCAGGCTGCGCGCCAGCTCTCGGGAGGCAACCAGCAGAAGGCGGTGATCGCCAAATGGCTCGCGCGCTCACCCAAGGTCTTCATTCTCGACGAGCCGACACGCGGGATCGACGTCGGCGCGCGGGCGATGATCTACGACGTCATCGTCGACCTCGCGCGAGCCGGGATGGCGGTCATCCTGGTCAGCTCGGACCTCGATGAGGTTCTGGGCCTCTCCCATCGCGTCATGGTGCTGAGTCGCGGCCGTGCGCGCGGGACGCTGGCGCACGGCCAAGCCAACCGGCATTCGATCATGGAGCTTGCGACCACCTGAACAGTGGGCCCGCGGATAGCTGCCGGCCCTGCCAAAGCGGCGGCTGCACCGCATCAGCCGCGCACTGTGTTGCCGATCGGGTGGACATCGACGTTCGGGAAGGCAATAGCAAGTCATCGCCTAGGGGCGCGGTGGTCGGCGAGATAGGTGCAGACGCCGTCGCACGGCCCGCCGAAGAGGGTCTACGAGACCGGGGTAGTGAGGCGGGGATGAAAGCGCGCGTGTCGCCGCCGACGGAAGGATGGAAGGTCCCGCGGATTGGCTTGACCAGCGACTTCCAGGGTCCGCTGATCGGCCTGATCGTCTTGTGTGTCGGCTTTGCCTTCGCGTCCCAATATTTCCTCTCCGTTCGCAACGCGCTCAACATCCTCGACCAGGTGACGGTGCTGGGCATCCTTGCGATCGGGATGACGGCGGTGATCGTCATCGGCGGCATCGACCTCTCGGTCGGCTCGGTCCTGGCGCTCTCCACGATGGTGATCGGGTGGCTGTCGCACGATATCGGCCTGCCGCTGGCGCCCGCCATCGGGGCCGGCATTCTTGCCGGCGCGGCCTGCGGCATGGTCTCGGGCCTGCTCATCACCGAGGCGCGGCTGCCTGCGTTCATCGCCACGCTGACCATGATGTCGATCGCGCGCGGACTCGCCAACATCATCACCGACGGCCAGCAGATCGTGGGATATCCGGACTGGTTCACCTCGCTTGCGATCGTGCGTCATTTCGGGTTCCTGTCCGCCACCGTCGGACTGTTCGTCCTCCTCGTGGCGATCGCCGGCATCTTCCTCCACTTCCGCCCCGGCGGTCGCAACCTCTACGCCATCGGCGGCAGCGCCGAGGTGGCGCGGCTCGCCGGCATCGACGTCCGGCGCTATACGATCGCGGTCTACGTGGTCGCCGGAGCATTGGCCGGGGTCGCCGGCATGGCGTTGGCGGCCCGGCTCGATTCGTCCCAGCCCAGCGCCGCGATGGGCTACGAGCTGGACACGATCGCGGCCGTCGTCATCGGTGGTGCCAGTCTCTCCGGCGGGGTCGGCAGCATGGGCGGCACGGTGGTGGGCGTGCTCATCATCGGCGTGTTGCACAACGGCTTGAATCTCTTGGGCGTGTCGCCCTTCGTCCAGCAGATCGTCATCGGCCTGGTCATCGCCGCGGCGGTGACGGTCGATACGCTCGGTCGGCGGCGGTCCTGAGCGCGCCACACGATTATCCCATCGCGCCGAGCGAGTTGCTCAGGTCGTGTCTTGTGATCTCAACCGACTCTCCAGCGATCAATGGAATTTGCGGCCTGACTCCTAGCCACGCTCGAGCAGCGATCCTGCGGTCCGCATATCTGCCGTATCGAGGCCCTCGGTGAACCGGTCGTAGACTTCCTCGAGAATGGCGCGCCCATCCGCGGGGCGGCCCTCGCGCGCCATGAGCCGATACAGGCTGATGGCGGCACGAAGCTCCCAGAACAAGGCGCCCTGGTCACGCGCGGTCGCGAGAGCGCGGTGGAACAGATCGGCGATCAGCGCGGGATCTGGCCGTTCCTCCAACTGAAGGGCAAGCTCGCCCTTGATCCTGAGCAGATCGGCAACGCACCATGCCTCCTCGTCGTGGCCGGCACGTGCCAGGGCGTCGTCGACCAGCGCCAGACCCTTCTCGATCTCGCCAGACATGGCCAAGCCTGTGGCGCAGGCTCCGAGGAACGCCGGGAACCGCATGGCCCAGCCGGCCGTCCGATAGGCCCCGAGCGCCGCATCGAGCACCTCGACCCCGCCCGCTGGATCACCTTGCTCGATGAGCAGCGCTCCCTCGAGGCACCGGCTCCATTGCCGCCAGAAACCCAAGCCGTGGTCATAGGACAGCGTGCCGAGCAGCCCGATCGACCGCGCCGCCTCGGCAAGATTTCCCGTCGCCAGATAAATCGGACACGCCGCCTCCGCCAGCGCATAGCAGCGCGACAGCACGTGTCCGCTGGCGTCGGCCTCGGCGACAGCTGCGCGTGCGTGGCGGACCGCCTGCTCGGTGAACCCCTGCAGCCACAGCACGCGCGCAAGCATGGCAAGCGCGAGGACCCGCTGATGGTAGTGGAAGCGGAGTGCCTCAGGCCCGGCGCTCGGCGCTTGGTGCTGGTCGATCACCTCCTCAAGATAGTGTCGAGCGTCCGCCTGGCGGCCTCGGTAGTGCATCGTCACGCCCATCAGCCGCGTGCCGACGACGAGATCGGCCGGGACGGAAGCGCGCGGTGCGAGGTCGAGAAATCTCCTCGCGATCTGCTCCGCGACGCGGTTCTCGCCATTGTTGAAACGGTAGGTCCAAAGCGCCCACAAGGCCTGCAGTTGCGCGTCGACGTCGCCCATCTCCTCCGCGAGCTCCAGAGTCCTCTTCAAGATTTCCCCGGTTTCGGCCAGCCGGCCCGTCGTGCTCATGAGCGCCGTGGCCAAGGCCGCATGGAGCTCGAGTTCCGTCCGACGCTCGATCCGGTTCGAGAGCGTCAAATGCCGTAGCGCCGCCTGCACGCGGTGACGACATTCGACGAGCAGGGACATGCTCAGCCACAACGGTGCCGCCGCCGCCGTCAGGGAGACTCCCAAGGGCAACGTCCTCCTCCGACGCCAGGGCCCAATCGATGCCGGCGCGGATGTTGTCGATATCCGCGGCGTGGGAGCGGAAACGATCGTAGCTCGGCGGAGCGAGGCGAATGTCGCCTCTCTGGTCCAGCAGCGCGAGAAAGTAACCTGCACACCGGCGCGCCGTCGACTCGAGCTCTCCCGCTTCGCTTAATTTCTCCACCGCATAGGCCCGCGTGGTTTCGAGCAGGCGCCAACGGGTGGGGCGGGCGTCGCGATCGAGATTGAGCAATGACTTGGCGACGAGGCTCGCGATGCCGTCGAGCACGCCGCTCTGGTCAGCCTCGGCCTCGCCGACCACTGCGGCCGCGCTCTCCACCGTGAAGCCCGAGGCGAACAGGCCCAGCCGGCGCAGGAAGAGCTGCTCGCGCGGCTCGAGAAGCTCGTAGCTCCAATCGAGCGCTGCGCGCAGAGTACGATGGCGGGGCAATGCGGTGCGGCGCCCGCTGGTCAGGAGGGCAAGCCGGTCATCGATGCGCTGCATGACCTCGTGCACGCCGAGCGTAGCTGCCCGGGCGGCGGCGAACTCAATGGCCAGCGGCATTCCGTCGAGGCTTCGGCAAATGCCGACAATGGCCTCGAGATTCTGCGGCTCAGACGCGAAGCTGGAGCCGAAGGCCTTGGCCCTGGCAATGAAAAGCTGCACCGCGCTGTGCTCGAGGATATGGCCGGGATTCTGCGTATGTTCAGGCGGCACATCAAGCGGGCGAACGTGATAGACATACTCACCATCGATCCGCAGAAGCTCACGACTGGTTGCAATTATGGTGATGTGCGGACAATAATGGACGATTGCTTCAGCGATCTGCGCCGCGGCATCTACGACATGCTCACAGTTATCGAGCACGAGCAGCAAGCGAGTATCGGCGATTGCGTTGGCGATGGTTGTCGGAGACGCCCCGTGGCCATGCAGCGCGAGACCCAGGGCACCGGCAACCGTCGTTGCGACCAGAGCGGAATCCGCTAGGGAGGCCAGTTCGACCAAAACCGCGTCGAGATCCGATCGCAGGCTCTGCGCCAGCTGCATCGCCAAACTCGTCTTGCCGATGCCGCCGGGTCCGGTCAGAGTGACAATGCGATAGGCAGAGAGCAGATCCCTCAACTGCTGGACCGCGTCACTGCGACCGATCAAGTCGAGGGCAACGACGGGCATATTCTTCCGCGTCGCCTCGATCCGCGCCGGCGCTCGTTCGACCGGTGGAGCTGCCGGGCTTGTAGTCCGGATCGTCCAGTTGCCGAGCAGCCGGTAACCGCGGCCGGATGCCGTCCGGAGCAACCCACGATCGGCGCCGAGCGCCTTCCGGATAGCGGATATGTGCACCTGGAGCGTGTTGTCCTCGACCACCGCACCCGGCCAGACGCGGGCCATCAGGTCGTTCTTGGTGACCAGGTCGCCGGCCGATTCCGCAAGTGCCTCGAGAATCTCGAATGCCCGCCCGCCGAGCGGCACAGCGACCCCACGGCCTCGAATCTCGCGGCGTTGGAGATCAAGCTCCCAATCGTCGAGTTGAAAAGCCGAGGCAGCATTTCGTGCGGGCAATGCGCTTTCTGCCATCGGGATATTTCAGGTTCTTCAGAAACATGATCTACAATCGGATGGCTCGAAATCAAAGGGCTCATGCGCGCGGGACACGGCCGGTAAGGACGTGCGCCGGAACCCGCCGGCAGCTCGGATAGCCGTATCCGCAGGCCTGATCGACACCGCGCGGAGCGAGGCCGCTGTCAGGATACGAGTTCGAGGGCGATATCCCAGAGTCGGCGGGCATTCTCGCCGTCCAGGGCGTAGGGGGCGACGCCGTTGTCGGATGCGGATGATCGCCGGGCGACCATGCGGGCTTCGGCGCAGTCCTCGAAGTACCGGCCGCCGATGCCATCGAGCAAAGGCGACGCGGCGAGCAGGACGGAGGTCGCCGCAGCTTGCTCGCGCGTCTTGTAAAGATGAGCCGGTGCCTGCGCACCGCCGGGTGCCAAGTCGGGCCCGGTCATGACCCGCCCCGAATAGAGGGCGTTGGCGAAGATCCCATCATCAGCCCATCGCCGGCTTGCCTCCACGGCCAGGAGGATGCACGCAGTCTTGGACTGCCCGTAGGCCACATTGGGAATGTAGGGTACGAAATCGAAATGCAGATCGTCGAAGATCACCGGGCAAGTCAGGCTTGCGCTCGAGCTAACCGACACGATCCTTGCACCCTCAGATCCCGCGAGCGCCCGATGTAGGCCGATGGTCAATGCGAAGTGCCCGAGGAAGTTGGTTGCAAACTGCTTTTCCCATCCCTCCGCCGTGCGCTCAAGCGCAGACAGAACGCCCGTGCTGGCATGATTTATGAGGATATCCAGAGGCCCGCTCCAGGCGGCGACGAAGGCCCGCACCGATGCTTGATCCGCTAAATCCAGAACCCCGAGCGTGACTTCGATGCCCGCGACCGAAGCTCTGATGTCGCTGACCGCACGCTCGCCAGCTGCCAGATCGCGGACGGCTAGAGCCACATTTGCTCCTGCGCGGGCCAAGGCCTTGGCGGTCTCAAGGCCGATGCCGCCGGTGCCCCCGGTAATGAGGACCCGCTTCCCGCCAAGGTCGCATCCTTCGAGGACCTGATCCGCCGTCGAGTCGAAGCCGAACTGTGTCTGAAAAGGGCTCACAACCACATTCCAACTGAAAATGGTCGCCGCGGCATTTGGATTTGCCGCTGTACCGCTCGGTGTCCGGGACCTGGCATGATATCGAGACGGAAAACGGCGTTCTCGATGCTATAGAATGCGCAGCGAAGGTAGGACATCTCGTGCAGCTGCTTTGCTCATTGCGATTTCTCTAACGCCACGGACCTTCGAACTTGCCAGGCGGCTGGCTGTGCGTATCACTAGAATGCCCTTTCCTTTGCCAAACCGCACGGCGTGCCGTACGCTCGGTCGATTCACGCTGTTTGCCGGTACTACCGTCGTGCCCGCGCCATTCTACCAGCGCGAGTGCCCCTCCTGGCGGTGGACGGGGAAAAGAAGTTAGATCACCAAGAGCACATTGCCGTTTTTTCTTCAGGTTTTTCGGCCGGGCAAGTTTTTTTCAGAAGTGCCTCAAGGAATCGCTTGGCGCAGTTGCCGTAAGAATGCCTCCAACACGGAGGTTTGCCATGACTATCCAACAGCAGCAGTCCCACGGATTTTCCATTCCGCCCAGCCTTCTCATCACCGACGGTGATGCAGGCGAGCTATCCGGGGAGATCGGCTCTTCGCCAGGAGTATCGACGGTGAGGCTCCGCTCGCTTGACGAGCGGGGTTTGCAGTTCGAAATACCCGCTCAGCGGGATCGCTACGTGATCGGCATCGTGCTGCGGCGCACCGGCATCCGTATCGTCACGTCCGACTCGACAATCTACACAGGCTTCGCTCTCCCTGGCCAAGTGTATGTCACGGGACCGAACGTCTCGACAGGCTACCTGTTCGAGGGGCCCTACGACGTGCTCCATCTTCACATCAGCAGCGCGCTGGTCGCCGAGAGCATTCAAGCGGTGTCGGATCACCCACGCATGTCGGGCATGGAGACCGGAACGTTCCAGGATTGCGTGATCGAACGTTTGGCTTTGACGCTCGTGACGTCTGGCCAGATGCTGGGGCGCTGCGACCGAATTTATGCAGACTGCATAGGTAGGGCAATCGTAACCCGCATCTTGGCATCTCAATCTAAGGTTGCAACGACTACCGCAAGGTATCCTGCTGGCCTGGTAAAATGGCGCCTCAAGCGTGCGCTAGATTACATCGAGGCCAACCTTGCAAACCAAGTTAACCTAACCGGCATGGCAAACGCCTCGGGATTAACTCGCATGCATTTCGCGGCTCAGTTCAAGATTTCTACTGGCTTGCGTCCACGCGAGTTCGTAATGCGCCGCAGGATCGAGCGGGCACAGGAGATGCTGTTGGCGCCAAAAGTTTCCCTCGTCGACGTAGCCATGGAGGTAGGGTTCCATAGCCAGTCCCACTTCACAAGCGTCTTTAAGCGCTTCGTAGGCAAGCCACCGCATGCTTGGCGCGAGTGCGAGGAGCGTGCCGCATAGAATGCGTTTGCTAATGTTTGGCAGGCCATCAAGTCGCAGAAGAGTTCGCATCATCAGGCCGGCACGACAGGTCCTGCGCGGTGGCTAATTCGAACGAGCCCACGCCTGCAGGGCAATGCCGCGGGAAACCGCCTCCGGCTCAGTCGCCAGGTGCCTTGCTGCCGAGCGATAGCACCTCCTGCTGCAGCCGGCGGCATGGGGCATCGCCCTGCAGACCGAGCTCGATCAGTGGGATGAGCGCGGCGCGGCCGACCGACAGTTCCGGCTGGCGCAGCGGTCCTTTCACGAACACCGGCGCATCGGGGTCGAGCAGGCTGAAATCCTTGCCCTGACCTTCAACGCGCACGTCCAGCATTTCTTTGCCCAGGTCGATCAAGCCTTGGGCGCGCATCACCGAGTCCCGGGTGTCGACCACCAACCGGCGGATGCGAGCCACACCCGCTTCGACCTCCAGACCCGCGGCGACGCAGCGGATCGGCACCTTGACATCGCTACCGGTGTAGAGAGCCAGTGCCTCGGCCACATCGAGGTCAATTCCTTCGATCAGCAGCCCGCTCATGGTGCCCTCGTCCATGACGAAGGCGGCGTGCCCGCGCAGGCTGTCCGCAAGCTCGGCCACGGTGTTACCCACGCCCAAGAGATAGAGCTGACCACGCAGAGTTCCGGTGGTTTCGTCGGCGAAACGGGTGCCGCGGAACGCCTGCCTCAGCCGAATTCCCTCATAGGCGAGGTCGGCGTCGGCCGAGGGCGTCGATCCCCGGTCATTCAGTGCAAGCTCGCCGGTGATCGTTCCGCCGGCCATCCCGATCTTGAGCGGGTTCGCCTCGAGCCGCCCGTCGCGCACGGTGAAGCGCACGTCCAGGAGTTCGATCGGCGGCCCCGGAAAGTCGGGCCGCTCCGCGCGCACATGCACCACCGCGTCGGACCGGTGCAGCCAATCGGTGGGCACCGGCACGGCGGGAAACAGCGGACCGGCGGCTTTGCTCTCTGGCATCGGCTCCTTGCCGGCACCGCCGAGCAGGTCGTGGGCGTGGAACTCGGGCGCCAGGATGTCGGCTCGGAGCATCGGCCGCTCGCCTTTGAGGTCCAGCTCGGCCCAGCCCAGGGCACGGCTCTCGCCCAGCGTGGCCTTGGCGTCGCCCAGCCGCCACCCATCCGAGTCGAAGGTAAGCCGCGCTTCGAGAGTATAGGGGGCGGTCTCCGGCACCGTCAGGGTGCCGAGGCCGAGGGTGGCCAGCGTGGAGCCGGCGATGCGGAAGCCAAGATCGACCCCGCTTAGATGACGCAAGTCGCGCATCGTCACGTGGCCTTCCGCCTTGACTTCGGTCTCCCCTAGGGCGAGCCGCAGATTCAGGGGATAGGGCTGGTCGCCGGCGCGCAGGGCGTCGAGGCCGCCACCGTCGAACCCGAGGCTCAGGGCGTCGCCGGTCAGCGTGCCCTCGCCCGTGAGGCTGGTGCTCTGGTCCGCCATCTGGCCGGTAAGCGAGGTCAAGGTTCCGGCGAGCTGCAGGCCGGCCGCTTCGTCGTCGTAGGACAGCTCGGCGCCGGTGACGCGAAGGTCCCCGAGCACCGGCAGCGGGGGTGTCGACCCGTCGTCATCGCCGCCGCTCAGGGCCGCGAAGCTCCAGTTGGTCTCGCCGGTGGCGTTGCGCTCGAGCGCGACGTGCGGGTTCACCAGCGCCAGCTCCGGTACCACAATCTTGCTCCGGGTGAGCGCTAGAAGGTCGACGCGCACCCGCATTTCGTCGACCACAAGCAGATTTTCGGCCTTGCCCCAGCCCGTGTTCGCGACCCGAACGCCGCGTAGCCGCAGGAGCGGCGTGAGCGAGGGCTCCACGATCTCGACCGATTCGAAGCGGACCTCGCGGCCCAGCTTGTCGCTGGCCAGTTCTTCCAACCGCGGCGCGAAGCTGGTCCAGTCGATCAGCGGAAGTTCCTGCGCCGAAGCGGGAGCGGACGCCACGACGATCGCATTTAGGGCGAGGGTGGCCGGGAGTGTCATCGTTCGCACGGTGTTCGACTTTCCGTAATGCCGGGCTCGCGTTGGCATGGCCCAACCGACCGAGGCGGCGGACAGCAGGGCCGTTGCAAATGCAGCATGCTCGTTGGGCATCGAAGGATGCCTGACTGCTGCTCGGTGAGGCGAACAGGGCTCGACGATCCTGTCCCTTGCTTGGTCAAGGCGAGTTCCCCGCGAACGTTCCGAAGTTCTGGTCCCGTGGGTTCAGAATGCGGCCAGATCGTCCAGCCACCCGTGTCGCGCGCCGTGACGCACGATCTCCGCGCGCGTGCGCAGCCCGAGTTTCTCCGCGGCGCGCGCCCGGTGGGTTTCGACGGTCTTGACGCTGACCTCGATCCGCGCGGCGATCTCCTTGTTAGTGAAGCCTTGCGCAGTGAGCCGCAGCACATCCCGCTCGCGCGGGCTCAGTAACTCGTCGTCGGGCGACTTGTCGGCACTGGGTCCGTTGCCTGATGGCAGCGCCTTGTCGGCCACCGCCGGGTCGAGGTAGACGCCGCCGGCGGCCACGGCCCGGATCGCGCGAAGCAAATCCTCAGCTGCGGAACGCTTCAGGAGATAGCCGCGAACTCCTGCCTGCAGCAGCGGCTGGACGTAAGCCCGGTTCTCGTGGACAGTCAGCGCCAGCAGGCGCACGCCCGGGCAGCACTCGGCAAGCCGTCGTGCCAAGTCGAGGCCGTTGAGATCGGGCAGGGAGATGTCGATCACGGCCACGTCGGGGATGATCTCGCAGATCATCTGCATCCCCACCTCGCCGGACGTTGCCTCGCCGACCAGCTGGATGTCGGGTGCGGCGCGCAGCAGGGAGGTGATGCCGGCTAGGACCACGGGGTGGTCATCGACCAGCGCGACACGGATCCGGCTCACGTGTCGCCCTCCAGCACAGTCGGCACCCGGACGAAAAGGCTGGTGCCGGCCCCGGGTGCGGATTCGACCGTTAAGGTGCCGCCGACCAATGACAGGCGCTCGCGGATGCCCAGGAAGCCCAAATGGCGGCGGCCGTCGGGCGCGTCGGTGCCGGATAGCGCGTCCGGGTCGAAGCCTCGGCCGTCGTCCTCCACGATCAGCCGCGTCGAGAAAGCCTTCCGCTCCAGCACAACGCTGACGTTGCGTGCGCCGGCGTGCTTGAGCACGTTGGTGATTGCCTCTTGCGCGATGCGGTAGAGGACAGTCTTGATCTCCACCGACAGTCGCCGCCTGTCGCCGAAGCCGACCCCCTGGAAATCAATTGCTACGCCATGGGTCTCGCTACATGCCGAGCAATGAGCCTGTAGTGCCTTGTAAAGGCCGAGATCATCGAGCGCGCTCGGGCGCAGGTCCGCGGCTGTACGGTGGATTTCGCGGCCAATCTCGACTGCAAGCTCCCGCAGGCATCCAACCTGCTGGCGCTGGCACTCGTCTCCGAGCGCGCACTCCAGCCCTTTCAGCCCAAGGGAGAGACCGGTCACGAGCTGCCCGACCTGATCGTGCAGCTCGCGCGCTATGCGTCGCTGCTCGTCCTCCTGGGCTTGCGCCAAGCGCCGCAGGAACTCAAGGCGCTCGGCTTCAGCGCGCTTGTGCGTGGTGATGTCCGCAATCACGCCGTGCACGCCCGAGGGCCTACCGGGGCCCTGACGTAGAGCCCGGCCAGTAACCCGCAGCCAGCGTAGGTCGCCGCTTGTCGGCGGCGACGGCACACGAAACTCGGTGTCGATCGGTGTGTCCTCGTGCAAGCAGCGGCGGATCAACTTTATCAAGCCGGTGCGGTCTTCGGGCGCAAGCACCGCCACGACATGCCGAGCCGGCCAGGCAACACCACTGCCATCACCCGTGGCACCAGTCGGCAAGCCCAGCAGGTGGCGGCAGCGTGCGGACCCCCGAACGAGGTTGCGCCGACGCTCCCAGCGCCACGTGCCGAGCTCGGCGGCCTCGACCGCCAGCGTTCGGCTTTCCTCGCTCCGCTCGAGGACCATGGCCGAGCGGGCCGCCTCGGCACGGCGGCGCCGTGCCACATCGCGCGCGGTGAGGCCGGCTAGCCCGGTACCCAGCGCCAGGCTGGCGAAGCCGCCAAGGGCCAAGACGTAGAGCGAGCGGCGGACCGGGCCGTCCAGGGTTTCCTTGGGCACGCTGAAATGGACCGACCACCCGCCCAAGCGCGGCAGCGTGCGGAACACGGTCTCGGTGTTGATCCCCTCCAGGGTCGGCCCGATATAGGAGCCTCCAGTGGGACCGCCGGCCACCGCTGCGCGAGCGATCGGCCCGGCAGAGCGGCCCTGCTCGCTGCCCTCGGCCAGGGTGCGGGCGACAATAACGCCCTGCCCATCGACGATAGTGCCGATCCACCCCGCTGGTGCGCCTGCAGCGCGGAGGATCGCGCTGAGGCCGGCCGGCGCCAGGGCGACCGAGAGCACGTAGCGGAGCTTGCCGGCACGAACCACCGGGACGCGCAGCGCCACGAGCTGCATGCCGGAGATGGCGCCGACTGGTCCGATCCCGCCGACAGCGGGCTTCAACGTACGCACGACGCGCTCGAAGCTGGCGCGGTCGGCCGTTGGCCCGAGCTGGTCGCCGGCTGGCCGTAGCAGGTTCATCACCTGCGAACCGGCAGGGTCCGTGAGTTCGATCGTGTGCCATAGGGGGCGCGACCTCTTCAGCCGCTGCGCTTCGGTGTAGAAAGCAGCCAGATCCGGACCGTCGAACGCAGTCGAAGCGGCGAGTGCGTCGGCAGTGGCAAGCTGTGCGGCGATCTCGGCCTCGACCCGCTCGCCGACGCGGGCCACGATCTCGACCGAACCCTCGTGTGCCGTGTCGCGCGCCTCCGCAGCCGAGCGGTAGGCGGTCCATCCGCCGAAGAACAGAATCGGGACAGCGGTGGCGAGGATCAGGGCCAGCAGAGGACTTCGCGGATCGTCGCTCAGACGATGGAGCATGGGGAGCGGGTCTCCAAATACGCGCCATCGCCGCCGCGGATGCAAGCTCTTGCACCCGGAGATGTCGGCATGCGCCCCTTCAAGCGTGGGGCGCATGCTGGAAAGATTTTTGTCCAATAAGGGTTCCCCTCAGCGGATCCGGCTGGTCGCTTCCATTCGTCTGGCGTGCCGGAAGCTCAGCTGGCCGCGACCTTGTCCAGCGTTCGACCGCGCGGCGGCGTACTCAGTCCCGCAATGGGTTGCCTCGATCCGCCATGATGCCACCGGCCCAGGTCGAGAACGCGACACATAATGCCCGCCAACTTGTAAGGTTTTCCCCGACCATACGGCCGATTTGCCCGACTATCGGATCCGGCGGCCGAGTAGAGAATGGGAGGCAGGGGCAAAAACCGGGAGGCTAGGCCTTGATGGATGATTTTCGCAAAGAGTTGGCAGCGTTGTTGCCCCAGTTGCGGATTTATGCCCGCAGTCTCGCCCGCAATTACCACCTAGCGGACGACCTTGTACAGGACACGGTAGTGTTGGCCCTACAGGCTCGGGCACAATTCACTCCCGGGACCAGCCTGCGTGCATGGCTGTTCACGATCCTACGCCGTAGATTCCTCTCCGTTGTGACCCGCTCGCGCCCGACGTGCTCGATCGACGAGGCCGGCGGAGAGATCGACAACCAGCTCTGGAGACGGCCCGAGCAGGAGAGCCGAATCGAGGTCGCTGCTTTCAAGCTCGCCTTTTCGGCACTGGACATGCGGCACCGCGAGGTCCTGGTGCTTGTCGGCCTGCATGGCTTATCGCAGGACGAGGTGGCGGCGATCTGCGGTTGCGAGGTCGGCACGGTCAAGAGCCGGCTCTCCCGGGCGCGTGGGCTGCTCAGGGCGATGCTGCTCGACGATGGCCCTGGGTCGAGCAAGTCAAGCAGGACGCGCTACGCCAGGCCCGGCGCCGGCAGCGGCAAGGTCCGGCCAGCCCTGGCCGGCGCGCCGCGGTGACCGGCAGGGCAGTTCAGCGCAGGGCCGTCCTCCAGGCGTCGGCGCTGATCTTGGCCCATGTTGGCGCGGCTGACGCTCGGTGCATCTCGGCGACCACGGTCGCAGCGAGCTCGCCGAGATGTTCGACCAATACCCCAAGACCGCCGACGCCCTGACGACAGGCCTGGTCGCCACGGTCCCTAAGCTCCTCGGCATATTCCAACTGACCACCGCCAGCTGGAGCGAGCCACCCCATCGTCGCGACAGTGCTGGTGATTGTCCGGATGGGGTATGTCGCGGGCGTCCTCGGCGGCCGAGTGGACCAGGCAGGGGCTGCCTCGCGGTGTTCGGATTATCGGCGGTGTTAGGCCAAGGACCATGCAAAGATCGCCGGAGTGTTCGGGCGCGGTCATGCCGACGCGGGCAATCTTCTGAGCCGCGATCACGGCGGCGGGTGCCGGTCGGCGCTTGTCTGATTGCCGAGTGTAGCCTGGACTGGTCGACTGCAAGGCGTTTTTTTCGGAACGAACAGCGGCCGGCTGCCTTGCCCCAATAGGGACGCTCATCCTTGAGGCCCCTCAAACAGCCAAGGAGTACATGATGCGCACTCTCGCCTTTACTTGTGTGTCCGTCCTCGCGCTCGCCGCGGCGCCCGCAATGGCCAAGTCCACCAATCAATCCAATCAGCAGGGCAAGTCGTCGAGCGGACAGACCAACCCGCAGATCCATGCAATGAACCAGGAGAAGCTGCGGACCAATTTGCAGAAGGCCGGCTTCAGCAATATTAAGGTGCTCGATGCCGCCTATCTGGTGCAGGCTGATACCTCGGACGGCAATCAGGTGATGCTGTTCATCAACCCGCCGAGCACGTCGTCCGGCGCGCAAGCCAGCGCCACCGGCGGCTCGGACGGCTCCAGCGGGTCGGGTTCGACCAGCCAAAACAAGCCGACGTCCAGCAACTAATCTACCTGAGCGCCCGTGCGGAAAGTCGATCCGCCCGGGCGCTACTTCTGTCTTGAAACCATAACGGCCAAGCGTTCTACAGCCATTTCGGCAGGCGATATTGCACAATTAGCGTTTCGGTAATGTACTATGGTGGCGGTCATTTACGATAATTATCGGAACCATTTGACAAGTGTGCGCCTTTTATTTGCAGCTGTCGTGAGAGATAGCTTTATCCAACTCTTGGAGACCAGATCATGAAATCACCCGTGAACACCACGCTGCTTTCGCTGCTGGCGTCAACGGCACTGCTCGCGGCGCCAACTCTGGCGCAGGAAGGCCAGGGCTCCAGCCAAGCTGGTGGCCAGATTGGTGCGGACATCCAGGTGGAGCAGCCGGCCCCGCAGATCACCGTCCAACAGCCGGCACCCACGGTGACGGTCACGCAACCGCAGCCGCAAGTCACGATTGAGCAGCCGAAGCCGCAGGTGACCGTGGATCAGGCGGAGCCGGACGTGACTGTCCAGCAGCAGGGCGAGCCCAATGTGAAGGTGCAGCAGCCGGGCGATCAGGCGCAGAAGGATAGCACCACGCAGCAGCCAGCGACACAGGACCAGCAGGCGGTTGGCACCGACACGGCCGGCGATGCCACCTCGGCCGAGGACAATCCGCTCTACGCCATGCGCGGCAATCAGATCGTCGGCAAGTCCGTCTACGGCGCGAACGGGCACGAAATCGGCGAGGTCGACAATGTCGTCCTGAGCCGAACCGGCAGCCGCTCACCGGCGGTCGTCGTGGGCGTTGGCGGGTTTCTGGGCATTGGCGAGCGGAACGTGGCGATCCCTCTCGACCGGCTGAACATGGGCAACGACAATCGTCTGGTTACCGAGATGACCCGCGACCAGATCTCGGGCATGCAGGCATATGACCAGAACGACTGGGACGCATGGGATGCGAACCGGCCGATCAATGAGGCAAGCAGGACCTAAAGCCGAGCGGTCGGCGAGCACGACAGGCGGCGGCCGTCCCGGGTTCGGGGCGGCCGGTGTCGCATAAGGTGACCAGGGACCGGCCGGCGAGGAAGCATGGACCATATGGAGCGGCTGCGAAATCCGATGGGACGGTTGCGTGGCACTCCTTGGCTCGTGCCGGCCGCAATCAGCCTGGTCGCATTCGTGCTGGCCTACGCGCTTCCGCGGCTGTCGCCGCTTTTGAAGTCAGCCGACGCGGGCGAGGACTGGTGGCTGTTCAGCGGTGCCGCCGCTCGATGTGCCTGAATCGCCACGGCGATGGGTGCCGCTTGGCCAGACGGATTATGTCGAGGCGATTGACTACAAAGCTGGTCGCGATTGCCAGCGAAATCGATGTCGTCATCCGCCTCGAGATCAAGGCCGGACGATTTGTCTTGGCTGCCGGAGATCACGTTGCCGCTCACGGCCCCGTTTCACCGGATCTGGATAAGCCGATCGCCAAGGCTGTCGTCATCGGCGCCGAGCGCAGCCCGACGCAGGACGTGGAGTTTGCTATTCGGCAACTTGTCGAGATCGCATTGCGCGCACTCTTCCCTGGCATCAACAACCCGTTCACCGCCATCGCCGTGATCCATCGGCTTGGCGGCGCCGGCCGAGAGGGTGCTGGCCATAGGATCCCTATTCGGGTCATCTGCTTGTGTTCCGTGGCCGGCACGGCGATTTTGGTCAAGGTGATCTGGTTCGACGGCCAGGGCGCTGGATGGTTGCCGCGCCAGATTGCAACGGGCTTCAGGTGTTATCTGGTTGGTTTCCTTGGTGGGCGCTCCGGGACTCGAACCCGGAACCCGCTGATTAAAAGTCAGCTGCTCTACCGATTGAGCTAAGCGCCCGTGTGCCGGGATATCGAGCCTCAGGGCGGCGGCGTCAAGCGGGACGACCGGTCCAGGGGGCGAAGTCGCCGCGGGCCTGCTCGGCCTGGAATGCGGCGGCGACCTCCGCGAGGCGGCCCGCCGCGATGGCGGCGCGTAGGGCGCGCATCAGGTCCTGATAGTACCAGAGATTGTTCCAGGTCAGCAGCATGGCACCCAGGATCTCGCCCGACCGGACCAGATGGTGCAGGTAGGCGCGGCTGTAGTCGCGGGCGGCAGGGCAGCTCGATTCCCCGTCCAGCGGCCTGGGGTCGTCGGCGTGGCGGGCGTTCTTGAGGTTGATCGTGCCGCGGCGGGTGAAGGCCTGGCCGGTGCGGCCGGAGCGGGTCGGGAGCACGCAGTCGAACATGTCGATGCCGCGCGCAACAGCACCCACGAGGTCGGCGGGCTTGCCGACGCCCATCAGGTAGCGGGGCCTGGCCGAAGGCAGCGCCGGGCAGGTCGCATCCAGTGTCGCGAACATCAGCTCCTGCGGCTCGCCGACGGCGAGGCCGCCGATCGCGTAGCCGTCGAAGCCGATGCCGACCAGGCCCGCGGCCGAGCGCTGGCGCTGGTCCGGGTCGGTGCCCCCTTGGACGATGCCGAACAGGCCGTAGCCGTCGCGGCGGGCGAAGGCGGCCTTCGACCGCTCGGCCCAGCGCAGCGACAGTTCCATGGCGCGCTGCACTTCGGCGGGCTCGGCCGGGAGAGCGATGCACTCGTCCAGCACCATCGTGATGGTGGCGTCGAGCAGATGCTGGATCTCGACCGAGCGCTCGGGCGTCAACTCGTGCCGGCTGCCGTCATGGTGCGAGCTGAACACGACGCCGCGCTCGTCGAGCTTGCGCCGGGCAGCCAGCGACATGACCTGGTAGCCGCCGGAATCGGTCAGGATCGGACGGTCCCAGCGCATGAACGGAGTGCAGCCCGCCTAGCCGCGCGATCCGCTCGGCACCCGGGCGCAGCATCAGGTGGTAGGTGTTGCACAAGGCGATCTCGGCGCCGGTCGCGGCCAGCATGTCGACCGTCAGCGCCTTGACGGTGGCTGCCGTGCCGACCGGCATGAAGGCCGGCGTCTCGACTGTACCGCACGCGGTGGTGAGCCGGCCGCGACGCGCGGCGCCATCGGCGGCCAGAAGCTCGAAGCCGAACGCGGTCACGGCATCGCCTCTGCCCGGGTGAGCAAGCAGGCGTCGCCGTAGCTGAAGAAGCGGAATTCCTCGCGAACGGCGTGAGCGTAGGCGGCCTGGATCCGCTCCAGCCCGGCAAAGGCGGCGACCAGCATCAGCAGTGTGCTGCGTGGCAGGTGGAAGTTGGTCAGCAGCAGGTCGACCACCTGAAACCGGTAGCCGGGGGTGACGAACAGGCGGGTCTCGCGGGCACCCGAACGGACCACGCCCGCCGCGTCGACCGCACTCTCCAAGGTTCGCAGCACCGTTGTGCCGACGGCGACGATGCGGCCGCCGCGCGCGCGGGAGGCGGCGATGGCGGCGGTGGCGGCGGCGGGCACCTCGCACCATTCGGCGTGCATGCGGTGCAGGCTCGTGTCCGCGACCTTGACCGGGGCGAAGGTGCCGGCGCCGACATGCAGCGTGACATAGCAGCGCTCGATCCCCGCGGCATCCAGCTGCCCGAGCAGGGAATCGGTGAGGTGCAGGGACGCAGTCGGAGCCGCAACCGCACCGTCGCGGCGGGCGAACACCGTCTGGTAGTCCAGACGGTCGCGCTGGTCGCCGCCGCGCTCGCGGCGGATATAGGGCGGCAGCGGCATGGCGCCGTGGGTGCGGATCGCTTCCAGCAGCGCGTCGCCACTCAGCGCGAAGCGAAGCTGCACCCTGCCCTCCGCGTCCTTGCCCGCGACCTCGGCCGAGAGCCCCGGCGCCAGCTCGACCGTGTCGCCCGGGCGCAGTCGCTTGCCGGGCCGCGCCAGCG
The DNA here is from genome assembly GCA_963798145.1 of uncultured Alphaproteobacteria bacterium. GTDB lineage: Bacteria > Pseudomonadota > Alphaproteobacteria > Geminicoccales > Geminicoccaceae > Benzoatithermus. The sequence goes on from CAWCSG010000002.1 coordinate 174,704, forward strand.
CCCACCAGCCGGTAGCGTCGATACGCTCGACCAAGGTGACTTCGACCGCTACGGCATCGCGCCGGCCGAAGAATCGGGTGGGCAGGACACGCGTGTCGTTCAGCACCAAGAGGTCGCCCGGGCGCAGCAGGCTGGGAAGCGCACGCACGTCGGTCTCGCGCCATGGTCCGCCGTCAACCAGCAACAGCCGGGCCGCATCACGCGGCTGCACCGGCGCCTGTGCCACCAGCGCCGGTGGGAGATCGAAGTCGAACAGGTCGACGCGCATCGGGCTCCGGCGACGGTAGGGGCGGGTTCGGGCGGAGGACGCCGGATAGGGGCTGGGACGGCTCCGGTCAAGCGTGTGGGGGCAGCGATCGCACGCTCGCCAAGCTCGCGCGGATGGCCCGCTTCCCCATCATGCGCTACGCTCCGCGGATGCACACACGCGCGACGATCCTGCTCGTCCTGGCCGCGCTGGCGCCCGCGGCCGGTGCGGCCGGTGCGGCCGCAGCACCACCGGCGACCGGCACGCCAATGACCGTACTCTCCGACGCCGAGCTGACGGCCCGACTCCAATTCCTCGAGCAGAGGCTGGACGCCGGACGGCCGACGGCGCTGGCCTGGGAGTGGGGTTGGGCGGGTTTCTACACGGCGGCCCTCGCCTGGAACTTGAGGGATGCGATCGACGCGGACGAGGGCGACGACCGGGTGCGGGCGATCGTCGATGCGGCCAAATCCGGTCTCGCGACCGCCCAGACTGCGCTGCTGTTGCGGGAACCGCTATCGGCCGGTCAGGGGGCGGCGCCGATGCGCGGCATCCCAGGAGATGACCGATCGGCACGGCTGCAGCGGCTGGCGGTCGGCGAGAAGCAGCTGGCGACGGCCGCGGAACGGGCCGAGAGCCGCTACAGCCTGCGCCGGCACCTGATCACCATCGGCGCCAACCTGCTGGGCGGAGCGGCGATCCTGACGCTCGGCGACAGCGACGACGCCGTGCGCTCGACCGCAATCGGCATCGCCGTCGGCGAGGCGCAGATCTGGAGTCAGCCATGGCGCGCGCCGGGCGATCTGCGGGACTATGACGCGAACTTTCCGGGCGGCGCCGGCATCACCTGGGAGGTCCGGCCCATGGGCAGCGGCATGCAGCTGGCGATCCGCTTCTGACCTGTGCAGAGCCGACGCAACGGGAGTGCGATCACCGGTCCAGTATCTCCTTCAGGAACGCCCGCGTGCGCGGCAGGATCGGGTTGGTGAAGATCTCCGCCGGCGGCCCCTCCTCGGCGATCACGCCCTGGTCCATGAACACGACGCGATCGCCGACCTGGCGGGCGAAGTTCATCTCGTGGGTAACGATCAGCATGGTCATGCCGCGCGCGGCAAGGTCGCGCATCACGGCCAGGACCTCGCCGACCAGCTCCGGGTCGAGCGCGCTCGTGACCTCGTCGAACAGCATCGCCTTGGGCTCCATCGCCAGCGCACGGGCAATGGCGACGCGCTGCTGCTGGCCGCCGGACAGCTCCTCGGGATAGTGGTCGGCGCGGTCGACGAGGCCGACTTGGCGCAGCAGTGCGTCAGCGCGGGCCTGGGCCTCGGCCTTGGACAGGCGCAGCACGTGGCGCGGCGCCTCCATGACGTTCTCGAGTGCCGTCATGTGCGGGAACAGGTTGAAGGACTGAAAGACCATGCCGATCTTGGCGCGGATCTCGGCGATGCGTTGCGGCGGTTGTGGCTGCGGCACGCCGCCCACCACATCGCGGAAGGCGGCCTCGCCGTCGATGCGGATCAGGCCGCGCTCGGGCACCTCGAGCCAATTGAGGCAGCGCAGGAAGGTCGACTTGCCGGAGCCGGACGGGCCGATGATGCAAACGACCTCGCCCTGGTCGACGCTCAGGCTGACGCCCTTGATCACCTCCAACGCACCGTAGGATTTGTGCAGACCGGTCACCTCGACCATGGGGCCGGCGCTCACGGGCGGCGCTTTCGGCGGTAGCCCTGGCGGGTGCGGCGCTCGAGCCAGTCGACCAAGCGGGCGGCGGGGAAACCGACGGCGAGGTAGAAGGCGCCGACCACCGTGTAGAGGGTGAAGTACTGGTAGTTGCGGGCGGCCAGGATCTGGGCGGTGAACAGTACCTCCTGGACCGAGACCACGGAGCAGAGGGCGGTGTCCTTGAACAGCGAGATCAGGAAATTGCCCAGGGCCGGGATCACGAGGCGGATCGCCTGCGGCAGGATGATCCGGCGCAGGGCCAGGGCGCGGGTCATACCGAGCGCGGCGGCGGCGTCGGACTGGCCCTTGGCGATCGCCTGGATGCCGGCGCGATAAACCTCGGAGATGTAGGCCGCGTAGTTGAGGGTCAGGCCGATGATCGCGGCGGTGAAGGCATCGAGGCGGATGCCAATCTCCGGCAGCACGTAGTAGATGTAGATCAGCTGCAGCAGCAGCGGCGTGCCGCGGATCACCTCGACATAGGTGGCGACGGCCCAGCTCACCGGCGACGGGCCGTAGAGGCGGGCCAGCGCCACGACGAGGCCCAGCACCAGCGCCAGGACGATGACGATCAGCGTGAGCAGGACCGTCAGCATCAGGCCGGCGAGCAGCGGGCCCAGGCTCTGGACCGCCACCTCGGGGTTGAACAGCTCCACGCGGGCGCCGGTGGGGCGAGCTCAAGAGGCCCGCCCCGTGGCCGTCAGGGCTGCAGCTTGAACCAGACCAGGTTGCGGTCGCTGAGCCCGTATTTCTTCAGGATCGCGCTGACCGTGCCGTTGTTGCGCAGCTCGCCCAGGGCGACGCTGTAGGCGGTGCGCAGCATGCAGTCCTCCTTGCGGAACCCGTAGCGCGCAGCGCCGTAGCCGCCACCATAGATCACGTCGGTTGGTGCAGCGATGTCCCAGAGCGGTTCGATCTTGTGGCCGGGCGTGGCCTTGTCGAACTCGGTGAACACGACATCGTCCTCGACCACGTATTTGACGCGTCCCTGGTTCAGCGAGGACAGCTCCTCGACCTCGGACTTGAAGGTGGTGGTGTTGGCGCCGATCCGGCGCAGATAGGCCTCGGCCGCCGAGCCGGCCAGCGCACCCACATCCTTGCCCTTGAGGTCGTCGTAGGACTTGATCCCGTCAGGGTTGCCCTTCTCGACCAGCACCACCGGCCCGTACCACCAGGCCGGGCCGGAGAAGCTGATCACCTTCACCCGCTCGGGGTTGACGTGGATGTTCTGGGCGATGACGTCGGTGCGCTTGGAGAGCAGCGAGGGGACCTCCTCCGCCCACGGGATCCACTCGTACTTGACGTTCTTGATGCCCAGCCAGTCGGTGATCGCCTGATTGATCTCGACATCGATGCCGCTGGCCTTGTTGGTGGCGGGGTCGAGCATCGAGTGCGGTGCCACGTTGGATTCGCCCAGCGTAATCCCATCCTTGATCGCCCGCGCCAGCGAGTCGTCATTGCAGTTCTCGAACTGCGGGCCGTACTCGTTGTAGAGTTCCGGCTCTGCCGCGACCGCTGGTCCCCGGACCAGCAGGGCGAGCGCCGCGACCCCAAGGGCCGCCCCGACCACCGACCTGCGCATCGTCATCGCCTTCTCCTTGGTTGGGCGCGAGCTCAATCGCGCACGAGAAACTTCTCGACGATCGCCATGTCCGGCTCGACGCCCAGACCCGGCTCCTCGGGTACCCGCATGCAGCCGTCCACGAGCTTGATCGGATTGCGCGCCAGCGCCCGGCTGATCTCCGACGGCTCGACGCAGTATTCGAGCACCAGGGCATTGGGCACCGAGGCCAGGAAGTGCAGCGAGGCCGCGGTGTTGATGTCGGTGGTGAAGTTGTGGTTGGCGACCGGGATGCCGCGCTGGTGCGCGTACTCGGCGATCTTCAGCGCCTGGGTCAGGCCGCAGCGGGTGAGGTCGATCTGGGCGAGGCCGATGCCGCCCTCGTCGATCAGCCGCTGGAAACCGCGCAAGGTGCATTCCTCCTCGCCGGCGGCGAGGCGTTGGACGATGTGCCGGCTGACCTTGGCGTAGCCGGCGAGATCGTCGGGCGGCAGCGGCTCCTCGATCCAGAACAGGTCGAACGGCTCGAACAGCCGGGCGCGCTGGATGGTCGTGGTCGCGTCCCAGACCAGGCCGACATCGAGCATCAGATCGAAATCGCTGCCGGCGGCCTTGCGCATCGCGTCCAGGATGGCGCAGTCGGTCTTGGCGTCCTTGCCGAACGGCTCCCAGCCGAACTTGGCCGCCGTGTAGCCCTCGCCCTTGGCCTTGCGCACCCGCTCGGCGTTGGCCTCGGGCGTGAACTGCATCATGTTCGAGGCATAGGTGCGCAAGCGGTCCCGAAAGCGCGCGCCGATCACCTGCCACACTGGCATTTTCAGCGCCTTGCCCTTGATATCCCAGAGGGCGAGGTCGATACCGGCCATGGCCTGGATCACGGCACCCTCGCGGCCGTAATAGAGCGTGGCCTGGTACATCTTATCCCAGAGCCGGGTGATCTCCATCGGGTCCTCGCCGACGAGGATCTGGCGCAGGCCGGTCACCAGCGTGTGCGACATCGGCGCCTCGACAATCGCCTTGGTCACCCAGGGACAGCCGTCGACCTCACCCCAGCCGATGATGCCGGTGTCGGTGCTGATGCGGATCAAGAGCGCGTCCTGCGAGCTGTCGGTGCGCGCCTTGATCTCGGGCAGGCGCAGATAGAGCGCCTCGACGTCGGTGATCTTCATGCCACCCCTCCCCTAGAGCACGCCGAACGTGTCGAACACGTCGCGCAAGCTGCGTCCGGCACGCAGCTCGTCGCGGGTGCGATCCTCGGCGGCGACCTTCTCAAGGGCCTTGGCGAACACCTCCTCGGCTGCGGCCTGCGGCACCACCACGACGCCGTCGACATCGCCGAACATCCAGTCGCCGGCTGTGACCGAGACGCCGGCACAGACGACCCGGCAATCCAGCTCCATCATCTTGCCGCGGCCCTTGCTGTCGAGCGGGCCGATGCCACCATGGAACACCGGAAAGCCCATGGCACGGATCTGACGCACGTCGCGGACCAACCCGTCGGTGACGCAGCCGGCGGACCCTCGCACCTGAGAAGCAGTGCTGAGCAGCTCGCCCCAGGGCGCGATCCGGTCGGTCGGCCCGTCGCAGGCGAACACGGCCACGTCGCCGGGCTTGAGGTCGTCGACCAGCGCGATCTCGACCGCGTAGGGGTCCTCGCCCGGTTCGACCTGATAGCGTGGCATGTAGAGCCCGGTGCGGGCGCGGCCGAACAGGACCAGGCTGTCGTCGAGCGGGCGGACGAACGGGCGCATCGCCTGCTGCATCAGCCCGAGTCCGTCCATCACGTCGGAGAGCACCGCGGCATAGAGGGTACCCGTGATCCGCTCGCGCTGCTCGGCCAGACCCGTCATGCAATCCTCCCCGCTATTGTAGGTGCAAGTTTAACGTTAAACTTGTAGCGGTCACAAGATGGCGTGGTGCGAAATGGCGGGCGGGACCGGACGACGCGGCGGGGCAGCCAGTCCGACCTTGCGGGAAGTCGCGGCGATGGCCGAGGTCTCGCTGATGACGGTCTCCAACGTGGTCAACGGCCATGTCGGTCGGGTCGGCGACGCAACGCGGCTGCGGATCGAGGCGGCAATTGCGACCCTGGGATACCGCACGCAGCGGCGCGGGCGCAGCCTCAAGCTGGCGCGCGAGCTGGCGGTGGGGCTGGCGGTGGTTCATCCCGACCGGCGCTTCCTGGACGATCCGTTCATCAGCTACGTGGCCTCAGGCATGAGTAACGCCTTGGCCGAGGCCGGCTACGGGCTGGTGGTGAACGGGATTCCAGACGTGGGCGAAGTCGACCGCCTGCTGCGCCACGCCACGCATATCGACGCGCTGGCGATCATCGCATCCGGCCCGCGAATTCAACGCCGCGCAGCGTATCGGAGGCTCGCGGCCTTGCCGCACCCGTTGGTGGTGATCGAGGACGAGCCGCAGCGCGGACTCGGCGACACCTGTATCGTGCTGCAGGACGATGGCGGCGGCGGGGCGGCGCTGGCGGCGCATTTGCTGGGGCGCGGCGCCAGGCGGTTCCTGCTCGTGGTGCCGCGGCACGCCTGGCCGGCCGTGGAGCGGCGCGAGGCCGGGTTTGCGGCGGCCCTGCCGGCGGGTACGGAGTTCGAGCGGCTAGCCTGCGACGAGACCGATCACGCCGGGCTCGTCGCCGCCATCGCCCAGCGGCTGGCCGCTAACTCACGGCCCGAGGCCGTGGTCGGCGCCAACGACCAGATCGGCATCGCGGCCCTGGCGGCGGCGGAGCGCTGCGGGCTGGCCGTGCCCGGCGAGCTGCGGGTGACCGGTTTCAACGGCTTCACCTTTCGTAACTATGCCCGGCCGCTGCTGACCACGGTGCTGTCGCCAGCCTACGCGCTGGGCGAGCGGGTCGCGGCGCTCGTACTCCGGCGGCTGGATGGCCAGGCGTTCCCGCGGCGGCCGGTAATGCTGGAAGTCGGGCTGGAGATTGGCGCGAGCAGCTAGGCTCGGATACGACGCTTCTGCGCGAGATGATCGGCTTTGCGGCACAGCGCCTGATGGCTGAGACGGATGGCCTGTGGGGTGCTGGGCACGACGAGCGCAGCTATGCTCGACGCACTCACCGCAACGGCTATCGCGGCTGGTCGAAAGCAGAGCTGTCGACGCGTGACGTCGCCTCTATGCAGCGGCTGGAACGCGGGGTCATGCAGCGGATGCACGCGATCCTGCGAGTGGCGCTGCCGCTCTGCGAACGGCACGGCCACACGCTCGACCGGCTGCTATTCGGCCGCAAGCCTCATCCAAACTCTGTGCTGGGCCGAGCGCGTGCTGGCGACCTAGACGCCATACGTGAGCTTCGGGCGACTCTCCAGCCGGGCTAAGCTGCGGCGTAGCGGCGACCTGGGGGCGGGCTTCAACTCGCCCTTTTTTCGTTGTAGGGCGACGAGGTCAGGCGAAGAACAGCGCGGCGAACAGCAGCGCAGCGATCGCCCAGGTAGCTAGCACGTTGCCTGCGCCGTAGATGGGGGCGCGATCGAAGTAGTACGACATCATGACACCAACTCCTGCGGCGCACCGTGGCCCGCCCGCGACGAACTAGGCTGGCGCGGTGTTGCTGGATGTGGCGATTCTCACATAGCGCGTTGGGCGGGTGCTGACCGAATAGCCCAAGCGCGTCGGCCCCACGGTTCGTGGCTGCCAGGGGCGGGTTCATCATGATCGAGTAGTTCCCCTCAATCTTCTCGGCAGCGTATTCCATCCCGCACGTCGTTGAACACGCCAGCAGGCGGCTCGACCGGCGGCGACGCGCTAATCTGCATCGGTACGACATGGTAGGATTCGAGCCAACCTATTGGCGTGAGCTGTTGCCCAAAGATAGGGAACCAGCGACCGGATAAATCATTCTGTTGTCGAGTGCCGATCGCGCTCGTCTTAATCCCCGTTTCGATTGGGGCGGCCGCAGGGTCGCCCCTTTTTCGTTTGGCCGGGCTCCACCTCACTTCGGCTCAGGATAGCCAGCGGATATCGCTCGCCCACTCTTGCTTACGAACTGCCTTTGAGCGCCGGTTTGAGGCTAGTCGGCGCCGGAACCCAGAAGCGACTTCCGGGTTGCGACTTTGAACCGGGCGGAGGCCGGCGCGCTTCCTTCGGTCTATCGACCGTACATGGGTGAAGGGCTTATGGGTGATATCGAGGGGTGTAGCGTGGCCGAGCAGTGGGAGCGTCTGGCCAAACGGTTCGTACCGCCGTCCGAGGCCGCGATCACGGTGACCTTGAAGGCCGCCGAGGCCAGGATGGTACATGAGGCCATACAGTTGGCGGGGGCGTATCTGTCAGCCGAGGTTAAGGGTGAGCATGTAGCGGGGCAGCCGCCGCTTGAGGGTATCAGGTCCCTTAGCGCACTGGCGGGTGAGATCGAGGCGAGCCATGCGGTGCCCGCCGCCAGCGGCAGCCAACGCCCTGCGATGGCGCCCCAGGCTGGCGCTGTGGAGCCTCGGACGGGCAACGGTGTGCGACGCGGCTCCTAGGCTTTGAGAAAGGGCGCTTGTTCACTGATCGCGACGGCCAGGACGTAGCCGAGGCGCTAATCAGGGCCGCGCTGGCACGAGACTGCCCACGATATTCGGGCGGGCGGTACGCCACCGCAGATCAGCCGGCAGCGAAAGAGCTACCGTTCCCGGCCTATTGTATCCCCCCGTGGCTGATCGGCACCAGTCGCTGCGGCCGAGCGGGCGGCGCCGATGTCCGACACCATCGCCATCAACCGAGCCCCTGTTCTGACGCTCCGAGCCGCTGTGGTGGCCGAGCGGCTGGGCTTCGATCGGGCGACCTCGCTCACTTTGGGGCAGGCCGTAGCGGGCAAGAGCGTCTATGCCAAGGGCGTGTCGCTGGGCATCATAGAGCCCAGGCCGGAACTGGTCCGCGAGGGTGCGGAGCATCTGGGCGAGGGCGAGCAGCTGTTCGTCGGCTTGCTCGGCAAGCCCGTGCCGGTCGGGCAGACGCCGATGGGCTACGCGCCGTGGCAAAGGGCCAGCCCGGCAACCGGCTCAGATCGAGAAGTACCTCGCCGGCAGGTTAGGCAATCGCCTCGCCGACGCATGGCGGGCCATGGCAGACCTCGCGGCCGTCCACGAGCGCGTCGACCTCGTCCGGCAAGGCTTCCGGCTCTACGAGGCGTTCCGGCCCGGCGTACCGGTTGGCGAGAGCGGCTGGGGTGCCAAGGGCGAGCTGGACCTGGACGCGGTGCGGCGATGGCGGCGAAGGCCGCGGTTAATCGGGCCGGCGGGAGGCACCACCATGGCTGATCGCCTTAAGATCAGCTGCGCCCCCTGAGGTGACGCTCTGGGCCGGTGCAGAAGCTAAGCGGCTAGATCTGACCGCTCGCGATGCAACCTTTTGGAAACGTCTGGGTCGCATGATAACGACGTGGGCTCGCGGCATACGCGGTGGCCGGTCGAGTTCAGGCATATGGACGATGGCAGTATGACACGCTGGTTGGCCGCGATGGCGACCGTTCTGGTGCTAATGGCCTGCACGGCAACGGTGCGTCCCCAGAAGACCACGATTGCCACGCCGGGCGTCAAGGTCACCCTTGGCGATGGTGCCTCCGGTGGCGGGCCGTTCTGCCCGCCGGGCCAAGCCAAGAAGGGACGTTGCTGACCGAACGGTGCCGGGAACAAAGCCATGGGCCGCTCGGCTCACTCACCCTCGGCCTCGCGCATCGCGTCGGCCTGATCGAGCAGCATGGTGCCCACCTCAGCGCGTTCCAGCCCCGCTGCGTCCGCGCCGGCCACCAAGCGGCCGAGGGCCTCGACAAACCCGTCCGGGCCGCCTCAATCCACCTCGCCGAGCGCTTCCGGCAGCGGATAACCTATTCCTGCGGCGCGGACAAGGCGAGAAGCTTATCTAAGAAGTCCCTGCAGTTTTTCCTGAACACCAATGATATTGTCCTAATGTGTTGCAGACGTCGAACTCGCCTGCTTGTGACTCGGTTATCCATTTCGCAGCCACTGAAAAGAATAGTGAAAGCTATTCACCTGCGGCAAGCCTTTTTGGCAACCCGCCGCTAAATAGACCTTTCGTTACATTTGAAAACATAGGGTACGAGTCATATGGAGTTTGACACGCCGATAGATTTTTGTGATATTTGCCATAAATTTGTTCTCGGCCTAACAACAGCCATATATGCCGTTACTTAACCAGGACCGAAGCTTGTGCACGCCAGTCGAAATTATTCCGGAAAATCGTCCAGATGTGGAAACACCTGCATTATCCCAGAATACGCTCTCACCCTGGGTTTCGGGGAAATGAACTTAGACCGGACATTCCAGACGAAGCTACCCATCGAGATCAGAAGCGAACAAAAGCTGTTTGCGAACGCCCAGTCTGCGGTGGTCATCCGCGAGGCATCCGACATGCTGCGGCGATTCGTTTCCACATCGCTTCCCAGCTTTCCGTCACAGGAAGCGCCCGGACCGCCTCGACGCCGCAACCTATTGAAACTCTGAGGGAGTTTGGTGGGCGCAGTAGGGCTCGAACCTACGACCCGCTGATTAAGAGTCAGCTGCTCTACCAACTGAGCTATGCGCCCTCCCGAGGTGCGGCTGATCTAGTCGCGATCTGCGGGGTCGTCAAGTTGTCCCGCGGCTCTGGCTCGGCCGCGGTGCGATTGCACGCTCCAGCATGGCGTACTTGACGCGCACCGTGCTGGCGCTGCGGTAGAAGCTCACCAAGTCGCGCCAGGGCCCCTCGATCCGGGTGAGGCCGGTGAGGCTGGCCACGACCGTACCGACGTCGCTGCGACCCTCCAGCACCAGCCAACCGCCCAGAAACAGGATGCCGACTTTGCCAACCGCGCTGATCGCACCCAGCGCGAACTTGGAGGAGAGCTTGAGGGCGAAGATGCGGCGGCGCGTCTCGTACATGGAACGAAAGTCCGCCACCACCTCATCCTCGACCCGCGCCAGATCGCTTGCGGAGATCCGGTCCGATGCGTCGCGCAGCGACTGCACCCGCTCCCGCACCCGACGATTGATGCGGCTCTGGATGGCCATGACGATCCAGGCCTGCGGAACGATGACGGCCAAAGCGAGTATGCCGAGCCGGGGCTGGCTGGCCATGATGAAGGCGATCACGCTGACCAGCGTGCCAAGCTGCAGCAGCGGTGAGGCGATGGCGGCACCGGCAAACGAGCCCACGACCTCCGCCTCGACGGCCAGCATGCTCAAGAGTGCCCCTCGCTGGGGCAGGTCCGCTGCCTCGCTGGCTGCGTCGGCTACATGGTTGACGTAGAGGCGCTCGCGGATCCGCCGGACGACGCCCTCGCCTACGACAGACTGCCGCAAGCCCAGGGCGAGCTTGAACGCGGCGCTCAGCAGCACGGCACCCAGGAAGCCCGCGCACAGCCAGGCGAGGCGATGGCGGTCGCCGCCTTCGATCAGGCTGTTCACCACCAGCTGCTGGAACTTCAGCGGTACGGCCGCCAGCGCGGCCACCAACAGCGAGAGGCCGATCAGCAGCGGTTGCTGGCGGCCGGTGACCCGCCACACGGCGCGATAGAGGTCCAGCACCTCGCCCTGCCGGTCAACGGCTAGGGAGGCGTGGCGGCGCTCGGCGCCGTACTGCAGATGTCCTCGTCGATCCGGTCCAGCATGTACGGGAAGAACGGGTTCGACGTCATCCGCAGCAGCGAATCCAGGCTGACGATCAGCGCACCACGCTCGCCGCGCGTCGCGATGGCGCCGAGATTGACGCCGAAATCGTCCTTCGGGTCGGGGCGCATCCCATAGAGGCCATCGTCGAGCGGGAATGGCAATGCGACATGGGACAGCGAGAACACCTCGCGCGGGTAGGTCAGGTCGAGCGGGCGCGTCACCTCAGTGGTCGCACCGGCCTCGGTGACGCGCTCGACCATGGCGTCGCTGTCGGGTCCGGCATTGGCCAGGATCGTGGTGCGGAAGCGGCGCGGCGGGGGCGGCAGCACGCGGTTCAGCACGGTGTCGGCGCCGGTGCCGAGGAGCGGCCCGAACTTGATCGTCCGGTTCATGTCGAACAGGACCAGCTCGCTGCCGTTCGCGGGCAGTTGGGCGTAGAGAGCGGTAATGATCGCGCGCGTGCTGACGGTGAAGTCGATCACCGACTGGAAGGTCAGGATCGGGGCCAGGCTGCCGAGTCGATTATCGCGTGCGAGCCGTCGGATCTGCTCCTGCAACGCGCGGCTGAGCTGGAAGGACTGGCGGGCGCCGTTGACCGGGAAGGAGTTGTACTTGAACGGGATGAATTCGGGCAGCACGCCCAGCCAGGCGGCCTTGGCGAAGGCCGGGAAAGAAGGCGGGCCAGCCGGCGATGCCGGCGAAGCGCGCGAACTCGGTGATCCCGATCATCGGCGAGATCAACACCAGCCGGTCGGGGCGCGTCGAGTTCGGGATTCTCGATCGCGTCCAGCGCATATTGCATCGCCAGCGCGCCGCCGTTCGAGAAGCCGACGAGATGCAGGGGCTTGTCGGGCCCGATGCGTCGGCGGGCCTCGCGGACCGCGAGCCGCGTCGCCGCCGCCCAGTCCTCCCAAGCGATCTTGGTGAGTGCCGCCGGCACGGTGCCGTGGGCCGGCAGGCGTGGGATGATCGCGACATAGCCGCGCTCGCGGTAGAACTCGCCGATATGCCGCTGGCTGAACGGCGCGTCCGTGAGCCCATGCAGCAGCACAGCCGCACCCACGGGCGGTCCGTCGGGCTCGAGCACGTGCGAGCGGTTCCAGTCGTCGGCGAAATGGCCGGGATAGACCGGGCTGCCCTCGAAGTAGCGGTTGACCGGAACCCGCTCCTCGGCCGTCAGCTTCTGGGTGACCTCGGCTGCGCACCTCCTCGAAGATCCGCTGCTCGGCGGCCAGGTACTCGGGCCAGCCGACGCGGTCGAGTTCCTCGGCGTCGAGCTCGTGGGGCACGAAGGTGTGCCACGGCTCCAGCGGCAGCCCGCGCTGCGAGTCCCAGATCCGCAGCCCCAGGAACATGACCAGCGCGATGGCGAGCACCGCGCCCGCGCGCTTGAGCAGCCAAAGAATCCGCGCAGTCATGTGCGGCGCCTACTCAGTTCCGCAGCACCTGCTCCATCTCCTTGAGCTGCAGCACCACCCGCTTCACGTAGAAGCCCTGAATTGCCAGGTGGCTCGCGAACAGCGTGCCCTGCGGCGGGCCGTCGATGACCCAGATCGGCCGCATCAAGCCGGCCTCGTTGAAGGTGTCCATGAGCTGGTCCCAGACGTTCTGCAGATTGTTCTTCGGCTGGATCACGGGCTGGAAATCCAGCCCGAGCTCGCGCAGCAGCATGTGATAGGCGTAGAGTCGCCCCTTGACCTGGTAGAACAGCCGGTCGGCGTCGAAATGGATCGGCCAGAGGCCGGTCTCGCGCAGATGCTGGTCGATCAGCGCCGATTGCGCGCCGAGGTCGAGCCCGATGCGCTCCAGCGTGCGAGCGAGCGAATCGGTCCGGACGTCGAACGTGGCCCCCTTGGCGGCGACGCGCTGGTTATAGGCCAGCAGCGCCTGCCGCCCGGCACGGTAGTTCTGCTCCGAAGTGACCGACGGCAGCAGCGACTTGCTGAAGTCGAAGAACCAGACGTCGGGCGGGAAGTTGAGCAGGCCGCGCGCGCGGGTCAGGTCCGGGTCGGCGGCCGAGGAGCCGCGGGTGCGGCCGATCTGGTCCTCGAACTCGATCGAGAAGCGGGCGATGGCACCCTGCATGCCGGTCTGGAACGCCGACGGGTGGATCAGCAGGCCGTTGGGCATGAACACCGGGTCGTTGGGCTGCCAAGCGTGGGTGTCCGTCTCGCGCTCGATCAGGGCCGCTGCCATGTCGACGGTCCGGCTGCCGTCGGCGATGGGCGCTGGGGTGACAAAAGCGGGATCGTCGCCGATCCGGTAGTAGGCCCAATAGCCGATGCCGAACCAGAGACAGACGAAGGCCAGGAGCAGGCCGATCGCCAGTTTCAGGCGACGGAACCAAGTAGCGAGCCGCCCGGGGGCGGTCACTGCCGGCAACGGCGCTTCGTTCATGGTTTCGCCTCCTAACGGCGGGGCATCGCGGCCGGCCCGGTTCGAATCTCACTTCAGCGCCCAGGCTACCGGTGCGGGCAACAGCCGCGCTCCCAATAGCAGGGGCCGCCGTACGCCGTCGACAGCTCGGCGACCGGCCTAAGAGCCGTCATCACCGACTTCGTCTTCCAGAAGCCGGTGATGACGCAGCTCGGGCGCACCGCGCGCCGGTGCCTCCGACTGCCGCTCGAAGACGCCGCCATCGCCGGTGATCCGCGCCTTCTGCACCACCAGCCGCGCAGCCTCGTCGCCCGTGCCGAGGCTGCGCAAGGCATAGGTCAGCAGCCCGAACGCCAGCTCGCGCTCGCCCATGATCGCGATCCCGACATTCTCGCGCGCGAGGGCAGCGACCTCGCTCTCGCTGTGGGCGCGCACCGCGACATCGATTCCCGGGCTCAGCTCACGCACCCGCTCGAGCACCGCCTGGGTCTGAAAGCCCTCTGGCATGGCCAGCACGATCAGCCGCGCAGAACCGATCCGCGCCAGCTCCAGGATGCCCGGCCGTGCGGCATCGCCATAGATCGCCGCGTAGCCCGCGGCTCGCAGTTCGTCGACCCGACGGCGATCCTGCTCGACCACCACGACCGGCAGACCCTGTGCCTGCAGACCACGGCCGACAACACTGCCGACACGCCCGAAACCGACCAGCACCACCTGTCCGTCCGGCCCGGCGTAGGCGGATTGGCCTGGCGCATCGGCGGTGGGCGAGGCGACGGCGGGCTCCGGGCCAGAGCGGCCCTGGAGCCAGGAGCCGAGACGATCCACGCCGGCGAAGATGAGCGGGTTGAGGGTGATCGACAACAGCGCACCGGCCAGGATCAAATCACGGCCCTCGGGCGGCAGCAGGCCCAGGACGATGCCGAGTCCTGCCAGGATGAACGAGAACTCGCCGATCTGCGCCAGGCTCGCAGCGACGGTCAGCGCGGTCGCCAGCGGGCGCCCGAAAGCCAGCACGATGGCGCAGGCCGCCACGGATTTGCCGACCACGATCACCAGCAGCACGGTCAGCACCGCCAGCGGTTCGCGCACCAGGATCGACGGGTCGAACAGCATGCCGACCGAGACGAAGAACAGCACAGCGAACGCGTCCTGGAGCGGCAGGGAATCGGCGGCGGCGCGGTGGCTGAAGTCGGTCTCGCTCAAGACCATGCCGGCAAAGAAGGCGCCAAGCGCGAACGAGACGCCGAACAGCTCGGCCGAGCCGTAGGCGATGCCGAGCGCCGTCGCCAGTACCGCCAAGCGTGAACAGCTCGCGCGAGCCGGTACGAGCCGCCTGCCCCAGCACCCACGGCACGACCCGCTTACCGACGATCAGCACCAGGCCAAGGAAAAGAGCGACTTTGCCCAGGGTCAGGGCGAGCGTCAGGCCCAGGCTCTGGCCGCCAATGTGTCCGGCCACCCCGCGGGTGCTGCCGCCCAGCGCGCCGGCCAGCGCCGGCAGAAGGACCAGCGCCAGGACCATGGCAAGGTCCTCGACGATCAGCCAGCCGACGGCGATCCGGCCATTGGCCGAATCGAGCAGGTTGCGCTCTTCCAGAGCCCGCAGCAGGACGACAGTGCTGGCGACCGACAGGGCTAGGCCGAATACCAGCCCGGCACCGAATGACCAACCCCACCCGATGGCGATCCCGCAGCCCAGCGCGGTGCCAACCGCGATCTGCCCGATGGCGCCGGGGATAGCGATCTTGCGCACCGCCATCAGGTCGCGGATCGAGAAATGGAGGCCGACACCGAACATCAGCAGGATGACGCCGATTTCGGCCAGCTGACCCGCGAGGTCCTCGTCGCCGACGAAACCGGGCGTGAACGGGCCTACGGCGACGCCGGCCAGCAGGTAGCCGACAAGGGGCGGCAGGCGCAGCCGGTGCGCCAGGAATCCGGCCACGAAGGCCGTGACCAGCCCCATGGCGATGGTGGCGATGAGCGCAGTCTCGTGAGGCACCAGCGTTCCTTGTTCGGCTGCCCTGGCGGACATGCAGCATCGGTGCCGATTACCCTATGGGCGTTGATCGGACTCCACCACCCAATTTGCCGCCCGGAAGCGGCGACAATGCCGCGCTTCTGCGGCAACGACGGACTTCCAAGAATACAGCTTGTTCGTTAACTTCGCGGCGACGAACGGGTTGGGGTGGCGGCAATACTACAGCGAAAGATGCGTAGGATAAGGGCTGGCAGGGTCTTGAATTCGAACCGCACCGCGTCCGCCTCAGAGCCTATCGTCAGCCATCAGGCTGTTCTGAGGCGGTCGAATAGCTGTGCCAATTGTAAGTGCCGGAAATGAATCGGCCTTACCGGCGGACGCGACAAGGGAGCGAGCCTGATGGCTCAGACGATCCAAGTGAAGAAAACTGCCATGCAGAGTATCCTGGATGGTGTCGAGAGATTTGGAAACAAGGTTCCACATCCGGCAGTCATTTTCCTGCTTCTTCTGGCAGGCGTTATCGTACTTTCCCACGCGCTCTTTCTGCTCGGGACCAGCGTCACCTATCAGACGTTCGACCTCGAGACAGACCTGCTCGTCGAGAACACGGTCGCAGTGAACAGTCTGCTGACGACCGACGGCATCCGCTTCATGTTCACCTCGATGATTCGCAATTTCATGGGCTTCGGACCCGTGGGAGTTATCCTGGTAGCGATGATCGGCGTCGGCCTCGCCGAGCAGGCAGGGCTGATCACTGCGCTTATCAAGAAGATCGTCAGCGTCGCTCCCGCCTGGTCCTTGACCTACATCATCGTCCTCGTTGGCGTGCTCTCGAGTATTGCCGCCGATGCCGGGTATCTGGTGTTGATCCCCTTGGGTGCGGCCGCCTTCCTCACGGTTGGCCGGCACCCGCTCGCCGGGATCGCGGCCGCCTTCGCGGGCGTCGCCGCCGTCTTCCTTGTCAACGTCTTCATCGTGCCGGTCGACGGTATCCTGACCGAGATCACCAATGACGCCATCCACCTGCTCGACCCGAGCGTCTCGATCGACCTCGCGGCGAACCTCTACTTCTCGATCGTATGCAGCCTGATCCTCACCGTCGTCTGCGTGCTGGTGACCGAGCGCGTGGTCGAGCCCCGGCTGGGTCCCTATCACGGCGAGAGACCGGATAATGCTGAAGGGGAGATCTCGTACGCGGAAGCCAAGGGACTGCGTTGGGCGTTGTGGGGCTTTCTCGCCATCATCGCCCTGATCGCCCTCCTGACGGTGCCGCAAGGCGCACCGCTACGCGACCCCGTCACGGGTGCCATCGGCGGCAACTCGCCGTTCATGACCAGCCTGATCGTGATCATCATGCTGATCTTCCTGGTCATCGGTCTGGCCTACGGTATTGCCGCGCGTACGATCAATAATGCAACGGACGCGATCAATGCCATCGTGAAGACATTCGCGGGCTTGTCAGGGATGATCTTCCTACTGTTGATTATCAGCCAGTTCATCGCCTACTTCAACTACAGCAACCTCGCTACCGTCGCCGCAGTCAATCTCGCCAACCTCCTTCAAGGCGCCAACCTAGACACACTGGTCCTGCTGGTGGGCTTTGTCGTCGTCGTTGGCATTCTCGACCTGATAATCACCGGTGCCGTTCCAAAGTGGGCAATCTTTGCGCCAATCTTCGTGCCCCTGATGATGAAGCTGGGAGTCGTCCCGGAGGCGGTGCTCGCCGCCTACCGGGTTGGCGATTCGCCGATGAACGCACTGACGCCGCTTAACGTCTATTTCGGGATGGTGGTGGGCTTCTGTCAAAGATACGACAAGAATGCTGGAGTCGGTACGGTCGTGGCGATGATGCTGCCTTACGTGGGCGTGCTGTTCGTCGTCTGGACGCTGCTGTTGGTGGGCTGGTATCTGATGGCACTGCCGTTCGGGCCCTGAACGCGGCCGAGGGCACAGGCTCCAGGCGGGCGGCGCGAAGCGGACACCCGCCGCCCTTTACGGTCAGAAGGCGACTTCGAAGCGGCCGACGGCAGCCCAGCCCTTGGCGCCGGTATCGGCGGTACTGTCGGTATCGTTGTCGAACGCACTCACGTCACCGGCCAGCACGAGGCCGGGCGCCAAGGCGTAGTCCGCCGAGAACACCAGATTGTACGGATTGTCCATCCCGTCATTGGCGTCCTGGAAGTCGCTGTTGGAATTGAAGATCTGGCCGTAGGTGATCGAAGTGTTCAACGGTCCGTAGCCATAGCCCACGCCAGCGGTGAAGTACTGTCGATCCAGGTCGCCGAGATGATCGGTGCCGATACCGGCGGCGAGCTTGAAGCCGGAAATATCCAAAGCGGCGCCACCCTGCACACCCCACCACTCGTCACCACCGAAATCCTCCTTGCCGCCGTTCTTGAGCTCTCCATGCAAGACCCACGATCGACGATTCGATGCCGACGTCTCCGAGCTCGTCGTCGTAGACCAGCCCGCCCTCGAATACGTTCTTACCCTGCATGGCATCATCGCCGCCCTTGTTGGCGATGAACTGGCCATTCAAGGCGCTGGAGTCGACTTCCTGTTGGGTCGGCGTGTACGAAACGCCAAGGCTGAAGCCGCCGAAGCTCGGCGTGTAGTACCTGATCTTGGTGGCGTCGTCGGTCAGGGTCAAGAAGACGACCGGGGCGGCGGAGATGACCGCATCGGAACCGTCGATGCCGCCGGTGCCGGCCGCGATCGTCTGCCCGCCGATCGTGCTGTTGTCGACGATGCCGTCCTGGTCACCGAACCGCAGCTCGCCCCAGCCGCCGCGCAGGAAGATCCAAGTCTCGTCGCTGTTGAAGGTGCTGTTGGTATCGGCCTCGAACTCGATCGTGGCACCATATTCGAGACCGGCCTCTTCATCCTCGCCGCGCGCCAGCACGTGCACCTCGCTGTCGTTGCGGAAGTCGAGGCTCCGGCTCAGGCTCGGATCTTGCTGCAGCTCGTCCTGCTGCCCACCGACCCACTCGGTGCGCAGAAAGCCGGTAATGGTGACGTCCAATGCCCCACCCGGCTTCACCTCGGCCGCGCCGGCCACGCCGACCGAGCTCGCCAGACTCGCCCCAGCCAGGGCCGTGGTCAACATCAGGCAGCGTCGCAGGAGCATGTTCAGGTCCTCTCGATGGGCAAATCCTGAGCGCACAGGCAAACCATGCCCCGGCCGAGCCGCGCTCACTCCAGGAACCGCTCATCGCGTCATAGGACAAGCACGCACAGGTCACGTCCGGCGCGCAACGATCCCCCAAGCGCCAGGGTTATTGCGGTGGCGTGACCTTCCGGTCACGGTCAACGGGCGAGTTCGCCCAGTACCCGCGCCCACGATCTCATCCCGCGCCGGAAGCTCTCCAGCTCGTACTTCTCGTTCGGGCTGTGGATGCGATCATCGTCGAGCGCGAAGCCGGCCAGGACCACGTCCATGCCGAGTGCGGTCTTCAGTTCATGCGTGACCGGGATCGAGCCACCGCCGCCGATGAACACCGACTCCCGGCCCCATTCATCCGTGAGCGCCTTACTGGCTTTGGCGAAAGCGGGCGCGTCGATCGGGAAGCGGATCGCCTGCCCTGAGCCGTGCTCGATGAACTCGACCTTGCAGTCGGCAGGCAGGCGCTGGCGCACGAACTCCCGGAAGTTCTTGCGGATCGCGTGCGGGTCCTGGTCGAACACCAGCCGGAACGAGATCTTGGCCGAGGCCTTGGACGGGATCACCGTCTTGAACCCCTCGCCCTGGTAGCCGCCGCCCATGCCGTTGATCTCACAGGTCGGCCGCGACCAGGTCATTTCCAGCACCGAGCGACCCTTTTCGCCCGCCGGCACCGACAGGCCGACCGCGCCCAGGAACGCCTTGGGATCGAAATCGAGTGCGGCCCACTGCTTGCGCAATGTCTCGGGCAGCTCGGGCACGCCGTCGTAGAAGTTCGGGACGGTGACGCGCCCGTCGGCGTCGCGCAGGTCGGCCAGGATGCGGGCCAGCACATGGTTGGGGTTCGCCGCCGCCGAGCCGTAGAAGCCCGAATGCAGGTCGCGGTCGGCGGCCGTGATGATGATCTCCTCGCCGCACAGGCCACGTAGCATGGTCTGAATCGCTGGAGTGCGCGGATCCCACATATTGGTGTCGCAGATCAGGCCGATGTCCGCTTTCAGCTCGGCGGCGTTCGCCTTCAAGAACGGCGGAAGATTCTCTCCGCCCGATTCCTCCTCGCCCTCGATCAGAAGGGTGATCGGGATCGGCAGCGAGCCCGTGACGTGCTTCCAGGCCCGGCAGGCCTCGACGAAGACCATGATCTGGCCCTTGTCGTCGGAGGCGCCACGCGCCCGAATGGCCTTGCTGCCATCCGCACGCGTCTCGATGAACGGCTCGAACGGGTCGTGGTCCCACAGCTCGAGCGGGTCGACCGGCTGGACGTCGTAATGGCCATAGAACAGCGCCGACGCGCCCTTCGCCGACCGGTCGTGCGCCACGACCATCGGGTGGCCGGGCGTGGGCCGGACGCTCGCATCGAAGCCGATGCTCGCCAGATCGGCGGCCTGCCACTCCGCCGCGGCCCTGCAGTCGGCGGCGTAGGCCGGGTCCGTCGAGATCGACTTGATCCGCAAGAACGCGAACAGCCGCTCGAGCGCTGGCTCCAGCTCCGCATCGATCCGGGCGAGCACGTCATCAAGTTGGGACATCGGCTTAGCCTCCATTGTAACGATGCATTCTCATGGCACTGACGCCTGATCGAGTGGCAGCAGCCACGGCACCAGCAGCACGCTGACGACCAGCACAACCAGTGTAAACGGCACACCGACCTTGATGAAATCACCGAACGCGTAGTTGCCCGGTCCCACCACCAATGTGTTCACCGGCGACGATACCGGGGTCATGAACGCCGCCGAGGCCGCCAACGCCACGATCATCGCGAACGGGTAGGGCGAGGCGCCGAGATCGCTGGCCATCGCCAACGCCACCGGCGCCATCAACACGGCGGTCGCGGTGTTGGAGATGAACAGGCCGAGGATGGCCGTGATCGCGAACAGACTGGCCAGCACAACCCGCGGCCCGGCCCCGCCGACGGCGGCAATCAGCGCGTCGGCGGCGAGGTCGACGCCGCCCGTGCGCTGCAGGGCCAGCGAGAACGGCAGCATGCCGACGATCAGGATCAGGCTCGCCCAGTGGATCGAGCGGTAGGCGCTGGTAAAGTCGACGCAGCCCAGCACGCCCATCAGCAGGCAGCCGATCAGCGCCGCCTGGACGTTGGGCACGACCCCGCTGACCATTAGCCCGACCACGAGCAGCAGGCAGAGCAGGGCCTGCGGCGCCCGACTGGCTGCCGGCAGGACCTCGTCCAGCTCGGCCGGCAGGTCGAGCACGATCATGTCGCGACGGAAGCTCTGCAGCTTGCGGATGTCGGACCAGAAGCCCGCCACCAGCAGGGTGTCGCCGACCCGCAGCTCCTCCTTGGTGATGTTGTCGCAACGTGCCCGGTTACCGCGC
This sequence comes from uncultured Alphaproteobacteria bacterium, assembly GCA_963798145.1. GTDB lineage: Bacteria > Pseudomonadota > Alphaproteobacteria > Geminicoccales > Geminicoccaceae > Benzoatithermus. The sequence goes on from CAWCSG010000002.1 coordinate 195,698, forward strand.
TTCAGCCCGACCGCGGTGACATCGTAGCGGGTGCGGAACTCCGAGCGCACCAGCGTCCGGCCGACCACGCCCGAGCCCTCAGGCAGCATCACCTCGACCATGCCCACTTCCTGGGAGCGGTCGGCGAAATAGACGCCGCTCAGCGGCAGCAGCTCCAGGCCAAGCTCGCGCGCTAGCTCCTCGGCATTGGTGTCGGGAACGAACAGGTCGATCAGCAGCACGTCGCCGCTGCGCAAACGCACGGTCGCTGATGGGCGGACGATCTCGGGCGCGAACCGGCCCACGCGCTCGATCGCCAGCAAATGCGCACCCGATTTGTCGCGCAGCTGCAGCTCCTCGAGCGTCCGCCCGGCCAGCGGCGAGCCATCGCTGATCCTCACTCGCCGCTCGCGCCCGGCAAGCCCGTACTCCTCGATCCAGTCGCGCAGGCGCGGCCGACCCGAGCCGCCGCCGGTCGAGTTCGACCTCGGCCGAGAGCCAGCGGCGCGCGAACAGCATGTAGAGCACGCCAAACACAAGCACCGGCACGCCAAACGGCGTGAAGCTGAAGAAATTGAAGCCGCTGGCCCCGCTGCGCCGCAGCTCAGCGTCGACCACGAGGTTGGGCGCGGTCGCGACCAGCGTCATCATGCCGCTGATCAGCGCGGCCATGCTCAACGGCATCATCAGCCGGCTGGGTGCAGTGCCCGTATTCTGGGCGATCCGCAGCACGATCGGGATGAAGATTGCGACAACGCCGGTCGAGCTCATCACCGCGCCCAGACTTGCCACGACCATCATCAACAGGACAAGCAGACGCGTCTCGCTGCTGCCGGCCCGGGCCACCAGCCAGTCGCCGAGCCGCTGTGCTACCCCGGTGCGCACCAGGCCCTCGCCGATGACGAACAGCAGCGCGATCAGCACGACGTTGGCATCGCTGAAGCCGGTCAGCGCCTCGGGCATGGTGACCACGCCGGTCAGCGGCAGCAGGACCAGCATCAGGAGAGCCACGGCGTCCATGCGCGGTCGGCCCAGCGCGAACATGACGACCGCGGCGGCCAGCAGGGCCAGGACCATGGCGAGGTCGAGGTTCATGCACGATCACCCGACGAGAACAGCGGCCCGAGCGGCGTCATTGATAGGGCGCGAACGCCGCGGCGACGGTGCCCGCTCCGGCCCCGGATCGCAAGCACAAGCCCAGCAACAGGCGAGCCTTCAACGCGGACAGGTAACCTGCAGGGACCAGGCCGCGGGCGATGAGGTCGATCTCGCCACCGGGGTAGCCGTAGGTGGCGGTGAACATCGGCCCCGATGCCGGGCGCGACGCCAGCACCACCGGGACCCGGGCCGCGAGATCGCCCAGGTTTGGCGCCATCTCGGCGTGGACATGCCCCGCGCCCATTCCCTCGAGGATGACCCCGGCAAAGCCTAGCTCCGGCAGCCCTGCCAGAATCCGGCCGTCGTCGCCCATCGCGACCTTGACCAGGGCGACCGGGGCCGGCGGCCCGTCGGTGGCGGCGAGCACGGGGTTTCGCGCGACCCGAGCGAAGAAACGCGGCCGGCCCTCGGCGACGAGGCCGATCGGCCCGGCCAGCGGCGAGGTGAACGCCGAGGGCAGCGCGGTATGCGACTTCTGCACGAAGCGCGCGGCGTGAATCTCATCGTTCAGCACCACCAGCGCTCCGAGCCCGCGCGCCTCGGGCGAGGCCGCGACCCGCGCCGCCGCCAGCAGGTTGGCCGGCCCGTCGGCACCCGGCGCGTCGGCACCGCGCATCGCCCCGGTCATCACCACCGGGCGGTCGCCGCCGACAAGCAAGTCCAGGATGAACGCGGACTCCTCGATCGTGTCGGTGCCCTGGATCACCAGGGCGGCGGTGCAGCCAGCGGCGAAGCCGGCCTCGATCCGCAGCGCGACCTCGACCAGACCGGCCGGCGTCAGCGAGGGGCTCGGCAGGCGGAACGGCGAGTGCGCCTCGATCCGCGCCACCTCGGCCAGCTCCGGCACCGAGGCCACCAGCTCGGCGGCGCCGAGGCCCGGGGCGATGCCGCCGGACGAGGTGGGCACCATGGTGATTGTCCCGCCGAGCGACAGCACGAGCACGCGCGGTCTGGTCACGCTACCGGCTTCGCCTTCCAATACCATGGCCCGCTCCCTGCATTCCCCCGACGTCAGAAGCCCCAGATCAGCGGCACCAAGAAGGTAGCGATGATGAAGAACCAGACCATCAGTGGCAGGCCGAGCTTCCAGTAGTCACCGAAGCGGTAGCCGGCCGGCCCCATCACCATGAGGTTCACCGGCGTGGCGACCGGGGTCAGGAACGAGGCTGCCGCGGCGACGCAGACGCTCATCAGCACCGGCCGCGGCGAGATGCCGAGCTGGGTCGCGGCCGCCACGGCGATCGGGATGATGATCAGGGCGGTCGCGGTGTTGCTTATCAGCTGGCCTAGGATGCCCGTGAGCAGGAACAAGCCGGCCAGCAGAGCGTAGGGGCCTGCGTCGCCCACCAGACGGACCAGCGATTCTCCGAGCATGGCGGCACCGCCGCTCTGCGCCATCGCGGTCGACAGCGGCATCATGGCCCCGATCATGATCACCGTGGTCCAGTTGATCGCCCGGTAGGACTGCTCGACGGACACCACGCCCAGAAGGATCAGGGCGCCGGCGGCGAGCAGCCCGGCGATCGACGACGGCACCAGACCCGTCGCGAGGAGGACGACCATGGCGATCAGCACGGCGATCGCCTGCTTGGCGCCGGCACCCATCGGCACAGCCTGCCGGCGCACCAGCTCCGGTGAATCGACGACCAGCACATCGGGTGTGTCCAGGTGCTCGTCGAGCGCCTGCCAGCTGCCCTGCAGCAGCAGCGTGTCGCCGACGGCGAGCACAACCTCATCCGGCCCAAGATCCTCGCCGCGCCGCTGCACCCCCAGGATCACGAGATCGCCGCTTGGCGTGACCATGCCGGGGAATACTGCCTCGCCAACGAACGCGGAGCGAGGCGGGATGATGACCTCCGCCAGACCGTTCCTGCGGTTGAACAGTGTATTGGCAACGTCGGCGGCCGCATGCTCCGAGCGGAAGGCCAGGTTCTTGTCGGCAGCAAGGCCCGCCGCCGTCTGCGCGTCGCCGCGCACGAGAAGGACGTCGCCCTCGGCCAGAGTCGGCCGTCGCAGCGGTCCCGCCTCCTCGCGGGCCTGTACGGCGACTAGGCTTAGGCCCCTATAGTCCGAGAGATCCACGGCCGAGCGCTCCGCCCCGACATAGGGGGAATCCGAGCGGACCCGCAGCTGGAAGAGGCCCTCGTCGAGCGTGTAGTGCTCGATCAGGGTGTGGGCATGCTTGCTCAGATCGGCCGGGATCGATCGGCTGGTGCGCTCCGGCAGCAGGCGCGGGCCGAACAGTAAGATGATCGCCATCGTGCCGAGCAGCAGCGGCAGGCCGACCAGGCCGAACTCAAAGAAGCCGAACGGCGGGAGGCCCGCCTCGACGGCCGCGTCGGAGACGAGCACGTTGACCGGCGTGCCGGTGAGAGCCAGCAAGGAGCCGGCGTGGCCGGCGAACACCAGCGGCATTAGCAACTGCGACGGGGAGCGGCCGAGGCGCACCGCGATGACCACGACCACCGGCAGCAGAGCTGCAACCGAGCCGTTGAGATTGATCAGCGCAGTCAGGACCGAGACCAGCACCATCATCAAGACGAGGAGCCGCACCCGACTCTCACCGGCCTGTCGAATCAGGAATTGTCCGGTCCAGGCCGTGACACCGGTGGCGTCGAGGCCGGCGCTGACCACGAAGAGCGAGGCGATGAACACGACGGCCGGGTCGCCGAAGCCGGCCAGCGCCTGCCCCAGATCGAGCACGCCCGTGGCCCACAGGGCGACCGCCGTCGCCATCGCGACGACCACCACGGGGAAGCGGTCCCAGACGAACAGGACCACGATCACCGCGACGATCGTGAAGGTGATGGCCATGTCGCTCAAGTCGGTCGCCCCCGTCGCTCGCAGCCGACGCTCACTAGCACGCGCGCGCGCGCCGGACCGCAACCATCAGAGCGCCACACCGAGCAGCAGCACCGCCAGGATGATCACCAGCAGGATGCCCATCAGCGGCAGGATGAACCTGACATACCGATCGAACCCGACCTTCGCCAGCGCCAGCCCGGCGATCAGGATCGCGTTGATCGGCAGGATCAGCCGCAGCCAGCCGCCCGCCGCCATCCAGGTGGTGATTACCAGCGAGCGGTCGATGCCGGCGAAATCCCCCAACGGCGCCAGCACGGGCATCGCGAGCGCGGTGCCCGCCGACCCGCTGCCGATCAGGAACGACAGCGGCAGGGTGACGAAAAACGTCAGCGCCACGAACAGGACGTTGGAGCTGCCGGTGACTAGGCCCTCCATGGCGTTCAGCACCGTGTCGATGGTCTTGGTGTTGGTCATGATCACCGACACGCCGCGGGCGACCACGACCAGGAACGCCGGGCCGGTGAAGTCGATGACTCCTTGCATGAAGGATCTCGCGGTCCCGGCCTCGCCGAGGCCGCCCACCACGCCGACCACGATCGCCATCACGAAGAACAGCGCGCACAACTCCGGCAGCCACCAGCCAAGCTCCCATCGGAACGGACTGTTCACGGTCTCGTGGGTGTATGGGTCGACCGCTGCGTTGCCGAGGATCGCACCCCAAGGGATGATCGAGAACGTGAGCAGCGCGAAGGTGAAGCCGACCAATGCGATGATCAGCATGTGGCGCGCGGTCAGCGGGTCCGGGTACTTGGCGTCGGTCTGGGCCAACGCCGCATCGGCGGCATCGATGCCGGCCAGCGACCGGGCCGGGTCGGCCTTCACGCGTCTCGCGTACCAGAGCGTGTAGGCGATCGTCGCCGTCATCAGCGCCGCGAAGAGCACCAAGCGCAGGCCGATGCCGTCGCCGATGGTGATCCCGGCCTTGGACGAACCGATGCCGACCACGAACGGGTTGATGGTGGAGCCGATGACGCCGACGGACGGGGCGACGGTGACCACCGCCACGGCCACCATCCGGTCATAGCCGAGGGCGATCATCAGTGGCACGATCAGCGCGTAGAGCCCCAGCGTCTCGTCACTCCACGCCATTACCGAGCCGAGCACGCCGAACAGCAGGCTCAAGACCACGATGAGCACAGGGCCGCGTGCCCGGAATGCATAGGCCAGGTGGTGAATGCCACGATCGAGCGCGCCGGTGGCGAACACCACCGTCATGAACCCGCCGATCGCCAGGATGAACAGGAACACCTGCACCGACCCGAACATGACGCCGCTGTTGAACGGGCCGACCTGGCCGGTCGCTGTGTCCTGGATGCCGTAGAGCCCGTTGATCGGCGCCAGCAGCAGATCCCGGATGCGCCCTTCAAGGTCGAGGGGCGGCGCAATGTTCCGGAACGAGCCGGCGATCGGGCTGCCGCCGGCGTCGAGCTGAAACTGTCCCGAGGGGATGAAGAACGTCGCCGCCCAGACCAGGATCAGGACCAGGGTGAGGATCGTAATCGGCGCGGGAAAGGCGCTCTGCCCGCTGTTTTCGGCCATGCCTCGTGTCCTGGTTCGCCCGATAGCAAGCATATTTGATTTGTCGGCGACGCTGCGGAATTTCACGAGACGGGTCAAGAGCAGAGCCTGGGCGTAGCGATTTGCCGCACCCGCACAACTCAGGTGTTTTTTACTAGCTGTGTCGGACCCGCGCGGCGCAGCGGTGCAACCAACAATTACCGTTGAGTGACAGCAGCACCAATGCCCCGACACATGAAGTGATGGCGAGCCAGCATCTTCCGCTCTATAGCGTGCTGCAGCGCACCTTTGCTGCAACCGCGAGATACCATGGCCACCGACACCTCGACTGCATCGGCGAACACAGCCCGTCCCGCCGTCGCCATCGACCTAGCCCTGCAGGGCGGCGGCTCGCACGGCGCGTTCACCTGGGGTGTCCTCGATCGGTTGCTCGAGGAGTCGTGGCTGCGAATCGACGGCATCTCAGGCACGTCCGCCGGCGCCATGAATGCGGCGGTGATGGTCGCGAGCCACGCCGCCGGTGGCGCGCGGGCCGCTCGCGCCGCGCTTGAGGACTTCTGGCGCCGGGTGTCCGAGGGTGCGCGCTACAGCCCGTACCGGCGCGGCCCGATCGATGTCCTGCTCGGCCGCTGGACGCTCGACAACTCACCCATGTACGTCGCCATGGACTTCGTCTCGCGGGTATTCTCGCCTTACGATCTCAACCCTGGCGGGCTCAATCCGCTGCGGGGAATCCTGGCCGAAAGCGTGGACTTCACGCAACTCGCGCGCGCGCCGATCAAGCTGTTCATCACGGCGACCAACGTGCGCACCGGTCGCGGCCGGGTGTTCCGCAACGCTGAGATCACCCCAGACGTGATGCTCGCCTCGGCCTGCCTGCCGATGATGTTCCAGGCGGTGGAGATCGACGGCGACGGCTATTGGGACGGAGGCTACGCGGGCAACCCGACACTGACGCCGCTGGTCCGCGAATGCGACGCCAGCGACACCATCATCGTGCCGATCAACCCGATCGAGCGCCCCGGCACACCGCGCTCAGCGCGCGAGATCCTCAACCGGCTGAACGAGATCTCGTTCAACGCGGCGACGATCAAAGAGCTGCGGATGATCGCGCTCCTGCAGCAGTCGGCCGATCCCGGCACCGGCGAGGGTGCGGTCTGGGCCAGCATGCGCATCCATTTGATCGAGAACGACGAGCTAGCCGAGCTCGGCTCGTCCTCCAAGCTCAATGCCGAGTGGGACTTCCTCACCATGTTGCGCGACAAGGGGCGCGCCACCGCCGAGCGGTTCCTGGCGGCCCACGGCCATGATCTCGGCAAGCGCTCGACCATGAGCTTCGCCAAGCTCCTCGAAGGCGTGTAACGGCGTCCCTACACGCCCTGCGACCGCCGCCATTCGTTAAACTGGCGCTGCTCCTCGATCTCGATCCGGGTCTGCTCCTGCTGCAGCGCGCGCTGCCGCTCGAAGTCGAGCTGCAGCTGCTGCTCGGTGCGCCGGGTCTGGACCGCCTGCTGCTGCCTCCGCTCCTCCGCCTGCCGGTCGAGCGTCATGTTGCCGGCGAGTCCGCCGGCAGCGCCACCGATCAGCATCCCGGTCGTGCTGTTGCCGAAGAGCAGCCGGCCGGCCCCGGCGCCAGCAGCGGCACCGGCCGCGGTGCCGACACCGGGCGATCCCGTGCCACCGCCATCCATGCAGCCGCCGAGCGCCAACACCGCGACGCCGGCCAAGGCCACTACGAGATGCCGGCCGCGAGCCGGCTCGTTGCGAACACTCATGACGCGTCTCCCGACTCGAGCTCGACGACCTCGACCATCTCCTCGAACGACAGACCTCCGTCCTGGTTCTTGTCGCCCAATTTGAAGGCTCGGAGCTTGTTGGTCATGACTTCGGTGAACGTCAGAAAGCCGTCGCCGTTGACGTCGACCTTCTTGAACAAAGCCGGATCGTGGGGCGCCAGCTCGCCTGGAGCCAACTTGCCGTCCCCGTTCTTGTCGAGGGTGGCGAACCCGTGCGCCGCGTCGCGGGTGAGCTCGGCCTCGCTCACGAAGCCGTCGCCGTCGGTGTCGGCGGCGTCGAAAGCCAACGCCTCGGCGTTGACCTCCGGCGCGCCGTCGGACTGCTGCGCCAGCACGATACTAGAGGAGCCGACTGCCGTTGCCAGCGCTAATGCCGGGACGAGCCACCCCGACTTCCTAAACTTCCCGATCATTGGCTCTCCCCTCGATGTATCCGGCGCCCGAACCATTGCCGCGCTGCATCAAAGTATGCTCGCTCGGCCGAACCTGTTGCCTTCTTGAAGCGAGTTTTAGATAGACGGTCAACTGCCCCGAGGCGGGCGCCGTCCCAGTCGTGTCCCACGGCTGGCCGACTTGACCATGGCGCGCGATCCGTCCAATCATCCGCTATCGAGGGTCGCTGCCGCAAGGTGACGAATTGGCCGGACGCGGATGCGGGCAGCCGTCATTTCCCAGTCGCTCAGATCGAGGTGAACGTTGCTCGGCGAGCGCCAATCCGGCCATCGTCTGGACCCTTACGGTTGAGGATTGCTTCGTGCCAAGTAGCGCCATCCGAGCCAGCCGCCTGCGACATTGCTGGGGCATGATTGCGTTGGCCGCGCTGTTGACCTCATGCGGTCCGGAGGAGGAGCCGGCACCACCCGAGATCCGTCCGGTGCGCACGATCACCGTGGAGAAGCGCGCGTCGGGCGTGCCGGTCGTGCTGACCGGTCGGATCGAGGCCGAGGACGAGGCGCGGTTGGCATTCCGCCTTTCGGGGCGGATGATCGAGCGGATGGTCAATACCGGTGACCGGGTCGAGGCCGGGCAGCTGATCGGCCGTCTGGAGGCGCAGGACCAGACCAACGCGTTGCGCGCGGCGCAGGCCAATCTCGCGGCCGCTCAAGGCCAGGCCAGCGAGGCCGAGAACGAGTACCAGCGCCAGCGCCAGCTCGAGGAGCGCGGCTTCGCCGCGCGGGCCGTGTACGAGCGCGCGCGGCAAGGCCGTCAGACGACCCGTTCGCAGGTAGAGGCGGCGCAGGCGCAGCTGCGGTTCGCCGAGGACCAGGTCAGCTTCACCGAGCTGCATGCGGATGCCGAAGGGGTGGTAACCGCCGTCGGCGCCGAGCCGGGCGAGGTGGTGCAGGCCGGCCAGATGATCGTCCGGCTTGCGCGTCAGGGCGGCCGGGACGCGGTGTTCGACGTGCCAGCGCAGGTTCTACGCTCCGCACCCGCAGATCCCGTGATCGACGTATTTCTGACCGAGGAGCCGGGCATCGTGGCAAGCGGCAGGGTCCGCGAAGTCGCGGCCCAGGCCGACCCCACGACCCGGACATTCGAGGTCAAGGTCGGCCTTTCGCACCCGCCGCCGGAGATGCTTCTAGGGGCCACGGTTACCGGCCGGATGGAGGTCGACGAAGGCGAGATCATCCAGCTGCCCGCCTCGGCGATCACGCGCCAAGGTGACGAGCCCGCAGTTTGGGTGGTCGACCCAGCCACCAACACGGTGGCGCTGCGCTCGATCGACGTGGTTCGCTTCGAGCCCGCCTCGGTGGTCGTGGCCGAGGGAGTGACGCCCGGCGACATCGTCGTCACCGCTGGCGTGCAGGCGCTGCACCCCGGGCAGAAGGTACGCCTCCTGGCGCCGCACCCATGACCGGATTCAATCTCTCGCGCTGGGCGCTGAACCACCGCTCGGTGGTCCTCTATCTGATGCTGCTCTCGGTGCTCGCCGGCGTGCTGGCCTTCATCAAGCTGGGCCGCAACGAGGACCCCGCCTTCACGATCCGCACCATGGTCGTCGTCGCGGGCTGGCCGGGTGCCACGCTCGACGACACGCTGCTGCAGGTCACTGAGCGGCTCGAGCGCCAGCTGCAGGAGGTGCCGGGCCTGGACGTGCTACGCAGCATCACGCGGCCGGGCAGCGCGACCATCTTCGTCGACCTGCAGGGCAGCGTCACTGCCGCCGAGGTGCCAGCGACCTGGCAGCGGGTGCGCAACGACGTCAACGATGTCTGGCACACGCTGCCACGAGGCGTGGTCGGACCTGGCTTCAACGACCGGTTCGGCGACGTGTTCGGCATCATCTACGGCTTCACCGCCGACGGGTTCACGCACCGCGAACTGCGCGACCAGGTCGAGGCCGTCCGCTCCAAGCTCTTGAATGTACCGGACGTCTCAAAAGTCGAGATCATCGGCGCGCAGGACGAGGTGGTCTTTCTCGAGTTCTCGATGGAGCAGCTGGCGAGCCTGGGCATCGATCGCTCGGCGCTGGTGGCAGCACTGCAGGCGCAGAATCAGGTCCGCCCAGCCGGCGTGATCGAGACCGGCGACGAGCGGATCTCGCTGCGGGTCACCGGCGCGTTCGAATCCGAGCAGGACATTCTCGACATCAACTTCGTCGCCAATGGGCGCATGATCCGGATGAGCGATATCGCGCAGGTGCGGCGCGGCTTCGCCGACCCGCCGCAGCCGATGTTCCGGGTCGATGGCAAACCGGCGATCGGCCTCGGCATCGCCATGCGCGACGGTGGCGACGTGCTGGCGCTGGGCGAGAATATCGACAAGGCGCTCCAGCGGATCACCGCCGACCTGCCGATCGGCATCGAGCCGCACCTCGTGGCGAACCAGCCGGTCACCGTCGAGCACGCCATCGGCGAGTTCATGGAATCGCTCTGGCAGGCGGTGGCGATCATTCTCGCGATGAGCTTCATCAGCCTCGGGATCCGGCCCGGGCTCGTGGTGGCGTTGGCGATCCCACTGACCCTGGCGATCGTGTTCGCGATCATGCTCGTCTTCGGCATCGACATGCAGCGCATCTCGCTGGGCGCGCTGATCATCGCACTGGCGTTGATGGTCGACGACGCGATGACCACGACCGATGCCACGCTCAACCGGCTGGCCGCGGGCGACGACAAGCCGACCGCGGCGATGTACGCATTCACGACCTATGCCGCCGCCATGCTCACGGGCACCGTGGTCACCATCGCCGGGTTCGTACCGATCGGCTTCGCCGCGAGTTCCGCCGGCGAGTATTGCTTCACGCTGTTCGCCGTCGTCACCATTGCGCTGCTGGTGTCCTGGCTGGTGGCGGTGATCTTCGCGCCCCTGCTCAGCGTGTTCATCCTGACCGTGCCGAAAGCGACCAAGCCAGCCGAGGCGCCGCGGGTGGTCCGCTGGTACCGAAGCTTCCTCACCCTGGCCCTGCGCGCGAAATGGCTGACGCTGGCGCTGACGGTCGCGCTGTTCGCCGGTGCGGTGATGCTGATGCCGCTGATCCCGCGGCAGTTCTTCCCGGCCTCCGACCGGCCGGAGCTGCTGGTCGACCTGACCCTGCCCCAGAATGCCTCGATCTTCGCGACCGACGCTCTGTCGAGCCGGCTCGACGCCGTCCTCGCGGACGACCCCGACGTGGTGAGCTGGAGCACCCATGTCGGCCAGGGCGCGATCCGCTTCTACCTGCCGCTCGACGTCCAGCTGGCTGCCCCGTTCTTCGCCCAGGCGGTGGTGATCGCCAAGGACGGCGGCGCGTCGCGTGACCGCCTGCAGGCCAAGCTGGTGAAGGTGCTGGCCGAGGATTTCCCGAACGTGATCGCCAGCGTGTCGCCACTGGAACTCGGCCCACCGGTCGGCTGGCCGGTGCAGTACCGCGTCAGCGGGCCGGACCCGTCGGTGGTGCGGTCGATCGCGCTCGATCTCGCCAAGGTGGTGGCCGCGAGCCCACATACGCTGCGCACGAATTTCGACTGGGTCGAGCCGACCCGTGAGGTGCGCATCCGCGTCGACCAGGATCAGGCGCGCCTGCTGGGCCTGAGCTCGGAAGCGCTGGCAGGAGTGCTGAACACGGTCATCTCGGGCACGCCGGTGACCCAGGTGCGCGACGACATCTACCTCGTCAACGTGCTGGCACGCGCCACCGACGAGCAGCGCGTCTCGATCTCGACCCTACCAACCCTGCAGATCCCGCTCGCCAACGGGCGCACGGTCCCGCTCAGCCAGGTTGCGTCGTTCGAGTTCACGCAAGACTTCCCGCTGCTCTGGCGCCGCGACCGCGTGCCGACGCTGACGGTCCAGGCGGACGTGTCGGCGGGACAGCTGCCGGCCGGCGTGGTCGCCGGGCTCGAGCCCGAGATCGACGCGGTTCGGCATGGCCTGCCGCAGGGTTACGACATCGCCACCGGCGGCACGGTCGAGGAGAGTGCCGCCTCGATGGCCTCGGTCCTCGCCGTGGTCCCGATCATGCTACTGATCATGCTCACCTCGCTGATGTTCCAGCTGCAGAGCTTTCAGCGTCTGATCATCGTGCTGAGCGTGGCGCCGTTGGGATTGATCGGCGTCGTCGCCGCCCTGCTGCCGTCAGGCCGGCCGCTCGGATTCGTGGCGATCCTGGGCTGCCTCGCGTTGATCGGGATGATCACCAAGAACGCGGTGATCCTGATCGGCCAGATCGAGGCCGAGCGCGCCGCCGGGCGCAACGTGTTCGACGCGGCGGTCGAGGCCTGCAGCTCGCGTTTCCGTCCGATCATGCTGACCGCGGTGTCGACCGTGCTCGGCATGATCCCGATCGCGCCGACGGTGTTCTGGGGGCCGATGGCGTTCGCGATCATGGGTGGCCTATTGGCCGGCACCCTGCTGACGCTGGTGTTCCTGCCCGCCCTTTACGTCGCTTGGTTCGGCCGTCGCGAGGTCCCTGCCGTCGGCATCGAAGGGACTGCCGCCACACACGCCTGATCGGCCTTGTGCGTTCGATCGGTTCGCGGGCAAGAAGGCGGCGCGACTACGTCGCCAACGATCAGGGAGGGCGGGCATGGGCCGCCAGTATGTGCTCGCGATCGACCAGGGCACCACCAGCAGCCGGGCCATCGTGTTTGACCGCGATGGGCGTGCGGTCGGCACCGGGCAGAAGGAGCTGCGCCAGCACTTTCCCAAGGACGGCTGGGTCGAGCATGATGCCGAGGACATCTGGCGGGACACGTTGGCGGTCTGCCGGCAGGCGATCGCTGCGGCCGGGCTCGCCGCGACCGACCTCGCCGCCATCGGCATCACCAACCAGCGCGAGACCACGGTGCTGTGGGAGCGTGCTACCGGCACCCCCGTGCACCACGCGATCGTCTGGCAGGATCGCCGCACCGCCGAGACCTGCCGCCAGCTGGTGGCCGACGGGCTCGAGGAGCGGGTGCGCACCCGGACCGGCCTCGTCGTGGACGCCTACTTCTCCGGCACCAAGCTCGCCTGGCTGCTCGACCACGTGCCGGGCGCCCGGCAGGCGGCCGAGAACGGCGCCCTGGCGTTCGGCACCGTCGACAGCTTCCTGCTGTGGCGCTTGACCGGCGGGCGGGTGCATGCAACCGATGCCACCAACGCCTCGCGCACCATGCTGTTCGACATCACCACCCAGCAATGGGACGGGGAGTTGCTGCGTGCGCTGCGCATTCCGGCCTCGGTGCTGCCCGAGGTCAAGGACTGCTCCGGGGCATTCGGCATCAGCGACCCCGAGCTGCTCGGTGCGGCAATCCCGATCATGGGCATCGCCGGCGACCAGCAGGCGGCGACCATCGGGCAGGCCTGCTTCGCGCCCGGTATGAGCAAGAGCACCTACGGCACGGGCTGCTTCATGCTGGTCAACACCGGCGAGCGGTTCGTGGCCTCCAGCCATCGCCTGCTCACCACGGTGGCCTACCGCCTGGATGGCCGCACCACCTATGCCATCGAAGGCAGCATTTTCGTCGCCGGCGCCGCAGTACAATGGCTGCGCGACGGGCTTCGCATCATCCGCGGCGCCGCGGAGACCGAGGCTCTGGCCCGCGACCTGCCCTCGACCGAGGGTGTCTATCTGGTGCCGGCGTTCACGGGGCTGGGCGCTCCGCATTGGGATCCCGACGCGCGCGGAGCCATCCTGGGCCTGACGCGCGATAGCGGCGTCGCGCACGTCGCCCGCGCGGCGCTGGAGTCCGTGGCCTATCAGACCGCCGATCTGGTCGATGCGATGGCCGCCGACATGCAGGCCGGAGCGCCCGACGCCAGTTTCGCGACGCTGCGGCTGGATGGCGGCATGGTTGTCAACGATTGGCTGTGCCAGTTTCTGGCCGACATTCTGGACCGGCCGGTCGAGCGGCCGGCGGTGGTCGAAACCACCGCTCTCGGGGCGGCCTACCTCGCCGGACTCGCCGCCGGGGTCTATGGCTCTTTGGACGCGGTGGCCAAGGCTTGGCGCCTGGATCGCCGGTTCGAGCCTGCCATGCCGGTGGCGGAGCGCCAGCAGCTGCTCGACGGATGGCGTCGCGCCGTGGCCCGCGTACGGAACTGACCGGCCTTCTTTTCAGGTTGCAAACCTTCCGACCCCTGTCATGTTCGCAAACGAACATGATCGCCAGGGAGGCGGGCAAGGTGGCGGGCAGTGAGGAGCGCCGCGCGCAGATCGTCGAGCTCGTGCGCCGGCAGGGCTTCGTCAGCATCGAGGCCATGGCCCAGCTGTTCGCCGTCACCCCGCAGACCGTGCGCCGGGACATCAATGCGCTGTGCGACCAAGCGGTGCTCCAGCGCCATCATGGCGGGGCCGCCCTCGCCTCCTCGGTCGAGAACATCGCCTATCCCGACCGGCAGGTCCTGTGCATCGAGGAGAAGCGGCGCATCGCTCAGCTGGTAGCGGCGCACATTCCCGATCACGCCTCGCTGTTCATCAATCTCGGCACCACCACCGAGGAGGTCGCGAAGGCGCTGCTGCGGCACCAGGGCCTGCGTGTGATCACCAACAACCTCAACGTGGCGGCCCTTCTGTGCGGCAAGTCCGACTTCGAGGTGACCGTAGCCGGCGGCGTCGTCCGGTCACGCGATCGGGGCATCGTCGGCGAAGCGACGGTGGACCTCATCCGCCAGTTCCGCGTCGACTACGGCGTGATCGGGATCAGCGGCATCGACCTGGACGGCACCCTACTCGACTTCGATTACCAGGAGGTGCGGGTGGCGCAGGCGATCATCGCCAACTCGCGCCAAGTCTATCTCGCGGCCGACCACACCAAGTTCGGTCGCAACGCGCTGGTCCGGCTGGGCGGGCTCGAGGACGTCGACGCGCTGTTCACCGACACCGCCCTGCCCCCATCCCTACAGCAGTGCGTCGAGGTCACCGAGGTCGCTTTGTTTGTCGCTGATTCGGCTCCCGGCGTGGAAGCATGACGGGAAGCATCTTTTCGATTGCGAACAAAAAAGCGTTCCGATACGAAAACGCTCAAGAGCCTGGGAAGACAGGCAGCCGCCTGAGCGCGCGGCTTTCGTGGGAGGCCTACCCCTGAGCGAGCAGGTCGATCTGCTGATCGTCGGTGGCGGCATCAATGGTGCCGGCATCGCGCGCGATGCCGCGGGCCGCGGCCTGTCAGTGGTGCTGGTCGAGCAGGACGATCTCGCCAGCCACACCTCGCGGTGGTCTTCGAAGCTGATTCACGGTGGCCTGCGCTATCTGGAGCATTACGAGTTCAGGCTGGTCCGCGAGGCGCTGATCGAGCGCGAGGTGCTGCTGCGCGCCGCCCCGCACATCGTCTGGCCGCTGACGTTCGTCCTGCCCCACAGTCCGGAGCAGCGGCCGGCCTGGATGGTCCGGCTGGGCCTGTTCCTCTACGACCATCTGGGCGGCCGTAAGCTGCTGCCCGCCTCCACCGCCATCGCCCTGGCCGGACAGGGGCCGTATGGCGCGCCCCTGCAGCCTTGGGTCAAGCGTGGCTTCACCTATGCCGATTGCTGGGTCGAAGACAGCCGGCTGGTGGTGCTCAACGCCATGGCGGCGGCCGAGCATGGCGCGGTCATCCTCACCCGCAGCCGCTGCGAGCGCGCCCGGCGGGACGAGGGCGGCTGGCTGGCAGAGATCGTGGGCGAAGACGGCGGCCGGACACCGCTGCGCGCTCGGGCCCTGGTCAATGCCGCCGGGCCGTGGGTATCCGCGTTCCTGAGCGACGGGCTGGGGGTGAGCTCGGCCAAGCGCGTCCGGCTGATCAAGGGCTCGCACATTATTGTGCCGCGGCTCTACCCGGGCGACCATCCCTACATCCTGCAGAACGACGACAAGCGGATCGTGTTCGTGATCCCGTTCGAGCGCGACTTCAGCCTGATCGGCACCACCGACGTGCCCTACGAAGGCGATCCCGCTGACCCGGCCATCACCCCGGACGAGACCGATTACCTGTGCCGAGTTGTCAACCGCTACTTCCAGCGCCAGATCGGACCGTCGGATGTGGTCTGGTCCTACGCTGGGGTGCGGCCGCTCTACGACGATGCCAGCGGCGATGCTTCCGCGGTGACCCGCGACTACGTGTTCGATCTCGATGCCGGTCCCAACCGGGCACCCCTGCTGTCGATCTTCGGCGGCAAGATCACGACCTACCGCAAGCTCGCCGAGCACGCCCTGGCCAAGCTGCAGCCAGTCATGGGCTTCACGCGCGGCGAGTGGACGGCAGGTGCCGCGCTGCCCGGCGGCGACATCCCGAACGCGGACTTCACCTCGTTCCTGGCGGCGGCTCGCCGCGCGCATCCGTGGTTGCCCCAGGGGCTGCTGCATCGCTGGGCGCGTGCCTACGGCACTCGACTGACGTCAGGTCGTCGGCGACGCCATTCGGCTGCACGATCTAGGCCAGGATCTGGGCGGCGGCCTGTACGCGGCCGAGGTCGAGTATCTGGTGGCCCACGAATGGGCCCGCACCGCCGACGACATCCTGTGGCGCCGCTCGCGGTTGGGCCTGCATGTCGGCGACGACACGGTGGCCAGCCTGACGCGGCTGCTCGAAGCGAGGAACACCCCGGCACGCACGGCGGCGGTCGGATGAGCGTGCATCTCGACGCCATTCGCCGGGTCGTGCGCGACGAGGTCTGGATCGACACGGTGACGCTCGACCTCGTGCCGGGCCAGCTCTACGTGCTGCTCGGGCCGACGCTTGCCGGCAAGACCTCGCTGATGCGGTTGATAGCCGGCCTCGACCGGCCGAGCTCGGGCAAGATACTGGTCGAAGGCGTCGACGTGACTGGCCTATCGGTACGCAAGCGCAGCGTGGCCATGGTCTATCAGCAGTTCATCAACTACCCGACGCTCACCGCTTACGACAACATCGCCTCGCCGCTGCGCCTACAGGGCATCGCCACTGCTGAGATTGATCGGCAGGTGCGTGAGACCGCGCGCATGCTGCACATCGACCATCTGCTCGACCGACTTCCGGGCGAGCTGTCGGGGGGCCAGCAACAGCGCCTTGCGATCGCCCGTGCCCTGGTCAAGAAGGCGCAACTGTTGCTGCTCGACGAGCCCTTGGTGAACCTCGACTACAAGCTGCGCGAGGAGCTTCGGGCCGAGCTGCGCGACCTGTTCGCGCGCCAGCAGACCACGGTCGTCTATGCCACGACTGAGCCGCTGGAAGCGCTCATCATGGGCGGCGAGGTGATCGTCATGGATGAGGGCCGCATTCTGCAGAGCGGTCCGACGGTCCAGGTCTACCACCAGCCGGGCTCCTTGCGGGTCGCCGCCATCTACAGCGACCCGCCGATGAACATGCTGGGCGTGACGGTGTCGGATGGGCAGGCGCGCGGCCGGACCGGGCTGTCGCTACCGCTTTCCGGCCATCTAACTGCGCTTAAGGACGGCACTCATACCTTGGGCGTGCGGGCGAACCACCTATCCCTCCGCCGCCATCATGAGCACGACATCGCGATCGACGCCACGGTCGAGCTGTCGGAGATCTCCGGCTCCGAGACGTTCGTCCACGTCCACAATGGCGACCTCCACTGGGTCGTGCAGGAGGAAGGCGTGCACCTGCATGCACTGGGCGAGACGGTGCAAGTCCACCTCGATCCCGCCCGTCTGTTCGCGTTCGACCGCGCAGGTGCGCTCGAGCAGGCACCCGTCCGCCCGTCGGGCCAGGGCTGAGGAGGCGTCGGTGGCGAGGATCGACTTCGAGACCGTGGCGCATTCCTACGTGGCCCATCCGACGCGGCCGGAAGACTACGCGCTCAAGCCGCTGCAGTTCGCGTTCGAGGATGGCGGCGCCTATGCGCTGCTTGGGCCCTCCGGGTGCGGCAAGACCACCCTGCTCAACATCATTTCCGGCCTCCTGATTCCGAGCGAGGGCCGGGTCCTGTTCGACAACAAGGACGTCACCCGGCTGGCGCCGGCGCAGCGCAATATCGCGCAGGTGTTCCAGTTCCCGGTGATCTACGACACGATGACCGTGGCCGAGAACCTGGCCTTCCCCCTGCGCAATCGGGGCGTGGCCGAGCCCAGTATCAAGGTCCGGATCGCCGAGGTCGCGGCGATGCTCGACCTCGAACCGCTGATGAAGCGGCGCGCCGCGGGGCTCACTGCGGATCAGAAGCAGAAAATCTCGCTGGGCCGGGGCCTCGTGCGCGAGGACGTGGCGGCGATCCTGTTCGACGAGCCGCTGACCGTGATCGATCCGCATTTGAAGTGGCTGCTCCGGCGCAAGCTGAAGGAGGTCCACACCCGCTTCCACCATACGCTGGTCTACGTCACCCACGACCAGAACGAGGCGCTGACCTTCGCCCAGAAGGTCGTGGTCATGTACAATGGCGAGGTGGTGCAGCTGGGCACGCCACAGGAGCTGTTTGAGCGGCCGGCGCATCGGTTCGTCGGCTATTTCATCGGCTCGCCCGGGATGAACTTCCTCGACTGCCGGCTGGCCGGCGACGGCGTGCAGATCGAAGGGACCGACGCCTTACTGGGTCAGCACTGGTTCAAGGCTGCCCAGGAATTCGCCGGCGCCAAGCTCCAACTGGGGATCCGCCCCGAATTTGTGGGCGTCAGCACCCGAGCCGACGCGACCACGCTGCCGGCCAAGGTCGACCAGGTCGAGGATCTCGGCAACTACAAGCTGGTGACCGCGCGATTGGGGCCGCATACCATCAAGGCCAAGCTCGACGAGGACGCCGAGGTCCCGGCCGAAGCTGCCCATCTCACCTTCGCGCCGGCGCGGACGCTGCTCTACGCCGACGGCCGGCTGATCGGGTGATGGAAGCCTAGCATGAACAAGACCTACAACAATCGTGCCTGGCTGCTCGTTCTCCCCGTGTTCATCCTGGTGGCGTTCAGCGCCATCATGCCACTGATGACCGTGGTAAACTACGCGTTCCAGGACATTCTCGGACCGCAGGACCGGGTCTGGGTCGGCACCGACTGGTTCGTCCAGGTGCTGGGCGACGAGGATCTGCACAACGCGGCGCTGCGTCAGTTGATCTTCAGCCTGACCGTGCTGGCGATCCAGATCCCGCTCGGCATCGGCCTGGCATTGGTGATGCCGGCGAGCGGTGCTGCCGCCTCGGCGACGCTGGTGATCATGGCCCTGCCGCTGTTGATCCCGTGGAACGTGGTCGGTACCATCTGGCAGATCTTCGCCCGCGCCGATATCGGGCTCGGCGGTCGGCTGATCAACAATCTGGGCTTCGACTACAACTACACGGCCCATTCGCTCGACGCCTGGATCACCATCGTAGTCATGGACGTCTGGCACTGGACGCCGCTCGTGGCGCTGCTCTGTTATGCCGGGCTGCGCGCGATCCCTCCCGCCTACTACCAAGCCGCGGCCATCGACGGCGCCTCGCGCTGGGCGGTATTCCGCTACATCGAGCTGCCCAAGCTGCGCGGCGTGCTGCTGATCGCCGTGCTGCTCCGGTTCATGGACAGCTTCATGATCTACACCGAGCCGTTCGTCGTCACCGGCGGCGGCCCAGGCAGCGCCACCACGTTCCTGTCGATCCATCTCGCCAAGATCGCGGTCGGCCAGTTCGACCTCGGCCCGGCGGCGGCGATCTCGATCGTCTATTTCCTGATCATCCTGACGCTCAGCTTCATCTTCTACAACGTGATGACCCGTGTCGGAACGGGGGACAGGGCATGAGCCGCAAGTATCTCTGGCTGCTGGCGTACTTCGTCTTTCTGCTGCTGCCTATCTACTGGCTGCTCATCATGTCGCTCAAGACCAATGAGGAGATCCTGGGCGGCCTCACTCTGATCCCGGTGGCGCCGACGCTGGCGAACTATGCGCGGATCTTCACCGATCCCTCCTGGTACTCCGGATACATTAACTCGCTGATCTATGTCGCGATCAACGTCACGCTCAGCCTCGGCGTTGCCCTGCCCGCAGCCTACGCGTTCTCGCGCTACCGGTTCATCGGCGACAAGCATATGTTCTTCTGGCTGCTCACCAACCGGATGGCGCCGCCCGCGGTCTTTCTGCTGCCGTTCTTCCAGCTTTATCAGACAATCGGCCTGTTCGACACGCACTTGGCGGTGGCCTTGGCACACTGCCTGTTCAACGTGCCGCTGGCGGTTTGGATCCTGGAGGGCTTCATGTCCGGCGTGCCCAAGGAGATCGATGAGACCGCCTATCTCGATGGCTACACGTTCCCGCGCTTCTTCTTCAAGATCTTCCTGCCGCTGATCAAGTCGGGCGTGGGTGTCACGGCCTTCTTCTGCTTCATGTTCAGCTGGGTCGAGCTCCTGCTCGCGCGCACCCTGACCGCGGTGAATGCCAAGCCGATTGCCGCGGTCATGACCCGCACTGTTTCCGCCGCCGGTATGGACTGGGGCACGCTTGCCGCCGCCGGCATCCTCACCATCGTGCCGGGCGCCCTCGTGATCTGGTTCGTGCGCAACTACATCGCCAAGGGCTTCGCCCTCGGGCGGGTGTGAGGATCGGGGACATGGAAGGTCTGGGCTTCTTCGGGCGACTCGGTCGGCTGGTCGGGACCATGTACTGGACCACGCCGACCGCGATCTTCTTCTCGGCCATCCTCCTCATGCTGGCGACGATGACGGCCTGGGAGCTTGCCTCGCCGACGATCGAGCGGCGCGGCTTCCTGCCGATGACCACTACCCGCGGCGACCGCCTGTTCATCGGTTTGCTCGGCGCCGCCTGGATCCATCTCGCTTGGCTCGGCTTCAGCGACTTGCCACTTTGGGGCGCGTCTATCGTGGCGCTGATTTGGTTTCTTGTCGTGATGCGCTTCGGCTGAGGCACAGCACGACCGAGACACTGGCCGGGCAAACCCTCCGCCCGGCCGGAGGCGAAAGGCAGCGGGCGACCGGCTGTCCGTGGAGGGGTTGGACAGGGAGACGTGAGTGATGACGAAATGGCATGTGGGCAGGCGGCGTTTCCTGCTGAGTTCGGCCATGACCAGCGCCGCCTTCGCGATGCCCGGGATCATCCGGGCCAATGCGGCGGACGCGACGATCAACAAGTGGATCGACGAGTTTCAGCCGTCGACGATCTCGCGAGATCAGCAGATCCAGGAGCTGACCTGGTTCCAGGAGGCTGCCAAGCCATTCAAAGGGATGAACATCAAGGTTGTGTCGGAGACGATCGACACCCACGTCTACGAATCGCAGACGATGGCCAAGGCCTTCAGCGAGATCACAGGCGTCAACCTGACCCACGACATCATCCAGGAAGGCGACGTCATCGAGAAGCTGCAGACGCAGATGCAGTCCGATGAGAACATCTACGATGCCTACATCAACGACAGCGACCTGGTCGGCACCCATTTCCGCTACAACAAGGTGGTGCCGCTGAGCGACTGGATGGCAGGCGACGGTAAGGACGTGACGCTGGCCACGCTCGACGTCGACGACTTCATGGGCAAGTCGTTCACCACAGCACCCGATGGTAAGCTCTATCAGTTGCCCGATCAGCAGTTCGCCAATCTCTACTGGTTCCGCTACGACTGGTTCACTGATCCGCAGATCAAAGAGCAGTTCAAGAAGGTCAAGGGCTACGAGCTGGGCGTGCCGGTGAACTGGTCGGCCTACGAGGACATTGCCGACTTCTTCACCAACCATGTCAAGGAGATCAACGGCGTCCGCGTGTACGGCCACATGGACTACGGCAAGAAGGATCCGTCGCTGGGCTGGCGGTTCACTGACGCTTGGCTGTCCATGGCGGGTGAAGGCGACAAGGGCCTCCCGAACGGTCTGCCCGTCGACGAGTGGGGCATCCGTATGGAGGGATGCCGGCCGGTCGGATCGAGTGTCACCCGTGGCGGCGGCACGAACGGTCCGGCGGCGGTCTACGCGCTCGAGAAGTACATTGACTGGCTGAAGGCCTACGCTCCGCCCGAGGCCCCTGGCATGACCTTCTCCGAGGCCGGACCGGTACCGGGTCAGGGCGCCATCGCCCAGCAGATATTCTGGTACACCGCGTTCACCGCGTCCTCGATCAAGCCCGACCTGCCGGTGATGAACGCCGACGGCACCCCCAAGTGGCGCATGGCGCCATCGCCGCATGGACCCTATTGGGAAGAGGGCATGAAGCTGGGCTACCAGGACTGCGGCTCTTGGACGCTGATGAAGTCCACCCCGGTGGAGCGCCGGAAGGCGGGCTGGCTCTATGCCCAATTTGCTGTCTGCAAGACCACGTCGCTGAAGAAGACCATCGTCGGCCTGACACCGATCCGCGACAGCGACATCCGCTCCGAGGCGATGACCAAGATGGCGCCCAAGCTCGGCGGCCTGGTCGAGTTCTACCGCAGCCCGGCGCGCGTTGCCTGGACGCCCACCGGCGTCAACGTGCCGGACTATCCGAAGTTGGCCCAGCTCTGGTGGTCCAACGTGGCGGAAGCGGTTACCGGCGAGAAGACTCCCCAGGAAGCCATGGACAATCTCGCCAAGCAGCAGGACCAGGTCATGGCACGGCTGGAGCGTGCCGGCATCGGGGGCGACTGCGCGCCCAAGCTCAACAAGGAAGAGTCGGCCGAGTCGTGGTTCGCCAAGTCCAACAACGGCGAATTCTCGCCCAAGCCCAAACTCGCCGACGAGAAGCCGCAGGGCGTCACCGTCGACTATGACAAGCTCCTGCAGGCGTGGGTCGACGGCAAGGTCATGCCAGAAGGCATCAAGGGCTGACCTGACCTGGCGCCAAGCTGAAAGAACGGGAGCTGCGGCTCCCGTTCCCAGCTGCCTTCAGCCATGACGATGTCGCAGCATCCAGGACAGGACCTGAGCGACGCCGTCGCGCTCTATCGGCTGGGCCGGAGCGATGCGGCAGAAGCCGCCTGCCTGGCCATCCTGCGCCGGCAACCGCACGATCCGGCAGCACATCAACTGCTGGCTGTCCTGCTGCTGGGCCGCGTCGATCTCCAAGGCGCGCAAGCGCACATTCGTGAAAGCCTCGCAGCCCGTCCGGATCATTTGCCCAGCTTGCTCGTGGCAGGTCGTGTCGCTCGCGCGCGTGGTCAGCTCAAGACGGCCGCGATCCATTTTCGCGACGCGGCCGCATTGGCGTCGACAGAAGCCGAGCCCGCGTTGCTGCTGGGCGAGACGCTTGCCGAACTCGGCCGCCCGGATGCTGCGCTGGCTGCCTTCGAGGCGGCCATCGCGGTCGAACTCGGGGCTTGCTCGGGCCCATTTCGGCCGCGGCAAGGCCTTGCATGCGCAGGAACGCTTCAGCGAGGCCGCCGCCGCCTTTGGCAGCGCGCGTCAGCATGCTCCGACCGCCAAGGAAGGTGCCTACAATCATGGGCTGGCCCTGCTGGCACTTTCGCGCCACTCGGCCGCGCGCGAGGCGTTCGCGTGTGCCGTGCAACTGGACCCAACGTTTGTTGAAGCTTGGTTCCAGCTCGGGCTCGTCTGCCAGGATATGCATGAGCCGGCCGTAGCGGCCGATGCCTATCGCGCCGTGCTCCGCCATCGACCGGACGACGCAGAGGCCGCGGTCAACCTGGGTATCGCGCTCCAGGAGGCGGGCGATCTCGAACAAGCGCTCGACGCCTATCGGATTGCGGTGCGACTTCGGCCGACCGTGTTCGGACGGATTGCGCAGGCGCTACCTGCCTCCAGAGCCGGCATGCTCTGTCTCGAGCTGGATGATCTGCGTCATCTACTTGAAGCCTGATCGACCCCGACGCGCACGGAATTGCTTGCGATAGACACCGGGTGTCGCGAGCACGGCGGCCGTCGTCGCCTCGTAGCGTTTCGCCCGCTCGGGCGACATCGGCTCGAACGCCAGCTCGACCGGCCCTCGCGGCACGGCGAAACACTGCGCAATGGGTGTGCCCCTGGGCAGCATTCCAGAATATCCCAGGTCGGTCCAGACTGCCGGAAAGAAGATGCCGACATCGTGGAAGCGATCGGCATCAACCAATCCGGTGAGCAGGCGGAACGGCAGGTCCATACGGTTCACCGGGTGGGTCGCGAA
The DNA here is from genome assembly GCA_963798145.1 of uncultured Alphaproteobacteria bacterium. GTDB lineage: Bacteria > Pseudomonadota > Alphaproteobacteria > Geminicoccales > Geminicoccaceae > Benzoatithermus. Next base: position 219,387 of record CAWCSG010000002.1, read on the forward strand.
CAAGGACCAGCCGGGCTCGAGCTCGACCGTCCAGAAGCTGTTGAACTTCACCACGCTTCGCAGCCCGTCGTGCAACGGCGTGCCTTCGACCTGTGCCGGCACATGGAAGCTGAGTGGCGAGCGGGTGTGGCCCCCAATGCTGAGCGCCGGCAGCGGCCAGTCCCAGGTAAGGCGGCCGCCGCCGACGTGAATGTCGCATGGCAGCGGCATGATGAAGCCATAGGCCATGGCGTCGACGAATGGCGGGCACTGCTTGACGGTACGGATCTCCTGGCCGTGCAGATCCGAGAACGCGCGCATCGGCATCGTCCGCAGCCAGTTCGGCAGTGCCCGCCGCGCCGGGACCGGCCGAGGCAACTCGTTGACCAACGCCGGGTCGCAACGAAAGGTGATCTGCATGGCGGCTCACGCGAAAAGCTGGACCGCACCACTCTGGCCGAGCCGGGCGAAATGCGCCATGCGGGCCGCCACGCATTGACCCGGTGACGGCCATCCGTCACGACGCGAGCAGCTGATGATGAATGCCGTGTGCCGATGGAGGCGAGCAGTTGGCAGCTCTCGAGCGACAGTCCGACTTCGCCGCCGACATCGGCACCAGGGTGTACTGGCTGGCCCTGATGGTGGGTCTGATCGTGGGCGGCCTCGGCAGCGGCTTCCACTTAGTCGTCGACCTGCTGGAGCGCACGCGCGGCGAACTGGTGAGCGGCGGTTTCGATCAGACGCTTCTGCCGCCCACACTGCTCGGCGCAGCCGGTAGGCTGCTGGCTTGGCTTGGCGCAACGCTGCCGTCGGGATGGCTGCCGCAGCTCGACACGATCGTCACACTCAGATTCTGCGTAACGCTTGCCCTCGTGGCCACGGCCTTGATCATCGCCCGCTGGCTGGTGCGCCGGTTCGCGCCGGAGGCTGGCGGCAGCGGAGTGCAGGAGATCGAGGGCGCGCTACTGGGCGATCGGCCGCTGCGCTGGCGGCGGGTGCTGCCGGTGAAGTTCGTGGGCGGCGCACTGGCGCTGGGCGCCGGTTTCGCGCTCGGCCGCGAGGGCCCGACCGTGCACATGGGCGGTGCCGCGGCGCTTGGGATCGCGCGCGGTGCCGGCTGCCGCAGGAGCGAGTCGATGGCGCTGGTGGCGGCGGGGGCCGGTGCCGGGATCGCCGCGGCTTTCAATGCGCCGATTGCCGGCGTACTGTTCGTGGTCGAGGAGATGCGCCGGGAAGCGCCGTACAACTTCCAGGGCTACCATGCCGTCCTCATCGCCTGCGTCGCCGCGACGCTGGTGACCGAGGTGGTGGCGGGTGTCGGCCCGGAGCTGCGACTGCCGATGGCGGCGCCGCACCTCGCGCACTACCCTCTGTTCGCCGGGCTCGGCGTGCTGCTGGGTGCCTTCGGCGTGGCCTTCAATGCACTGGTGCTGACCGCGCTGAACCTGTTCACCGGCTGGTCGAAGCGGGCTGGCTGGACCCTCGTCATCGCCCTGTCCGCCGGCCTCACCGCGTTGCTATTCGTGCTTCCCGCAGCCACGGGCGGCGGCGAGCAGCTGATTCAGCCGCTCGTGGCACTGAATCTGCCGCTGGTCTCGCTGCTGGGGCTGCTTGCCATCCGTCTCGTGGCGACGCTGGCCAGCTACGCGGCCGGTGCCCCTGGCGGCATTTTCGCACCGATCCTGGGCCTCGCCACCGTGGCGGGGCTGGCTTTTGCTGAAGCGATCGCGCAGGTCGCGCCGACGTTGGCGTTGGAGCCTGCAGCCATTGCCGCTGCCGCCATGGCAGCGCTGTTCACGGCCTCTGTGCGAGCACCCCTGGTCGGCGTGGTGCTGGTCGCGGAGCTGACCGACGCGTATCCGGCGCTGCTGGCGATTACCCTCTGCACGGCCATGGCCAGCCTGACCGCCGCCGCCCTCGATGGCCGGCCGCTCTACGTGATGCTGCTGGAGCGGACCCTGCGTCTCGCCGAGGTCAGGGAGCCGACACCATGATCGGAAGAGCTGGTTTCACCCGCCGGGGGGCATTGACGGCCGCGATAGGTGGATCGGCGATGGCCGCCGGCCCGGCCTCAGCCATCTCGATAATCGAGCAGCTGACCAAGAGCGTCGTTCCGGTTGCGGCCAAGGTACAGCTGGCCATGCCCGAGCTTGTCGAGGACGGCAGCACCGTGCCGCTCGCGGTCACCGTTGACAGCCCCATGAGCGAGGCCGACCACGTCCGAGCGATTCACATTGTCGCGGCCGCGAACCCGGAGACAACCGTGGCCGTATTTCATTTGTCGCCGGCCAGCGGCCGCGCCGCGATCGCCACGCGAATTCGGCTCGCGGAAAGCCAGATCGTGCTGGCGTTGGCCGAGATGAGCGACGGCTCATGGTATTCCGGTCGGGCGCCGGTCAAGGTCGCGATCGGCGGCTGCGGCAGCGGTGCCGTAGGCTCGGCCAACTCGGCAGTTGTCGGCGATCCCCGCGTCAAGGTGCCCGAGACGGTTCGCGCGGGCGAGGTGTTCGAGATCAAGACCCTCCTCGCCCATCCGATGCAGACGGGCCGGCAGACGGACCTCGCAGCAGCGTCCCTGCCCCGCCTGATCATCGCCCGCCTTTCCTGCAGCTCGGCGGCTACCGAATTGTTCGGCGCCGAGCTTTATACCGGCGTGGCCGCCAACCCCTATTTTTCGTTCCACGGCCGGCTGGAGCGGAGTGCGGACCTCGACTTCCTGTGGAGCGAGGAATCCGGCCGCACCTTCACGACCGTACGTACAGTGACCGTCATTGCGTGATAGCCGCGACTCAGGGCGGCGGGACCGTCGACATCATCGACGGGCGGGCGGCAAAGGCTTCAAACCATGCCGCCAACAGCGGTCGGCCAGTGCGCCATGCCAGCATCGGAAAGCGAAAATCGAGATAGCCTAGGGCGCAGCCCACGGTGATCGTGCCGATATCGACGCGGTCCCCGAAGGTGCCAGCGTCAGCTGTCTCAAGCGCGTCGAGCGCACGGGCCACCTTGTCGAGCTGACCGTCGATCCACGCGGGCCAGCGAAACGGTTCCGGGCGCAGGAAGGTCTCGTAGCGCGCGAGCAGCGCCGCATCCATTAGACCATCGCCGAGAGCTTGTAGCCGCAGGGCGGACCATCGCGCCGTGCCATTCTCCGGGAACATCGGGACACCGGCGTGCGTTGTGTCGAGGTACTCGCAGATCACGCAGGAGTCGTAGAGGGCCGTGCCGTCATCGAGGACGAGACAAGGGATCTTGCCCAGCGGGTTGTCGCCCACCAGCCCGAGATCGGGTCCGACTGGGCTGGTCTGCGCGATGCTGATTGCCAACTTCGAGAACACGCCGGTCTCGTGGGCCAGCACCTTGACCTTCCGCCCGAACGGCGAAGCGGGACTCGAGTGCAGCTTCATCGGTGAAATCCCTTGTCCAGGCTGGTGCTTGGACTGTTGTAGCGGGCACTGGGGCTGGACGCGAGGTCCCCCATCTGGTCATCTGCGCTACGCTAACGCTGTGTTGGGCGAGGCGCGATGCTGACCGATGACCAGCGGCTGATCGTCGATACTGCGTGCACGTTCGCACGCGAGCGGCTGGCGCCGCAAGCGGCGGCGTGGGACGTGGCTGGCCGGCTGCCTCCGGAGATTCTCCGCGAGCTTGGCGAACTTGGCTTTCTGGGCATGACCGTCGATCCCGAATGGGGGGGCGCCGGCACCGACTATGTTGCCTACGCGCTGGCACTGATGGAGATCGCCGCCGGCGACGGCTCGATCTCGACCGTGATGAGCGTCCAGAACGCACCGGTCTGCGCGGTCTTGTCAGGCCACGGCAGCGATGCCCAGAAGGCCCAATGGCTGCGGCCGTTGGCCAGCGGCACGATGATCGGTGCATTTGCGCTTACCGAACCCGGCGCCGGCTCCGACGCCGCGAGTTTGAAGACCCGGGCGGTGCGTCGCGGTGATCGCTACATTGTCAACGGCGCCAAGCAGTTCATCTCCAGCGCCTCGATCGCTGGCATGGTGATCGTGTTCGCCGTCACCGACCCGGCCGCGGGCAAGAGGGGTATCTCGGCGTTCCTGGTTCCAACCGACAGCGAGGGCTTCGCCGTCAGCCGGATCGAGGAGAAGCTCGGGCAGAAGGCGTCGGAGACCTGCGCATTGGTATTCGACGGGCTGGAAGTCCCGGCTGAAAACCTGCTCGGCTGCGAAGGCGACGGTCTGCGGATCGCACTGTCCAGCCTAGAGCAGGGAAGGATTGGAATCGCCGCGCAAAGCGTCGGTATGGCGAGGGCCGCGCTCGACTACGCCGTTGGATATGCCCGTGAGCGGAACCAATTCGGTCGCCCGATCATCGAGCATCAGGCCGTGGGGTTCCGCCTTGCCGACCTCGCGACACGGCTGGAGGCCGCCAGGCAGCTCGTCCTCCATGCAGCCCGGTTGCGCGATGCCGGCCAGCCCTGCCTGATGGAAGCCTGCATGGCCAAGCTGTTCGCCTCGGAGATGGCTGAGGCGGTCTGTTCCGGCGCCCTGCAGACTTTGGGCGGTTATGGCTATTTGCGCGACTATCCCATTGAGAGAATCTATCGCGACGTGAGGGTATGTCAGATCTATGAAGGGACTTCCGACGTGCAGAAGCTCCTCATCGCTCGGCAACTAGGGGCCGCGACTTGAGCCGACCGACCGAATTTTCGGTCGGTCCCGGCGCGCGGCCGCGCCGCGCCGGGGCTAGGTCGCCCCGCGATGTGTATCGACATATCACTGGCGCCGAGATCGGGGATCGGGCAGGAACCTCGTCGAGGAAGCCGCCCAATATGACCTCGACAGCAGCGGCACTAAATCCGATGGATGGCACGATGTCCCTCGCGCCGCCTGCACGTCGCGCGGCCTCGACGTCAGGCGCCCGCCGCCGCATCGCGCTTCTGCTCACCGACCTTAATGGCGGTGGGGTGCAGAAGATGACGTTGGCCCTGGCCGGCGGGCTGAACGACCGCGGGCATGAGGTGGAGATCCTGCTTTACGAGGCGAACGGTGTCCTGGAACCGCAGGTGCCCGCGGGAGTTGTCGTACGTATCCTGGAACAAGGCTCGGCAATTGCGGCGCGGCTAGCTCCGCTATGGGCAGATCCCCTGGCGCTGCCCGAACTTCTGCTGCCCATCGTGCTCGCGCGCAAGCCGCCGCCCGGACTCAACTGCCTGCCGGCCCTCGCCCGGTACTTGAAGGCGACCGAGCCCGACGCGCTCCTGACGGCGGTGCCAAGCTGCAATCTGGCAGCAGTCTGGGCAAAGCGGCTGGCGGGCGTCGACACGCGGGTGCTGATCAGCGAGCGCACGGCACCCTCGAAGATGTTGAGCAAGTCTGGCAACTGGCGCGCACGTTTCCTTCCTGACCTGATGCGTCGGACCTACCAGCAGGCAGACGTGATCGTTTCGGTTTCCGCGGCCTTGGGCGATGATCTGGCGACGGTGACCGGCATCCCACGTCGGCGGATCGTCACCATCTACAACCCGGTGGTTGGTGGCAATCTGGCTGAACTCGCAGCCGAGCCGTTGGCGCATCCGTGGTTCCAACCTGGCGAGCCACCGGTCATCCTCAGTGCCGGGAGACTGTCACCGCAAAAGGACTTGCCCACCTTGGTGCGGGCCTTCGCGGACCTACGACAAACCGTGCGGGCTCGACTGGTCATCCTCGGGGGCGCGACCGCCAACGGCAAGACCGAGCTGCGGCAGACCGACCTCGTGGCCCTGGCCAGGAGCCTGGGCGTCGAAGAAGACGTCGCGTTGGCCGGATTCGTGTCCAATCCCTATGCGTATATGTCCAGGGCCCGGGTGCTGGCCTTGTCCTCGGCGTGGGAAGGCTTCGGCAACGTCTTGGTCGAGGCCATGGCATGCGGCTGTCCGGTCGTCAGCACCGACTGTCCGAGCGGCCCGGCAGAGATTCTCGACGGCGGACGCTTCGGCCCGCTCGTGCCGGTCGGTGATGCGCCACGCCTCGCCGCCGCCCTGGCCGCGGTACTATCAGCTCCGCCCGATAGCGCGATCCTGCGGGAGCGCGCGGACGAGTTCACCGTCGAGCGTTCCGTGGATGCTTATTTGCTGGCGCTGTTCGGCCACAGCTGAATCGCATCCGCCTTGGGTTGGTGCTGTCCGGCTCGCTCGACGAACGTGTGGCGACTATCGCCCATCCCCTGCCACCCTGTCGGCGGTCAACGGTCCCGCAACCGCGCCGAAGGCTTTCATGCCGCCGCCTGCACCGGCTTGGTGATCCGCGCCGTGAGCCGTCGAGGAACCGGCGGCAACGGCTCGTCGGTTTCCCACGGCAAGCCGTGCTCACTGCGCCAGTGCAGCCAGGCGGCGAGGTGCAGGCGTGCCATCGTCGCGGGGTGCTCCAGCAAGGAACGGCGCTCAGGCTTGCTCAGCGCCGCCGCACCGAGATAGACCGCCTTGCGCTCGGTCGCGCGCAGACCGTCCGGACTGACCGCGGGCCGGTCGTCCGCCGCGCGGAGCATCGCGATATGCAGTGCGTTAAATCCGGGATCGAGCACAACCATGGCGAAGCGATCGGCGGGTACGGGCGCTGGCGCGGCAAGAAGCTGGCCGAGACGTTGAAGGACCGGCGGGGGGGCCGTCTCCTCGGCGATCCGCAGCAGGCCAAGCTTCCGCAACCAGGCGCCCCAATGCTCGGAGCCGCTCCAGACCGCGAGCGGTATGGCGAGGACGAGTCCCGCAAAGACCGGGATCAGCCAATAGAACAGTGGTGGGGTCAGGAGGAACGTCGCGATCGCCGCCATGGCCCCCAGCACCGTCACCCAGCCGAATTTGCGTGCGCTTTCGGCGAACAGGCCGCCGGCCATCTGGCGCCGCTGTGGCTGCCAGTCGATTGCCGAGCCGAGCAGGATCGTCAGCACGAACGAGGTGTGGAACAGCATCATGATCGGCGCCAGAAGCGCCGACAGCAGCGTCTCGAGGATCGCGCTCGCGACAATCCGCAGCGTTCCGCCAAGGTTACGCCGGCGCTGCCCGTCCAGCATGGCGATCATGAGCCCGAACAGCTTGGGCAGGAACAAGAGGCCTAGCGTCATGCCCAGAAGCAGTGCCGCCTCGGCCGAGACCGAGACTGGCAGGGTCGGGAACGGCCAACCGTCGGTGAAGTAGACCGGCTCGCCATAAGCCAGCTCCCAAGCCTGCGCCGCCGAGAGCAGCAGGAACAGCAGCCACAGCGGCGAGGTCAGGTACGACAGGATGCCGATCGCTAGATGCAGGCGGCTGACCCAGTGTAGATCCCGCACGAACAGCACTTTCAGGTGCTGCATGTTGCCCTGGCACCAGCGGCGGTCGCGCGTCGCGAAGTCGGCGATGCTCGGCGGCGGCTCTTCGTAGGAATCACCCAGATCGTCGGCGATCCAGACCTGCCAGCCGCCCCGGCGCAGCAGGGCGGCCTCGACGAAGTCGTGGCTCATGATCTCGCCACCGAGCGGAGCCCGCCCCGACAGCAGAGGTAGGCCGCACAGCTGGGCGAATGGCGCCACTCGAATTATCGCGTTGTGGCCCCAATAATTGCCTTCGCCGAGTGCCCAGTAGCTGAGGCCAGCGGCGGATAACGGGCCATAGAGCTCGCCGGCGAACTGCAGCATGCGGGCGAACACGGTCTGGCCGCGTACCAACTTGGGCGGCGCCTGGATCAGGCCGACAGCGGGGTTGCCGTCCATGCGGGTGACCAACGCCATCATCGCGCGGCCGGACATGATACTGTCGGCGTCGAGGGTGATCATGTAGCCGTAGGCCCCGCCCCAACGGGTCACGAAGTCCTCGATGTTGCCGGTCTTGCGCTTGGTGTTGCGCAGCCGGCGCCGATAGTAGATCCGGTCCGCGCCGGGCACCGTGTGGCGGAGCCGCTGCCACGCGTCGAGCTCGGCCAGCCAGATGTCGGGATCGGTCGTGTCACTGAGGATGATCAAATCGACCCGATCGCTCTGCGGCTGGGCGCGCAGATCGTCCCACATCGCCCGGAAGCCGGCGAACACGCGCTCGGTCTCCTCGTTGTAGATCGGCGCCACGATTGCCACCCGTGGCAACGGATCCGATGAGGCCGGGGTTGGGGGCGCTGGAGCCTGCACGTGCAGCAGGCGGCCTCCGATCACGGCAGCACCCGCGGCCAGTGTCCAGAACGACTGCGACAGCCAGAGCAGGAGAATGGCAAATACGGCGGTATGGGTGAGATCCAGATAGCTCAAGCCGTCCACGCCCAGGATCTCGACGAAGCTGGCCACGCCCCAGCCAGCCGTCGCTAGGATCAGGATCGTGAATACGGCACGCCGCAGTCGCGCCCGAGTGGTCAGCCCGGCATTGACCGGGTGAAGCATTTCGGGTTCCGGACGCACTCGCTGCGGAGCGCGCGCCGGCAGTAGACGACGCAGACGCGAGGTTGCCAGACGCCAATCGATCAGCGAGCGAAAGGCCCGACGGCGGACACTCAACGGCTGGTCGCGTGGCGCAAGCAGGCCGCCACTGCCTGGCGCGCCATCTCGCGGCGCCTTATCGATCAGCAGCCGGCGCGCCACCCGCAGGGCGGCGAGCACGGCCTCGTCCTCCGCCAAAGTCGGTTTTTGCGAGGCGCAACCGACGACAATCTCCTGTGCCAGCTCGTGTGCCGCCGCCGTTTTCAGGCCGGCAACCTCGAGGTAGGCCTGGACACGCGCCGCCACGACGGGCCAAACCGGACCTACGTCCTCGGCGGCCGTGACACTCGTAGAGGGCGCGGCGCACATCGGTGCTCAGTCCCGACCTATAGCGGTCATGTGTTGTCCAGGCGATAGAGCCATGTTTCCGACACCGGCTTATCCGCCTGCGCGAGAAAGCAGCGCAGCTCGACAGCGTCGCCGCCCAGCTTCACGTCAAACATCACCTGGAAGCCCCCGGTGACGTCGTTCGGGCGCAGGATCGCGGGCGAGCAATCGCCATTGTGGCATTCGACGACAGCCGTAGGCAAGACGTTGGGTGCAGCAGTCGGCCCCGGCGGGCCGAACTCGATCGACACGCGCCGCAGGTCGGACGGTCGATCGCCGCCGGGCTCGCCGCCCTGCCCGATCCGGGTCGCGAGGACGGGTATCAGCCCCGTCTCGAGCGGCGGCTGTAGCGACCACAGCAGGCTGTACGCGACGCGCAGCTCGTGGCCCGCGGTGATCGGTTCCTGTGGCGTCCAGAAAGCCACGATGTTGTCGTGTGTCTCGTCTTGGATCGGAATTTCGATCAGGCGCACCGAGCCCTTGCCCCACGCACCCTTGGGTTCGACCCAGAGGTTGGGGCGGCGCTCGAAGCGCGCTTCCAGATCGCCGTAGGTTTGGTAGTCCCGGCCGCGCTGCAGCAACCCAAAGCCGCGCGGATTGTCGTCGGCGAAGACGCTCACCCGCAGGTCACGTGGATTGGCGAGCGGCCGCCACACGGCCTCGCTGGTAGCGCGCCAGATCGAGAGGCCGTCGGAATCGTGCACGGCGCCCCGCGCGTCGTCGACACCCACCCTGTCGTTGGCGCCGAAGAAATACATGCTTGTCAGCGGCGCAATGCCGACCTGAGTGATGTCGGCGCGGAAGAACAGGCTCGCGTCGACCAGCACCACGGTGCCATCCCGCGGTGCCACGTCGAAGCGGTAGGCCCCCGCGACGCTCGGGCTGTCCAGCAGCGCGCAAATCTGCAACGGATCACGCGGATCGTTTGGTCGGAAGATCCAAAAATCCGTGAAGACGGGGAATTCCTCGGCCTTCCCGATGCCAGTCTCGAGCGCCAAGCCTCGGGCGGAGATGCCGAACAGCGTGTTGCGGGCAATGGCGCGAAAATAGCTGGCGCCAAGGAACGTCAGCAGCTCCTGCGGAGCCTCGCCTTCGGCGAACACGTAGTGCACCCGAAATCCGGCAAACCCGGCATCTTTCGGCAGCGGGTCGGACACCTGGACCGAGCCGAAATCGAACATCGTCGGATCGTAGAGGATCCGGCGGGCATTACCCTCCTCGACCAACGAGATCCGCACCGGGTAGCGGTGATAGGAACCGAGATGAAAAAGCTGCACCGAGAACGGGCTGCCGCCCAACGGCATCGCCCGCTCGGGCCGGTAACGGATGCCGCGATATTGTTCCGGCGAAAGGTCGGACAGCCACTGCGGGCCGGCCGGCCGGCGCTCGTACGACTTCTGCGCCATCTCCTTGGCCTGGACGACCAGACGCTCGAAGGAGAACGGCTCCGCCTCGCCCAGCTGGACCGGCACATCCGCCCCAGCTGACCGCGCGGCGAGGCCCACTGCCGGAGCGAGGAGGGTGGCACCAAGAGCATGACGTCGCGACCACTGCGACCGCATCATTTCAACCTTGTCAGATCCGGCCTCGCAGCCCCGCCCGATCCATCTTGCAGCGCAGCGCTCGCGTCAAGACATTCGCCGTACGTCCACAAGACCTTCCACGCTTCGAAGTTCCGAGCCAAGTCCGGCCAACGGGAAAATAGCCGCTTGGAACCGCTTCGGCTAAGTCTATTTCCAGCCGGCAACACATTGTCGTAGCCGCAGGCTCAGCTTGACCCGACGCTCGGTGAGGTTAGGATAGCCCAGAGCCCCTGTGGCGGAACCGGTAGACGCGGCAAACTCAAAATCTGTTGCCCGCAAGGGCGTGCTGGTTCGATTCCGGCCAGGGGCACCATGTTCTCGTCGGTCGGACCCCTTCATGGCCCACGATCTTCGGGTTTCCGCAACGTCATGGGAAGATGAGGCGGCGCTCGCCGCGCGCTTGAACGCGCTTGCCGCCGAATTCGCCAGATCGCTGAACTCATCCCAGACTGCCGTAGCGCTGAACTCCTTCAGCGAATCCATCCGTCACGACTGGTGCTATATGCCGCGTAGCCGGCCGGGTCTGGCGATGCGCGACATGAGCGCTCAGCAGCAACGGCTGGTCTGGGCTCTGGTCGATGCTGTGCTCAGCGCGGAAGGCGCGGCCAAGGTCCGTGGGGTGCTCGCATTGGAAACGATGCTTCAGGAGCGCACCGCCAACAAGGCGTTTCGCGACCCGCTGAACTATGCGCTGGCCCTGTTCGGTGTGCCCGGGCCGGCACCATGGGCCTGGCGGTTCGAGGGGCACCACGTGTCGTTGACCCTGACGATCGTGGCGGGGATCGGCATCGCTGTGACGCCACACTTCTTGGGCGCCAATCCATTCTCGGGCCGAGTGGTCGCGGACGGCCATGGTGGCCTTGCCCGGGTGCTGGAGCGCGAGTCGGCGCTGGCCTTCGAGCTGGTCAACGGACTGGGCGCGCCGGCATTGCGGCAGGCGCTCATCGCCCCCGACGCCCCGCCCGACTTCCTGACCGGTCCGGGACGCGAGCGCAGCCTGCGCGTGCCGGCAGGCCTACGGCTCGATGAGATGGCGGCCGAGCAGCAGGCGCGCGCGCTGGCGCTGCTCGAGACCTTCTTCGGCCACCTCCACGCCGATCTCGCCGGGCCGGCGATGGCTCGGGTGCGCGAGGCGGGAGTTGGTCAGATCCATTTCGCCTGGGCAGGGGCTACGACGCCCGACCGATTACACTACTACCGCCTGCACGGGCCGACCCTGATCGTCGAGTACGATCGTACCGATACCGACCACGCCCACTCGGTCTGGCACGACCCGACCAATCACTTCGGCGAGGACCATCTGCGGCGCCATCGCGAGGCGGCGCACGGACGACACTAGCCTCGCCCGCCGGGCATGACCGAGAAGGCGCGGGTGAGGAAGTCGGGGCCGCCGAAATTTCCGGACTTCAACGCCAGGGCCAGTGGTGGGTCGCGGCCGATCGAGACTGTCGCCGGCACACCCGGGTCGATCATCGGCCCGATCGCCAGACCCTTGACGCCCAGCGCCTGGACGATCGCACCGCTGGTCTCGCCGCCGGCGACGACCAGCCGCCGCGCACCCGCGGCGACCAGCCCCTGCGCGACGCTGGACAGCGCCGCCTCGACCAGGCTGCCGGCCCGCTCACGGCCGAGCCTGGCTTGCACCGCACCGACCTCGTCGGGGGTGCCACTCGCATAGACGAGCACTGGCCCATCGCGCATGCGGTCGGTCGCCCAGTCGACCGTCTTCGGCCGGATCCCAACCCTCTGCGAGCCGCACCGGATCGATGCGCAAGGCCGGCCGTAGCGCGGCCATGGCCGCGATCTGGCCCAGAGTTGCCGCCGAGCAGGATCCGGCCAGCACGACCTCGCCGCCGGCCACCGCCGGGAGCGTGTCAGCTGCCTCGCCGCTTGTCAGAAGTCCAGTGCGCCGAAAGTTTTCAGGCAGGCCCATGGCGATGCCGGAACCGCCCGTGATCAGCGCCAGATCCCGGCAGGCCGTCCCCAGCCGCCGCAGGTCTTCGTCCTCGATCGCGTCGGTGACGGCATAGGCGCAGCCTGCAGCCTGAAGCTCGGCGAAGCGGGCACGGATCGCGTCCGGGCCGAGGCGCACCACGTCAAACGAAACCAGGCCCACCTTGCGCGAGGTCTGCGCCTGCAGCACGCGGACCAGGCTGGCATCGGTCATCGGCGTCAGCGGGTGGGTGCGCATGTGCGTGTCGGAGAGCAGCAGGTCGCCGACGAACAGGTGCCCTTTGAAGATCGTCCGGCCGGTTTCGGGAAAGGCCGGGCAGACCACCGTGAACCCGGTGCCGAGCGCGTCGAGCAGCGCATCGGCGACCGGCCCGATATTGCCCTCTGCCGTGCTGTCGAAGGTCGAGCAGTACTTGAACAGGTACTGCCGTGCCCCCTGCCCCGCCAGCCAGCGCTGCGCCGCCAACGACTGCGCCACCGCCTCCGCGACCGGGGCCGTACGCGACTTGAGCGCCACGACCACGGCATCGGCGTCCGGAACCGCCAGGCCCGGCTCGGGCACCCCGATCAGCTGCACCGTGCGCATGCCGTTGCGCACCAGCATGCTGCACAGATCGGTGGCGCCGGTGAAGTCGTCGGCGATGGCGCCGAGCAGGATCGGCACCGCGTCAGCCCACGATTCGGCCGGGTCTCCAGAGCGTCGGCGCACGATCGCCTCGATCCGCGCGCGCTCCTCACCCACCAACGGCAGCCGGGGGCCGCGGACCCACTCGGCCCCCATGCCGGTCAGCTGGTTCGTAAGCTTGATGTACTGGACCAGCTTCTTGTGCACATCGAGATGCAGCAACGGCATGAACCAGCGATAAAGCGCCCGCGCCTCCTCGATCCGGCCGGCACGGGTGAGCTCGAGCAGTCGGACGGCCTCGGCTGGGAAGCTGTTGACCATGCCGGAGACCCAGCCGACCGCGCCGCACAGCACGTTCTCGAAGATCAGATCGTCGACGCCGCAGAACATCAAGAACCGGTCGCCAAGCACGTTCCAGCTGTCGGTCATGCGCCGGCTGTCGTGCGAGGACTCCTTGATCGCCACGATGTTCTCGCACTCGACGAGCCCCAGGAAGCCCTCGGGCTTGAGATCGACCTTGTAGGCCAGAGGGTTGTTGTAGATCATGATCGGCAGGCCGGTACCTTCCGCCAAGCGTGCGGAAATGATGCACGGCCTCGCGCTCGTCCTGTTCGTAGACCATGCAAGGCAGCACCATCAGCCCGGCGCAGCCCGCGGCCTCGGCGCGGCGGGCGTGGGCGATGCCCAGCTCGGTCGTATACTCGGCGACGCCGGACAATACCGGCACCCGGTCGCCGACCGCCTCGACCGCGGCGCGCAGCACCAATTCCTTCTCGTCCGCGGACAACGAGCTGTTCTCGCCCAGGGTGCCCAGCATGATCAGGCCGGTGCAGCCCGCGTCGAGGCAGGCTGCCGCATGCCGCTGCGTGCTGACGAGGTCGAGCCCGCCGTCGGCGGTGAACTCGGTCATCAACGCCGGAAACAGGCCCTGCCAGCTCGGCCGCATCGTCACACTCCCCGTTCCGCATGGGTTGCCCATGCTCTTGCCTGCCGGCATGGATACAGGATAGCCAGACGCACCGACAGAGCGTCGCGCTCACGATTCGGGCCAAACGGGGCAAACCCATGAAGATCACCGGCATCCGCGCCTGGCGGGTCTTGCTGCCGTTGCACGAGGGTCGCTACAGCTGGTCGAACGACAACAGCGTCGACGTGTTCGACAGCACCGTCGTGGCGGTGGACACGGATGGCGGGGTGACGGGCTGGGGCGAGGTTTGCCCATTGGGGCCGGCCTACCTGCCGGCTTATGCCAACGGCGCACGCGCCGGGATCGCCGAGATCGGCCCCGCACTGCTCGGCCAGGACCCCCGCCAGCTGGACCGGCTGAACCTGCGCATGGACCAGACGCTCCGCGGGCACCCATACGTCAAGTCGGCGCTCGACATGGCCTGCTGGGACATCCTCGGCAAGGCGGCCGGCCTGCCGGTCTGCACCCTATTGGGCGGCCGCTACGGCGATCACTTCGCGCTGTACCGAGCCATCTCGCAGGAGACGCCGGCCGCCATGGCGGCCAAGGTCGGCCTCTACCGCGACCAGGGCTACCGCAAGTTCCAGCTCAAAGTCGGTGGCGAGGTTGAGGCGGACATCGCCCGCATCCGCGCCTGCGCGGCAGTGCTCGAGCCCGGCGACCTGCTCGTGGCCGATGCCAACACCGGCTGGACGATGCACGAGGCGGCACGTGTGTGCGACGCGGTGCGCGACGTCGACGTGGTGATCGAGCAGCCCTGTGCCTCCTACGAGGCCTGCCTGACCATTCGCCGGCGGACGGCCAAGCCGTTCGTGCTCGACGAGGTGATGGACGGGCTGGACATGGTGGTGCGCGGCCATGCCGACGGGGCCATGGACGTGATCAACCTCAAGATCGGCAAGGTCGGTGGGCTGACCCGCGCCCGCCAGATCCGGGATTTCTGCGTGACCATGGGCATCGCCATGACGATCGAGGACAGCTGGGGCGGCGACATCGTCACCGCCGCGATCGCCCACCTCGCCCACAGCACCCCGCCCGAGTTCCTGTTCTCGGCCACCGACTTCAACAGCTACGTCACGTTGAGCGTGGCGCCGGACGCGCCGCGGCGCGAGGCTGGACAACTCGCGGCCGGCACCGTCCCCGGCTTGGGGGTGACACCGGACCTATCGCTTCTGGGCGCTCCCGCGGTAGTGGTCTAGGTCGGCTGCGACCAGCGCTGGTCGATCGCACGGCCGACGAACCGGTCCGGGATTGGCACGCCCAGCCAGTCGAAGATGGTCGGCGTGAGATCGACGGTCTCGAACTCACTGCCGGCCTGGCCGGCCTCGATGTCCGGGCCGGCGGCCACCAGCCATCCCCACGGCAGATGGTTGCCGGAGCGGCCGGAGTGGAAGCGGGCGCCACGCTCCCAGCGCAGCTCGCCGTAGCGCGGCGACCGTACGCCGATGCTGGCGGTCAATGGGCGCTCACCCCAGTTCACCATCACGTCCGGCAACACATCGCGCCGCGGCGCCGCCTCGCCGACCAGCGCCTCCATCGACAGCGCGCTCGCGACCATCGGCTCACCTGTCTCGATGTCCTTGAAGCCGGTAAAGCCATCGACGATCTCCCTCACCACATCGGCATATTCGTTGCCGGGTGCGGCCCGTAACCGAACAATCGGCCGATCAAGCAGAAATGCGAGCAGGTCGGCCTGGTGGGTGACGACGTCGTCGAGGAGACTACTCAACGCCGCGGCCTCGGTTGCAAGGCTCGCCGCGGCGCGCCAACGCGTCGTGTCGAAGGCAAGGGTGAGGCTCGCGTCCTGCCAGCCGTTCGGGTCGCTGCCGGCAAGCAGCCGACGTGCCGTCGCCCAGGACCGGCGGAATCGGCGATGGAATCCGACCGCCACATGCCCTTTCACTCGGCGGGATGTGGCGAGAATCGACCGGGCTTCAGCCAAGGTCGGGGCCATAGGCTTTTCTATCAAGACGTGCCAGCCGCCGGCGAGGCAAAGCCGGGCGAGGTCAGCATGGGTTGCCGGGGGTGTAGCGATGAGCGCAGCATCAGCAGCACCGGCGGCCAACGCCTCCCCGAGATCTGCGTATGCAGGTGTCCCCGGCAGACGGGCACAAATGACCTCCCGCCGTTCTCGGCTGGTCTCGACGATGCAACTGACCTGGATTTCCGGCAGCGACGCCAAGGCCGGCAGATGGTAGCGTTCAACCACCTGGCCGCAGCCGATCAGGGCCAATCTCACGTCGCGGTCGCCTTCCGTCGGGGCATCCGGCCCGGCGGCGACGCTGTCCCAAGCCCACCGCGGTTGCAACCATCACCGGCAGCCAGCTCGGCCCAGCTCGCCAAAGGTGTGGCCACGCGAGCACTGCCACGCTACCGCGCCGCGTGGCCGGCACGCCCGCTAGCGCATCTGCTGGCCGGGGCCGCCGAGCCGTGCTTCCTGCAAGCGGAACGGATGATCGGAACTGAATGCCCCCCAGCCTCGCAATATGCGTGATCAACTTCCAGGGCCGCGAGGTGCTGGCCGAGACGCTTGCGGGGGTATGCGCGCAAGAGCCCGCGCCGGACGAGATCGTCGTGATCGACAACGCCTCAACCGACGGTGGCCTGGACCTGGTGAGAGACAAGTATCCGCAGGTGCGGATCATCGCCTTGCCTGAGAATCACGGCCCTGGACCAGCGCGCGAGGCGGGCCTGCGCGCGGTCGGCACGGACTTGGTCGGCTTCGTCGACAATGATGTGGTGCCGATGCCGGACTGCTTTGGCCGGCTCACGGCGGCGCTGACCGCCGCCGACGGCGCCACCCTGGCGATGCCCCGGGTGGTCCACGCCGACGAACCGCAGCGAATTCAGTTCGAGGGCGCTCGCGCGCACTTCATCGGACTGATGGCCCTGGAGGCGGCCGAGCAGCCGGTTCACGAGCCGGCGTCCGGCCCGCGCGCGATCAGCTCGATCGTCACCGCCTGTTTTCTGGTCGACCGCCGTCGTTGGGGCAGCGTGCGCCTGCAGGACCCGAGCTTCTTCATTTTCCACGAGGATCATGACCTGGGTCTGCGTGCCGGCCAGCTCGGCCACCGGATCGTTGCCGTGCCGCGCGCGCTATGCCGGCACGGCAAGGGAACCCACGGCCTCTCCGCGCGTCGCGCGGACGGCTATACGCCGCGCCGGCTGGTGTTGATGATCGCGAATCGCTGGCGCATCCTGCTTACCCGATACGAGCTGCGCACCCTGATCCTGCTCGCACCGTCCCTGCTGACCTTCGAGCTGTGCCAACTCGCAGGCGCGATCGCAAAGGGTTGGACCTGGAGCTGGGCCGAGGCCGCGACCACGATCGGCAAGGACCTGCCGAAGATCGCCATCGAGCGGCGCCAGTGGGCGGCCCAGCGACGATTTGGCGACGGCCATGTGCTCGAGGGTGGCGCCCTGCCCTTCCACCCGCGCTTACTCGCCAGCACCGCCGAGCGGTGGATCGGCCACGTGGTATCTGGCGCGATCGCATTGAACTGGCGCTTGGTACGGGGGCTGCTGCGCGACGCTCCGGCGGGCGGACGCGGTTGAAGGGGCGCCGGATCGGCGTTGATCTCGCGCTGATGGTGGCCGCCCAGCTCGCCTACAAGCTGTTGGGCTTTGCGATTCTAACCCAGCTCGCGCGCGGCCTCGGCCCGAGTGAGTTCGGCCTTCTTATGTTCGCGCTGGCAACGTGCGAGGTCGCGGCGCTAGCCACGGAATTCGGTAGCAGCTCCTACCTGACCCGGGAAATAGCGGTATACCCGAACCATGCCCTGCGCTTACTCGGCGAGGTGCTGGGTGTGCGGCTGATATCCGTCGGCGTCTATCTCGTTACGATGGCTGCCGTCGCGATCACTCTCCCGAACGGTGAGCACGGCGTCTTTCTCGCGATCGCCATTTATGCCGGTCTGAAAGACCTGGGTCGGGCCTACGCGGCAGCATTCTACGGCGCCCGCCGCGTCGCGTTGGCAGCCGGACCCTTCGCCAGCCACCTTGCCGTTCTGGCCACCGGCGTGTGGCTCGCGCTTCACTGTAATTCTGGCGCGTCGGCCGTCGCCGGCGCCTATCTCGTCGCCGGTCTCTGGCTGATTGGCGCCTTTTGGCTCCTGGCCCGGCAATTCGGGCCGGTGCGGCCGAGCGTCGGTGCGTGGCGCCGGGTGGTCGCCACCTCGCTGCCGCTGTTCGGGCTCGGCCTGCTCACCATGATCCAGCTGCGCATCGATTCGACGCTGCTGGGCATGCTGCGCCCATTCGCGGACGTCGCGAACTACGCGGCCAGCGCACGCCTGTTCGAGGCCTCGCAGTCAATCGTGCGACCCTTGGTCCAGGTGTTCATGCCCATCGTCGCTGGTCTCGCTGCGGAGCGCGCCTATCCGCAGCTGCGCCACTCGCTGATCCGCCTGACGGCCCTGGCCCTCATCGCCGGCGCGCTCTCGGCCCTAGCGGTGGCGGTCGTGGCAGACCTCGCAATCCGCATCGTGTACGGCCCCGAGTTCGCCCCGGCGGCGGAAGTCTTGCGCATCCACTTCGCGTCGACCCCTTTCGTCTTCGCGGGCGCCGTTGCCATGTTCCATCTCACGGCGCTGAGACGCGAGCGCGCCGCAATGCTGTGCGCGGCGGTCTGCCTCGTTCTGAATATCGGACTCGACCTGCTGCTGATTCCCGGCGCCGGTGCCCCCGGTGCTGCCTGGGCGACGCTTGCCGCCGAGGGGCTGATGGCGCTGTCGCTTCTGGCGATGACGTGGCGCACCCTGGCCCGCGCCACGGCCGCTACGCCTCCCGCTGCGGAAGTGGCGGCGCCGGTCTGTTGACAAGGCGACTTGGCCTCTACGCCATGACGCCTATCTCCGGGCAATGACAATGATCCATCCCGCCATCCGCTCAAAGTGGCGGCTCCTGTCCGCCATGGCAGCCGCGTGTGGCTTGACCGCCTGTTCTGGCACCGCCGTCTTGAACGCGCTCACGCCCGGCAATGGCTATGCCGTCGAGCGAGATCTTGCGTACGGTGGCGACCAGCGCCAGCGGCTCGACCTCTACCTCCCCGAAGGGACGAGTGCCGAGACGCCGCTGCTGGTGTTTTTCTATGGCGGCAACTGGGAGAGTGGCGCCAAGGCGGACTACGCGTTCGTGGGTCAGGCGTTCGCCTCACGGGGTTACGTCACGGCGATCCCGGATTACCGAACTCTATCCGCAAGTCCGTTATCCGGCATTCGTGCAGGACGGGGCGGCGGCGATACGTTGGTTGGCCGAGCACCGGCCCGGTGGCGGCACACGGCCGGTGTTCCTGGTCGGCCATTCGGCCGGCGCCTACATTGCGGCGATGCTGACTCTGGATCGTCGCTGGCTTGGCCCGAACGCCAAGACAGGCTGCCCAGCGGTCACGGCCACGGTCGGGCTGGCCGGACCATACGACTTCTTGCCGCTGAACGATGCTACGTTGGAGTCAATCTTCGGACCGGGACCGGCCGGCCCAGATACCCAGCCCATCACGTATGTCGGACCAGACGTGCCACCAATGCTGTTGATTGCCGGCAGCGACGATCGGACGGTCCGGCCAACGAACAGCCGCACTCTTGCACGCCGGCTACAGGCGGCAGGCGTGGCGGCCGAACTGGTCGAGTACAAGGGGATCGGCCATGTCGCGGTCGTAGCGGCGCTGGCCGCGCCGTTGCGGTTCGTGGCGCCCACGTTGAATGACGCGGATGCCTTCCTACGCCAGGCCGGCCAACGAGCGTCGCGTTGCATGGCGAGCGTTGACGAGCGCACCGGATAAGGCACCTGGAGCTTCAGGCCGCCCCCGCGACGGGGACCGCGGCAAACCCGTTGGCTCGCAGCCAGCGCTCGAGTGCTGCGATGCTCTCGGCTTCGACCCGGTAGCCGCCACTGCGGCCGGCGGTGGCCGAGGTGCGGTAGAACAGCTCGCCGCGCAGATTGCGGTAAACGCACAGTTCGATAACCATGATCGCGACTTCCCGGTTCAGGCGCCAGCCAACGTGGCGGTGACCAGGAGCATGGCCCAGAACCGGTGCCTCGGCATGGTTAAGCTCTTAATTACCATATCTAAGTACTAAGGCTGCGGCTAGCGATCAACATCGCACGTCCTGCCGTCCAAGATGGACCCAACAAAATACTCTTAAGCCGAGACGCCCGTAGACCGGGATACGGGATGTGGCAGGCCACATCACGCCGAGCCCACCTGACCCTATCTACACTCGAGGCCAAAACTCTGTCAGGTGAGAGCGTCCAGTTTGCTTGTCTACAACTCCAACCCTCCGAGGGTTTCACGTTGTACCGTCAAGCTTTCTTGTCGCTCAAATTTGAGAGAAAGCGGAAAAGGCCTCGATTCAGCGAGTGGCCCATCAATCCGCACCGACACTGTAAGGTCGAATTTACAATTAAATTTGGTGATTAACTCATCGGAAAAGAAAATCGTTGCTCCTGCCGCAGAGCCTAGTTAAGAAAGATTCATAAGAAAGACGGAGACCGGCTCGCGTAGCCAGGTACCGACCGAGTGCAGGGAGGCACGCATGAGGCTTGTGGGCGTCATGATCGGCTTGGCCGTGATCGGAGCCGTTCCGCCGGCTCTGGCCTACCAAGAGGCCCAGGTCAGTGGGGGCGGAACCATCAAAGGTAAGGTCATCTTCAAAGGTGACGTCCCGATCCGGACCGTGGTGCCCACCAAGGACAAAGAGGTTTGTGGAGGCGTTCGCGAGGAGCCCGAAGTGATCGTTGGGGCCGACTTCGGTGTCGGCGATGCCATCGTGTACCTCAAGGATGTCGAGCAGGGTAAGGCTTGGCCGGCGGGAGCGGGTATACCCGTCCTAGATAACAAGGGCTGTATTTTCCACCCGACGATCCAGGCGATTCCCGCTGGCAAGCTCAGCGTTCTGAATTCCGACCCGGTATTGCACAATACCCACGGTTACTACGGCAAGCGAAGCGCGTTCAACGTCGCGCTGCCTAATCAGGGTCAGGCTGTCGAGGTCGAACTACCGCGCCCCGGGCAGGTCAAGATCGACTGCGACGCGCACGGCTGGATGCTTGGCTTCATCTACGTGGTCGGCAATCCTTACTATGCGCTCTCGGCCACGGACGGGACGTTCGAACTTACCGATGTGCCGCCCGGCGACTACACGCTGGTCGCAAACCAAGCTTACACGGGACCCATCGAGGTCGCCGTCACGGTCAAGGCGGGGGAAACTGCCGAAGTCCCGGTGGAGCTAGCCGCACCATAACAAGAAGCGGAAAGCCTAGCCGAATTGTCATCGCTTGGCCGCTACGACGGCCGGGAGCTGGTCAGGAGAGAAGGCTATGAGCGCAGACCATCATCACGACGATCACGGCGACAAGTTGCTGGAGTCGGAAGACTTCCAGAAGGCGCGGCGCGACATGCGGCGCACGCTTTGGCAGCCCGGCGTACAGGCTGACCAGGGTGTCAACATTACGCGACGTGTGCTGATCAACCGGGCGCTGCTCGGCGGCACTGCCGCGGCGGCCGCTACCGCCGGTTGGCTGCCGCGCATCAACACGATGGACATGGCCTACGCCGCCGAAGGCGGCGCGACCGAGTCTTTCCGGTTCGCGTGGATCTCGGACACGCATCTCTACCCCAAGGAAGTCAATACTCGTTTCGTCGACAAGGCGGTTCGCGCCATCAAGGATGTCCAGGCGATGGACCCGCCGGCCGACTTCCTGATCTTCGGCGGCGACCTCGCCCAGCTCGGCGATCCGGTGGAGCTGCGGCTCGGCAACGACATCATCAAAGAGCTCAACATCAAGAAGGTCTTCATCCCTGGCGAGCACGACTGGTATCTCGACATGGGGAAGACCTGGACGGAGCTATACGGAGCGTCGCCCTGGACTTTCGACCACAAGGGCGTGCGATTCATCGGCCTCGACACTGTCAGCCGGGTGGCGGATTACTGGACCGCCCGCAAGATGACTCCGACCGAGCGCATGGCTGCCATGGCAGGGCTCGATGGCTCCATCGCCGGTGCCTGGGCGGGACTCGGCCCCGATCAGCTCGACTACCTGGACAAGACCTTGTCCGACTGGGGCAAGGACAAGCCGGTCGTCATCTTCACCCACAACCCGCTCTACGAGTACTATCCGCCCTGGAACTTCTGGGTGCGTGACTGGCGTCAGGTGCATGAAATCGTCAAGCCCTACACCAGGATCACCAACATTCACGGCCATACCCATCAGGTGCTGTACAACGAGATCGGC
This sequence comes from uncultured Alphaproteobacteria bacterium, assembly GCA_963798145.1. Lineage (GTDB taxonomy): Bacteria > Pseudomonadota > Alphaproteobacteria > Geminicoccales > Geminicoccaceae > Benzoatithermus. Next base: position 241,495 of record CAWCSG010000002.1, read on the forward strand.
GCCATGCGCTCGATCGGCATGCTGGCTACCTCCTGGCCATGGCCTTACGCGCCGGAAGGCGTGCCGAAGCTGACCACTCCGATGGCCCGCGTGAACCCGGGCGATCCGTTCGATGGCGTGGGCTGGGGCAACATCAGCTGGGACAGCGAGACGCAGAAGATCGACCACCAGTGGATGATGTGGCGCAAGGAGGTTCTCGCGGCGACGCCGGCGTTTTCGGGCACGAGCGACAACCCCACGACCTTCCTCTCGAAGCGCCCCGACGATCGGTGACCACGCTCGACCGGCGTGGGGCCGGCCACAATCTGGCTAGTGGAGGCAATAATGGCTAAACGGTGTGTTTGGGTACTACTTGCGACGGGGCTATGCTTGGCCGGCGGTGTCTGCATGACGCAGCCGGCCCCGGCGCTGGCAAGTGCCGCCGACGACGAGCGGGACCAACTGGAGACATTCAACCAGTTGTTCATGACTCAGGTGAAGATCGGGGATGCGCTGTTTCACGGTGACGCGGCCACCGAGAAGCAAATGAAAGTCAAGCTGTCGGGCACCGGCATGGCCTGCGCGATGTGCCACCCGTATGCCGCCGACACGCATCCGGCCCAGTATCCGAAGTGGCAGGAGCAGATGAGCAAGTTCGCGGCTCTTCGGGACATGATCAACTGGTGCATCGAGAAGCCGAACCAAGGTGAGGCGATCGACCCCGACGGGCCGGCGATGAAGGCTCTGGAGGCCTACATCACTTGGTCAAACCGCAACTCACCACTTGCTGCCGGCACGCATTGATGCAGGACGGGCGCCCTGGCGGTCTTGGGGCGCCCGCCTCTCAGGCGGGTTTCAGCAGCGGCATGACCCGCAGGAACCTGGTCCGGGTCAGCGCTGGCGGCTTGGTGGCGGTGGCGGCCAGCGGGCCTCTGCCGCCGGCACTCGCCGCCTCCCTTGTCGACAGCGCGATCCAGGATCTGTTGGACGGTAGGGCTTCGGTCGAATCCGAGCATCTTCATCTCGAACTCCCGAACGAGTTCGAGAATGGCAATACCGTCCCGCTGGGCATTCTGGTCGACAGCCCGATGACCGACGCCGACCACGTGCGGCGCGTGTCGGTGTTCGCCGAAGGCAATCCGTTCCCCGGCGTTGCGACCGTCGACTTCACGCCGGCCAACGGACGGGCAGGTGTCTCGTCCAGGATCCGCCTCAACGAAGGCAGGCAGGAGGTCGTGGCCGTCGCCGAGTTGAGTGATGGGCGAGTGTGGCTTGCGCGGCGGTTCGTGAAGGTGGCGATAGGCGGTTGCGGTGCTGGCAGTGGCGTGACAGCTGCCGACGGAATGCCGGTGCCCGAGCCGAGAGTGAGCGTTCCCGAGGTCGCGCAGCGCGGCGAGATCGTCGAGATCAAGACGATGATCTCGCATCGGATGGAGACCGGCCTGCGCGTCGACGCCACCGGTCAGCTGGTCCCGCGGCGGATCATCAACCGGATGGTATGCACTCAGAATGGAATCCCGATCTTTGCCGCCGACCTGTCGCCCGCGATCGCGGCGAACGCCTATCTGGGCTTTCCGCTCATGGCACGCCAGTCGGCGGCCCTGATGTTCCGCTGGCGCGAGGATGGCGGAGCCGAATACCAGGCCAGCCATCCATTGACCGTGATTTGACTTGTGCTCGAGGGATCGCGCGCGAAGATGAGTGAGTCCGACACCATCGCACCCCGCGCTCCGCGCATCGCTCGAATGGGCCGTTCGTGGCGCGCGCGATCGGGCCTACGGCTCGCCTCGCTTGGGGCGATGCTCGGCCTCGTGCTAGCGCTGGCCGTCGCACCCGTCGGCGGTGCCACTGCCGTGCAGATCGGCGGGCCGTTCAAGCTGGTCGACCAGTATGGTGCCAGCCGCACCGACGCCGACTTTCTCGGCTCCTATCTGCTGATCTACTTCGGCTACACCTACTGTCCCGACCTCTGTCCGACCACGCTGCTCGAGATGACCGACGCGCTGGCCGCGCTTGCGGAGCAGTCGCCGGCGAAGGCTGGTCGAGTGGTCCCGCTGTTTGTCAGCGTCGATCCGGAGCGGGACACACCGGAGGTCTTGCAGAGCTACGCAGCGCAGTTCGACCCGCACCTGGTCGCGCTTACGGGCACGCCTCGCGCGCTGGCGAACATCGGCCGCCGCTTCGGTGTGGTCTACGGCAAAATCCCAACGGAGGAGCCGGACAACTATCTCATGGCTCATACAAGCTTCATCTATCTGATGGGGCCGGACGGCAAGTACATCGCGCATTTCGAGAAAGACACCAGCGTCGCTGATCTAGTCGACGCTTTGCGCCGGGATGTGGTCGTGCCCGCGCTCGGCGGCAGCTAGCGGTTGCCGGCCATGATCGTCCGGCCCGAGCCCCTCACGCCCTCCTTCGCCATGGAGCCGTAGGTATGGATCCACGTGCATTCGCGCTGCTGCGAGGACTCGGCTGGTGCTGCTTTGCCATGGCCCTCCCGATTCTGGCGGCGCCCCACCTATTGGCGCAGACCAGCGAAAGCAAGGCGCCCGTCACCGCGGTGGTCCGCACCGATCTCGGCCAGCTCAAATGGGTGGCTACTCAGGCTACCGACTACACGCCGCTCGAGGAGGCCGGGCGGCAGCTCTACCTCAAGAGTGGCTGCACCTACTGCCATTCGCAATATGTCCGGCCGGTGAAGAACGAGACCCGCCCCTGGGGGTTGGTGAGCGCCGATCCTCGCCGCTGGGGGCCGGCGAGCGAGCCGGGCGAGTACGCGTACGACGTGCCTCCCACATTTGGGACCAAGGGCATCGCGCCCGATCTGTCACGTGAGGGGCTCAAATACGGAGACGAGTGGCATCTCGCGCATTTCTGGAACCCGCCGATGATGACGCGGGGCTCGATCATGGGCGGGTTTTCCGGCCTGTTCGACGCGCCCGCCGAGCCGGTGAAGCTCGTCGATGGCGGTGCGTCCGCGATGACGCTGGAACGGTCCGCGACCACGGAACGCCTGTTCGATTTCGCCAGCGACCAGCAGGTGAAGCTGACCCCGAACGCGGAGGGCCTGCTGTTCGTGCCGATGTCGGCACGCGGCAAGTATCCGCTGATCTGGATGCCGAACGACGAGTTCACCGGTGACGCCGTAAAGCTGGTCGCCGAAACCAAGGAGATTCAGGCGCTCACCGCCTATGTGCAAAAGCTCGGCACCAATCGTGGGCGATGGCGCGAGCTGTACGAGCCGGCCGAGGTCGACGGCGCCATGATCGCGCTCGAGCGTTCCGAAGAGTGGATCGCGCGCGGCAAGGAGGTCTACGAGCATCACTGCATCGCCTGTCACGGCATCAAGGGCGACGGCAACGGCGTCGCCGCCACCTTCCTCCACAAGCAGCGGCCGCGCAACTTTACGTTGGGCGTGTTCAAGTTCCGCCTGAACAAAGGGCCGTTGCCGACCGATGCCGATCTCTTGCGGACGATCACGCGCGGCGTGCGTGGCACTGCGATGCCCGCCTGGTTCGAGCTCCCATTGCAGGATCGCCTCGCGGTCATGCAGTACGTCAAATACGAGCTCACGGCCGACCGCTCCGATCCGACCGCCCCTTACTTCTACTTTGTCGACGAGCCGCCCGGCCCGCCGATCCAGATCGGCACCCCGCCCCAGCCCACAGCGGACTTGGTCAAGCACGGCGGCCAGATCTGGCTGCAGGCGAAATGCTGGGAGTGCCACGGCAAGGCCGGCAAGGGTGACGGCGAGAAGGCAGCCGGGTTGAAGGACGATTGGGGCTTTCCGATCGTGCCGGCGAACCTCACGCGCGGCCTTTTCAAGTCCGGCCCGACGGTCAGCGACATCTTCCGAACCATCTCCAACGGGCTGAGCGGCTCACCGATGCCATCCTTCCGGGATTCGTTCGTGGACGCGGATCGCTGGGCGCTGGCCTACTACATCCTGTCACTCTCCGCCTACACCGACCCGCTGACGGGGGCGCCGCTGCCGATCAGCGCCGAGGCCCGGACAGCGCTCAACGATCCGAGGCTGACGACCGCCGGCCCCGAGCAGGCTTACGGTCTGCCGCGCGCCTGCGGCGGCGTCCCCTGCGCGGTCGCCGATCTCGTGCCGACACCGACCTCGGGAGCAGGTATGTGAACCGGCTGATTCTCCTGCGCATTGGGTGCCGTGGCCCTGCTCGCCGCGTCCGAGATCGTGGCGTTCGGCCGCAATATCCTGTTCCGGTCGGAGCGCCCGCCGGTAGCGACCGTCCAGCACGGGTTCCGCGGCAGCGGGCTGGTCGACGTCTACAACCCGCGCACCCGAGAAGCCCTGCGCGAAGCCAACCGGATACCAGAATTGGTGCCCTATTCCGGCGACGTCGGGGCGAAGGCCAGCACCGTGTACGAGAATGTGCAGGTGCTCGGCGACGTCAACGCCGGCGAATTCACCAGATTGATGGTCAACATGACCGAATGGGTGGCGCCGGACCAGGGCTGTGCCGCCTGCCACAACGTCGAGAACTTCGCTGAGGACACGCTCTACACCAAGGTCGTGGCGCGCCGGATGCTGCAGATGGTTCGCCACATCAACACCGATTGGACCGCGCACGTCGCGAAGACCGGCGTCACCTGCTACACCTGCCACCGTGGCCAGCTCGTGCCGCCGAACATCTGGTTCACCAATCCCGGCCCCCAACAGGCCGGCGGCTTCGCTCAGAAGCCCGCGGGCCAGAACCATCCGACAATGGCTATCCTCGGCAACGCCTCGCTGCCGCTGGATCCCTTCACGCCGTTTCTTGAGGGCAAGAACAATATTCGCGTGCAGGGCACCACTGCCTTGCCGACGGACAACCGCCATTCCATCAAGCAGACGGAATGGACCTATGCCCTGATGATGCACATGTCGCAGGCGCTCGGCGTCAACTGCGACTACTGTCACAACACCCGGGCGTTTCGCGACTGGGCACAGAGCCCGCCTCAACGCACCACGGCATGGTACGGCATCCGCATGGTGCGGGACCTGAACGCTAACTATCTCGACCCGCTGAAGAGCGTGTTTCCGACAAGCCGGTTGGGGGCGCTAGGCGACTCGCCCAAGGTCAACTGCGCGACCTGCCATAACGGAGTCTACAAGCCGCTGTTCGGGGTGAGCATGGTGCAAGCGTTTCCCGAGCTGATCGGCGCACCGGTCAAGTAGCGCAGCCATCAATCGCCGCGGACGCCGACCTCGTCGAGATGGTCGAGCAGCATGGCGGGGTCGTCGTAGACGCGATAAGCGCCCGCGCGCTCCAACTCCTCGGTGCCGTAGCCGCCGCAGAGCAGGCCGATGCCCAGGGTCTGCGCGCGGCGGGCGGCGAGCAGGTCCCAGACGCTGTCGCCGACCACGAACACATCGCTGGCCGGCACGCCCAGGCGGTCGATCGCGGCCAGGAACAGGTCAGGGTCTGGCTTGGCGCGAGCGACCATGTCACGGGTAATGATCGGCACGCCTTCGGGTACGCCCAGGCGCACGAGGGTGGGGCCGGCCGTGCGCATCCGGCCGCTGGTGGCAATGGCCCAGGGCGTGCCCAGGGCGGTCAGGGTGCGCAACAGCTCAACGGCGCCGGGCAATGGCCGGATGTCGGCGGATAGTTCGGCGAACGCCGTCGCGTGACGATCCTGAAGCTGCTGCACGAGCTCAAGATCCAGATCGCGGCCGATCTCACGCAGCAGGGCGCGCATGAACAGGCCGCCGCTCATTCCGATCCGGCGGTGGATACGCCAGATCGAGAGCTCGATGCCAGTCGCGAGCAGGGCGTGATGCCAGGCGAGCACATGCTGGTAGACGCTGTCGACCAGCGTCCCGTCGAGGTCGAAGACGAGTGCTGTCCTGCGTGCAGACATGGGTCTCCCCCTCGCCTAGTCGCCCTTCGGCTTGGCCGGCCGCTTGTCGATCACCTCGTCAACGATGCCCAGCTCCTTGGACTGCTCGGCGCTCATGAAGGTGTCGCGCTCCATCTTCGACTCGATCTCCGCCAGACTCTGGCCAGTGTGGCGGACGTAGATCTCGTTCAGGCGGCGCTTGGTCGACAGGATCTCGCGCGCATGGATCTCGATGTCGGTTGCCTGGCCCTGGAAGCCGCCGGACGGCTGGTGGGTCATGATCCGCGCATGCGGCAGGGCGAAGCGCTTGCCCGCGGCACCGGCACACAGCAGCAGCGAGCCCATCGAGGCCGCCTGCCCAACGCAGATCGTGGCGACGTCCGGCCGGATGTATTGCATCGTGTCGTAGATCGCGAGGCCGGCCGTGACGAGGCCACCCGGCGAGTTGATGTAGATGTTGATGTCCTTGTCGGGGTTCTCGGCCTCAAGGAACAGGAGCTGCGCGGTGACCAGGCTGGCGACACCGTCGTCGACCGGCCCCATCAGGAAGATGATCCGCTCCTTGAGCATGCGCGAATAGATGTCGTAGGCACGCTCGCCACGCGCGGTCTGCTCGACCACCATGGGCACGAGCTGGCTGAAGATCGTCATCGGATCGGCCTCGATTGCGGGTTCAGGCGGCTGGCGCCGGTGCCACTTCGGCGGAAGGTGTCTCGGCCTCCTCGTCGGGATCCTTCATCAGCTCCTCGACCGAGACCGGCTGCTCGACGATCTGCGCTTGCGCGAAGATGAAGTCGCAGACCTTGTCCTCGAACAGCGGCGCCCGGAGCTGCTCCAGGGCGCCCTGGTTGTTCTTGAAGAACTCGAACACTTTGCGCTCCTGGCCCTGATAGCGCATCGCCTCGCGCATTACGGCCTGGTGCAGTTCCTCGTTCTCGACCTTGATTTCGTTCTTGCTGCCGATGTCGGAGAGGATCAGGCCCAGCCGCACGCGCCGCTCGGCGATAGCGCGATACTCCGCCTTCAGCTCGTCCTCGGGCTTGCCCTGCTCGGCGATGCCGGTTCCAGTGCGCTCCATCTCTTCCTGGAGCTGCTTCCAGATCGCGTCGAACTCGAGGTCAACCATGCCCTCCGGCACCGGGAATTTGTAGCCGTCGGACAGCTGGTCGAGCAGCGCGCGCTTCAGCCGGGTGCGGCTGACGCTCTGATACTCGTCGGTGAAGCGCTTGGCGAAGGTCTCCTTGAGCTCAGCGAGGCCGCCTTCGAGACCAAGTTCCTTGGCCCAGTCATCGTCGATCGTGACGGCCACCGGCGCCTTCACGTCCTTGACCGTGACCGTGAACACAGCGTCTTTGCCGGCAACGTCCTTGCTGCCGTAATCGGCCGGGAAGGTGACCGCCAGCTCGCGGGTCTCACCGGCCGCGGCACCGATCAGCTGCTGCTCGAAGCCCGGGATCATGCCATTGGAGCCCAGACGCAGCGGCACATCGTTGGCGCTGCCGCCCTCGAACGCCACGCCGTCGATCGTGCCGGCAAAGTCGATGGTCAACTGGTCGCCGTCCATGGCGGGGCGCGGCGGATCGGGCAGCTCGAACTTCTGGCGCGAGCGGGCGAAATTCTGGATCGCCTCCTCGGCCTTTTCGGGCGGCACTTCGGCCACCAGCCGGGTTAACGCGATGTTGCCGAGCTCGACCTGGGGCACCTCGGGCAGCACCTCCAGCTTCAGCTCGAACTCGAGGTCTTTGCCCTCGTCGAACGAGGTAATCTCGATCTTCGGGCGCAATGCCGGACGTAGCTGGTTGTCGCCGATGGTCTTCTTCGAGCCCTCGTCGACCGCCTCCTCCAGGACCTCGCCCATGATCGACCGGCCATACTGCTTCTTCAGCAGCGGCACCGGTGCCTTGCCGGGGCGGAACCCGGGCAGTTTCACGGTCCTGGCCAAGCGCGCCAGCCGGCTTTGCACCCGGCTCTCGATCTCACTGGCCGCGACCGTGACCTTGAACTCCCGCTTCAGCCCCTCGGCCGCCGTCTCGGTAACCTGCATCGCTCTCGCCTCAATTGGTGCCCTGCCCGCCCCGACGGCACGGTCACCGTTCCATTCATCTATTGCTGGCTTGGTGCGGGCGGCGAGACTCGAACTCGCAAGGCTCGCGCCACAGGAACCTAAATCCTGCGTGTCTACCAGTTCCACCACGCCCGCGCCGGCCCCGCCGCGGGCAACGGCCCGCCGACGAGTGGCTGAGGGCTATAGCACAAAGCGCCGGGAGGCCAAGAGCGCTGCGGCGGGAGTCAATCGGGGATCGCGACGTGGTCCGCCACGAACGCGCCGCGATCGCCCATCGGCCGCTCGGGGCCAGACGTGGTATCGCGCTTGGTCTGGAGCTCGAGCTCGGCATTCAGTTCGGCACCCAGCATGACCACGAAGGCCGACAGGTAGAACCAGAACAACATCACGACGACGGCGCCGAGCGAACCGTACATGGTATCATAGGACGCGAAGTTGCCGACGTAGAACGAGAACAGGAACGAGGCCAGCAGCCACAGCAGGGCCGCCATCGCCGAGCCGGGCGTTACCCAGCGCCAATGCGCTTCGCGGCGCGAAGGAGCGAATCGATAGAGCAGGGACAGCCCCAGCGTCACGAAGGCGAGCAGCAGCGAATAGGAGACCGCGCTGGCGCCCAGCTGGGCCCATGGCCCGAGCCAGCCCAGCTGGAGCAGCGCCGGCAAGCCCACGATCACCGACAGCGCCACGCCCACGCCGAGCACGCCGCATAGAGTGAACAGCAAGGCGGTGAGGTGATAGCGGAGAAACGGGCGTTTCTCCCGCTCCTCGTAGGCACCGTTGAGCGCGATGATCAGCGCCTTGGTACCTGCCGCCGCACTCCACAGCGCCAGGGCCACGCCGAAGGCCACGCCCCAGCTCAGCGTGGTTGCACCCTTTTCCGCCAGCGCGTGCACCCGCTGCGCGACCAGATCATAGGCGGCCGCCGGCAGCACGCCGCGCGCGCCCTCGAGCTGATGCTCCAGCGACATCGGGTCAAGGATCAGGCCGTAAAGCGAAATCAGCACGGAGATGGCAGGGAACAGGGCCAGCAACGCATAGAAGGCGCAGCCGGCGGCCATGATCGAGAGCCGGTCGGAGAGGGCCTCGGTCCAGACGCGACGCAGCACCTGCCACCAACCACGGGGCGGGATCTCCATCGGATGCAGCGCGTCGCGGCCGAAATGGCGCGAGGCGGCCGTCGCCGCACGCGATGCGGGCCGGGGGAGGTCCCCCGGCCCGATAACATCCGCCCGGTCGGGCTCAGCCTGCGAAACGGCTTCGGTCATGCTGCGCAGGCCGCGGGTCGGCTCCGTTGGCGGGCTCGATAGTGTCGTCCGAGCTCAGCTCACGCTCGACCGCCTGCCGACCGGCAGCGGCCGACTTCTCGACGGCGCCGCGAAGCCGGCCCGCCTTGTCCGCCACCTGATCCCGGGCGCTGGCGACGAGATCGGCCGGGTCAGCGATTCCCTCGCGCTGTGCCGCCTCATGCGCCGTGTCGACGACCGACTCGGCAGCGCTAACTGCGCGGTCGCGCACATCGCGCACGGCTTCGGCCGCACTGTCCCGCAAGCCTTGGCGGACCTCGCCCAGCATCTCGCGCTCATACCGGCTTGACGGCAGCAGCATGCCCAGCGCCGCGCCGAGGGTGACGCCGATCGCACCCAGCAAGAGCGGCTGCTCTTGCAGGTAGGCCGTGGCGCGTGCGCCCAGGTCCTGTGCGCGATGGACCGCATCGCCGGCGCCGTCGCGGACATCCCGCGCGGTGGAGCGGCCATAATCGTACACGTTGCGCAGACTGGCCTCGCCGCGGTCGACCAGCGAACCGGCCGCGTCGCCGACGGCAGAGCCCGCGTCGCCGGCCAGCGCCATCGCGTCGCGGCCGGCTCGCCGGACACCGTCCGACGCCGTAGCGACCGCCTGCTCGACACGATCTCGGAAGGCGGCGGCTGCCTCCCCCAGATCGCGCGTTACACCGACAACGGCACCCTTCGCCGTCGCCACTCGGTCCTGGAAGGAGCCATCATCCTCTTCGGGCTCCCGACGCAGCGCGCCGGCGGCCTGAAGTCTCGCGCCCAGATCCCCGGGTAGCCCCGACTGATATGGCATCGAACGGTGCGCGGCCGTCTCGGGTACCCGGCCGGGCGCCGTCCGTCGGTAGGCGCCGCCGCCATACTCGCGACGGCCGTTCATGACGTCGTCGGCACCGTCGGACAGTTCGTCCGCCAAGCTCCCCCGGCGGCTGCCTGACATGGCCAGCCAGCCGAGACCCAGTCCGATCAGGGCTACGGGGACGGGGTTGTCGCGCAGGCTGCGCCCGATCGTATGGCTGAGGTCCATGCCACTGCCCTCCTTGAAGTAGGTTGTTGCCTGACTGATCAGCTCGCCAGGCGAAAGCTTCTGCTGCAACGCAGCAATGGTAGTGTCGAGCCGGGCGCGCGACGCCGCCAGCTCACGCTCGATCCGATCGATCTCGTTCGTGTCTTCGGTCACGACACCTGCTCCCGCAGCATGTCGACATCCTTGCGAAAGCTGGCCGCACTCCGCTCTGGCGCCAGCCGCGTCGCCGATAGGTCGCTCTGGGCCTTCCAGGCCACGAGCAGCCCCACCAACGCCACGACGCCACCGACGACGAGGGCTGCGAGCCAGCGTTCCATGCCCGCCTCGACCAAGCCATAGACCAGCGCATCGAGCAGGATGATCAGCCCGGCAAAAGCCAGCAGGGCGCCGCCCAGCATCGCGACCAGTACGGTGATGATCTGGTGCAGCTTGTCCTGGGTCTCGGCGCGCGCGAGATTCAACTCCTGCCGCAGCAAGGTCGAGGTCCCGCCCGCCAGATCGCGCAGCAGGTCGCCCAGCGAGCGACTGTCGATAGATGGATTCATCGGCTGACCGCCGGACGCGATAGGTCAGGTTCGGTGGCGCCCATGCCCGGGACCGAGCGCCGGACGCCAACGCGTCCCGATCCCGCCTGATAGTAGCCGAGTCCATCGACCGGATCCGAGCGATCGCGACCGGGATAACCCCGGCCCGGCTCATCGCCGCTGCGGACGACCCTGGTGAGCGCAAAGCCCAATGCTACGGCGGCACCGACGAAGAGAGCCGGCTGGCGCCGCACGAAAACCTCGGCCGAGCCCAGGATCCCGGCGACGTCGTTGCGCGCGATGTCATCGGCCACGCCGCCCAACTCGCGAGCGCCACGCTCCATCAGCCGGGCCAGCCACGCTTCGTCCTCGCGCAGATCGTCGGCCGACCGCTGCACCCGGTCGGCCAGCTGGCCGATGCGGTCCGCGATGCGATGCTTTTGCTGCTCCGCCTGCGATTCCAGCCCCTGTCGCAACGTGCTGGCCAAGCCTACGGCCTCGCTCTGCAGCGCGGCTCCGGCGGCACGCGCCTGATCCATGGCGTCTTCAGCCGCTCCCTTGGCCGCGTCGGCTATTCCCTGAACCGAAGCCGTCGCGTCATGCCTATGATCGGCCATCCTGCACCTCTCTCATTGATAACTGCTGGACAACCAACGAGAGGTTGGCGGCATGGTTCCCGCGGCGCGCCGCCGTGGCCGGTGCAGCATTATTCCGGGTCGCCTTTTCAAGCCCTTGCGTGCCGGCCGAGCTTGCCCAGATGGGAATCAACAATGGCCGGATGCCCGAGGTTCGGGGTCCCGCCAGGACGTCCGCTCGCACGAGGGACAGAAGAGGGCACAACAATGGATTTCGAGAAATACACCGATCGGGCCAAGGGGTTCTTGCAGTCGGCGCAGGGGTTGGCGCTGCGCGAAGGCCACCAGCGGTTCCTGCCCGAGCATCTGCTCAAGGTGCTGTTGGACGATCCCGAGGGCATGGCCGCGAACCTCATCCAGACCTCGGGCGGCAATGCCAAGCTGGCGCAGCAGGCGGTCGAGGCGCTGCTGCGCAAGCAGCCCAAGGTCGAGGGTGGCGGTGCCGGCCAGGTCTACATGGCGCCGGAGATCGCGCGGCTGTTCGATCAGGCGCAGCAGATCGCGAAGAAGTCGGGCGACAGCTTCGTCACCGTGGAGCAGCTGCTGCTGGCGCTGGCGCTGAGCGACACCGCGGCCGCGAAGGCGCTGAAGGATGCCGGCCTGCAGCCGCAGGCGCTGAACGGCGCCATCAACGAGATGCGCAAGGGGCGCACCGCGCAGACCGCCAGTGCCGAGGACACCTACGAGTCACTGAAGAAGTACACGCGCGATCTGACCGAGGCCGCGCGCGCAGGCAAGCTCGACCCGGTGATCGGCCGCGACGAGGAGATCCGCCGGGTGATCCAGGTCCTGTCACGCCGCACCAAGAACAATCCGGTGCTGATCGGTGAGCCCGGCGTCGGCAAGACCGCGATCGCCGAGGGCCTGGCGCAGCGCATCGTCAATGGCGACGTGCCGGAATCCCTGCGCGACCGCCGGCTGCTGTCGCTGGACCTCGGCGCCCTGGTGGCCGGCGCCAAATATCGCGGCGAGTTCGAGGAGCGGCTTAAGGCGCTGCTGCAGGAGGTCCAGCACGGCGCCGGCGACATCATCCTGTTCATCGACGAGCTGCACACGCTGGTCGGTGCCGGCAAGGCCGAGGGCTCGATGGACGCCTCCAACATGCTCAAGCCCGCGCTCGCGCGCGGCGAGCTGCACTGCGTCGGCGCCACCACGCTGGACGAGTACCGCAAGCACATCGAGAAGGACGCGGCGCTGGCGCGGCGCTTCCAGCCGGTGTTCGTCGACCAGCCGGATGTCGACGACACGATCTCGATCCTGCGCGGGCTGAAGGAGAAGTACGAGGTGCACCACAAGGTGCGCATCACCGACGGGGCCATCGTCGCCGCCGCCACGCTCTCCAACCGCTACATCGCCGACCGCTTCCTGCCCGACAAGGCGATCGACCTGATCGACGAGGCGGCGGCCAGGAAGCGCATGGCGATCGACAGCAAGCCGGAGGAGATCGACGAGCTCGACCGCCGCATCATGCAACTGCGGATCGAGGAAGGGGCCTTGAAGAAGGAGACCGGCCAAGCCTCGAAGGACAGGCTGGAGCGCCTGCGCAAGGAGCTGTCCGAGCTCGAGCAGTCCTCCTCCGAGCTGACCGCGCAGTGGCAGGCCGAGAAAGGCAAGCTCGCCTCGGCGACCGAACTGAAGGAGAAACTGGAGCAGCTGCGCCACGAGCTGGCGACCGCCCAGCGGCGGGGCGATTTCGAGCAGGCCGGCCGGATCGCCTATGGCGAGCTGCCGGCGGTGCAGAAGGCGCTGGAGCAGGCCGAGGCCGACCAGGCGCAGCATATGGTGCACGAGGACGTCACCGACCAGGACATCGCCCAGGTCGTGGCGCGCTGGACCGGCATCCCGGTCGACCGGATGATGGAGGGCGAGCGCGAAAAGCTCTTGCAGATGGAGACCAGCCTGCGCAGCCGGGTGGTCGGCCAGGAGGATGCGCTCAAGGCGGTGGCCAGCGCCGTCCGCCGGGCACGCGCCGGCCTGCAGGATCCGAACCGGCCGATCGGCTCGTTCCTGTTCTTAGGCCCCACCGGCGTCGGCAAGACCGAGCTGTGCAAGGCCATTGCCGCCTTCCTGTTCGATGACGACCAGGCGATGGTCCGCATCGACATGTCGGAGTTCATGGAGAAGCACGCGGTGGCCC
>CAWCSG010000002.1:260000-405756 GCA_963798145.1 uncultured Alphaproteobacteria bacterium
GAAGGTTAAGGGGAGTGGTGCAAGCTACGAACTGAAGCCCCGGTAAACGGCGGCCGTAACTATAACGGTCCTAAGGTAGCGAAATTCCTTGTCGGGTAAGTTCCGACCTGCACGAATGGCGTAACGACTTCCCCACTGTCTCCAACGCCGACTCAGCGAAATTGAATTCCCCGTGAAGATGCGGGGTACCCGCGGTCAGACGGAAAGACCCCGTGCACCTTTACTACAGCTTTGCACTGGCACGCGACGGTTCATGTGTAGGATAGGTGGGAGCCATCGAAGCGAGGCCGCCAGGTCTTGTGGAGGCAACCTTGAAATACCACCCTTGAAGCGTTGCGTGTCTAACCGCGGCCCGTTCATCCGGGTCCGGGACCCTGCATGGTGGGTAGTTTGACTGGGGCGGTCGCCTCCCAAAGAGTAACGGAGGCGCGCGATGGTGGGCTCAGGCTGGTCGGAAACCAGCCGCCGCGTGCAAGCGCACAAGCCTGCCTGACTGCAAGGCCGACGGGCCGCGCAGAGACGAAAGTCGGCGCTAGTGATCCGGTGGTCCCGCGTGGAAGGGCCATCGCTCAACGGATAAAAGGTACGCCGGGGATAACAGGCTGATAACCCCCAAGAGTCCCCATCGACGGGGTTGTTTGGCACCTCGATGTCGGCTCATCACATCCTGGGGCTGAAGCAGGTCCCAAGGGTTCGGCTGTTCGCCGATTAAAGTGGTACGTGAGCTGGGTTTAGAACGTCGTGAGACAGTTCGGTCCCTATCTGCCGTGGGTGTTCGAGACTTGCGAGGAGCTGCCCTTAGTACGAGAGGACCGGGGTGGACGAACCTCTGGTGGACCGGTTGTCGCGCCAGCGGCACAGCCGGGTAGCTAAGTTCGGACGGGATAACCGCTGAAAGCATCTAAGCGGGAAACCTTCCTCAAAACCAGGTCTCGCTCGAGAGCCGTGGTAGACCACCACGTCGATAGGCCGGATGTAGAAGTGCGGTAACGCACGCAGCTTACCGGTCCTAATCGCTCGATAGACCTCGACCCTCCCCAGCGACAACCGCACGCAAAGCGTGCCCATGCCATCAAGCTTGCCAGCTTCCTCTACCCGTCCCCCGCTCGTCCGGCTGCAAAGCCGGGCGCCGGCGCGCCCGCTGCGCGGCTTGTCCGCGCTGCGGCCAAGGGATGGTTCCTCGACCTGGTGGCCATAGCGCGGGTGCCCCACCCGACCCCATTCCGAACTCGGCCGTGAAACCCCGAAGCGCCCATGGTACTGCGTCTCAAGACGTGGGAGAGTAGGTCGCCGCCAGGTCCAGCAACCATCCCTTGACGGCACAGCCCGCAAGCCGCGCAGCGGGCGCGCCAACGCCAGCCTTCCCCAACCGCATCACCACCACACCATGCCCCAACCGGCCGACCCGGCACCCGCCGCGCCGGCCGCGGTTGCCGCGGGGTGGAGCAGCCCGGTAGCTCGTCAGGCTCATAACCTGAAGGTCGCAGGTTCAAATCCTGCCCCCGCAACCAAACCCCCTCAGCAAAACAGCCACTTCACTACGCCGCTCAACTACCGTCAGGCGGCGCGCCGTGTCAGGAAGCGAGGCGGAGCCAACGGCTGCACTTTGCCGCGATCTGGACCGTGTCGCCCCGACTGAGCGCGGTCATCGCCTCCACCCTGCTCTCGCTCGCCGGCGCGCTCGCCGCGTACGCGATCGAGTCCTTACCTTCAGCTCTCCTGAAACGAGTGCTGAAGCTATTCCCTCCAAGCGGCATCCTACCGGTCGGTCCGCTCCGTGATCTTCTGCCCCGCCACATTCACGCCTGCGAACAGGCCCTGCTGCCCATAGATGAACACGATCACGGGCTTCTGCAGGGTCGATGTGCTGATCGCACCCGACGCGCCGACATTGGCAACCGCGAAGTCGACCCCCGCACCCAGCTCAAGGCCGCGCGTGCTGTGGAAGGTCGCTAGCGCCTCCGGCGTCGTGAAGAAGTAGGCCTGCGAGAAGTTCTGCGCGCCGGCCTGCAGGCCCCAGGAGCCGCCGGTGATGTTGTAGAAGCCGGCCGCCTTGCCGCCCTCGAACAGCACCCCGTTGCCGAACTGCGCGCCGAAGATGAACGCGCCCTGCGTCACGCTGGGGAAGATCAGGTAGCCGGCAGAGCTGGCGGCGACATCGCGCGCCGCGGGCACCTGCCGGAACAGGTCCGCGCGCGCGGCCTCTGCCCGGGCGACGAGATCGTCGCGCTCGGACGCGCTCGTGCTGCAGCCGGCGAGCAGAGTAGCCCCGGCAGCCAAACCGAAACCGGTGAGCAGCGCCCGGCGCGCAGGCGTTCTCGGCAGCGACATGAGCATTTCCCCGCAATGGCCGTTGTGCATTCTGGTTGGGCGACATAGGCCGCTCGATCGGCCCCGGTCAACCGTGTGGCGCTGGCATTGCCGGGCTGCTGCCGTATACCTCGTCGCACGGGGGACGATGCTTTCTGCCGGCCGGCCCTCGAGCGCAGGGGAGCGACGAAGCGTGCACGCAGCCACCGGCCTTGCCCTCCTCCTGATCCTCGCCGCCTGCCACCCGGCTCCGCCGGTGGTCACCGAGAACAACGGCGCGTTCGTGGCCATCACGCAGCCCCGGGGCGATTCCCAACGCGAGGCGAAGCTGCTCGCCACCCAGACCTGCGGTAAGCATGCCATGCTGCTCAGCAAGCTCTGCACCGATAGCGAGTGCGATCAGGAGCGGCTGAAGTTCTGGTGCCAGTAGCTCGCCGGTCGGGGGCTAGTTCGGCGTCTCGTCGGTCGCGCTGATGCCGGCCTCACGGCGGCGGATGGTCGCGAAGGCCGGGCCGGCGGCGAACAGGATGCCGCCGATAACGGGCGCCGCCCACTGCCAGAAATAGATGTCGGTCGGGTCGATCCAGCCCTGCAACGCACAGCCGACTAGGATCGCGGCCAGCGCCAGCGCGGCCACGATCGTGGCGCCCGGGAACTCGCGCGCGAGGCTCAGCATGTAGAGCAGGACCAGCGCCACCACCGCCATCACGATCAGCACGATGCCGGGCCTGACCTGCCAGCTCGCCAGCATCCACTGCGACAGCGAGGCCACCGGATTGAACAGGACCAGCATCACGGCTACGCGCCAGAGGACGCTGATCAGCAGACTGCGCTCGCCTTGCATAGAACCCCCGCGCTCCCGGTTTCCGCGGCAATTGCCTTGGCCGGGCACGGCCCGTCAAGGCCCTGCCCCCCTCAGGGCTTCGCCACCATCACCCAGATCGCCGCCACCAGCGGCACGGTCGCGACGATCCCCCAGACCAGCCAGCGCCGGCCGTCGCGCCGGTAAGCCTCGGGGATCGCGCCGCCGGCCGCGAAGGCGCGCGCCTGCCTTGCCTGGCGGATCTGAGCCGGTACCAGCACGCCCAGCCAGATCACGCCGGAGACCGCGAACAGCAGCTGCCCCCACAGCAGCCAGCCCGGCTCGAACGGGTCCAGCCCGGCGACCAGGGCGGCGCCGAAACCGCCGCCATAGATCAGCACGATGCCGCCCAGGGTGAACACCCAGTCGGTCACCGTGACCATGTGCTGGGCATGGGCGATCAGTCGCGGCTCGCCGGTGCGATCGGCGAACACCTTCCAGAACGCGGTGACGGTGACGTTGCCCACCAGCACGACGACGCCGACCACGTGCAACAGCTTGAAGACATCATAGAGCATCGGTCGGGCTGATCCGAAGGCGGGTGCGCAGGGCCGCCGCCCCGCCGGCAGGAACCTGCACGCATCGAGGCACCGCCGCCAGCCCCGATCGCCGGGCTCACGCCCGGCCCGGGAACTCCGGCCCGAGCAGCACCTGCGCCCAGCGCGCCGGCCCACCGTCGTCCGCCCCGCGCACGCAGAACCAGAGCGTGCACAGCCGCGCATCGCCGATCAGGGTCATCAGGTCGCCGGGTCGGCCGCGGCGCGGCAGGGAGACGACGCCGCGCTCGAGCTCGCCGGGCGAGATGGCGGTGGGCGTCACCGACGAGCCCGCGGACAGCTTGTCCGGACGGGCCGGGGCACGGGATTGATCTGCGCCTGGTCGTCGGTTGCGAACACGCCGCCGCGGCTCGCCTTCGCGCTGCCGGCGACGCCAGGGCCGTCCAGTCCATGGCCGCGCACGCCCGTGCCGCCGAGGCCGAACACATCGGCATCGCCGGTCTCCAGGATGCGGGAACGCACAATCGGCACAATCGCCACCGGCCGCCTCAGGCAAGCGGCGGAGCCAGCTCGTCCAGCGGCCAGCGCGCCCGTGCCGCCACGCCCTGATCGTCAACCTCGCCCAGCCGCAGCCGCTCGATGCCGGCCCAGGCGACCATCACCGCGTTGTCCGTGCACAGGGCCAGCGGCGGCGCGATCAGTGCCAGCCCCTCGGCGGCGGCGGCCTGCTCCAGGCGTGCGCGCAGGAACAGGTTGGCCGCCACCCCGCCCGCCAGGACCAGCGTGCGGCAGGCCGGCTGCTCCGCCCGCAGCAGCCGCATCGCGCGCACCGACCGGTCGACCAGCACGTCGCCGACCGCGGCCTGGAAGCCGGCACAGAGGTCGGCCATGACCTGCTCCTCGCCGGCACTCGCGCCCAGCGCCAGGATCCGGTGGCGCACCGCCGTCTTCAGACCCGAGAACGAGAAATCGCAGCTCTTGGTGCCCTGCAACGGCCGCGGCAGCGAGAATCGACGCGAATCGCCGCCCCGCGCCAGCGCCTCGACCGCCGGGCCGCCGGGGTAGCCCAGCCCCAGCATCTTCGCGACCTTGTCGAACGCCTCGCCCAGCGCATCGTCGATCGTGGTGCCGAGCTGCCGGTAGTGGCCGACGCCTTCCACCGCGACCAGCTGGCAGTGCCCGCCCGAGACCAGCAGCAGGAGGTAGGGAAACTCCAGATCCGCCACGAGGCGGGCGGTCAGCGCGTGCGCTTCCAGATGGTTGACCGCGACCAGCGGCAGGTCGTGGACGAGGGCCACGGTCTTGGCCGTGAGCAGGCCCACCATCAGGCCGCCGATCAGACCCGGACCGGCCGTGGCGGCGACGCCCGCAAGATCACCGAAGCCGAGGCCGGCCTCGCGCATGGCCTGGGCGACCAGCAGGTCGAGCTTCTCGACATGGGCGCGGGCTGCTATCTCCGGCACCACGCCGCCATAGGGAGCGTGCTCGGCGAGCTGGGAGAACAGGGGTGCCGCGAGGACATGCCGATCGGCACGGACCAGCGCCGCCGCGGTCTCGTCGCAGCTGGTCTCGATCCCGAGCACGATCCCGCCGTCCCGCACCGTCACCTCCAGGTGTTGAGCCCAATGTCTAGCCCAATGCACGAGAACCGGCCATGACGCTGCGACTGCCGCTCCGCCTCGGCACCCGCGGCTCGCCACTGGCGCTGGCCCAGGCGCGCATGGTCAAGGCGGCGCTGGCCGCGGCGGTCCCGGCCCTGGCCGACGACGCGGCGGTCGAGATCGTCGTGGTCAGCACCCAGGGCGACCGCGTCCAGGACCGGACGCTGGCGGAGATCGGCGGCAAGGGGCTGTTCACCGAAGAGATCGAGGCCGGGCTGCTAGTGGGCTCGCTCGACATCGCCGTGCATTCGATGAAGGACATGCCGACGGCATTGCCGGACGGTCTGGTGATCAGCGCGCTGCTGTCGCGCGCCGACCCGCGCGACGCGCTGATCGCGCGTGGGCCGCGCAGCATCGCGGAGCTGCCGCACGGCGCCGTCGTCGGCACCGCATCGCTGCGTCGCGCCGCCCAGCTGCGTGCGGTGCGTCCCGACCTCGAGGTCGTGCCACTCCGCGGCAACGTGCAGACCCGGCTGCGCAAGCTCGATGCCGCCGAAGTGCAGGCGACCTTCCTCGCCATGGCCGGGCTGATCAGGCTCGGGCTCGAGGCTGTGGTCTCGGCTGCCCTGGCGCCGGAGGAGATGCTCCCAGCGGTGGCGCAGGGTGCAATCGGCATCGAATGCCGGGCCGGCGACGACTTGGTGCTGGAGGCGCTGGCACAGATCGGCGACGCCGCGACGATGACCCGGGTCACCGCCGAGCGCGCCTTCCTCGCCGTCCTCGACGGCTCCTGCCGCACGCCGATCGCGGCGCTCGCCGAGCTGGTCGGTGACCGGCTGCGGCTGCGTGGCCTCGTCGCCAGCCCCGACGGTCGGGTGGTCGAGCGGATCGAAGCCGAGGGGCCGGCCGTCGATGCGGCCAGCCTCGGCCTGGAGACCGGCGCCGCCATCCGCGCCCGCCTCGGCGCCGATTTCTATTCGGCCTGACCGCATGCTCGTGCTGGTCACCCGCCCGCACGAGCAGGCCGCGGCCACGGCTCGGGCACTGGAGGTTTTGGGCCACCAGGTATTGATCGACCCCGTGCTTGCGATCCGCCCCCTGCCCCCGCCCGAACTGCCAACCGAGCGCGTGGCCGCCGTAGCGATCACCAGTGCCAACGCAGCGCCAGCGCTGGCCTGGACCGATCCGGCCGTGCCGGTGTTCGCGGTGGGTACCGCCACGGCCGCAGCGGTACAGGCTGCCGGACGCATGGCGGTACACGTCGCGAGCGGCGACGGGCAGGCGCTGGCGACCCTGATCATGGGTCGCATCGGACCGGCCGCCGGGGTGATCCTGCATTTGTCCGGTGCGGACGTCCGCGAGGGGCTCGAGGCTGGTCTGGTGGCGGCCGGCTACCGCTATCGGCGCGCTGCGGTCTACGAGGCCGTGGCCGCCGACCGGCTCGCCCCGGCTGCCGCCGCCGCGATATCGGATCGGCGACTGGGCGCAGCGCTGTTCTATTCGCCGCGCAGCGCCGCCGTCTGGGCGCAGCTGATCACGCGACAGGGGCTCGCCGACTGCCTGGCGGCGACATTGGCGGTCTGTCTGAGCGAAGCCGTGGCCGCACCTCTGGCCCAACTCGCATTCAGGGAAATCCGCGTCGCGGATGCGCGCGAACAAAATGCCGTGCTGCGTTGCCTTGCTGGCACGGCATGAAGATGGTACCCGACTCCGACCGTCGGCGGGCTGGCGCGAGCGGCCAGCACCAACCGGCGAAGCGCCGCGCGAGACGGCAGCCATTGGCAGCAGCAACTGAGGGAGGTCCGCGGCATGGCGCGCGGCAGGCGTAACGACCGCACCGGACCGCGCCCACCGCCGGCTCCGGATAGTGCCGGCGACACGGCCCCGCCAGATGCCGCGGCTTCGGACGTGCCGGCGAGCTATGAGACCGTCGACTTCGAAGAGATCGCCGGATCCGGCACGGGCACGGTGACTTCGGTCACGGCCGATCCGTCGGGTGAGCATGCGGACAGATTGAGGGACGAGGTGATGACCCAGCACGAGGACAGCGCGGCTGCGGTGCCCGACGCCGCGATCCCGGTCGAGCCCGAGCGGTACCAGGCTCCCGCAGACCCACCGCCACGCCGCGGCGGATTCGTGCCGGGGCTCATCGGCGGCCTGCTCGGTGGAGCTGCCATGGTCCTGGGCGGCGGCTGGTACGCCACCGAACACGGGCCGATCAAAACCAGCCTCGACCGGGTAGAAGCCGCCGCGAGTGATGCGCAGGCCGGCGTGAAGGGCCTCGACGGCAAGCTCGAGCAGGTCACCTCCGACCTGGGCGCACTTGGTGGCGATCTCGACACTGCGAAGACTGCGCTCGACGGCAAGCTGGAACAGGCCAATGCCGGGCTGGACAAGCTCGGCAGCGACCTCGGCGGGCTCAAGACCACGCTCGACGACACGAACACGTCGCTCGCCAAGATCACCGAGCGCGTCGCCACCGAGGAGGCCGCGACCGGCGAGCTGAAGACCAATGTCGAGCAGGCGAGCAACAGCTTTCGCGCCGCCAGCCAGGAGGTGATCGGCCGGCTCGAGGCGGTCAACGCCAAGCTGGTCGAGGTCGAGCAGGCGCAGCCGGCGGACGTGGTCGACAAGAAGACGGTCGCCGACATCGCCGCGAAGCAAGCGAGCGTGGATGCCGCGACGCAGAGCGTGGCGGCGGCGTTGGCGCGCGTCGAGCAGATGGTGACGCAGAGCTTGGAGGCCGGCAATCAGCAGTCGGCGGCGCTGCGTACGGTGGTCGACGCGACGCAGAAGCGGCTGGACGAGGTCAACGCGCAGCAGCGCGAGCTCCTGGCGCTCAAGGATCAGGTCGCGAAGCAGGAGGAGGCCGACCAGCAGCAGCTGGCGGCGCTGGCGGACACCGGCAACAAGGTGACCGGCGTGCGCACCGATCTCGAGCAGCGCCTCACCGAGGTCACCGGCCGGCTGACCGCGCTCGACGCCGCTCGCGAGCGCGGTGTCGGGTTGTCGATCGCGGCGCACGGACTGGAAGAGGCGCTGGATTCCGGCAAGCCGTTCCAACCGACCATCGCCATCGTTTCCGAGCTCGCCCAAGGCGACCCGGCGATCACGGGCGTCGTCGACACGCTCAAGCCGCTGGCGGCGATCGGCGTGCCGACGTTCGCGGCACTTGCCAAACAGCTCGGCACCATCGAGCAGACCCTCACGCCCGTCTCCCAGACGCCGGCTGACGACTGGCTGGCCCGCACCCGCGAGAACCTCGAAGGCCTGGTCAATCTGCATGCGGCCGACGCCGAGGCGGTGCCCGGTCAGAATGCCATCCAGGGTGCGACCCAGGCCCTGCTGAATCAGGATCTGGCGGGGGCAATCTCCGCCCTGCAGCCGCTGGCCGATCAGGGCAACGCGGCGGCCCAGGCCTGGGTCGCCGGCGCTCGGGAGCGACTGGACGCCACCGCCGCCGTCGGCGCCCTGCTTGAGCAGGTCAAGACCATCCTCGCCCAGCAGGGCTGAGCGCAGCGTTTCGCGAAGGAGCCGACCCTGATGCTTCGCTTGGTGTTCTTTCTCGTCGTCTCCTGCGTGCTCGCGTGGACGGCTGTCTGGGTGGTAAACCATCCCGGCACGGTGGCGGTTCAGTGGCTGGACCGGGAGCTGATCCTCAGCGTCGGCACGGTGATTGCCGTGCTGATCGTGTTCGCCGCTATCGTGGTGCTCGCATTCGAGCTGCTGCGCTGGCTCCTGGGGCTGCCGTCGCGCTGGCGCACCGGCAGCCGGCACAAGCGGCAGGTGCGCGGCTACGAGGAGCTGACCCGCGGCCTGATGGCCGCCGCCGCCGGCGACCTCGCCGCCGCGCGCTCGCACCATAAGCAGGCCGAACGCTTGCTGCCTGACAATGGCAGCTTGCTGCTCCTGTCCGCCCAGACCGCGCAGATCGAGGGCAAGGAGGAGGTGGCGCATCTCAAGTTCCGCCAGATGCTGGACCGGCGCGATGCGGAATTTGTCGGGCTGCGAGGCCTCCTCGCGCAGAGCATGAAGACCGGTGAGTACGACGAAGCCCTGACCCTGGCGCGACGTGCCTACCGGCGCAGCCCGACCACGCCCTGGGTGCTCAA
This sequence comes from uncultured Alphaproteobacteria bacterium, assembly GCA_963798145.1. Taxonomy (GTDB): domain Bacteria; phylum Pseudomonadota; class Alphaproteobacteria; order Geminicoccales; family Geminicoccaceae; genus Benzoatithermus. The sequence continues at coordinate 269,383 of CAWCSG010000002.1, forward strand.
CACGCTCTTCGACCTGCTCGCACGGTCGGAGAAGTGGGACGAGGCGCTGCCGCTGGTGGCCGAGATGCAGGCGCAGCGGCTGCTGGATGACGGTCAAGCGCGCCACAAGCGCAGCGTGACACATCACATGATGGCGACCCGGCTGCGCCAGGAGGATCGCCTTGACGACGCCCTGGTGCAGGCGCGCAAGGCGGTCAAGGCCGAACCCGCGTTCGCGCCCGCGGCAGTGCTCGGCGCCGAGCTGGCGATGCAGCAGCAACGCCGACGCCTGGCCCTGCAGTTGCTGGAGAATGCGTGGCGTGCCCGGCCACACCCCGAGATCGCCCGCGCCTACGCCCAACTCGACCCCAACGAGACGCCGGCCAAGCGGATGCAGCGGGTCGACAGCAGACTGGCGCCACTCGCCAAGTCGGACACCGAGACGCTGGTGCTGCAGGCGGAACTGGCGATGCAGGCCGGCGACTGGGATACGGCCCGCGCCCGCCTCGAGGCCGCCGAAGCAGGCGGGCGCACGGCACGCGTCTACCGGCTCCTGGCCGAGGTGGAGCGCCTGTCCGGCGATGGCGTCAAGGCACAGGCCTGGCTGGCGAAGGCAAGTGACGCCGAGCCAGATCGCGCCTGGGTCTGCGACGATACCGGCGAGGTGCTTCCCGCTTGGCAGCCCTTCGCGCCGAGCGGCCGCTTCGATGCGGTCCAATGGACGGCGCCGCCTCGGCTCGCGACGATGGTCGGCACAGCGGAGACCACCTATATCCTGCCACGCGACGAGGCGACGGCGCCCATGGCGGATGCAGTCAAGCCCGCCGCCTGATTGCCCGCGTTGACGATACCGGCCCGATCGGGTAGTCCCCTCGGGCCGAGAGTAGCCGCAGTAGCTCAGTTGGTAGAGCAGCGCATTCGTAATGCGCGGGTCGGGAGTTCGAAGTCTCTCCTGCGGCACCACGTTTTCTAAGTGAGCGGCGCTGCGTCGGCGCGATCTGGCAGCAAGGTAGTAGTGCGCAGGCGCATGGAAGAATTCCGTGCGCGCTCACATCAGAAGATGAAACCCGTCTCTCCAGGTACGCGCGGCTGCATCGTCGAATGCGTCGACGTTTCGCGCGTGTGCGCGCCTCGAAACAATCAAATCCCCGGAGTTGCCTCCACCATTGCCGCGCTTGCGGAGCGCCGCGGCTTTCCCTTCACTTCGACCGAGGGCGCCCTCCCATGACCTTCTCCATCGCCGCGCGCTGTCCGCGGATGGGAATGGTCGGAGTTGCGGTCTCGGCTTCATCTATAGGTCGGATGCAGCGCGTCCGTGGATGGGCGCGCGCCCAATGCTCACGCCGCCGGTCGTGGAACAGCCGAACTGGGCAGCACTGGTGAGCGTCGCCTTGCCGACCTAGCGAAGCCGAAACCTGTCAGGTCAATCCGTCTCGGCAGACATCATGTCGGGGGTAGACGATGCTGGTGATGTAAGCCGGATCCCGTCATAAGGGTGCCCACGAGCCACTTCGCCAAGCCTAGTCAGACGAGCCCCGCCATGCAGCCGTTCACCAAACTCACCGGCATCGCCGCCCCCCTGCCGATGGCCAATGTCGACACCGACAAGATCATCCCAGCCAAATGGCTGAAGACGATCAAGCGCACCGGCCTGGGCGTCGCGCTGTTCGAGTCGATGCGCTACCGCGAAGGCGACACCGAAAATCCCGAATTCATCCTGAATCGCGAGCCGTGGCGCAACGCGCAGATCCTGATCGCCGGCGAGAATTTCGGCTGCGGCAGCTCGCGCGAGCACGCGCCCTGGGCCCTGCTCGATTTCGGCATCCGCTGCGTGATCGCGCCCAGCTTTGCCGACATTTTCTATAACAACTGCTTCAAGAACGGCATTCTGCCGATCGTGCTCGGCAAGGACGAGGTCGATCTGTTGATCCACGAGGCCGAGGTCGCGACCGATCCCACCTTCACGGTCGATCTCGAGCAGCACCTGATCCACCGACCGATGGGCAACGAGCCGATCCCATTCAACCTCGACCCGAGTCATCGCCACAAGCTGCTGAACGGGCTCGACGAGATCAGCCAGACCCTGCAGCAGTCGGCCAGCATCGACGGATTCGAGCAGCGGCAGCGCACCGACGCGCCCTGGCTCTACCGCGCCGCCTGAGCTGGGCGACGCGGTGCCGCTCAACCTACGGCTCGCGGAGCTGATCGCGGGCAAGCTCGCCCACACCACAGCCCAGCAATGGCAGCAGCCGATCGCCACCGTGCGGGCGGAGTTCGCGAAGCTGTGGGTCCCTTCCATGACGGGCGAGGCGGTCGCGGTGGCCAGCGTCGTGGACCGGGCGGTCCGGACCGGCAGCGGCAGCGTGCCTGTCCGCCTGTACCGCCCGGAAGGCCCGCAGACCCCGTCGCTGCTGATGTACTACCACGGCGGCGGCTGGGTGAAGGGCGGCCTCGACGAGGCCGACGCGTTTTGCCGCCGGCTCGCCGCGACGACCGGCCGCCTGGTCGTGGCCGTCGGCTACCGGCTGGCACCCGAGCACCCATTCCCCGCGGCCCTGGACGATGTTTGGGCCGCCACGGCGTGGGCCCATGCCAATGCCGCCAAGCTTGAGGCCACCGGCCACGCTTTCGCCGTCTCGGGCGAAAGCGCTGGCGGCAACCTCGCCGCGGTCGTCTGCCGGCTCGCACGCACGCAGGGTGGGGTGCCGATCAGCCGGCAGGTCCTGCTGCAGCCGGTCACCGACCTCACCCTCGCATACCCCTCGATCGCGATGGCGGAGACCGAGTGCCTAGTGCCGCGCGCTGACCTCGCCTGGTACTACCGCCAATATCTCGGCGTCGGCATCGATCCCCGCGACCCGCTGCTCTCCCCGCTTTGGGCCGAGGATCTGGCGGGCCTGCCGCCGGCGCTGATCATCGCCGCCGAGTATGACAGCCTGCGCGACGAGGCCGCGGCCTATGCCGAGAAGCTTGATGCCGCCGGGGTGGCGGTAAGCTACGCCTGCTACCCGGGCATGATCCACGGCTTCCTGCAAATGGCGGGCCTGGTCGATGAGGCGCAGCAAGCGATCGACGAGATCGCGCGGTTCCTTGGTCCGGACACAGCTAGCGCGGAACGAACGCCGTGACATTGCTCGTGATCCGTCCCGGTTCTGTCTCGACCGCCCTGCAGCGGGCCAAGTAACGCAATGGGTTGCCGGGCACTGTTGCGCCGGCAAAGTAAGAGTCCGACCGGCACCGCGGCGGTGTTCTGACCCATTGCGGCTAGGCACTGCGACCCACCGCCACCACATCCTTTTGCCCAGCCCGAGCGGAGATGCCGCACTTGATCCGCCGACAGAATCTGCGCCACCGTCAGCAGCCGCCGATCGTCAACCTGCCGCCGGCAACCAAGTTCGTCGCCGCCATCGTGATCCTGGTGTTCCTGGCGGGATTGGTGCCCGCGTGGCGCGAACTCACCTTCGAGTGGCTGTATTTCGATCCGCTCGCCGCACCCTTGGGCTGGATCGCCGGTGCCGCCGGCTACGGCTTCCTGCACGGCAGCGCCATGCACCTCGTGGGCAATCTCATGGGCCTGGTGATTCTGGCCCCTCTGGTCGAGCGCCGTGACGGACCAATTGCACTCCTGCTCCTGCTGCTGCTCGGCGCCTTCGCAGGGGCCGCCGCCCACACCGCGATACAGCTCGCCACCGGCGGCGACGCTGCCCTGATCGGCGCCTCCGCCTCGGTCGCCGCACTGATCGGCTGGTCGCTTTGTCAGATCCGCGCGCACCGCGGGTTCGGCTATCTCGACCGGGCAGTCGCGATCTACGGCCTGTTCTTCATCGGCTTCAACCTGATCGGCCTCCTGGCTTTCCATGACAGCCCGATCGCCTACGCAGCGCATGCCGGCGGCTTTGTCGCCGGCTGGCTGTATGGCGCCCGGAACCCGGACCGCCGCGGTTAGCGAGCCGCGTCAGCCTGTCGCGGCTAACAACATCCTGCTGCAGTGCAAAAGCCTCTTGAAGCGTGTATCGCGACGCACCATTCTCTTGTGCAGTGCAGCAAACAAAGGATGCATCCGATGGCCAAGACCGCTACGTTCCCCACCACCGAGTTCAAGTTCCCGAAGTTCGACCTCGACGCGCTGTTTGCGGCGCAGAAGGCCAATCTGGCTGCTGCCCATGAGGCGCAGACCGTGTTGCTCGGCGCCGCCGAAGCGGTCGCCAAGGTTCAGTACGGCTATGTCGAGCAGAGCTTTGCCGATACCAAGGCCGCCTTCGCCGCCAAGCAACTCCCCAAGGCCGAGACCGTCAAGGCCGCCGGCGAGAAGGCCGTCGCGGTCGCCAAGGAGGTTGTGGATCTGACCGTCGCCGCTCAGAAGCGGGTCGCCGAGTTGCTGACCAAGCGCACCGAGGCCACGGTCAGCGAGCTGAAGGCAGTCGCGGCCTAACCCACGCTGTCGATACGGTTGCCGAGGGGATGTTCCTCGGCGGCCTGACATCGAGGCCCCGAGTACCTGCTCGGGGCCTTTTCGTCGTTCAGTACTCGCTTCGACTTTACATTGCTGGGTCTGCCTCGGAGGCGAATACCCGGTAGTGCCGCCCAGTCCGAAGCGCCCCTCAATCGACGGCTAGACCCGTTCGGCCGCGCCGGTCACGAAGTCGTAGTCTGCCTCGAGCGTATAGATCGAACCCTCGGGCCGTAGCTGGCTGCTGTAGAGCCTGAAGCTGCTGACCGGAAAGCGCTGCGTGCGGAATAGGTTGCGGCCGAACAGGTAGGATGCGAACCGCCCCTCCGGGGGCGGGGCGCGAAAGCGGCCCAGAGTGACGTGCGGCGTGAACTTGCGCCGCTCAGGCGCGACGCCGGCCTCTGCCAGCACCCGCTCGATGCGGCGGCGCAGGCCGGCCATTCCCTGAGCCCTGTCCTCGACGCCGACCCACAGTGTGTGTGGGGCGCCGCGCGGCGGAAACTGGCCGAGGCCGGTCAGCGCCAGCTCGAACGGCGCGTGAAGGACTCCCGCCAGGCCTTCACCGATCTCGTAGAACGTGCCCTGCGCGACGTCGCCGATGAAGCGCAGTGTCAGATGGAACTGCTCGGCCTCCGTCCAGCGCATGCCGGGCAGGCCCTCGCACAGCCGATCCAGGCCGGCAGTCACCTCCTCCGGGAGCTCGAGGGCGATGAAGAGACGCGGCATGATCTCCTCCCGGGCATGGCCAGCCCAACGGTAGCCGAGATGCGCGGCCTTGCCAAAGGTGGGCGCACCCCATAGGTAATCGCGCTCGCCCGTGCCGGCCGTCGCCGTCGCGCAACAGCTTCATAAAATGACAGCTGATCTACCCTTAAGGGATCAGGCGTGAAATCGGACGAGTTCATCCGCGAGGTCGACGAGGATCTGCGGCGCGACCAGCTCGGCAGACTTTGGCATCGCTACGGCTTTCTGGTCGTAGCCCTCGCCGTGGCGATCATCGCCGGCACCGCCGGCAAGGTCGCCTGGGATCATTGGCACGCACGCGAACGGGCGGCCGAGGCGTTGCGCTTCGCCGCCGCCGATGCCTCGCTCAAGGCCGACCGCCAGGGCGAGGCGGCCGAGCAGTTCGCGGCCCTGGCAGCCGACGGCAAGACCGGCTTCGCGGCGCTGGCGCGGCTGAAAGAGGCGCAGGCGAAGCTCGCGGCAAAGGACGAGGCGGGGGCCGTGGCAGCACTCGATAGCTTGGCCGGCGCCAAGCCGGACGCCCCGCTTCTGGGTGACCTCGGGTTGCTGCTGGCGGCCGAACGTCAGCTCGATACCGCGGATCCGGCCGATCTGACGCGCACGCTCGAGCCGCTGGCCGTTGCTGGAGCACCTTGGCGCAATCCGGCCCGTGAGCTCCTGGCGCTGGCCGCGATCCGCGCGGGCGAGCTGGACAAGGCCCGACCCATCTTGCAGGAGCTGAGCGTCGAAGTCGGCGTGCCGCCCTCGCAGCAGAAGCGGGCCGCCGAGTTGCTGCAGGCGATCGGCGGTACCGTACCGCCGGCCGGTTCATGACGCGCCAGTCCCGGCGTCGCCTCCTGTTGACGACCGCCGCGACGACCGGCCTCGCTGCCTGCGGCGAAGGTACCTGGCTGGGTGAGACGCCGACGCCACCGTTGCCCGGCGAGCGCAAATCCGTCCTGCTGATCGAGGATCAACTCAGCGCCGATCCCCGGATCGCCACGCTGAATATCACCCTGCCACCACCGCAGCGCAATCCGGATTGGCCGCAGTCCGGCGGCAGCGCCACCCACGCCATGCACCATCTGGCGGCAGCCGACACCATCGTGGTCGCGTGGCGCACGAGCATCGGCGCCGGGGCCGGTGGTGGATCATTGCTCCTCGCCGGGCCTGTGGTCGCCGACGGCCGCGTGGTCACGGTAGACGCCGATGGCGAGGTCGCGGCCGTCGCCGCGGCGGACGGCAAGAAGCTGTGGCGCTTCGCTCCGGATGACGTCGAGCGCGTCGACCGATTGTCGGGCGGAGCGGCGGCGATCGCCGACGGCCGGGTATACGCCGCCACCGGCAACGGCATGGTGTTCGGGCTCGAAGCTGTAAGCGGGAACGAAATCTGGCGGCGCCAGCTGCGGGCGCCGATTCGGGCGGCACCGACCGTGATCGACGGCAAGGTGCTGGTGCCGACCGCCGACAGCCAGACCTTCGCCCTGGACGGGGCGACGGGCGACGTGCTCTGGCAGCATGCGGGACAGTTCGAGCAGGCGGGCATGCTGGGCGGCGCCGCGCCCGCAGCGGCCGACGAGATCGTGGTCGCCGCCTATGCCTCCGGGGAGGTCGTGGCGCTGGCCCTGCAATCGGGCCAGCCGCTATGGAACGAGACGGTGCTGCGGCCACGCCGGACGCTGGCGATCGGCGCCATCTCGGACATCGTCGGCGATCCGGTGATCGTCGAGGGCCGGGTAATCGTGGCCGGCGCCAGCGGCGAGATGGCGGCGTTCGACCTGGCGCGGGGCGACCGCGAATGGACGGCCGACGTGACCTCGACCCAGACGCCGTGGGTCGCGGGCAATTTCCTCTACGCGCTGACCGAGCGCAACGAGCTGGTCTGCATGCTGCTCCAGGGCGGCCGCGTCCGCTGGGTCAGCCCGCTGGCCCAGCTGGTCGAGCCGGACAATCCCGACTCCCGGCGCATCCGCTGGACGGGACCGATCCTGGTCAGCGATCGCCTGCTGGTCGCAAGCTCGGAGGGCGAGGTCATCAGCGTCTCGCCCTACACCGGCGAGGTGCTGGGCAAGACCGCCGCCGGCAGCTCCGTGAGCGTGCCACCAGCCGTGGCCGACGGTACCGTCTACTACTTGACCGACGCGGGCGATCTGCTCGCGTTCAGGTGATGCCGTGAGCCTCCCCACCGTCGCCATTCTCGGCCGCCCCAATGTCGGCAAGTCGACGCTGTTCAACCGGCTGATCGGCCGCCGTCGGGCGATCGTCGACAACACGCCAGGCGTGACGCGTGACCGGATCGAGGGCGTGTGCAAGCTCGGCCCGATCGAATTTCGCGTCATCGACACGGCCGGCCTCGAGCAGGGCTCGGCCGAGAGTCTGGCCGGCCGGCTGCATTTGCAGGCGATGCAGGGCCTGGCCGAAGCCGATGTCGGCCTGTTCGTGGTCGATGCCCGCAGCGGTGTCACCACCGCCGACCAGGAGATCGCCGAGGAGCTGCGGCGCCAGAACCGCCCCATCCTGCTGCTGGCGAACAAATGCGAGGGGCGCCTCGCGGAATCCCAGGCGGCCGAGGGCTGGGCGCTGGGTCTGGGTGAGCCGATGCCGGTCTCCGGGGAGCACGGCGACGGTATCCCCGATCTGCTGGCGGCACTGGAGCCCTATCTCGGGGCATCGGACGAGCCCGCTCCAGCCGAGCCTGAGACACGACCGCTGCGACTGGCGGTGATCGGCCGGCCCAATGCGGGCAAATCCTCGCTGGTCAACCGCCTGATCGACGAGGAGCGGATGCTCACCGGCCCCGAGCCCGGCCTGACGCGCGACAGCGTGTCGATCCGGCTCAGCTGGCAGGGCCGCACGATCGAGCTGGTCGACACGGCCGGTCTGCGCCGCAAGGCCCGCGTCGATGCCAAACTGGAGAAGCTCTCGACCTCCGCCACCCTGCGTTCGCTCAAATTCGCCGACGTCGTGGCGCTGATGGTCGACGCCACCATGCCATTGGAGCGGCAGGATCTCACCATCGCCCGGCTGGTCGCCCAGGAAGGGCGCGCGCTGGTGGTGGTGCTGAACAAGTGGGATCTGATCGAGGATCCCAACGCCGCGATGACCGAGATCCGGCATACCTTGACCAGCCAGCTCGCCGATGTCCGGGGCGTGCCCTGCATCCCGCTCTCAGCGCTGACCGGCCGCAACGTCGAGAAGCTGCTGCCGGCCGTGGTCGCGGCATACAACCGTTGGGACAGCCGCGTCTCCACCGGCGCGCTCAATCGCTGGCTGGGTGCGGCGCTCGAGCAGCATCCCCCGCCGCTGGCGCAGGGGCGCCGGGTCAAGATCCGCTACGCCACCCAATCGACCGCACGACCGCCGACCTTCATCCTGTTCGCGAACAAGCCGGCCGATGCGCTGCCGGACAGCTACCTGCGCTACCTGGCGGCCGGCTTGCGCGATACGTTCGACTTGGACGGGGTGCCGATCCGCTTCCACGTCCGGCACGGCGAGAACCCTTACGACAAGGACTGACCGAGCCGGACGAGTTCGCCTTGCCGCGTGCATTCGGGCAGCAGCAGCTCGACCACCGCACGGGCGGCGGCATCCGGCGGCGGCATCGTGCCGGGCCGCTCGCCGGGATAGCCGTCCTTGCGCAGACGCGTCGCCATCGGCCCGGGGTCGAGCAGATTGGCGCGGATCTTGGTGAGCCGCAGTTCGGCGGCATAGGCCAGGACCAGCGCCTCGAGCGCCGCCTTGCTGGCGGCGTAGCCACCCCAATAAGCCCAGGCCGGGCCCGGGCCGGCATCGGTGATAAAGACCGCGCGACCGGCCGAGGACAGCCGCAGCAACGGGTCCATGCTGCGGATCAGGCGATGGTTCGCCAGGGCGTTGACGGCCATGACCCGCTCGAGCACCTTCGGCTCGAGATGGCTCGCCGGCGTGATCGGCCCCAACTCCGCGGCGGCGCCGACCAGGCCGTCTAGGCGCCCGAAACGTTCGAACAGCGCGCGGCCCAGCGTGTCGATCAGCTCCCCCTTGGTCACGTCCAGCGTGACCAAGGTTGCCTCGCAGCCATGGCGGCGCACCGCGTCGTCGACCTCCTCCAGACCGCCGCGCGTGCGCGCCACGAGCACGAGCTTGGCACCTTGCGCGGCGCAGGCCTCGGCCACGGCCGCGCCCAGGCCGCGCGAGGCGCCGGTGACCAGGACGACGCGCCCGTCCAGCTTGCCCTCGGTTGCCATGCTCAAGCTTCCTCGAGCATCAGGCTCAGCTGCCCGCCGCCCAGTTCGCCCTCGATGTCGGCGAGCCGGGTCGGGTACTCGCCGGTGAAGCAGGCATCGCAATATTGCGGCCGGCCATTGTCCCGGCGCGCCTCGCCGACCGCGCGGTAGAGGCCGTCAATCGACAGGAAGGCCAGACTGTCGACGCCGATGATCCGCGCCATCTCGGCGACGGAATTATGCGCCGCGAGGAGCTTGTCGCGCTCGGGCGTGTCGACGCCGTAGAAGCAGCTGTGCGTGGTCGGCGGACTCGCGATCCGCATATGGACCTCGGTCGCACCGGCAGCCCGCACCATGCCCACGATCTTGGTCGAGGTGGTACCGCGCACGATGCTGTCATCGACCAGCACCACCCGCTTGCCGGCCAGGGTGACCCGGTTGGCATTGTGCTTCAGCTTGACGCCCAGATTTCGGATGTGGTCGGTCGGCTCGATGAAGGTGCGGCCGACATAGTGGTTGCGGATGATGCCGAGCTCGAACGCGATGCCCGACTCCTGGGCATAGCCGATGGCGCCCGGCACGCCGCTGTCCGGCACCGGCACGATCACGTCGGCCGGCACGCCGCTCTCACGCGCGAGCTCGGCGCCGATCCGCTTCCTGACGTCGTAGACGCCCATGCCCTCGACCACGCTGTCGGGCCGCGAAAAATAGACATACTCGAACACGCAGAAGCGGCGCCGCTCGGCGGCGAATGGGCGCAGGCTGTGCACGCCCTCGGCGTCGATCACCACGACCTCGCCGGGCTCGATATCGCGGACGAATTCGGCGCCCAGAATGTCCAGCGCGCAGGTCTCGGAGGCCAGTATCCAGGCTCCGTCGAGCTGACCCAGCACGAGCGGGCGCACGCCCAAAGGATCGCGGCCGCCGATGATGCCGTCATCGTAGAGGCCCACCAGCGACCAGGCGCCTTCGACCGTGCGCAGCGCATCGACCACCCGGTCGATGATGCTCTGACCCTGGCTGCGGGCGATCAAGTGGACGATCACCTCGGTATCGCTGGTCGACTGGAACAGGGAGCCCGCCTCGACCAGCCGGCGCCGCAGCAGCATGGCATTGGTGAGGTTGCCATTGTGGCCGACGGCGAGTCCGCCGAACGCGAAGTCGGCAAACAGCGGCTGCACGTTGCGCAGCATGCTGGCGCCGGTGGTCGAGTAGCGCGAATGGCCGATCGCAGCATGGCCGGGCAGGCCCTCGATGACCGAGCGGCGGCTGAACGTGTCGCCGATCAGGCCGATGGCGCGGTGGCTGTGGAAGTGAGTACCGTCGAAGCTCACGATGCCCGCCGCTTCCTGGCCACGATGCTGCAGCGCGTGCAGGCCCAGCGCCGCGTGAGGGGCGGCGTGACCATGGCCATAGATGGCGAAGATCCCGCACTCCTCCTTGGGCTTGTCGTCGTCGAACGGATCGTCGGCACGGGGATCGGTCAATGCGGCCAACCTCAAGGTTGCGGTGACACCAGCTTGTCCAGCGCCTGCCTCTGCGTGTCGGTGTAGCCCTGACCTGCCGTCACCGGCTCGCTCACGGGCGCCCTGCGCAGGCCGTCCTGGCGGTATGCTTCCGGCAGGAGACGCTCCAACATAAGTGAGCCATTGCGAACCGGATCGATCAGCCAAGCTTGGCGCACCCAATCGGGTTGCAGCTCCGGCTTGATCAGATAGGAGCCGACCAGATAGGCCGCGCAGACGAGCACCGCACCGCGCGCGGCGCCAAACAGCAATCCGGCGACCTTGTCCAGCGGCCCGAGAGCGCTGGCCGAGATCGCGCTGGCAATCATCCCCGTCAGCAGCTTCAGCGCCAGCAAGGCCACGAGAAACACGCCGACCGCTGCCACCCCGTCCGCCAGGGTCTCGCCCGCCACCACGGGGCGGATCAGGGGCACCGCATACGGCAGCGCCAGAAACGCCACGATCACGGCGCCGACCCAGCTGGCCAGCCCCAGGATTTCGGTCACGGCGCCGCGCGTGAACGCCGCCAGCGCCGACAGCCCGATCACGGCCAGGATGATCACGTCGAATAGCGTCAGCTGCATGCCGCTCATCGCTCGGGTACCTGGGCGCGGCCGTGCGGGCGGGTTCCACCGATCACGCCCATGAGGTCACTCAGGCGTGACAGCTCATCGACCTCCAGGCTCACCGCCCATTCCTTGCCGGTGCGCGGCATGATGGCCCGGCGGAAGCCCAGCTTCGCCGCTTCCTTCAGCCGCGCCTCACCATGACCCACGCCCCTCACCTCGCCGGCGAGGCCGACCTCGCCGAAGAATACGCTCGACGGCGGCGCCGCATGGCCGAGCTCGGAGGAGATGATCGCCGCCGCCACCGCCAGGTCGGCGGCCGGCTCTTGTATCCGCAACCCACCGGCAACGTTGAGATAAACATCGCGCGTGCTCATCACAAGCCCGCACCGGGCCTCGAGCACGGCCAGCAGCATGGCCAGCCGGTTGCCGTCCCAGCCGACGACGGCCCGGCGTGGCGTCGCGAGCCCGCTGGGTGCCACCAGGGCCTGGATCTCGACCAGCAGCGGCCGCGTGCCCTCCATGCCGGCGAACACGGCGGCGCCGGCGACACCCTCCTCGCGGTCGGCCAGGAATAGGGCCGAAGGGTTGGGCACCGGCACGAGACCGGCTTCCGCCATCTCGAACACACCGATCTCGTTGGCAGGCCCGAACCGGTTCTTGACCGCGCGCAGGATCCGGAACTGGTGGCCACGCTCGCCCTCGAAATAGAGCACGGCGTCGACCATGTGCTCCAGCACGCGGGGTCCGGCGATCTGACCGTCTTTGGTGACATGGCCGATCAGCATCAAGGCACTGCCGCGCTGCTTGGCCATGCGGATCAATGCCTGGGCCGCGGCGCGCAGCTGAGTCACCGTTCCCGGTGCCTGCTCCAAGCCGTCGATCCACATCGTCTGGATCGAATCCACGATCAGCAGTGCCGGCCCGTTGGGCTGATCGACGGTGGCCAGGATATCGCCGACCGAGGTGGCGCTGGCGAGCCGGACCGGCGCCTGCTCCAGCCCGAGGCGCAGCGCGCGCAGCCGGATCTGGTCTACCAACTCCTCGCCGCTGACATAGACCACCTCGCAGCCGGTGCGCGCGATCGCGGCGGCCGCCTGCAGCATCAAGGTACTTTTGCCGATACCAGGATCGCCGCCGATCAGCATGGCGGCACCGGGCACGATTCCGCCGCCCAGCACGCGATCGAGCTCGTCGATCCCGCTGGCGACGCGCGGCGGCGGAGCGGCGCTGCCTGCGAGCGGCACGAGATCCAGCCGCCGGCCGCGCGCCTTCCCGCCGACGCCCGGACCGGGGCTCGCCGTCGCCTCCTCGACAATGCTGTTCCACGCGCCGCAATCGTCGCAGCGGCCGGCCCAGCGCGCGTGGGCAGCACCGCAGCTCTGGCAGACGAAGGCGCGCTGCGGCCGGGCCATCAGCCCTGAATCGTGCCGGCGCCGACCTGGATCGGACCCTCGGCGCGGCCGTGGATGAACTGGTCGACGAACGGGCTGCCACTCTCGTCGATCGCCGCGACCGGACCGGCCCACACGATCCGGCCGCCATAGAGCATGGCCACCCGGTCCGCGATCTTGCGCACGCTCGCCATGTCGTGGGTGATCGAGAGCGCGGTGGCGCCCAGCTGCTTGACGCAGCGGACGATCAACTCGTTGATCACGTCGGCCATGATCGGGTCGAGACCGGTGGTCGGCTCGTCGAAGAACAGGATCTCGGGCTCGTGGGCAATGGCACGGGCGAGGCCGACTCGCTTCTGCATGCCGCCGGAGAGCTCGCCCGGCATCAGGCCGGCCACCTCGGGCGCCAGCCCGACCATGGCCAAGGTCCGCTCGGCGCGCACCCGTGCCTCCGATCTTGCCACGCGCTTGGTCGCGAGCAGGCCGAACGCGACGTTCTCCCAGACCGGCAGGCTGTCGAACAAGGCGGCACCCTGGAACAGCATGCCGAACTTGCTGCGCAGCTCGTTCATGGTCGAGCGATCGGCGCCGACGACCTCGATGCCGTCGACACGGATCGAGCCGCTGTCCGGGACCATCAGGCCGAGCACGCATTTGATCAGCACCGACTTGCCGGTACCGGATCCGCCGATCACGACCAGCGACTGGCCCGCGGCGAGGTCGAGATCGACGCCCTGCAGCACCTTCTTGGCGCCGAAGCTCTTGGTGAGGCCGCGGATCGCGATTTTGGGGACGAGCTCGCTCATCGGCTGAAGAACAGCTCGGTGACGATGTAGTTGGCGGTGAGGATCATGATCGAGGCCGAGACCACGGCCTTGGTGGTCGCGGCGCCGACGCCCTGAGCGCCACCTTTGGAGTGGTAACCCTGGTAGCAGCCCATCAGCGCCACGATGAAGCCGAATACCGCGGCCTTGACCAGGCCGGAGATCACATCCTGGGGCTCCAGGAACTCCACGGTCCGGTTGATGTACTCGATCGGCCCGAAGCCCAATTTGTAGACGCTGACCAGAAAGCCGCCCATGACGCCGATGATGTCGGCGATCACCACCAGCAACGGCAACATCAAAAGCCCGGCGATCAGGCGCGGGAAGACGAGGTAGCGCAGCGGGTCGGTCGAGAGCGTGGTCAGCGCGTCGATCTGCTCGGTCACGCGCATCGTGCCGATCTCGGCCGCCATCGAGGCACCGACCCGGCCGGCGACCATCAGGCCGGCCAGCACCGGCCCAAGCTCGCGGGTCACCGACAGGACGACGATGGTCGGGATCGCGCTGGACGCCTCGAAGCGAGAGAAGCCGGTATAGCTCTGCAGCGCCAGCACCATGCCGGTGAAGATGGCGGTCAAGCCCACCACCGGCAGCGAGTAGAAGCCGATGTCGAGCATCTGGCGCACGATCTGGCGCGGGTAGAGCGGACCGCGCAGACCGCCAGCGATCGCCTGGGCGGCAAACAATGCGAGGTCGCCCACGGACTGGCACACGGCCAGGGTGGCACGGCCGACGGCGGCGAGCGGGTTCATGCCTGGAGTCGGCCCCAACGGATACGGCGCCACCAGCGGGTTGGCGGGTGGCCCGCGAGCGCCGTAGCCGAGCCGGCCGGAGCCGTCAACCTCGCCAGCCCGCGTCAACCATACAGATGCTCGGGATAGTTGCCGGGCTCGAGATCGTTGAACTGGCCAAAATTGGCGTCGAACTGGACCGGGATGTTGCCGATTGGGCCATGACGCTGCTTGGCGATGATCACCTCCGCCTTGTTGTGCACGGCCTGGCAGCGCTGGAACCATTCCTGGTAGCGCAGGTCGAACTTCTCCTTGCCCTCGCCCTCGCGCTGGGTCGGGATCGCCCGCGACAGGTAGTACTCCTCGCGGAACACGAACATCACCACGTCGGCGTCCTGCTCGATCGACCCGGACTCGCGGAGATCAGACAACATCGGGCGCTTATCCTCTCGGGACTCCACCGCGCGCGACAGCTGCGACAGCGCCAGCACCGGCACGTTGAGTTCCTTGGCCATGGCCTTCAGGCCCTGGGTGATCTCGGTGATCTCCTGCACGCGGTTGGTCTGGGCGTTCATGTTCGAGCCACGCAGCAGCTGGAGATAGTCGACCACCAGCAAATGCAGTCCCTGGGTCCGTTTCAGTCGCCGCGCCCTGGTGCGCAGGGCGCCGATCGACAAGGCCGGCGTGTCGTCGATGAACAGCGGCATGGCGCCCAGCTCCTGGCTGGCGCGCACCACCACCGGCCACTCCTCCTCGGCGATGTCGCCGCGCCGCAGCCGGTCGGATTCGATCCGGCCCTTGCCCGAAAGCAGCCGCGTCGCCAACTGCTCGGCCGACATCTCCAACGAGAACACGCCCACGACATAGTTGCGGTGCTTGCCGGTGCCGGCATCGTCGAAGGTGTTCTCGACCGCCGCCGCGTTGGCCGCGATCGTGACCGCCATCGCGGTCTTGCCCATGCTCGGGCGTCCGGCCAGGATCACGAGATCAGACGGCTGCAGCCCGCCCAGCTTCTGGTCGAGTCCGGTCAGGCGCGTCGGCACGCCGGAAACCTTGCCGACCTTGTGCCACGCGCTTTCGATATGTTTGATCGCGGCCGTGAGCACCTGCGGGAAGGGCCGGAACTCACCCTTCGAATTCGCCCTCCTGGGCGAGGTTGAACAGCTCGCGCTCCGCGCTCTCGATCTGCTCGCGGCCCGCTTCCGGATGTGCGCGATCGAACGCGTGGTTGACGACCTCCTCGCCGATCCTGATCAGGCCACGCTTGAGCGCCAGGTCGTGCACGATCTGGCCGTACTCGGCGGCATTGATGATCGTCTCGGCTGCATGGGCAAGTCGGCTGAGATAACGCGAGCCATCCAGCTCGCGCAGGGCCTCGTCCTCCTCGAACAACAGCTTGAGGGTGACCGGATCGGCGATGTTGCCGCGTCCGATCCGCTGCGCGCAGGCCTCGTAGATGCGGCCGTGCACCGGCTCGAAGAAATGCTCGGCGCGCAGCAGCTCGCTGACCCGGTGATAGGCCTCGTTGTTGACCAACATGGCGCCGAGCAGCGCCTGCTCGGCCTCGATATTATGGGGCTGGATACGGAAGGTGACGGATTCGTCGGAGGCCAAGCGGGACGGCTCCTTGCAGCTCCATGCCTGCGGGGCAGCCTTGTAGCACGCTCAATGCCGCTGTGGAGCGGCCGGGCGAACGCCGCTGTGGAACGTTCGGTGGATGAGTTGCGGACAGGCGGTGCGGTGCATTCGCGGCGGCGTCATGCAGCGCAAGCGGTTCGGACGTGTCGCGCTCAGCGGCCCCGGAGCACATCGCGCGTCGATTCCGCCGCGCCTGTGTTCACTCAAGCAGGCCGCGGCCGGGACGGCGCGGGCGGAATTATACCAGGCCGTCGGCCGCCGGCCCGGCCTCGTGTCAGTTCCCGAGGAGCTGCCTTAGCTTGGCCTCGTCGCCGCGCAGCTTCTCGTATTGTGTCTGCACGAAGCGGATCGTGTCGGAGCTGTAGGTCTTCTGGCCCGGCCGCGAGGTCATTGCCTCCTCGGCCATCTCCAGGGCCATGCGCAAGGCCACATAGTACGGAGTGGCGACCCCGGCTTTGACGCAGAGCGCGGCGAGATAGCGGCGATCGGCGTGGTACAGGAGTTGGCGGACATGGTTTGGCTCGAGCCGGGCATGAAGTGACAGGCCGATCTCCAGGCTGGCGATGTCGCCGTCCCGCAGGAAGCATAGCAGCTGCTCGTGACCGAGCCGGCCGGCGCCGAACTCCGCGAGCAGATGCTGTTGCAGTTTGCCGTCCGCATGCGCCCGAGCGGTGAAGCTGATCGCAGCCCGGTCCCGCACCGCGGTGATCAGCGCACGCGCCTCGTCGGCAGGCATCCGCCGGTCGCGGATCAGCTGCCACTCGAGGCGATCGCCCAGCACGCCGATCAGCTGCTCGACGACTTCGTGCGGCAGCTCCGGCCGGCGAACGACGCGCGCGTGGACCTGCTCGCTGCCGCTGAAATCCTGGATGACCCGCTGCAGCGTGCTCTGGGACAGGCGCGCGCCGCCATTGCCGATCAGCCGCGTGACCACCTCCTCGTGGCCCGTCTCGACCAGGGCCTCGGACACCAGCTCCGACAGCCGCTCCCGTCCGGCCACGGCCAGCGCATACTGCATGGCGTTGGTACGGACGACCCGGACCAGATCCTCGTCGCCGAGCACCGGACTGCGCTCCAGCAGCGGTCCCGCGACCCCGATCTGATCACCGGCGAGCTGCCGCGCGATATCGACCGGCAGCTGTGCGCTGGCCGCCACCGTGCTCGCCAGGGCCTGGCGGACCTCCATCGCGAGATCGCGCACCAGCAGCTCCAGCACCGCGTCCGCCAGCGCTCGGCCGTTGCCGCTGCAGATCTCGTCGAACTGACGGCCGAACTTGGCCGCGACCTGCGCCCGAGCCTCGGGCGAGCGGTCGCGCTGGAGCGTAGCGACATCGGCCGGACCGAGACGCTGATCGCGCTCCTTGTCGACGTGATGCCGCAACAGCGCCTCGCGCCGTCGCCCGCCCACTGCTACCGTTGCGCTCTCGCTCATCCCATGGCCGACCATCGTTGCCGCACGCGCGCATCAGGCGCTGAACATCTTGGCAACATACCACCGTCCGCTTAAGATCGCGTTACCGATGACCTCGCCAGCCGCCACCGAGATCCTGCGTGGGACGATGCGTCTCCTGCTCGACCTCGACCTGACCTCGTTGCCGGAGTTCACGCTGGTCACGGGCCGTCGGGTCGACCTGATGGGGCTCGCGCGCGACGGCCGCCTGGTGGCGGTCGAGATCAAGTCGTGCCGGACGGACTTCCTGACCGACCGCAAATGGCAGGGCTATCTCGGCTATGCCGACCAGTTCTACTTCGCCGTCGCACCCGACTTCCCTTGCGAGCTCCTGCCGGCGGAAGAAGGGTTGATCGTGGCTGACCGTTACGCCGCGAGCGTGATCCGCCCCGCCTGCCCCCGCGCCGTCGCACCCGCCCGGCGCCGTGCGCTGCTGTTGCGCTTCGCCCGCACTGCCGCCGCGCGGCTGCAGGGTGCGGCCGATCCCGACGCCGGACCCGAGCCCGGCTGAACTCAGCCGCCCTCGGCCAGCCACTCATCGAGCAGGAATCGGGCGATGCTGTCGGCATTGGGCAGACGGACTGGCCGCCGAGCCTCGTCCGCCAGGGTCACGCGGTCGAACCAGCCGGCGTCCTCGATCTCGTCCTGATCGATGGTCAGTTTGGTGCCCGCCGCCTGCGCGCGAAACCCCAGCATCAGCGATTGCGGAAACGGCCAGGGCTGCGACGCGCGATAGACGAACCCATCGATCTCCACCCCCACCTCCTCGAACACCTCGCGCCGCAATGTGTCTTCCAACGACTCGCCGGGCTCCACGAAGCCGGCAAGGGTCGAATACATGCCCGGCGGGAAGCGCGGCGACCGGCCGAGCAGGCACTGGTCGCCATGCGTGACCAGCACGATGACGGCGGGATCGGTGCGCGGGAAGTTGTCGCGGCCGCAAGCCGGGCAATGCCGGGCGTGGCCGGCCTGGCTGACCACGGTCTCGCCTCCGCACCAGCCGCAGAAACGGTGCCCCTGGTGCCAGTGTGCCAGTCCACGGGCGTACGCCAGCAACCCCGCCTCACCCGCCGGCAGCAGCAGGCTCACCGTGCGCAGCTCGACCATCTCGGCATCCGGCGCCGGCTGCTCATGGAGGTCGACGGCGAACCAGGCGGCACCTTGGAACTCGCCCAGGAAGATGTTGTCCGCCGCCAGCGGACCGTTCAGCTCGCCCAGGCTCGGCGCAAAAAGCTGGGGCGCGTCCGCCATGCCACGCACCGGAATCTTGAGCCCGGAGAGAAACACCACCCGGCTGGCGGGATCCCTGCGGCGCTCGTCCAGCCAACCATCGTCACGCCGGCGATGCGCAACGCGATCCAAGCCCGTAGCGGCGTAAACGTGAGGCAGGCGGATCGGGCTCGGCAGCATTGGGATCGGTCCAGCAGCGGTTTTGCGCGGCTATAGCGCATCGGCCTTCGCCCTGCACCCTTGCGCGCGGCCACTCGGCGGCCGATATTCCCCAGCGGAAGGCTGGCGGTGGACGGTACCCTCGCCAACCCGGTCAGGTCCGGAAGGAAGCAGCCGCAACGAGTTTCGTGCCGGGTCGCCGTCCAGCCTTCCACCCCCGCCGTCCCGGTTGATGGAGCCGCACCTGCAGCGCCCCGACGCCTACCGGGTCCTCGCCCGTGCCTACCGCCCGACACGGCTGTCGGCGCTGATCGGCCAGGAGGCGCTGGTCCGCACCCTCAAGAACGCGTTCGCGTCCGGCCGGGTCGCCCATGCCTTCCTGCTGTCCGGCATCCGCGGCGTCGGCAAGACGACGACCGCCCGGATCATCGCACGCGGCCTCAACTGCACCGGCCCCGATGGCCAGGGTGGGCCGACGCCCGAGCCCTGCGGCGAATGCTCGAGCTGCAAGTCGGTCGACGAGGACCGCGCCCTCGACGTGATCGAGATGGACGCCGCCTCGCAGACCGGCAAGGGCGATGTCCTGGAGCTGCTGGAGTCGCTGCAGTTCCTGCCCAGCTTCTCGCGCTACAAGGTCTACATCCTGGACGAGGTGCACATGCTCTCGACCCAGGCCTGGAACGCGCTGCTGAAGACGGTCGAGGAGCCGCCGCCGCACGCGAAGTTCATCTTCGCCACCACCGAGATCCGCAAGGTGCCGGTGACCGTCCTCTCGCGCTGCCAGCGCTTCGAGCTGCGCCGAGTCGAGGCACCGGTCCTGGCCAGCCACCTGACCGACATCTGCGCCCGTGAGAGCGTCGCGGTCAGCGCCGATGCGCTGGGCCTGATCGCCCGCGCCGCCGAGGGTTCGGTACGCGATGCGCTGTCGCTGCTGGATCAGGCGATCGCCACCAGCGACGGGCCGGTCGATGCGGAACTGGTCCAGACCATGCTCGGCCTCGGCGACCGGCTGCAGCTGCTCGAGCTGCTGGATGCGGTGATGCAGGGCGATTCGGCCGGCGCGCTCGGGCGATTCGCCGACCTGTACGCGCTGGGCGCGGACCCGGCAGCGGTGGTCCAGGACCTGCTCGAGATCTGCCATTGGCTGTCCCGGCTCAAGGTGACCGCCGAAGCTGGCTCGAGCCTGGGCATCGCCGCCCAGGCTGCCGAGCGTGCCCAGGGCATGGCACAGGCGCTGTCGCTGCCCGTCCTGGCGCGGGCCTGGCAGATGCTGCTCAAAGGCATCGACGAGGTCCGCACGGCGCCCGACGCCGCCGCCGCGGCCGAGATGCTGCTGCTGCGCCTCGCCTGCGTCAGCGATCTGCCCTCCCCGGCCGAACTCGCGCGCCTGCTGCGGCAGACCGACCAACCGGCAACAGGTGCCTCGACCGCTCCGGTACCGCCACCATCGGATCCCAGGCCGGCGCCATGGCGCGCGACCGGGGTGGTGGCACAGGCGGTCGCACCGATCCCAGCCATCGCGCAGCCCGCGCCGGTGGCGACCCCAGACGGCCCCCAGAGCTTCGCAGAGCTGGTCACATCCCTGCGCGACGGCGGTGCCGCACCGCTGGCGGCCTGGTTGTCGCAGAGTGCGCATCTGATCCGCTTCGAGCCGGGTCGGGTCGAGCTGCGCTTCGCGGCCGGCGTTCCGGCCGACGTTGCCGGCCGTGTCGGCGAGGCGGCGGCGCGCATCACCGGCCGGCGTTGGGTGATCATCGTCGGCAGCGCCGCCGGTGCCGCCACGCTGGCCGAGCAGGCGGCGGCCACCAAGCGCGCACGCTTGGCCGAACTCGCGCAGGACCCGGCGCTGCTCGAGGTGCTGGGCGTGTTCCCCGGCGCCGCGATCGTCGACATCCGGCCCCGCACCGCGTAGGCGAGCCCCGCGCGGCCAGCCTCAAGGAAGGACCACGAGACGATGAAGAATTTGGGCAACATGCTCAAGGAGGCCCAGAAGCTGCAGTCGCGCATGGGCGAGATGCAGCAGAAGCTGGCCGAGATGGAGATGAGCGGTGCCGCCGGCGGCGGGCTGGTCAACGTCACGCTCAACGGCCGCGGCGAGATGCGGAAAATCAAGATCGACCCCTCACTGGCGGACCCCAACGAGATGGAGATCCTGGAGGATCTGATCGTCGCCGCCTGCAACGACGCCAAGGCCAAGACCGAGGCGCATCTCCAGGAGGAGATGGGCAAGCTCACCGGAGGCCTGCCGCTGCCACCCGGGTTCAAGCTGCCGTTCTGATGGCGTCGATCGAGCTCGAGCGGCTCGTGCGCCTGCTGGCCCGCCTCCCCGGACTCGGCCCGCGCTCGGCGCAGCGGGTCGCGTTGGCCATGCTGAAGCGCCGCGACACGCTGATGCTGCCGCTGGCCGACGCGGTGCGCCTGTGCGCCGAGGCGGTGCGGCCGTGCTCGGTCTGCGGCAATCTGGACAGCGTCGAGCCGTGCGGGGTCTGCCGCGACCCGGCCCGGGACGCCAGCCTGCTCTGCGTCGTAGCCGACGTCGAGGATGTGTGGGCGCTGGAGCGCGCCGCGATCTTCCGCGGTCGCTACCACGTGCTGGGCGGCACGCTGCGCGCGCTCGACGGCATCGGCCCCGAGGAGCTGGGCGTGGACGGGCTGCTGCGCCGGGTCGCGGAGCAAGGCATCGCCGAAGTCATCCTTGCTCTGGGTGCAACGGTCGATGGCCAGACCACCGGCCACTATCTGGCCGAGCGCCTACGGCCCCTGGCCTGCACCGTCAGCCGGCTCGGCCACGGCGTACCGGTCGGCGGCGAGCTGACCTATCTCGACGAAGGGACGCTCGACGCGGCGTTGCGGGCACGCCAGCGCGTCGCTTGACCGGCAGCCACCAAGTCCCTACCTCACGGCAGCTTTTGTTGACCTGGGACCCGCCCCCGCACCATGGCGCTACTCGAGATCCTGCAGCCGCCGAGTCCGCTGCTCAAGACAAAGGCACAGCCCGTGGAGCGCGTCGACGATGCGCTGCGTCGGCTGGCCGCCGATATGTTCGAGACCATGTACAAGGCGCCCGGCATCGGCCTCGCGGCGCCGCAGATCGGCGTGCTGCAGCGGCTGATCGTGATCGACGTCGCGGACGGCGACGAGCGGCGGCCGATGGCGTTGGTCAATCCCGAGATCGTATGGCAGTCGGACGAGCTGGCCACCGCTGAGGAAGGCTGTCTCAGCCTCCCCGAGCAGTTCGCCGACGTGACCCGCCCGTCGGCGGTTCGTGTCAGGTTCACGACCGAGCATGGCAAGGCACGTGAGTTGCCGGCGGACGGCCTGCTGGCGCGCTGCCTGCAGCACGAGGTCGACCATCTCGACGGCATCCTGTTCGTCGATCACTTGTCGGCCCTGCGCCGCAACATGATCCTGCGCCGGCTCGCCAAGGCGCGGCGCGCGCGTGCCTGACCAGCCCAGTCTGCGGCTGGTGGTCATGGGCACCACGGCCTTCGTGCTGCCGAGCCTGGAGGCGCTGCTCGCCGCCGGCCATGACGTGGTTGCGGTCTACACCCAGCCGCCCCGTCCCGCCGGTCGCGGCCACCAGTTGCGGCGCACGCCCGTGCACGAGGCAGCTGAGCGGCTGGACCTCCACATACTTACCCCGCGCACCCTCAAGCATCCAGACGCCCAGGCCGAGTTCGCAGCCCTCGAAGCCGATCTCGCCGTGGTCGGCGCCTACGGTCTGCTGCTGCCGAAGCCTGTGCTGGCGGCCCCCCGTCTCGGCTGCATCAACCTGCATGCCTCGCTGCTGCCTCGCTGGCGCGGCGCCGCTCCGATCGAGCGCGCGATCCTGGCCGGCGACCGGGAGACCGGCATCAGCATCTTCCAGATGGAGGAGGGGTTGGATACCGGGCCGGTGTACGCGATGCGATCGCTGCCGATCGAGGCGACGACCGGTGCATCCGAGCTGCACGGGCGGCTCGCCGGACTCGCAGCCGAGATGCTGCCGGAGGTCGTCGCAGGGATCGCCGACGGTAGTCTCGCGGCTACCCCCCAGCCGAGCGAAGGGGTGGTCTACGCGCGTAAGCTCACTCGCACCGAGGGCCGCCTCGACTTCACGCTCCCGGCCGTCGAGGTGGAGCGCCGCCTGCGAGCGCTGAATCCGGCGCCCGGAACCTGGTGCGAGGCCAAGGGCGAGCGGCTGACCCTGCTCGCAGCCGACGTGGTACCGGGAACGGGCGAACCGGGCAGCGTGATCGCACTGCCGTTGACGATCGCCTGCGGCACGGACGCCTTACGGGTTACCCTGGCCCAGCGGGCCGGCCGCAGGGCACTTGCGCCCGACGAGCTGCAGCGTGGCTTTGCCATCCCGCTGGGCACCCGGCTCGCCTGAGCGATGCCGCGTTACCGCCTGCTGCTCGAATATGACGGCACGCCGTTCCAGGGCTGGCAGCGCCAGGCCAACGGCCCGTCGGTGCAGGCAGCCGTCGAGCAGGCGCTGCTGGCGTGCGCCGGCGAGACGGTCAACCTGGTCGCCGCGGGGCGCACCGATAGCGGCGTGCACGCCCTGGGCCAGGTGGCCCATGTCGATCTCGGCCGCGTCTGGGCACCGGAGCGGCTGGCCGGCGCGCTGAACTTTCACCTCCGCCCAGCGCCGGTCGCGGTGCTCGAAGCGCGCGCGGTCGCACCCGACTTCCACGCCCGTTTCTCCTGCACTCGGCCGTCGCTATCTCTACCGCATCCTCACTCGCCGCGGCCCGCCGGCCCTGGAGCGCGGCCGCGTCTGGCACCTGCCCATCCCGCTCGACGCCGAGCGTATGCACGTGGCCGCGCAGACGCTGGTCGGCCACCACGACTTCACCAGCTTTCGGGCCAGCGAATGCCAGTCACCGTCACCGGTGAAGACACTTAGCGGCATTCATGTCGGACGGCACGGCGACCTCATCGAATGCCGCGTCTGGGCGCCCTCGTTTCTCCACCATCAGGTGCGCAACATCGTCGGCACACTCAAGCTGATCGGGGAAGGCAACGCGCCGATCACGCATGTGCAGACAGTGCTGGCCGCCCGTGACCGCGCCGCCGCAGGGCCGACCGCACCGGCCGAGGGGCTCTATCTGACCGCTGCCGAGTTCGGCACGCGGCAATTCGGAACATGTGGCCTTGACGTCGAGGTTAGCTCATAGCTAATATCTGCTCGTGTACGCGATCACGCTGAGTCGCCACGCCGTTCGCTCGTTGAAGCGTATTGAGGAAAGACAACGGCAGGCGATCCGTGATCGCATCGATGCTCTTGCCCGTGATCCGCGCGCTCCCGAACTCGACGTGAAGAGGTTGACGGGGCGGCCGGGCTATCGGCTACGGGTCGGTGACTGGCGCATCCTCTACGAGATCGACGAGACGATCCGGATCATCGCCATCGAGGACGTGCTGCAACGAGGAGGTGCTTATCGATGACCGTCCAGTTCATCGTCGAGGGCGATACGCGCAAGTATGCCATCGTTCCGGTCGCGGAATATGAACGATTGGTCGAGGCCGAGGAGATGCTAGCGGACGTGCACGCCTACGACGCCGCCAAGGTACGCGCTGACGAACAGCTTCCGCTCGCCGTCGCCGACCAGATTCTGTCTGGCGTCAGCGAGGTGCGGGTTTTCCGCGAGCATCGCGGCCTCACTCAGGCGGAACTCGCCGGCATGGCCGGGATCAGTATCCCATACCTGTCGCAGATCGAGGCGAGACGCCGTCGCCCGTCCACCGCCGTGCTGCACCGTATCGCGCGTGGTTTGTCGGTCTCGATCGACGATTTGACCTGAACGCCTACCCCGGCTGCAGCAGGCTGTCGAGGCCGCGGCTGAGCACGATGCTGGTCAGGATGTCGACGACGACCAGAGCCGAATGCCGTCGCGTTGGTGGTGCCGAGCGCGGTGCGGATCACGAACCACTGGTAAGTCAGCACCGCGATCGTCGCGACGAACAGGGCCAGCGTGCGCAGCTGGGCCGGTAGCAAAGTGCCGATCAGGACCACCGCGGTGTAGAGTGCTACCTGAACCACCGCCGACCAGTTGTTGGCCACGATCAGCGGCACGTAGCGGGCGCTCAGGCCCAGGAGACGGGTCAGGAACGCGGTGATGATCGGGAAGGCGAGCCAGCCGAGGGCGAACGAGACCGCCTCGGCGAATACCGTCCCGGCTACGTGCTCGGGCCAGCCGATCACCGAGTACTGGTCGAGCAGCACGATGGCGTAGGCTGGCGCCACCAGCAGGGCTGCAGTGAAGGACTTCCAGAACCCCTCCAGGGACAGGTCGAACAGCGCCATGCCACGCGTATCGCCGCGCGCCAGGAGCCACGCCGCCTGCACGGAGCGCTGGATCTCGGCGTAGCTGGGCATCAAGTCGGAGCGAAAAATAGGCTCAGGAACCGCTGGTAGATCCGGGTCAGCCCCTCAATGTCGGCCACGGTTACGTGTTCGTTGGCCTGATGCATCGTGGTGCCGACCAGGCCGAACTCGATCACCGGGCAATAGCGCTGCACGAAGCGGGCGTCCGAGGTGCCGCCAGAGGTGCTGAGCCCGGGCCGCAGCCCGGTCTCGGCCTCGACGCTGCGCGCCAGCAGCTCGCTCAGCTCACCGGGTGCGGTCACGAAAGCCTCGGCATTGCCGTTGACCACCAGCGTGTAGTCGGACGCCAGCGGCGCGATCTGCTTGTGCAGCCACGCTTCCAGGCTCGCATGGGTGTGGCGATCGTTGAAGCGGATGTTGAGCCGCGCCTTCGCCTCGCCGGGAATGACGTTGCCCGCGGGATTGCCAATGTCGATCGAGGTCAGCTGCAGGTTCGACGGCTCGAACCACTCCGTGCCTTGGTCGAGCGGCGTCGTCATGAGCTGATGCAACACCTCGACCAACCGATGCGCAGCGTTGTCCGCGCGCTGCGGGTAGGCGGTGTGGCCCTGTCGGCCGCGCACGACCAGATCGGCCACGATCGAGCCACGCCGGCCGATCTTGGCCGTGTCGCCCAAGCGCTCCGGCGAGGTCGGTTCGCCGACCAGACAGGCGTCGAAGCACTCGCCCCGCTCGGCCGCCCACGCCAGCAACTTGACCGTGCCGTTGATCGCGTCGCGCTCCTCGTCGCCCGTGATCAACAGACTGATCGAACCCTGCGGCGCACCAGTCGCCGCAATCTCGCGCGCAACGGCGGCGACAAAAGCGGCAACGCCGCTCTTCATGTCGGCGGCACCACGGCCGTACAGGCGGCCGTCGACGATCTCACCCGCGAACGGGTCCAGATCCCATTGCGCTCGATCACCGGGCGGCACCACGTCGACATGGCCGGCGAAGGCGAGGTGCCGGCCGCCCTGCCCCAGCTTGGCGAACAGGTTGTCGACCGGGAAGCTGCCGTCGCCCTCGAAGACGAGCCGGTGGCAGACGAAGCCCAACGGCTCGAGGCTACGCTGGAGCAGATCCAGCGCCGAGGACGCATCCGGGGTGACGGTCGGGCAGCGGACGAGCGCCTGAGTCAACGCGACCGCGTCGGTGGTTTCCATCAATCGCGCAGCAGCTCGTTGATCGACGTCTTGGCACGGGTGCCGGCATCGACGCGCTTGACGATCACGCCGCAATACAGGCTCGGGCCAGGACTGCCATCGGGCAAGGGCTTGCCGGGCATCGAGCCCGACACCACCACCGAGTAGGCCGGCACCCGGCCGAAGAAGACCTCACCGGTCGCACGGTCGACGATCTTGGTCGAGGCGCCCAGGTAGACGCCCATCGACAGGACCGAGCCGCGCTCGACGATCACGCCTTCCGCGACCTCGGCGCGGGCGCCGATGAAGCAGTCGTCCTCGATCACCACCGGGCCAGCCTGGAGCGGTTCGAGCACGCCGCCGATCCCAGCACCACCGGAGATATGGCAGTTCTTGCCGATCTGCGCGCAGGAGCCGACCGTGGCCCACGTATCGATCATGCTGCCCGCAGCAACGTGGGCGCCGAGATTGACGAAGCAGGGCATGAGCACCACGCCCGGCGCGATGTAGGCCGAGCGCCGCACGACGCATCCAGGCACGGCCCGAAAGCCTGCCTCGCGGAATCGATTGTCGCCCCATCCCTCGAATTTGGAGGGCACCTTGTCCCACCAGTTGGCGCCTCCCGGCCCGCCTGCGATCAAGCTCATGTCGTTGAGACGAAACGAGAGCAGGACCGCCTTCTTCAGCCACTGGTGCACGGTCCAGCCGGTCGGCCCGGGCGAGGCCACGCGCAGCTCGCCGCGATCGAGCAGGTCCAGTGCTGCCTCGACCGCCTCGCGCACCTCGCCGCCCGTGTCGAAGCCGATCTGATCCCGGGCGTCGAAGGCGGCTTCGACGACCTGCTGCAGCTGCTGATGTTCCATGACCCTGCCCTTGGAGCGAGCGTTCCGGTATCCTAGGGACTCGGACGGTGTCAACAGCGCGGCGCTTGTCGCGGGGCCGACCCCTTCCTATCCTCCTGTCCACCCTGGAGCTTTGTCGGGCCGACCGTTCATGCCGTCATCACCGAGCCGCCTGCCGGAGGGATTCCTCCAGGATTGCACCGCCATCGTGAGCGGGCCGCGCGTCGTCACGGCGGCGGAGGAGAAGGCGCCCTACGAGGTGGATTTCTGGCAGGCGGTCGAAGGGCGCGCGGCAGTCGTGCTGCGCCCACGCACGACCGAAGAAGTGGCAGCGCTCGTGGCCCTGGCCTATCGCCACGGTGTCGCCATCGTGCCCCAGGGCGGCAATACCGGGCTGGTCGGCGGCGGCATTCCGGACATGAGCGGGCGGCAAGTAATCGTCAGCCTTGCCGGCCTCGACCGGATTCGCAAGGTGGACCCGAGCGGTGAATGGCTGATCGCCGAGGCCGGCTGCACGCTGGCCTCGGTCCAGGCGGCGGCCGAGGCCGCCGACCGATTGTATCCTCTGAGCCTAGGCAGCGAGGGCACCTGCCAGATTGGCGGCAACCTCTCCAGCAATGCTGGTGGCGTCAACGTGATCCGCTACGGCATGGCCCGCGATCTGGTGCTGGGCCTGGAGGTCGTGCTGGCCGACGGCCGGATCTGGAACGGGCTGCGCACCCTGCGCAAGGACAATACCGGCTACGACCTGAAGCAGGCCTTTCTCGGTGCGGAGGGCAGCCTCGGGCTGATCACGGCCGCGGCGCTGCGTTTGTTCGCCCGGCCACGCGAGCGCGCCACCGTGTTCGCCGCCGTGCCGTCGCCCGAAGCGGCGGTGGAACTGCTGCGCCATTGCAAGGAACGCTTCGCCGAGCTGATCTCCAGCTTCGAGCTGCTGGCCGGGGGCTGCGTCGAGGCGGCGGTGACCCATCTGCAGGGGGTCCGCAACCCGCTGGACACGCCCGCGCCCTGGTACGTGCTGGCGGAGCTCGCCTGGTCGCTGCCGACCGGGCTCGGCGACGCCGCGGAGGCCTGGCTCGCCGATGCGTTCGAGGCCGGTCTCGTCCTGGACGCAACGCTGACGTCGAGCGAGGCGCAGCGCACGATGCTGTGGCGCATGCGCGAGGAACTGAGCCCGGCCATGCGGCAGGAGGGCAAGATCATCCGCAACGACGTTTCGGTCCCCGTCGGCCGTACACCCGAGCTGATCGCCAGGGGCCTGCCGCTGATCGCCGAGCTGGTGCCCGGTGGCCGGCTGCTGCCGTTCGGCCATCTCGGCGATGGCAATTTGCACTTCAACATCCTGCTGCCGGCCGCGATGGACACGGTCGAGCCACTGCGCGAGCACGTCCAGCACGCGGTCTGCGATCTGGTGCAGGAACTGGGCGGCTCGATCAGCGCCGAGCATGGGATCGGCCGGCTGAAGGCGGCGGAGCTAGCAGCACGCAAGAGCCCGCTCGAGCTAGAGCTGATGCGGCGGCTGAAGGCGGCGCTCGATCCCACAGGCATTCTGAACCCGGGCGTGATCCTGGCCGACATGCGACCGTGACCGCGTACACGGCACCCCTGGCCGACATCCGGTTCGTTCTAGAGCATATTGGGGGGCTGCCGGCGGTAGCCAACCTGCCGGGGCTCGGGCACGCGTCGACCGATGTCGTCGACGCGGTCCTGGAGGAAGCAGCGAAGCTTGCCGGCAATGTCCTGGCCCCGCTAAATCAGAGTGGCGATCGAGACGGCGCACTATTGGAGAATGGCGTCGTCCGCACGGCCGGCGGATTTCGCGACGCCTATCAAGCGTATGCCGCCGGCGGCTGGATGGGGTTGGCCTTTCCCGAGGCGTTTGGTGGGCAGGATCTGCCCTGGCTCGTCAATACGGCCGCGGCGGAGATCTGGAGCGCGGCCAATCTCAGCTTCCAGCTGTGCCCGCTGCTGACCCAGGGTGCGATCGACGCGATCCTGCACCACGGCACCGAGGAGCAGCGGGAGGTCTACGCGACCAAGCTCATCAGCGGGGAATGGACCGGCGCCATGTGCCTGACCGAGCCGCAGGCCGGCTCCGATCTCGGGATGGTCCGGACCCGGGCAGTCAGGGACGGCGACCAGTACCGCATCTTCGGCACCAAGATCTTCATCACCTATGGCGAGCACGACCTGGCCGACAACATCGTCCACCTCGTCCTGGCCCGCGTGGACGGTGCGCCCGCTGGGACCAGGGGCATCTCCCTGTTCATCGTACCGAAATTTCTGCCGACGCCGGACGGGGGCGTCGGGCCGCGCAACGACCTGCGCTGCGTCTCGCTCGAGCACAAGCTCGGCATCAACGCGAGCCCGACCTGCGTCATGGCCTATGGCGACGGAGACGGTGCCGTGGGCTTTCTGCTGGGCGAGGAGAATCAGGGCCTGCGCTGCATGTTCACGATGATGAACAACGCGCGCCTGTCCGTCGGGCACCAGGGACTGGGCTTGGCGGAGCGCGCCTATCAGCAGGCCCTCTTCTACGCCCGTGAGCGCGTCCAGGGGTCTCAGGCGATCGTCGACTATCCAGATGTTCGCCGCATGCTGCTCACGATGCGGGCACAGATCGCGGCGATGCGGGCGCTCTGCTATTGGACCGCGGGCTTCGTCGATCGGAGCGTGCGCTCGGCCGACCCGGCCGAGCGGGCGGTCGCCGCCGACCGGGTCGCCCTGCTCACCCCGATGGTGAAGGCGTGGTGCACGGATCTCGCCCAGGAAATCGCATCGACGGCCGTGCAGGTGCATGGCGGCGTGGGCTTCATCGAGGAGACCGGCGCCGCCCAGCACTATCGCGACGCCAAGATCCTCTCGATCTACGAAGGTACCAACGGCATCCAGGCGATGGACCTCGTCGGCCGCAAGCTCGGCATGGCCGACGGTCAGCTGCCGTGGCTCCTGATCGAGGAGCTGCGCCTGGAGCTGCGCGAGGTTGGCGGCGCACTCGAGGTGCCGCTGACGGCGGCGGTCGACGCGTTGGAGCGCACGACCCGTCACCTCCAGGCCAATGCCGATGATCGCGGTTCAGGCGCATATGGCTATCTACGTTTGTTCGCGACCTCGCTCGGCGCGTTCCTGCTCGCTCGGGGCGCGCGGGCCGCATCGCCCGTGCCGACCGATGGCGGTAGCGACTGGCCGCGGCTCGCGACCGTGTTCCTCACCAGCGTGCTACCCCCGGCCCTGGCGCTGGAGACACAAATTCTCGCCGGTCGCGACGCGCTCGACGCAAGCCTGCTGTCGGCTACCCCCTGAACCCTCTGAGCCTGACGTCGCTCTTTCGCAACCACTGCCCCTGGTCGGCGTTAATCGACCAGGCAAAGCGGGGCCGTACGGTGATCGACGCCGCCCCCGCAGCGGAGGATGATCATGGCGACTGCGGCAAGGAACGACGACAGCAACCTGGAAGTCCGCTCACGCGAGGCGGTGGCGGTATTCGCGACGCACGACGATCTGGTCGCGGCGATCGAGGAACTTGAGCTGGCGGGATTCGACCGCAGCCAGATGCATTTGGTGGCGGGCCGGCCAGCAGCCGATCAAGCGCCGGGCCGAAATCCAGCCACCGCACCTCCACAGGTCGAGAACGGCCAACCACAGCCCGAAACCTGGGTCGATCAGCATGAGCTCGCCGAGGGCAAGACGGCCATTGCCGGCGGTTTGGCATATATCGGCAGCATCGCCGCCGTTGGTGCCGTGGTCGCTACTGGCGGCGGTCTCGCGGCGGCGATCGCCGCAGCCGTCGCCGCCGGTGGCGCCAGCGGTGCGGTCGGCGCGTGGCTAGGCAGTTTCCTCGGCAGCAGCCAGGCCGAGGCGGTGGCGGAGCAGGCGGCGCAAGGCGGGTTGCTGCTCTGGGTCGGCATCCGCACCCCGGAGCAGGAGTCGCGCGCGCGCGAGATCCTGGAACGGCGCTCGCACCAGAAGGTCGAGTTGCACGAGCTGACACGCCCCTGGAGCGCGGACCAAACAGCCGTGAACGATTGGCAGCCGGACCCGCTCCTGTCGAGATAGCGATATCTCGAGCGAACAGAGCGTTTGAAGGAGCCATGAGCAAGCCCGTTCCGCCGAAAGAGCTGGCGCCGACCCCGGCGGATGAGATGCTTGCGGATCTCGGACTGCGCTACATGTCGGACGCGGCGCCGGGCATCACGCGCCGGCGCGTCGGCAAGAGCTTCTCCTATCGGGCTCCCGACGGCCGCGTCTTGCCGAATGATAGCACGAAAGAGTGGATTCGCTCGCTGGCTATTCCGCCGGCTTGGCAGGATGTCTGGATCTCGCCACGGCGCGACGGCCACCTGCTGGCCACCGGACGCGACGCGAGGGGCCGCAAGCAATATCGCTATCACCCGCGCTGGCGCAGCTTGCGCGACGAGGCGAAGTTCGGTCGCATGCTGGCTTTCGCCCGGGCATTGCCGCGGATACGCGACGCGGTCGAGGCCGAGCTGCGCAAGCCCGGCCTCGGACGCCGCAAGGTGCTGGCGACGGTCGTGCGCCTGCTCGAAACGACGCTCATCCGGGTCGGCAACGACGAGTACGCCCGCAGCAATCGGACCTTCGGCCTGACGACGCTGCGCAACCGGCACGTCAAGGCCGAGGGCTCCAAGCTGCGCTTCACCTTCCGCGGCAAATCCGGGAAGCGCCATGCGGTTACGCTCAAGAATCGCCGGCTCGTCAACCTAATCGCGAAGATGCGCGAGCTGCCCGGCCAGGAACTGTTCCAATATCTCGACGAGGACGGCGCGCCGCAATCGATCAATTCGGCCGACGTGAACGCGTTCCTGCGCGAGATTGCCGGCGAAGAGTTCACGGCCAAGGATTTCCGCACCTGGGCCGGCACGGTATTGGCGGCCTGGGCCCTGAGCGAGTTCACGGCCTTTGACACCGAGGCCGCGGCCAAGCGCAACGTGACCCAGGCGATCGAGCGCGTCGCGAGCCGCCTCGGAAATACGCCTGCGATCTGCCGCAAGAGCTACGTGCATCCGGAGATCGTCGGCGCCTATCTGGACGGCTCGCTGCTCGCGAGCCTGCGGCTGGAGATCGAGACCGAGCTGCGTGAGGAGCTGGCCGGCCTGGAGCCGGAAGAGGTCGCCGTGCTGATGTTCCTGCAGCAGCGCCTAAGCCGCGCGGTGAAGCTGCCATAGCCTCCGAGCGTACCCGAGCCCCGAGCGTACCCGCTGACCCGCCGGGCGGCGGCCCGCTAGAGGGTGGGCAGAAGAACCGCCCAGGGAGCCACGATGCCGCGTATCAACATTGTTCACGCCACCGAGTACACCTACCGCAACTCGGTCGGCCTTTTGCGCCATACCCTGATGGTCCGACCACGCGACAGCCACGATCTGCGGCTGCACGATGCCACTCTCTCGGTCGACCCACCGCCGGGGACGACCCGCTGGGCGCACGAAGTGTTCGGCAGCTCCATCTGCCTCCTCGAATGGCCCGACACGCTGCGCACCCCGCATCTGCGCATCGTTGATCTGCCTCCGCCAGTCGCCCCTGGACCCTGCCATCGTTCCCTTCTCAGCCTCGAATCCTGCCTGACCGAACGGCAGCTGCCGGACCCGAACCGCACCGCCGATGCTTGAGCGCGCCGCTTCGTGGCGCCCGGCGCGCTGACGCTCGAGGTGAGGGCGGCCATGACGCCTGCCATCGAGGCCGAGTTCGGCTATGGCGCGCGTCACGAGGAGGGCACCCAAACGCCCGCCCAGACGCTGGCGCTCGGCACCGGTACCTGCCGCGACTTCGCCGTGCTGATGATGGAGGCGCTGCGCGGCCTCGGCCTCGCCGCGCGTTTCGTCACCGGCTACCTCTACGACGAAGCCTGCGGGACGACACGCGGTGGCGGGGCCATGCACGCGTGGTGCAGCGTTTATCTGCCCGGTGCCGGCTGGGTGGAGTACGAGCCGACCAACGGCCTCGTCGCCGGCAGCAACCTCGTTCGCGTCGGAGTGACGCGGGCGTCCGGGCAGGCACTGCCGAGCTCCGGCGGCTTCGTCGGTGCCGCGACGGACCCGATCGGGCTGCACGTGGATGTCTCGGTCACGGCGGCAGCGGTCACCGCGAGCGACCAAGCCGTGGCGGCCTGAATAATCGGTCAGGCCTCGACGTCGTCCTCGACCTTGCCGCGACGCTGGAGCTGCCAAGCCACCAGCCAGCACAGCAACGCCCAGCTCGCACCCAGGGTCCAGCCGGCCAGCACGTCGGACGGCCAGTGCACGCCCAGATAGAGTCGCGACAGCCCGATCAGCACGGTCAGCAACACGGCAATCGACAGCAGGTAGACCTTCAGCCGGCGGCGTGACTGAAACCGCGCCAGAAGCGCGCCGAGGGTGAGGTAGGTCGCTGCGGAGCCGGTGGCATGACCGCTCGGAAAGCTCGCCGTGTAGACCTCGACGCCGTGCGGCACGAGGTCGGGCCGCGGCCGCTCGAAACCCAGCTTCATCCCGAAGCTAAGCAGTGCGGCGCCGGCGATCGAGACCACGACGAACAGGGCTGCGCCCCGCTTGCCGGACAGGAGCAGGAAGCCGGCTGCCCCCAGCGTCATGAGCGTGGTGACCGTGACGCCGCCCAGCGCCGTGATGTCGCGCACCGCGGATTCGAGCCAGATCGGCCCCAACGGATCGCTCGGATCGGCGGGGTTGCGGAACAGCAGGAGAATCGTACGATCAAGGCTGATCGCGTCGCCCTCGCGCACCTCGTCGGCGATCTCGACGAAGCCCCAGATACCGGCGGCCAGCACGACCAGCGCGATCAGGATGCGCCGCTCGAGCATGGGTGCGAGGAGATCGGCCCAGCGTTGGCCGTCGGTCCAGCCCCTCATCCGCGCCGTGTCACCTTCAGCGCACGCCGGTCCAGATGCGCCTCGACCTCGGCAAGCTCGATCCCCTCGCGCGCGAGTCGCGCGAGCGTGAAATAGAGTATGTCGGCGGCTTCCCAGATGACGTGCTCGCGGTCGCCAGCCTCGGCGAGCTCGGCCGCCTCCTCCTGGAGCTTGGCGCCGAGCAGGGCCGGGTCGGCGAACAGCTTGGCAGTGTAGCTGCCGGCCGGTGCATCAGCGCGCCGCTTGGCCAGAGTCCGGGCCAGCCGTCCGAGGCCATCGTCTTCGCCCCAGCAGGTGCGCGTATCCTCATGGCAGAAGCCGGGCTCGGTCTGGCGCACCACGAAGCGGGGACCATCGCGGTCGCAGTCGAGATCGATGCGCAGCAGCTGCTGGGTGGCGCCGCTGGTCTCGCCCTTGACCCACAGGCCGCGGCTGCGGGACTGGTAGATGCCGATCCGCCGCCGCACCGCCTCGCGGATGGACTCCTTCGATGAGTAGACCAGACCCAGGCAGACGCCACGCTCGTCGACGACCACGGTGGGATAGAGCCCATCGGGCCGGTCCGTGACCAGCGGCGCCATGATCGCATCGCCGAGATCGAGCCGGCCGGTATAGAGCGCCATGCCCACCTGGGCGTCCGCGCCGATCTCGTCGAGCGCTCGGATTTCCTCTGCGGTCGTCACGCCACCGGCGATGGTGACACGGCAGTCCTTCCCGGCGGCGTCTACCACGGCCTTGGCCAGCTCGAGATTGGTGCCGCCCATGCGGCCCTCGAGCTCGACGAACGTGACGAGGAAGCCCGCGACATGCGGCTTCAACTCGGCGATCCGCTCCAGGATGCCCCTGCCCGTCCCCTGCTGCCAGCCCTCGACCACGACCTCGCCATGACGGGCGTCAAGCGCCGCGATCGTTCGCTCGCGCGGCAGCTGGGAGAGGATCTCGGGCTTGGCGGCAGTGCCCAGGATCACCTTGCGCGCACCCTGGTCGAGCCAGCCAATCGCGGTCGCGACATCGCGGATGCCACCGCCGACGCGGCAGGCGAAGCGCGGCAGCAGGCCTTGGATCAATGCGGCATTGCTGCCCGTGCGCATGGCGGCGTCGAGGTCGATCACCGCGATCTCGCCGGCGAGCGAGAAATGCTCGGCGATCGGCCCCGGATCGCCGGCGTCGATGGCCTTCTCGGCCCCGCCGACGAGCTGGACGGTCTGGCCGCCCTGGAGATCGATGCTGGGGATGATCAAGGTCGCACCCGGATGCCGTGCTCTTGCAGGTAGAGCTTGATATCGTCCGGCGTCGTGTCGCCGTCGTGGAAGATCGAGGCGGCGAGGACGGCATCGGCACCGGCGGCGAAGGCCGCACGGATGTGCTCCGCCGAGTCGGCTCCGCCCGACGCGATCACCGGCACACGCACCGCCTCGGCCACGGCCCTGGTCAGCGTCAGATCGTAGCCCGAGCGGGTGCCGTCGCGGTCCCACGAGGTCAGCAGGATCTCGCCCGCCCCGCGCTGCTCGGCCTCGCGCGCCCAGGCCAGCGCGTCGATGCCGGTGCCCTCGCGGCCCCCCTTGACCAGCACCTCGTAGCGCCCGTCGCGCATTGCGGCATCGATCGCGACGACGCAGCATTGCCGCCCGAACCGCTCCGCGATCTCGCTCAGCAGCTCCGGCCGCTCGACTGCCGCGGTATTGGCCGAGACCTTATCGGCGCCGGCCTCCAGCAGATGCCAGGCATCGTCCACCACGCGCACGCCACCGCCGACCGTCAGCGGGATCGAGAGCACCTCGCGCACGCGACGCACGGTCTCGTGCTGATGGCCCCGGCCTTCGGGCGTCGCCGACACGTCGAGGATCACGATCTCGTCGCCGCCCGTGTCCTGGTACAGCTTGGCCCGCTCCGCGGGATCGCCGGCATCGCGCAGGCCCTGGAACTGCACGCCCTTGACCACCCGGCCATGGCTGACGTCCAGGCAGGGGATGATCCGCGACGTGAGCATCAGGCGAGCTCCAGGAAGCGCGAGAGGAGTGCCTCACCGTAGGCGCCTGAAAGCTCCGGATGGAACTGGCAGCCGATCACGTTGCCACGCTCCATGGCGGCCACGTAGCGCCCGCCATGCGTGGCCGAAGCGACTACCCAGCCCGCCGCCTCGGTTGCCCGGAAGCTGTTGGCGAAATAGGCGTAGCCGCCCTCGAGCAGCCGCGCATCGTCTGAGGGCTGCACTTCGTTCCAACCGAACTGCGGGACACGCACGTCGTCGGGAAAGCTGCCGACGTGCGCCGGAACCACGCCCAGGCCAGCAATCCCGGGGCTCTCGTCGCTGGTCGCGAACAGAAGCTGATGACCGACACAGATGCAGATCGTCGGCCGGTCGGCGGCGATGCGGGCGCGCAACGCCTGATCCAACTCATGCTCGACCAGGCGCGCCATCGACGCGCCGAACGCACCCACACCGGGGAGCATGACGTGCGTCGCCCGCTCCACCTCGTGCGGAGTGTCGGCGACCCGCGGCGCCGCCCCCAGACGGCGGAACGCCGCCATCACGGAGGCGATGTTCGCGGTACCGGTCGGAACGATCAGGACCTCGGGCATGGCCATCGGTTAGAGCACGCCCTTGGTGCTCGGTACCTCGGTCGATCCGCTCGCGGCAACCGCCTGGCGCAAAGCAAGGGCCAGCGCCTTGAACGCGGCCTCGGCGCGGTGATGGTCGTTCGTGCCCTTGAGCACGTCGACGTGCAGGGTGAGACGGGCAGTCGTGGCGAGCGAGACGAAGAAGTGCGTCAGATTCTCGGTCGCGATATCGCCGATGCGCTCGCGCCGAAAGCCGAGCTCGACATGCGCCGACGGCCTGCCGGAGAAATCGACCACGACCCGTGCCAGCGCCTCGTCAAGCGGCGCGTAGGCATGGCCGAAGCGGCCGATGCCGCGCCGGTCGCCAAGGGCCTGATCGAGTGCCATGCCCAGCGCCAGCGCGCAGTCCTCGGCGGT
The DNA here is from genome assembly GCA_963798145.1 of uncultured Alphaproteobacteria bacterium. Lineage (GTDB taxonomy): Bacteria > Pseudomonadota > Alphaproteobacteria > Geminicoccales > Geminicoccaceae > Benzoatithermus. The sequence goes on from CAWCSG010000002.1 coordinate 306,414, forward strand.
ATGGTGGTCGTCGATCTCCAGATCGCCCTCGCATTCGAGCTGCAGATCGAACCGGCCGTGCTTGGCCAGGGCCATCAGCATATGGTCGAGGAAGCCGAGGCCGGTTTCGACCGTGGCGTGGCCCTCGCCGTCGAGGTTCAGCTCGACGGTGATCTCGGTCTCGGCCGTCCGCCGCTCGATGCTGGCACTGCGCCGTGCCGCGAGAAGGTCGCTCACGGCACGATCTGCGCGATCGAGAAGACGACGATATCGGTGCCCCCTTGCTCCTTGATCGACCGGATAAGCTCGGGCAGGTCGGTACGCGGCACGGCCGCCTTCACCGCAAAACCGGCGTCGTGGTGCAGAGGCGAGATGGTCGGCTCGCGCATGCACGGCAGGATCGCCACCACGCTTTCCAGGCGGTCGGACGGCACGTTCACCTCCAGCATTACCCGCTTGCGGGCATCCAGCACCGAGCGAACCAGGACCACGAAATGCTCAATTCGCGCGCGCTTGACGGGATCGTCGAGCGAGCGCGGGCAGGCGTAGAGCCGGGTCGACGAGCGCATCAGCTCGTCGAAGATCATCAGCCCATTGGCCTTCAGCGTCGCGCCGGTGGCGGTATTGTCGACGATACAGTCGGCGTCCTCGGGCGGGAACACTTCTGTGGCGCCGTAGGAGCGGACGACCCGGCCGTCGAATCCGCGCCGCTCGAGCCAGCTGCCGGTGATCCGCTCGTACTCGGTCGCCACGACGAAGCCGGGCTTGGCCGGGCGTCCGTGATCGAGGAAATCGGGCGCGGCCGCCGCGACGATCCGCACCGGATCGAGCGCGGTATCGAGCAGCTCGATCAGCTCGGCCCCCTTCTCGACCACCCAGTCCGCGCCGCCGAAGCCGAGGTCGCGCGAGCCCAGATCCAGCATCTCGACGATGTTTTGCGGCTTCAGGATCTTGGTCTCGAACCCGTCCAGCGAGATCGTCGGTCGGTAGCCGCGTCGATCGAAGGTCAGCCGGATGCCGGCATCGTCGAGCAGACGCATGACCGCCTCCTGCATCCGGCCCTTGGGCAGGGCCAGATGGACGACGGCGTCGCGTGAGGGATCGGCAGGGGACAAAAGGGGTCGCAGTCTCGTAGAGGGATGTCGGCGGAACCGCTGCCGCAAAGCGGTCGCATGCTATAGAGGACGGCCCATGGCGCGTAAAGTCGGGGCGGCCGGATCCGACAGGGGAGGAGAACAGTACGATGAGCCCGCAGCCTGCGACCATCGGCATCGACATCGGCACCAGTGGCGCCAAGGGCGTCCTCCTCGGGGCGGCCGGCGCCGTGCTCGCGCGCGCATCCGCGACCTACCCCTTGCTGACGCCGCGCCCGGGCTGGACCGAGCAGGAGCCGGAAGCCTGGTGGCAGGCCACGGTCACCGTGCTGCAGCAGCTGTGCGCGGCGGCACAAGGTCAGGCCATCGCCGCGGTGGGATTGTCGGGGCAGATGCACGGCTCGGTGTTCCTCGACCGCGACGGTGACCCGATTCGTCCCGCTTTGCTCTGGAACGATGCGCGCACGCATGCCGAATGCGACGAGATCGACGCGCGGGTCGGCCGCGAGCGGGTGATCGCGATCACCGGCAACCGCGCCAGCACGGGCTTCCAGGCGCCGAAGCTGCTGTGGCTGCGTCGGAACGAGCCCGCCGCCGCGGCGCGAGTCGCGAAGCTCGTGCTGCCGAAGGATTTCATCCGCTTCCGGCTGACCGGCGTGCATGCCACCGACGCCGCCGACGCCTCGGGCACGTTGTTTCTCGATCTGCGCCGGCGTCGCTACAGCGTGGAAATGCTGGGCGCCCTCGACGTGCCCGCAGACCTCTTGCCAGAGGTGTTCGAGAGCCCTGAGGTCACCGGGCACATCACGGCAGCGGCAGCGGCCCTGACGGGACTACCCGCCGGTATCCCCGTGGTCGCCGGCGGCGGCGACAATGCCTGCGCCGCCATCGGCGCCGGGTTGATCCACGAAGGCCACGGCGTCTGCTCGCTTGGCACCTCGGGCACGCTGTTCGTGCACAGCATGACCCCGCGCATCGACCCCGAAGGCGCGCTCAACGCCTTCTGCGATTGCGTGCCCGGCGGCTACCACCTGATGGGGGTGATCCTCGCCGCGGGCGGCTCGCTCGGCTGGTTCCGCGACAAGATCGTTGCGGTCGAGGCCGATCTGCTGGCCGCCAAGGGGCAGGACCCGTTCGCTGCCCTGATGGACGGTGCCGCCGCGGTGCCGCCCGGCGCGGACGGCCTGCTGTTCCTGCCCTATCTCGCCGGCGAGCGCTCACCCCACATGGACCCGCACGCGCGCGGCGCCTGGGTCGGCCTCAGCCTCGCGCACGACCAGCGCCATCTCGTCCGCGCCCTGGTCGAAGGGGTCGGATTCGCGTTCACCGATTGCCTGGAGCGGATGCGGGCACTGGGCTTCGAGCCCGAGAGCGTGGCCCTGACCGGGGGCGGCGCCGGCAGCGCGCTGTGGCGCGAGATCCTGGCAGCACAGCTGAAGGCACCACTGACCAGCGTCACGGCCGCGGACGGTCCCGCCCTGGGTGCTGCCATCCTGGCGCAGGTCGGCGCCGGCTTGCATCCCGACCTGTCCGCAGCCGTAGCCGCAGCCGTGCCGCCTGCGCCACCGGCGGTCAGCGGTGATCCTGCACTGGTCGAAAGCTACCAGTCGCGGTACCGGCGCTACGTCTCACTCTATCCGGCGCTCAAGGCCGCCGGCGCGTTCGCCGGCGAGCCCTGAGCAAGCGGCGTCAGCCTGTGATGTCGACGCCGTAGAACATGTGCGTGCCGAACGGGTCGATCTTGAAATCGACCACGTTCTTGGCCAGCGGCTGATAGACGACCGAGTGCGCGATCGTCAGCCACGGGGCCTCGCGCTTGAACACCACCTGCGCCTCCTCGTAGAGCTTGGTGCGCTCGGCAAGGTCGCTCGACTGTTGCGCCTTGGTGATCAAATCGTTGAACTCGGGATTGCACCAGCGCGCCCGGTTATTGCCAGCCTTGACCGCCTCGCAGCTCAAGAGTGCGAACAGGAAGTTGTCCGGGTCGCCATTGTCGCCGGTCCAACCCAGCAGAACGGTCTCGTGCTCGCCCTCCTTGGTGCGCTTGAGGTACTCACCCCATTCGTAGCTGACGATCTCGGCATCGACCCCGACCGCCTTCCAGTCGGCCTGGATCATCTCCGCCATGCGCTTGGCGTTCGGATTGTAAGGCCGCGACACCGGCATCGCCCAGAGCTTGGGCTTGAGCCCCGTGATGCCCGCCTCGGCCAGCAGTTTCTTGGCCGCCTCGGGATCGTACGGATCGTCGACCACCGCATCGTTGTAGGACCAGATCGTCGGCGGGATCGGGTTCTTGGCGATGGCACCCGAGCCCTGGAACACCGCGTCAAGGATCGCCTGCTTGTTCACCGCCATGTTCAGCGCCTTGCGCACGCGCACGTCGTCGAACGGCTTCTTCTCGTTGTTGTAGGCCAGATAGCCGACATTGAGACCCTCCTGCTTGAGCAGGTTGATCGCCGGGTCCTGCTCCATCGCCGGGAGGTCGGCCGGGTTCGGGTAGGCCATGACCTGGCATTCGCCGGCCTTGAGCTTTTGGTAGCGCACCGAGGCATCCGGCGTGATCGCGAAGATCAAATTGTCGATCGCGGCCTTGCCGGCCCAGTAGTCGGCGTTGGCCTTGAAGCGGATGACGGCGTCCGGCTGGTAGGCGACGAGCTGGAACGGGCCGGTGCCGACCGGATTCAGGTCGAACTTCTCGGGCGTGCCGGCCTTCATCATCTCGTCGGCATACTCGGCCGACATGATCGACGCGAAGTCCATCGCCATGTTGGCGATGAACGGCGCCTGCGGTGCCGCCAGCGTGAACTTGACCGTAAGGTCGTCGACCTTCTCGACGGACTTGAGCAGGTTGCCCATGTCCATGCTCTCGAAGTACTCGTACGTCCCGCCAGAAACCTTGTGATACGGATGGTTCGGATCGCGCTGGCGCTCGAAGGAGAACACCACGTCGTCGGCGTTGAAGTCGCGTGTCGGCGTGAAGTCCTTCGTCGTCTGCCATTTCACGCCGGGGCGCAGCTTGAAGGTGTAGACGAGGCCGTCATCCGACACCGTGAAGCTCTCGGCAAGGGCCGGCACGGTCTTGGTGCCGCCGCGCTCGAACTCGACCAGCCGGTTGAAGATCGGCTTGGAGGACGCGTCGAACGTGGTGCCGGCGGTGAACAGCTGAGGGTTGAAGCCCTCCGGGCTGCCCTCCGAGCAGAACACCAGCGTCTTCGCCTCCGCCGCGGCGGTCAGCGCGATGGCCGACACCGCGCCGAGAATGGCGGTCCTCAGAAACGATCGCATTTGCCCAACTCCCTACCATGCGCTTGTCCCCGGCCACTCCGCGCGACCGGGCTCGCAACTGCCCGCAGCCAAGCATGCGGCCCTTGTCGAGTCAAACCATGGCGGCGGTTTCGCCGCGCGGCACGCCCGCCATCGGCTGCGGGCAGGCGGACTCGAATGCCCGCGCCGCACGCAGCACCAGCGCATCGGCATATTTGCGCGCGACGATCTGCAGGCCGATCGGCAGTCCGTCGCCGGAGAAGCCGGCCGGCACCGTGATCGCCGGCTGCTGCGTGAGGTTGAACGGGTAGCTGAATGCGGCCCAATCGCTCCAACGCTCGTGGCGGTCCGGATCGGGGTGCTCGACGCCGGCCGCGAATGCCGTCAGAGCCAAGGTGGGCGTGACCAGCAGGTCGTAATCGGTGAGAAACCGCTGCATCGCGAAACCGAGGTCGCCGCGCTCGAGCATCGCGTCCTGGATCTCGGCCCGGCTGTATCGGGCGCCCTGCTCGGCCATGGCTGCGAGTCCGGGATCGAGCCGTGCGCGCGCCTCGGGCGTCAGCTTCTCGATCAGCCGCGCCGCCGCCGGGAACCAGGTGCGCGCGAAGATGCTGCCCGACTGGCCGATCGGCGGGTCGACTACCTCGATCCGGGCGCCGAGATCCGCCAGCACCACGACGGCCGCCTCGAACACACGCCTAACCTCGGGATCGACCTCGACTGACCCGAACGCGGCGCTCACCGCGACCCGCAGGCCGGCGATGCCGCCCTCGAGGCCGACGCGATAGTCCCGCCCATCAGGCGGCAGGGCGTGCCAGTCACGCAGATCGGGTCCGCTCATCACGGTGAGCATCAAGGCCGCGTCCTCGACCGTGCGCGTCATCGGCCCCAGATGCGCCACCGTGCCGAACGGCGACAGCGGCCAGGCCGGTACCCGGCCGAAGGTCGGCTTCAGCCCGACAATGCCGCAGAATCCGGCCGGGATACGGATCGAGCCACCGCCGTCGGTGCCGACATGCAGAGCGCCCATGCCCAGCGCCGTCGCGACGCCGGCGCCGCCGCTCGACCCGCCAGGCGTCCGTGACAGGTTCCAGGGGTTGCGCGCGAGATGGCCCAGCGGGTTGTCGGTGACCCCCTTCCAGCCGAACTCGGGCGTCGTGGTGCTGCCGAGAAGGACCGCACCCGCCTCACGCAGGCGCGCCGTCGCCGGCGCATCCTCGGCAGTCGGCGGCTGACCCTCGGTCGCGTGGCTGCCCCGGCGCATGGTCCAGCCGCGGGTCTGGACCAGGTCTTTGATCGTCGCGGGCACGCCGTCGAGCGAGCCCCGCCGGCGCGCCCCTCGCCCAGCGCGCCTCGGACGCGCTCGCCGCTGCCAGCGCTCCCTCCGCATCGACCAGGCAGAAAGCGTCGACCAGATCGTTCCAGCGCTCGATCCGGTCCAGGCAGGCTTGCGTCACCTCGACGGGCGAAAGCGTGCGCCGGCGGAAGTGGCGGATCAACTCGGAGGCGGGAAGCATCGCCGAATCGTGCGAGGGCATGGCGCGGGCCTCGGCCGGAGTGAGGACGACGTGAGTCTACGCAGCCGGACCTGACCTGGCCAGACTGTGGGTAGCGTTAACGCGGCCGTAACCCTGATCTGTTGAGATTCCAGGTGCCCGGCAGGCGGAGCCGGGCTGACCGGAGGTGCCATGCGCAGGTTCGGATTGATGGGCGCGACCACAGTACTGCTGCTGCAGTCAGCGGGTGCCGGCGCCCAGACCCAGGTGGTGCGGATGCCGTGCCACGACTATGCGGAGATCGCCCGCCAGCTGCGGGCGACCTACGAGGAAGCCCCGGTCTCGCTCGGGTTGCAGACCGACGGCAACCTGCTGCAGGTGTTCAGCTCGAGCAAGACGGGCAGCTGGACCATCGTCAGCACCTCCCCCGCCGGCATGGCCTGCGTGCTCGCCGCCGGGCAGCATTGGGAAAGCATCACGCCGGCCAATCTCGACCCGGCCGCCTGACGGCCGGGTTGACGCCAGCGCGCCGCGCCGACAGCTTGCCCAGCAGGAGGCGAGCACGCATGCCGGCCATCGAGCTCAGACGCGTTGGCCCGGAGCAGGAAACGACGCTCCTGGAGCTGGCGCAGGCCTTCCACGCCGAGGACGGCCATCCGCTGTCCGAGCGTGGAGCAGCCGCGATCGGCATGGTCGCCGGCGGACATCCGCTAGGCCGCGCCTGGCTGATCGAGGAGGCCGGCCACACCATCGGCTATGCCGTCCTGGGACTGGGTTTCGGGATCGAGTATGGCGGCGCCGATGCCTTCGTCGACGATCTCTACCTCGTGCCGGCTGTGCGAGGGCGCGGGCTCGGCGCTCAGGTGCTGACGCTGCTGGAGACCGAGGCCCGGGCACTGGGCCTCGCAGCTTTGTTCTTGGTGGTCGACCCCGACAACGCGCCGGCCCGGCGGCTCTACGACCGCGCCGGTTTTGGGGAGACGCACTGGCTGCTGATGGCCAAGCGCCTCTGAGGCCACGCTGGCGCGGCTACAGCCATTCGTCCTTGATGCCATAGGCCGCATAGGCCGCGCGCAGGGCCGTGAGCCGCAGCCCGGGGACGGGGAAGCGGGGCGGTGGCGTCAGCACGAACGCGGGCAGCGGCGGATCCGGGTCGCGGCCGGCGAGGCGCGCGGCAGCCGCCCGCCCGAACATGGTGGCGAACGACACGCCGCTGCCGTGATAGGCCATGGCCGCCAGCGTCCGCTTGCCGTCGTCGAGCCAGCCCAGATGTGGCAGCAGATCCCGGGCGAGGCAGACCAGACCCCACCAGGCGTAGTCGATCTCGACGTTGCGCCAGGCCGGAAACTTCTCACTCAGCCGACGCGTCATCCAGGCACGCTGCCGGGCGAACGCCTCGGGCGACGCGTCGAGGCCACCCCGGGCGCCAAACAGCAGTCGGCCGTCGCGCAGCAGGCGGATATAGAACAGCAGGTTGCGGGTGTCGGCGACCAGCGCCGGCTGCGTCCAGCCCTGGGCCGCCTGCTCGGCAGCCGTGAGCGGACGGGTGACCACGATGCTGGAGAGCGCCGGCAGGACCCGGCCATGTAGCTGCGAGTCGAGTCCCTCGGGCGTGTAGCCATTGGTAGCGACCAGCAAGCGCGCGGCGGTCACCGTGCCGCTCGGCGTCGTCAGCTGGTGCCGCCCCCCCGCCTGTCGCCAAGCGGTCACCGGCGTACGGGCATGGACGCGTGCGCCTCGGCGCACGGCAGCCTGGGCGAGCCCGCGCACATACCGCAGCGGATGCAGGCCGAGATAATGCGGCACGACGAGACACCCGAGCGCCTCCGGCGAGCGCAACAGGCGCTCTTCCAGCTCGGCCTTGCGCCAAAGCGGCCAGCGCTCGCCGAACAGCCGCTGCACCGTGCCGGCGATGTTCTCCAGAACGTGCCAGCGGTTCGCCCGATGCGCCACGAGATGCTCGCCCTCTCCGGCCGGCTCGAGGTCGATACCTTCGTCGGCGGCAAGGTCGCGGACCAGTGCCACTCCCGCCTTCTGGGCCGCGAAGAAACGGGCCGCCTCGTGTACGCCGTAGCGCTGAGCCATCGGGCCGTATCCGAGCTTGCTGCCACCCAGGCCGCAAAAGCCGCCGTTGCGGCCCGACGCCCCCCAGCCGATCGCTCCCGCCTCCAATACAACCGCTTGAATTCCATGGTCGCGGGCCAGATGGTAGGCGGCGGACAGGCCGGTGTAGCCCCCGCCGACGATCGCGACATCGGCCGCTATCTCGCCCCGGAGCGGCTCGACCCCGTTCGGCTCGGGTCCCCCCGTCGCTTCCCAGTAGCTGCCGACCGGTCGCGCCCGGTCGAAATGCTCGGGGTGGTAGAGATCGCTCTCGATCGCCATGATGGCCCTCGCCGGAATGCCCGACCAAGCTAGGCTCCCGGCGCCGATGCGACCAGACCCCCGCCAGCCGGTATGCCATGCCCTTGCCGAGCCTCCCGCCCGTGTACCATCTCGTCGCCCTCGATCCCGAGGTGGGGGCGTTCGAGCGTGCCGTTCGCGCTGCGCCGCGCGGCGTGGACGACGGCACCCTCTATTGGACCGAGCGCACCGATCGCCTGGACCTCGCCATCGTGGTCGAGCCCGAGGCCCCCGTCGCCACGGCATTGCAGGCGCTCTTCGTGCTCACCGTGGCCACCGGCAGTGCGCTGGATGCTCTTCTGCCACCCGTGCTGCCGGTGGCGTTTGCGTGGCCGGGGGACCTCATTCTCGCCGGCGCCAAGCTCGGCCAGGTGCGCGCGGCCATGGCGCCGGTCGTGGACCCCGCCGATGTGCCCCCCTGGCTGGTGCTTGGCCTCAGCTTGAGCGTCGGACCGCTCGGCGACGGCCCCGGGCTGTTGCCGAACCGCACCTCGCTGCACGACGCCGGTTCGGCCCACGTGACGGTGGTGCCGCTGGTCGAGGCGGTCAGCCGCCATCTGCTGTACTGGACCAGCCGCTGGCAAAAAGAGGGTTTGGCGCCGGTGCGTGCCTCGTGGAACCCGAGATGCTTTCGGATCGGCCAAGAAAGCAACCTTACCTTGGCGGACCAATCTGTAGCCGGGCGCATCCTTGGCCTCGACGCGAACGGTTACTTCTCGGTCGGGACCGCCCACTTTTGCCTCGCTGATCACTTGAGTATGATCTGCTAATCATATGATTTAGCGATACTTTTTGCCGTCTCTTGAGATGGCACTGGATCGTCGCCGGGAAGGCCGCCGTCACGTGCAGGGCGCGGAATCCCGCCTCCCCACATAAAGAACGTCACGCTCCGCTTTGGTTCTGTCCGATTCAGCGGAACGGAACCATCGCCAGCGTGTTTCCTACTCAACTCAACAATCGATTGGGTATGCCATCATGCGCGGACGTTCTATCGTGATCGGTCTTAGAAATTGCGCCACGTTGATCACGGCTGCCGTCGCTGCAGTGATGCTACCGATCGGAGTGGCCCGAGCCGACGATGGGCTCATCCAGCGTGGCGAATATCTTGCCCGCGCCGGCGACTGTGTTGCCTGCCATACGGCAGCTGGCGGCAAGCCTTTTGCGGGCGGCAGCGAGATGCCGACACCGTTCGGCGCCATTTCCGTCCCGAACATTACCCCCGATAGGGCCACTGGTATCGGTGATTGGACTGACGACGAGTTCTACCGCGCGATGCACGAGGGCATCGGCAAGGATGGGGAATATCTTTATCCAGTATTTCCATTCCCTTGGTACACGAAAGTCACCCGCGAAGATGCACTCGCGATCAAGGCCTATCTGTTCTCACTTCCTCCAGAGCATGCGCCACGCGCACCAATAAAACTGTCGTTTCCCTTCAACATCCGCGAGACTCTCGTCACATGGCGGACGCTGTTCTTCAAGCCAGGCGAGCTCCAGCCCGATCCATCCCGTAGCCCGGAGGTGGCGCGAGGTGCCTATCTCGTCGAAGGGCTCGGCCATTGCGGCGAGTGCCACAATCAACACAACGTCCTCGGCGCCTCGTCCTGGAGTGGCCGCCTCGAGGGCGGCGCGATCGAAGGTTGGTATGCGCCCAACATCACCTCTGACGGCCAGCAAGGTATCGGCAGCTGGAGCGAGGATCAGATCGCGACGTTCCTGAAAACCGGTACCGCGCCGGGCAAGGGCGTCGTGCTCGGGCCCATGCAGGAGACGATCGAGCACAGCCTCAGTTACTTGACCGACGAGGATCTGCACGCCATCGCTGCTTATCTCAAGTCGGTACCGGGGGAGCAGACGCATCCCAATGATGCGCCTTCGGCGTTCGACACGTCGCACCCCCCGGGCGGCCAAGCATACCTGAACTCATTGCGCTTCGTGTCACTTGCCCGACGGCAAGGGCCTGCCTGGCGCGGTGCCGGCGCTCGCGGGCAATGGCGCGGTGCTGGCTCAAGGACCGCAGAATGTCATCAGGGTGATTTTAGGTGGACTAGAGGCATCGCACGGCTTTGCACCGATGCCAGCGGTCGGCGTGGGCATGACCGATCAAGAAGTCGCTGACGTGACGGACTATGTCCGCAACACCTGGGGCAATGCGGATCCCAAGGCCACCGGCGCCGGTCTGGTCGCGGGGCTCAGAGCTTCGACGCAGACCCTGCTGACCGGCGATCCGAACGGTTGCCCTACCCGAGGCGATTCCGCTGCCGCCGGCCTGCTGGATGAGGCATCCGCCGACACACTCAGGCAATCCACGCCAGACGGGATGTCTGAGGCGCTCGATCTTTTGATGCCGAAGGTAAAGGAGATCGCGAGCTCGCATGGGGTCGACGACACCGTGAACTCGTTGACCGCAGCTTATTGCCGGGTGCTGGCGGCCGACAGCCAGCTGTCGCAATCCGATCGCCAGGTGCAACTCGGCAATTTCGGCATGCTGGTCTACAGTCGGCTCAAAGCCCAGGCACGAGGCTAGCTCAGGGATGTCTGCGGGCGACATGGCGGCGGCACAGTCGCCCGAGCTCGAGGCGGACACGAAGGCCGGCGACGCTTCGCCTCATCTGGACCGCGGTGAGCGAAAGCAGGCTGCCACGCACGCGGCCCCCGGGGCGCTCGTGATTCACGAGGTTGTGCGGGAGGAAGGCGAGGCCGAGCTGAAGCGCACGCCTGGCGCCCTCTTCTGGTCCGGGCTCGCGGCAGGCATGTCGATGGGTTTCTCGTTCCTGACGCTGGCGCTGCTGCATGCACGCCTGCCCGACACGCCTTGGCGGAGCATCGTGGCAGGTCCGGGCTACTGCATCGGGTTCGTGATCGCCATCCTAGGCAAGCAGCAGCTGTTCACCGAAACCACGCTGACTGCCATGCTGCCGGTCCTGGTGCGGCGCAATTGGCAGGCGTTCGCAGCGCTCATGCGCATGTGGGCGATCGTCCTAGTCAGCAACCTGCTAGGCACCGCCATCTTCGCTTGGCTGATCTCGCGGCCAGGGCTGTTCGACGAGCCTGTCCGGATGGCGCTCAATGACGTCGGCACGGCGGTGCTCAGCGGCCCCACCATGTCGACCGTGGTCAAGGCGATGCTCGCGGGCTGGCTCATCGCCCTCATGGTCTGGGTCCTGCCGGGCGCACGATCGGCACGGGTGATCGTCATCATCCTGCTGACCTACGTGGTGTCGCTCGGCGGCTTTCCACACATTGTGGCCGGCTCCGCGGACGCCGCCTACGTCGTGTTCACGGGCCACGCCACGATAAACGATTATGTCGTGAATTTCCTCCTGCCGACCTTATCCGGCAACACGATCGGTGGCGTGGCGCTGGCCGCAATGCTCAATCATGCGCCCGTCGCCCCCGAGCTGACCGGGGACGCCGATGGAGATGGCCCGCCGGCAGAACCACGCCCGCGTCGGGACACGCCTCGCCGTCCGAACTAGCGTTCGCCCAACATGATCGGCGCTCCCACAATTACCCTGTGCGTCTTTACTTCGCCAATGGCGGGATACGCAGCGCCTGGCCCGGATAGATCTTGTCGGGGTCCTTGAGCATCGGCTTGTTGGCCTCGAAGATGGCCATGTATTTGGAGGCGGCGCCGTACTGGGCCTTGGCGATTGCCGAGAGCGTGTCGCCCTTCTTGACTACGTAGATCACAGCCTCGGGCTCGGCCACGGCGCTGTTGACGCTGTCCTCGACCGCCGCGACACCCGCAACATTGCCCACCGCCAGGATCACCTTCTCCTTGGTCGCCTGATCGGGTGTGTTACCGGTGATCTTCACGGTGTCGCCGGCAACCTCGACGTTGAGGTCCTTGACGTCCAGGCCCAGCTTCTCGAGCTCGGCATGCAGGTCCTCGGCGGTCGGCGGCGGCGGCACCGGCGCACCCTCGGCCTGGGTGGCTTCGGCCTTGCCGATGCCGAGCTTACGGCCGGCTTCCTTGATGAAGCTCATCAGACCCATGGCGTCTCTCTCCGAAAATCAGTTCGCGGGGCGCGTCCGGCAGGTGCCCTTGCCAGCGCTGTGCGCGACCCTATACCCTGTGGCTACCCTGAACGCACGCCGCAAACTCGGTCCTGTCCTGGAGCCACGGCACGGTGACCAGCATCACCTTCAACACGGTGATCAAGATCCTCGTCGCCTCGCTCGTGGTCGGCATGGTCATGGCTTGGCTCGACGTGCAGCCGCGCGACGTGCTGAACTGGGTCACCAGCGGGCTCGACGACGCGCTCGCCAACGCGCAGGCCTGGGCCGGCTGGACGATCAAGTACGTGCTTTTGGGTGCGGTGATCGTCGTGCCGATCTGGCTCCTGTGGTATCTGCTCCAGTTCTTGCGCCGCCACTGAGCACATCGTGAAGGCCGATCAACATGCCGACCCTCGAACCACCGACCCGCACCGAGCTTGAGGCCGCCGCCTTTCGCACACTGGTCGAGCATCTGCGCCAGCGGACCGACGTGCAGAACATCGACCTGATGAACCTGGCCGGCTTCTGCCGCAACTGCCTCGCCAAGTGGTATCGCGCCGCTGCCGAGGAGCGCGGGCAGGCGATGACCTATGACGCCGCCCGCGAGCTCGTCTACGGCATGCCCTACGACGAATGGCGCAGCCGATTCCAGACCGAGGCCTCCGCGGCGGCCAAGGCTGGCTTCGAGCGTTCGCACGGCTGACGCTACTACCACAAAATGTCCAGAATGTGAGAATTCTCACATTTTTTGTCGGCGATCGCGTTAGACATGGCGACATTGTTCGTGGCGGGGGGTTGATCGGGCGCAAGCCCAGTTTGGATTATTTACGGCCACGGCCGGCCGTTTTGACGCTGATCCAGGCATCATCCTGGAAGACGGGCGGCCCTCGGGCCGCCCGTTTTGCGTCATGGCGCGTCGCTGCCAACTCCAACCTCGACCACACAAGCGTCATGCGCGGACCGTTCGACCGCCGAGCGGTATCTCGACGCAGCGCTTGGCGCGCGCTGGCCCTGATACCGGCGAAGGGCTGACGCGACCCTGGCGGTGCTGCTACACCACGCCCATGCTGACCAAGGTCGACAACCTCGCCGAATACTCCGTCACCGAGCTCGCCTTCGCGCTGAAGCGGACGGTCGAAGAGGCGTATGGCCTCGTGCGCGTGCGCGGCGAGCTGTCGGGCTTCAAGCGCGCCGCCTCGGGGCATCTCTACTTCGCGCTCAAGGACGACAAGGCACTGATCGACGCCGTGGCCTGGCGCGGCTCGCTGCCCAAGCTCGCCTTCGAGCCCGCCGACGGGCTGGAGGTGATCTGCACCGGTCGGCTGACCACCTATCCGGGCCGCTCGAAGTACCAGCTCGTCGTTGAGCGCATCGAGCCTGCCGGCATCGGCGCCTTGATGGCCCTGCTCGAAGAACGGCGAGCCAAACTCGCGGCCGAAGGCCTGTTCGACCCGGCTCGGAAACGGCCCCTACCCTTCCTGCCGTCGGTCATCGGCGTAATCACCTCGCCGACCGGGGCCGTGATCAAGGACATCCTGCACCGGCTGGCCGACCGCTTCCCGTGCCGGGTGCTGGTCTGGCCGGTGCTCGTGCAGGGCGAGGGCGCCGCGGAGCAGATCGCCACCGCGATCCACGGCTTCAACGCCCTGCCCACGGATGGACCGACGCCACGACCGGACCTTCTCATCGTGGCCCGCGGCGGCGGATCGATCGAGGATCTATGGGCCTTCAATGAGGAAGCCGTGGTCCGGGCCGCCGCCGGATCGACGATCCCGTTGATCTCCGCGGTCGGGCACGAGACCGACACCACGCTCATCGACCACGCTTCCGACCGCCGCGCGCCGACCCCGACGGCGGCGGCCGAGATGGCGGTCCCGGTGCGGCGCGACCTCGCCCTGCAGACCCGCGACCTCGACGGCCGCCTCCACCACGCCGTGGCCGGCCGGCTCGATCAGCTCGGCCAGCGGCTGGACGGTCTGGCTCGCGGGCTGCCGCGACCGGAGACGCTGCTGGGCATGGCCGGCCAGCGGCTCGACGACCTCGGCGAGCGCCTGCGCCTGCGCAGCCCGGTCGAACTGGTGCGACTGCAGGCCGAGCGGCTGGAGGCGCGGGCGGCGCGGCTGGCGGAGCTGGTGCGCGACCGTGTTCAGCGCGGGGCGACCGACGTTGCCGGCCAGGGCGGGCGGCTGGTGCCGGCGCTGATGACCGCGCGCCTGGACCTGCTGCGGCCTCGGCTGGGGCGAGAGGGCGCGGCGCTGAGCCAAGGGATCACAGGCGTCATCGCGCGTTGCGGCCAGTCCCTGGATGTCCAAGCCCGGCAGCTCGAGGCGCTGAGTCACGCGCGGGTCCTGGAGCGCGGCTATGTCATCGTCAGCAGCAAGGCCACCGGCCATGTCGTGCCGCGGCTCGCCGCGCTGGGCACCGAGAGCGACCTGGAGCTGATGTTCGCCGACGGTAACCTGCCTGTCCGCCGTGCCGACTCGCGGGGCCGCCCACCCGGCCGACGCGCCGGCGGCGAGCAGGGCAGCCTGCTGTGAGCGGTCCGGAGCGCGGGATCGACCGGCTGCTGGCGGTGATGCGGCGGCTGCGCGACCCCGAGCATGGCTGCCCCTGGGACATCGAGCAGAGCTTCGCCACCATCGCGCCCTATACGATCGAGGAGGCCTACGAGGTCGCCGACGCGATCGAGCGCGAGGACTGGGCAGCTCTCCCCGGCGAGCTCGGCGACCTGCTGCTGCAGGTGGTCTACTATACCCAGATGGGCGCCGAGCAGGGCCGCTTCGATTTCGATGCCGTCGCCGACGGCATCGCCGACAAGATGATCGCCCGCCACCCGCATGTCTTCGGCGCCGAGGAGGTGGCCGGGAGCGCGGCGCTGACCACGATCTGGGAGGCGCGCAAGGCGGAGGAGCGGGCGGCCAAGGCCGCCGATGGCGGCGACACCAGCCTGCTGGCAGACGTGCCGCTGGGCTTCCCGGCCCTGACCCGGGCACTCAAGCTGCAGAAACGCGCGGCCCGCGCCGGCTTCGACTGGGGTGCGGCGCGCCCGATCCTGGCCAAGCTGCGCGAGGAGATCGACGAGCTCGAGGAAGCGCTCGATGCGGCCGCCCCCGAAGCTGAGCAGGAGCTCGAGCTGGGCGACCTTCTGTTCACCGTGGTCAACCTCGCCCGCCATCTGGCGCTCGACCCCGAGACCAGCCTGCGCGCGACCAATGCCAAGTTCGAGCGCCGCTTTCGCAGTATTGAGGCCGCGGCGGATCGGCAGGGGCGTCCCGTCGCCGAGCTGAGCCTGGCCGAGCTCGAGGCCTTGTGGGTCGAGGCAAAGCTCGCCGAAAAAGCCCGTCCGGGCGGCTGACAGCTCGCTATCGCGCGATGGAGGGGCACCGCTGTGACTTTTACCACAGCGTTGAAAGGTACATTTTGGTAGCGTTCGTCTTCGGCATGGGGGCGAACCAAGGAGCGGCCATGTCGAATATCGCAGGCAAGGCAAGCAAAAGACCCGGGGCGGCGACTATTTCTTCATCCCCAGCCTGACCGCATTGCGGATGATTGCCATGGGCACGATCGACCCGACCTGACGCCAACCATTTGCGGTCGACGGGGACGGCGTTAAGATTGGGGCAGGCATCGTGTCGTGCGGCGCCGGGAAGGTAGCCAATGTTTCGCCGTGGGGAGGTTGCGCCGACCCGCGCGGCAACGAAGGGGGAGTCGCCCCCGTCGCGGCCCCGGGAGACCTTAGCATCACGCCCGCGACCACCGCGCCGGCGCAACCCGCTGGTGCCGCCCTATCTCGATGGGCACCGCTATTTCGAGCACGCGGAACGGCATCCGTTCGACCCCGCCGCGACCGCTCGCTCGACGGTCAATGGCTGGTGGTTGGCCGAGGCTGCGACGCTGGCCTACCACAGCTTCTCCGACATCGAGCGCCTGATGCCCGATCTGCTACCCGACGTGACGGCGCTTGGTGCCAGCACGGCCGTGCCGCACGCCGACGAGCCGCATGACGCCCGTGGTTACGTTGCAGCAAATGAGGATTGCGCGCTGGTGGTCTTCTGCGGCACCCGCCTCCACGAGCGGGTTCGTCTCGGCCGCGATCTGCTCATCGACATGGATCTGCGCCCGCCCGTGCCGTGGGGCCGCGGCCACGTGCATCGCGGCTTCCACGACGCACTCGACGAGATCTGGGGCGAGGTCGAGCACAGGCTGATGGATCTGGCACAGACGGGCCAGCGCAGCTTCTGGTTCACCGGGCACAGCATGGGCGCGGCGATCGCCACCTTAGCCGCTGCCCGTTGGCGGACGAGCGCACGCCGGGCCGTCTACACATTCGGCTCGCCGCGGGTGGGCGACCGGGCGTTCGTCGTCGATTGGGACCAGGCGGTTCCGGTCTATCGCTTCGTGCACGGCCGTGACCTGATCACGCAAATCCCGCCGAAGCTGCCGCTGCTGAAGGCGAGCTATACCGATCTCGGTACCGAGCAGATCCATTTTGGCGCCGATGGTGGCCCAGCCCCGAACACGAGCTTCCGCACCGAGCTGCTGGCCCTCACGGCGGAGCTGCCGGCCAAGAGCGCCGGCCTCGCCAGGGATCTCGCCGCCCGCGTGTTCGCGGGCGGTCCGGCCGTGTTCGCCAAGGACTGGCGCAGCTTCGTCGAGGCCCTGTCCGACAACGCGGTGACCGCGCTCACCGACCACGCGCCGATTCACTATATCGATTATCTGAAGCGGCAGCTGGCACCGACCTGACCGGCGCCATCTTCGAGGTCGGTCGATCGATGGCATCATGACCGCCTCGGTCTACGGCTATCGCGACGGCTCGACGGCAATGCCGCTAACCTGCATCTTCAAGGTCACGAGTGCCAGTAATGGTGCCGATTAGTATTCTTTGAGCCGGACGACTTCGCTCACCGGCAATATCAGTCTGACCATCCCGGTCACCAGCAGCCTCTCCGGCGGCTTCTACAGTATGCTCTGCGTCCTGCCGCCGCGCTCCAAGGTCTACGGCTACATCGTGGACGAGTACTGAAAACATCTCCGTCCGCGCCTGAGGCGCCCATGACGGACCCGAGGAACTGGGCGGCGCCACTTATTCGATCTCGCTCATCTGGTAGGTGGAGCGAGCCAACCACTCGGGCTCGATCTCGATACCCCAGCCGGGCTCGGCCGGCACGGTGACGTGGCCGTCGACGACGCGGTAGGGATCGTTGCGGAACAGGCCGTACTGCCAGGGATAGTAGTCGGCCGCCTCGATCGAGAATTCGAGATACTTGCCGGCATTGGGCAGAGCCGGCAACAAGTGCATCGTGAACAGCGTGACCAGCCCGAGATTGGCCGCGTGGGGCGTCACTGGCAGGCCGCGCGCCTCCGCCATGCGCGCGATCCGCAGCGTCCGCCCGATGCCGCCGGCATAGAGGACATCCGGCTGAACCACGTCGACCGACGGCATCGTGCAGATGCGCCGCCATGTCGCGAGTTCGCAGTCCTGCTCTCCGCCGGTCACCGCAATCGTCAGCGCGTCCGCGACCTCCTTGGTCTGCTCCAGCTCCCAGTAGGGACACGGTTCTTCGAAATGCTCGATCCCATGCTCTTCCAGGAGCCGCCCCACCTCGATCGCACGCGTGGGCGAGAAGCCGCTATTGGCATCGACCAGCAGATGCGCCTCCGGACCCAGCGCCCTACGGATCGCCGGCACGATCGCCTCGGTCCGTCCCGGCCATTCGTCCACGTCATGCCCGCACTCCGCGCCCACCCGGAACTTGAAGGCATCGAAGCCGGAAGCATCGCGCAGGCGGAGGAACCGCTCGGCCTCGGCCTCGGGCGTGATGTCGCGCTTCATCGACGAGGCATAGGCGCGCAGCCGCCCGGGTACGCCGCCCAGCAGCTCGACCACCGGCTTGCCCGCCAGCTTGCCGTGCAGATCCCACAACGCCGTGTCGAGCCCGGCCATCGCCCGCTTCAGGTAGGAGCCCGGAAATTTGTGCTCCTTCTCCTCGATCCGGTCGATCAGCTCGTCGATCAGGAACGCATCCGCGCCGAGCGCGTAGGGCGCCACCTGCCGGTGCAAAACCTGGCACGTGATGTCCGCGTTGTAGGTCGAGACCTGACCCCAGCCCTGCGCACCATCGGCGGAGGTGACACGCACGAACCCGACGAACCGGTTGCAGAACGTCTCGAGCCGCCGGATGTGCATCGACACATTGCCTCGCTATGCAGCCACCAGCGCGAGCACGCGCAGCGGGCTGCCCGAGCCGTGCTCGATCTTGAGCGGCGCGGTGATCAGCAGCGCACCCGTGGCCGGCAGTTCGTCGAGCCGGCACAGGCTGGCCAGCCCGAACTTGCCCGCCCCGTGCAGCAGGTTGTGCGCCGGGAACGGCGGCTCGAAGGCGAAGGCCTGGCCGGCGTCGGTGCCGACCGCCTCCACCCCCCAGCCACGGATATCGCGCTGCTCGACCAGGAACCGCATGCACGCGACGCTCGGTCCGGGCACGTGCGGGCCGGTCTCGCTGGCATTGAGGAACGAAGCCGGATCGTCGCGTCGCGACCAGTCGGTCCGCATCAGCACCCAGCTGCCGGCCGGGATCTGGCCATGAACAGCCTCCCACGCCTCGATGCCGGCGGGCTCGAGCAGGAAGTCGGGATTGGCCGCCACCTCCGTCGTGCAATCGATCACGCACGCCGGCGCCATCATGAGCTGTACCGGAATCGTATCGGTATGCGCTTCCGTCAGCTCCCTGCCGGTGATCCAGTGCGCCGGGGCATCGAAGTGGGTCCCGGTATGCTCGCCGCAGCTGATGTTGTTCCAGTACCAGGCCGGCCCGCGCTCGTCGTAGCGCGAGATCTCCTCGATCCTGAATGGCTGCGAAGGTGCCAGCGGCGGCGGCAGCTGGATCACGGGCGTCGACGGACGCAGCGTCTGGCTCATGTCCACGACGCGGATGCCGCCGCTGGCCAGCGCCGCGGCGAGACCGGCGAGTAGCTCTTCGTTGGTCATGTTTGCCTCCGTCCCTGGGTGAGCGCAGCAAACCATCGAGTCTGGCGAATCGCAACCGATCCGGCCAAGATGCCGGCCTGGGGAGGAGCGTGAATGGCCGAGATCCGTCTGCCGGCTGCGACCGCCGCCGAGGCGCTGCTGGCGACGTTGCGTCTACGCGGCATCGACTATCTGTTCGCCAATGCCGGCACCGATTTCGCGCCGCTGATCGAGGGGCTGGCACGCGCACCCTCCGCCGGCCTCGCCATGCCGACGCCGCTCGTCGTCCCCCACGAATCCGCCGCCATCGCCATGGCCCATGGCTACTTCCTCGCCACCGGCCGCCCGCAGGCGGTCATGGTCCACGTCAATGTCGGCCTCGCCAACACGGTCATGGGCGTGATCAACGCCGCCCGCGACAACGTCCCGCTACTGCTGCTGTCCGGGCGGACGCCGGCCGGCGAGGGCGGGCGCACCGGCTCGCGCGACCTGCCGATCCACTGGGGCCAGGAGATGCGCGACCAGGGTGCCATGGTGCGCGAGGTGGTGAAGTGGGACTACGAGCTGCGCCTGCCCGAGCAGGTGCCCGAGTTGATCGACCGGGCCCTCGCCATTGCGATGAGCCCGCCGATGGGGCCGGTCTATCTGTCGCTGCCGCGCGAGGTGCTGTGCAGCGCGATCGACGGCCTGGTACTGCCGGAGCTACCCCGGCAACGCGCGACCGCAACGGCGGTACCAGCGATCGCGGCGCTCGAAGAGGCAGCGGCCATGATCGCCGTGGCCGAACGGCCGCTGATCCTGACCCAACGCGCCGGCGCATTCGCCGCTGGCTTTGACGCGCTGAGCCGACTTCGCCCGACGTTTCGCGCTGCCGGTCATCGAATTCTGGCCATCGCGCATCTCGCTCCCGGTCGACCATCCGATGCACGCCGGCTTCGAACCCGCGGCCGCCCTGGCCAAGGCCGATCTCGTGCTGGCGCTGGATGCGCTGACACCTTGGATCCCCGTCCGGCACGAGCTGCCCAAGGACTGCCGCGTCATCCAGCTCGGCCCCGACCCCCTGTTCGCGGCGACACCGGTGCGCGGCTTCCCGTGCGATCTGGCTTTGGCCGGCGATGTCGCGGCCAGCCTCTACCTGCTCGGGGCCGCGCTGGAGCGCCGACTGGCCGGCAGCGAGAGCGCGATGAACGCGCGCGGCGAGCATCTGGCCGCCATCAATCTCGCCGCCCGCAAGCGACGGCTCGCCGCCGCCGATGCGGCATCGGGCTTGCCGATGTCCCCTGCGTTTTTGAGCCGCCAGGTCGCGCAAGCGCTGCCCGAAGACGCCATCCTCTTCTCCGAGCTGGGTTGCGACCCCTCGGTGATGAGCTTCACCCGGCCCGGCAGTTATTTCGGGTTCCCGCCCTCGGGCGGCCTCGGCTGGGGACTGCCGGCGGCGCTGGGCGCGCAACTGGCGCATCCCGGGCGGACGGTGGTGGCGACGGTCGGCGACGGCAGCTACCTGTTCGCCAACCCGGTCGCCTGCCATCAGGTCGCTGAAGCCGCCGACCTGCCAATCCTGACCATCGTCCTGAACAACGGTATGTGGAACGCCGTGCACAAGACGACCCGCATGGTCTATCCCGATGGCCACGCGGCGCACAGCAACGACATGCCGCTGACCTCGCTGGCTCCGGCGCCAGACTACGCCCTGATCGCGCGCGCCAGCCGCGGCCATGGCGAGCGCGTCGAGCACCCCGACCAGTTGCCCGGTGCTCTGGCCAGGGCGCTGGACATCGTCAGAATCGAACGGCGGCAGGCATTGCTCGACGTCGTCGTCGCGCCGGCCTGATCCGCTTCCTCAGTCTGCGCGCTTGAAGATGAACGCGAAGGGTGGCCTTCGTACCGGGCCGCCCGGGCGCAGCGGGGGAACGACCACGGGCGGACAGAACTTCTTGCTCAACCCCCGTTGCCCTGCTCGGCCGACGCGCCGTCGATCTCCGCTTCCGCCGCCAGCCAGAAATCGAGATCGGCGCCACCGGCGGGGCAGCCTGCCTCCTGCCACAATTCATGGGCCCGAAGGCGGATGCGATCCACGCGGTTGCCGTCGATGTCCTCGGCGGGGCCGACTCCAGTAACGCCGCCGAACGCGGGCGGATCGCTCGCATCCATGCTCGCCGCGGATGCCGCATCGACCTCATCCAAACCCAATTCCTCGGGCGATGGTGGCACCTTATTCGCCTTCGCAGGAGCTGTGCGCGTGTCGCTTTGTGATCTGGCCACGAATCTTCTCCGGTGCGGTGTTCGCATGGCAATAATCGAGGCCGGCGGTCTCGGTTCCCGTACCGACTTCTCACTGCGACTGCCGATGTTGCCGCCCCTGGTCGAGCGGCCTATAGCCGGCTGCGAACGGCGCCGCGGGGCGTCCAAAAGCGACGCTCGGGGACCTTATGCAGGACGATCTGGACTGGTCCGAACCCTCGACCATCCTGGCGCACGATCCTCGCTTTTCCGAAGGCGCCGTCGTCCCACCGCTCTACCAGACCTCGCTGTTCACCTTCGAATCCTACGATCAGATGCGTGCGACTTTCGCCGGGCGCACGGGCCAGCCGGTCTACAGTCGGGTCGGCAACCCGACCACGGCGGTGTTCGAGGACAAGCTCGCCCGGCTGGAAGGGGCGCGAAGCCGCACGCGGCTTCGCCAGTGGCATGGCCGCGATCAGCGGCGCCGTGCTCAGCCTGGTGCGTAGCGGTGACCGGGTGGTCTGCGTCCGTCACGTCTACCCCGACGCCTATCGCTTCTTCGAGGTCCTGCTGCCGCGCATGGGCGTCACGGTCGAGTATGTCGACGGCCGCGACCTGGCGGCGATGGAACGTGCGTTGGTCGGCGCCCGCGTACTCTACCTCGAGAGTCCGACCAGCTGGGTGTTCGAGGTCCAGGACATCGCCCGGGTCGCCGCACTCGCACGGCGCGAAGGTGCCGTGACCATCATCGACAACAGCTGGGCCAGCCCGATCTTCCAGCGGCCGTTGATGCACGGCGCCGATCTGGTCGTCCACTCGGCCTCCAAATATCTCAGCGGCCACAGCGACACGGTGGCCGGCGTCGTCGCCGGCTCGGCCGAGCTGATCGGTAACCTCAACCGGATCGTGCTGCCCTATCTCGGCGCCAAGCTGGCGCCGTACGAAGGGTGGCTCTTGGTGCGCGGCATGCGCACGCTGGAGCTGCGGATGCGCGCGCACGAGCGCAGTGCCATCGCGGTGGCCACAGCGTTGCAGCAGCATCCGAACGTGACGCGGGTCCTTCATCCCGCTCTCGACGGCACCGTCGACGGGCGCCAGCTGACCGGCAGCTCCGGCCTGTTCAGCCTCGAACTCGGCGACAGCGTCGACGTCGTACGGTTCTGCGACGCCCTGCGGCTGTTCAAGCTCGGCGTGAGCTGGGGCGGGCACGAGAGCCTTGTCATGCCGGCGGCCGTCGTCCACGAACAGGCTGCGGCCGGGCCCAACTCCGCCATCGATTTCGGCGTGAGCCCACGCACCGTGCGGTTGCATGTCGGGCTCGAGGCGACGCAGGATCTGATCGACGACCTGACCCGGGCGCTGGCCGGCGCTATGCTGTGACTTCGGACAAAAAGGGAGCCATCATGAAGCGGTACATCGTCGGCACGGCGCTCGCCGTCGCCCTGCTCGCCGGACAGGCGCAGGCGGATACCACGCTGCAGCTGACCGAGGTGATCACCAGCCCGCAGCGCACCGAGCTGCTCAAGGGCATGATCGCGAAGTTCGAGGCCGCCAACCCCGGCGTGAAGGTCGAGGTCACTTCCCTGCCCTGGGGCCAGGCGTTCGAGAAGCTGGCGACCATGGTGCAGGGCGGCCAGATCCCGGACGTGGTCGAGATGCCCGACCGCTGGCTCTCGCTCTACGCCAATAACGGCCAGCTGGAGAGCCTGAAGCCGTGGATGGACCAGTGGCCCGAGACCAAGGAGCTGACCGATCGGACGATCGAGTTCGGCTCGGTGGTCAAGGACACGCCCTACATGATCCCCTACGGCTTCTATATCCGGGCGATGTTCTGGAACAAGAAGCTGTTCAAGCAGGCCGGGATGGACGGCCCCCCCGAGACCATGGCCGACTTCATGGAGGCGTCGAAGAAGATCGCGGCGCTGGGCGGCGGCAAGACGGGCTACTGCCTGCGCGGCGGGCCGGGTGCTACCAACGGCTACATGATGATGATGGCCAACGAGTACGGCTCGAACGAGTGGTTCGACAAGGACGGCAACTCCTTCCTGGACAAGCCCGAGGCCGTGGCCGGGCTGCAGTTCCTGGTCGACATGTACAAGAACGGCTACGTCTCCAAGGACAGCGTGAACTGGGGCTTCAACGAGATCGTGGCCGGGTTCTATTCCGGCACCTGCGCCATGCTCGACCAGGACCCGGACGCGCTGATCGCGGTGGCCGAGAAGATGCCCAAGGAGGACTTCGCGGTGGCGCCGATGCCGCTCGGCCCGCACGGCAAGTCGTTCCCGACCATCGGCTATGCCGGCTGGGCGATGTTCGCCGCCAGCCAGCATAAAGAAGAAAGCTGGAAGCTGATCGCGGCACTGTCCTCGGCCGAGGGCAATCTCGACTGGTCGAAGTTCGTGGGCGTGATCCCGACCCACAAGGGTGCGGACAAGGACCCGTTCTTCGCCACCGAGCAGTACAAGGGCTGGTTCACCGAGCTCAACGACCCGCGCTGGGTGCTGACCGCGATGCCGACCTATCTCGAGGAATTCGGCTACTTCGCCGACGTCGTCTCGATCCAGGGCGGCCAGGAGGCGCTGCTGGGCAAGCGGACCGCGGCCGACGTCGCGGGCGAGTGGGCCAAGTACCTGGGCGACGCCCAGAAGAAGTGGCTGGCGGCCCGCTGAGTCACGGCGACGCCACCATGCCGGGCGACACCCGACCCGGCATGGCGCGTCGCGCGGTCTCGGTCGTCCTCGAGCCCTATTACTATGTGGGGCCGGGGCTGATCCTGATCGCGCTGGTGATGATCGTGCCGCTGATCGTCGGCATCGGCTATTCGTTCCAGAACGTCCAGATCCTCAACCCGTTCAAGACCGGCTGGGTCGGCCTGCAGCATTACCGGGAACTGCTGCACGACCCGGTGTTCGGGCACGCGCTGCTCAACACCCTGTGGTGGACTTTCGCCTCGCTGGCGCTCCAGTTCGCGCTCGGCCTGGGCTTGGCCCTGCTGCTCAGCGAGGATTTTCTTGGCCGCAAGCTGGTGCAGGCCCTGGTATTCCTGCCCTGGGCGGTGCCGAGCTTCATCTCCGGGCTCGCCTGGGCCTGGCTGTTCAACCCGATCATCGGCCCGCTGCCGCACTGGCTGTTCGCGCTGGGCGTCCTGGCCACCCCCGACAACATCCTGGCCGATCCCGCCATCGCGATGTGGGGGCCGATCACCGCCAACGTGTGGTGGGGCGTGCCGTTCTTCGCGATCACGCTGCTGGCCGCCATTCAGGCGATCCCCGGCGAGATGTACGAGGCGGCGGCGATCGACGGCGCCGGTGCATGGCATCGGTTCCGTCACGTCACGCTGCCCTACCTGGCACCCACGATCGCGATCACCGTGTTGCTGCGCACGATCTGGATCTCCAACTTCGCCGACC
The DNA here is from genome assembly GCA_963798145.1 of uncultured Alphaproteobacteria bacterium. GTDB lineage: Bacteria > Pseudomonadota > Alphaproteobacteria > Geminicoccales > Geminicoccaceae > Benzoatithermus. Next base: position 331,255 of record CAWCSG010000002.1, read on the forward strand.
TGATCGTGGTGATGACCGGCGGCGGCCCGGCCAACACCACCCAGATCCTGCCCAGCTACATCTTCACCACGGCCTACAAGCGGCTCGACTTCGGCTACGCCGCCACCCTGTCGATGGCGCTGCTGCTGCTGCTGTTCCTGTACTCGGCGGTCCTGATCCGGCTCCGCCGCAACCTGAAGAGCACGACGTGAGCCGCCCCGGCTCACACCCGCTGGGCGTGGCCGCGCGCTATGCCGCGATCCTCGCCTATGTGCTGTTCGCGCTGTTCCCGCTGTTCTGGCTGGTCAAGATCTCGTTCACCCCAGGGCCGCTGCTCTACAGCGAGGGCATCCGCCTCTGGCCGTCGGCGGCGACGCTCGACAACTACCGCTTCGTCCTGCTCGAGTCGCACTTCCCCTATTTCTTTGCGAACTCGGTGCTGGTCTCCGTGTCCACGGCCCTGGCGGTCACCGTGCTCGCCGGCGGCGCCGGCTATGCGCTGTCCCGGTTCACCTTCCGCCTCAAGTCGGCGATCGCATTCCTGTTGCTGCTGACCCAGATGTTCCCGGTGGTGATGCTGATCCCGCCGATCTACCGGCTGATGACCCCGCTCGGCCTGACCAACAACCTGTTCGGCCTGATCGTCGTCTACACCGCGTTCAACGTGCCGTTCGCCACCTTCCTGATGCAGTCCTTCTTCGACGGCATCCCGGTCCAGCTCGAGGAAGCGGCGATGATCGACGGCTGCACCCGGTTCGGGGCGTTGCGGCGGATCATCCTGCCGCTGACCTTGCCCGGCATGGCGGCAACGCTTGGCTTCGTGTTCACCGCTGCCTGGTCGGAGCTGCTGTTCGCGCTGATGCTGATCAACGCCGAGCAGAAGATGACCTTCCCGGTGGGGCTGCTCACCTTCGTCTCGAAATTCGCGGTCGAGTGGGGGCAGATGATGGCCGCCACCGTGCTGGCGCTGATCCCCGCCTGCATCTTCTTTGCGCTGGTGCAGCGCTACCTGGTGCGCGGCCTGACCGCCGGTGCGGTCAAGGGCTGACCCGGATGGTCAGTCCGCGAGCCGCTCGCAGAAGCGGATGATGCGCGTGCAGGCCTCCTCGAGCAGGTCCGTGCTCGTGGCGTAGGAGATCCTGAAATAGGGGTCGAGGCCGAAGGCGGTGCCATGGACGACGGCCACCCCCTCCTCCTCGAGCAGCCGTGCGGCGAAGTCGGCGCTGGTCTCGAGCAGCACGCCCTTGGGCGTGCGCCGGCCGATCGCCCCGGCGCAGCTCGGGTAGACGTAGAACGCCCCCTCCGGACGGTGGCAGCGCAGACCGGGCGCCCGGTTCAGCATGCCGACCACGAGGTCGCGCCTGTCACGATAGACGGCGTTGCGCTCCGCCAGGAAGCTCAGGTCACCATTGAGCGCCGCCACGGCCGCCGCCTGGCTGACCGAGGACGGGTTCGAGGTCGATTGCGACTGGATGATGCCCATGCCCCGGATCAGCTCCTTCGGCCCACCGGCATAGCCGATGCGCCAGCCGGTCATGGCGTAGGCCTTCGAGACGCCGTTGACGGTCAGCGTCCGCGACTGGAGCGACGGCTCGACCTGCACCGGAGTCGTGAAGCGGAACTCGTCGTAGACCAGATGCTCGTACATGTCGTCGGTCATCAGCCAGACATGCGGGTGCCGCACCAGCACGTCGGTGAGCGCCTTCAGCTCGGCCTCGGTATAGGCGGCGCCGGTCGGGTTGTTGGGCGAGTTCAGCATCACCCATTTGGTCTTCGGTCCGATCGCCTCCTCGAGATCCTCGGGCCGGAGCTTGAAGCCGGTCTGCTCGGGACAGGAGACGAAGACCGGCGTACCGCCGGCCAGGAGCGTCATGTCCGGGTAGGACACCCAGTAGGGTGCGGGGATCACCACCTCGTCGCCCGGGTTCAAGGTCGCCATCAGCGCGTTGTACAGCACCTGCTTGCCGCCGGTGCCGACGCTGATCTCGTCCGTCCGATAGGTGAGCCCGTTCTCGCGCGCGAACTTCGCGACGATCGCCTGCTTCAGGGCAGGCGTGCCGTCGACGGCGGTGTACTTGGTCTGCCCGCCGCGGATCGCGGCGATCGCCGCCTCCTTGATATGCTCGGGCGTGTCGAAATCGGGTTCGCCGGCGCCGAGCCCGATCACGTCGCGCCCCTGCGCCTGCAGCTCGCGGGCGAGATTGGTCACGGCGATCGTCGGCGACGGCTTGATGCGGGCGAGACTGGCGGAAAGGATCGACACCCTGGCACTCCCGGAGCTGCGGACCGGGAACTCTTAGGACCGCCGCGAGCCGCTTACAACAAGGGCCGCAGCGATTTCTGGGCCGCCGCCGGGGACGCGCGGTCGGCCGTGGACACGATCCGGCGCAGCGGCATCAGGCGGACCAGGCTCCCCGTGGCAAGTCGCGGCGGCCGCACGATCGGGTGGAGCTGGCCGGCGGCCGACGGCCGCAGCACCGCCACGCGCCGCTGCTCGCCGGCAAAGCTGACGAACCCGCGGCCCGAGAGCGGCTGCAGTCGGCGCCGCTCCGGGAAAATGCGCAACGAGGCAGCCGGCCGCGGCTGTTCCGGGTCCGGTACCGCCAGCGCCATCCGCGTGCCGCGCGGATGGTCGACCGCCGGCGGCTCGCCGGCCCGCGCTTCCTGCCAGCGCTCGTAGACCTTCTCGCGATAGGCCCGGCCGCGCTCGGGATCGGCCGTGTGGTAGCGCTCGACCGCGCGGGTCCACGAACCGGTCTCATCCTGCAGACGGCCGAGAAAATCGGCGCCATAGCCGACATTGCTGACCGGCTCGAACGCATCGTCCAGGCTCGCGAACGCATCGGGATGGTGCAGCAGGCTGATCTGCATGCAACCGACGTCGATGTTGCGCTCGCCCTTCGCGCGCAGCTGGTCGACATGCGCCATCGCTTCGGCCTTGCTCGCGAAATAACGGCCGTCGCCGGCATTGTTGACGGTCCAGGGCCAGGGTGCAGCGCCGCGCCGCTCCCGGTCGTACTTGCCCAATTCACTGACGGCCACGGCACCCAGCAGGCCGGGCGGCAGCGACGCCGCGGCTTCGGCCCGCTCGATCGCCGCGGCACACAGCTGGGCATCCGAGGCGCGAGCGTGATCACGCGGCGCGATCAGCAAGGTCAACGCCACGAGCAGCGCCAAGATCGATCGCACCTGCCCTCCCGTCCTTGGGTTCGACGGCGGGCAGGATGCACCCCGGCAACTTACGCCAACTTTAACAGCGGAGGGATTCTGCCGTCATCGACGGCGGACTCTTGCGATGGACGCGGACGCCACGCTGCCCCCACCGCTTCATCCGACGGTGGGGGCGGGGTCGCGGGGTTGGTGCGCGGCTTGCACAGCTTCAGGCGAGCATGCGGACGCTAGGCTCTCGCGCCCACTGACGTGTGCGAGCCGCCTCCAGATAGGCATCCACACCCTGGGCGAGGTCGACCACGCCGGCGTCAGGCTCAACCCCACCCTTGTCGAGCAAAGGCTGGGCGTTCAGCCGTAAAGCCGATCGCCTTGAGATGGCCGAACGCATCCTTGACGAAGTCGGTTGCTGCGCTTTCGCCCAGTAACTGCGCACAGCCCTCTTGCGATATCACGAGCGCCACCGCGTCGAAGATGATCGACGGCGTACCGGCGAGCTGGCCATCGGCTGGAAGCATTTTGCCGCCCTGGAGTTTCACCCCACCGATCTTCGGTGCCACGATCTTGACGGTGGCGCCCTCGCCTTCCGCAGCCGCGCGTACGGCCTCGACCACCGTTCCATCGGCACCGTCGGTTACCAGGATGCCGACGGCGCGCCCCTGTAGCGTCGGCGGATATTTGCCGACGATGCGCAACGCCGGCGATGGCTCCATGTCCTGCGCCGCGACCGCGGCCTCGGACTTCGGCGGCAAATCGACATTCAGCCCCTTGGCGACACGGGCGGCGAGCGCCTCGTCGACATTGCTCAAATTGGCGAGCACCCGAACGCGCACATGCTTCAGCGTCACCTTCGACAGCTCGAACACGATGGCACTGGCGAGATGGGCCTGCTCGATCTCCGTTTGCGAGCGATAGAACAGCCGCGCGTGCGTGTAGTGATCGGCGAACGTCTCGGCGCGCAGCCTGACCTTGGTGCCCTCGAGCGGCAGTCCAAAGCTACGGAAGCCATGCTCGGGATCCTCGCGCGGGCCACCCATCTCACCGCTGCTGGCCAGGCTGTTCGGCTCGTAATTGGCCCGGCCGGTGAACACCTGGGTCTGCATGTGGCCGTCGCGCTGGAAATTCTGGAATGGACAGCCTTTGGCCCGATTTACCGGTATCTGGTGGAAGTTCACCGTCCCGAGACGCGACAGCTGGGTATCCTGATAGGAGAACAGACGCCCCTGCAGCAGCGGGTCCTCCGAGACGTCGATGCCCGGCGGCATGTTGGTCGGCAGGAACGCGACCTGCTCCGTCTCGGCGAAGAAATTGTCCGGATTGCGGTCGAGAACCATCCGGCCGACGATGCGGATCGGCACCAGCTCCTCTGGGATCAGCTTCGTCGCGTCCAGGATGTCGAACGGCAGCGCATCGGCTTCCGCCTGGCTGAGCAGCTGTACGCCGAACTCCCACTCGGGGAAATTGCCGGCGGCGATAGCCTCGTGGAGGTCACGGCGATGGTAGTCGGGATCAGCACCCGCGAGCTTGACCGCTTCATCCCAGCAGGTGGATTGGGTGCCGAGTTTCGGGCGCCAGTGGAATTTGACGAACGTCGCTTCGTTCTGGTCGTTCAGGAGTCGAAATGTATTGACGCCGAACCCCTCCATCATCCGCAGCGAGCGCGGAATCGCCCGGTCGGACATCGCCCACATGATCATGTGCGTCGATTCGGGCATGAGCCCGATGAAGTCCCAGAACGTGTCATGGGCAGAGGCGGCCTGGGGATAGCCGCGATCGGCCTCCATCTTCACGGCATGGATCAGGTCCGGAAATTTGATCGCGTCCTGGATGAAGAACACGGGGATGTTGTTACCGACGAGATCCCAATTTCCGTCCTTGGTGTAGAACTTGACGGCGAACCCACGCACGTCGCGCGGCGTGTCGACGGACCCTGCTCCACCCGCCACCGTCGAGAAGCGCGTGAACACCTCGGTCCTCTGGCCGACCTCGGTCAGCACGCGCGCGCGGGTGTAGTCGGCCAGCGATTCGGTCAGCTCGAAAAAGCCATGGGCGCCCGACCCACGGGCATGCACGATTCGCTCCGGGATGCGCTCGTGATCGAAATGTTGGATCTTTTCCCTCAGAACGAAATCTTCGAGCAGGGATGGTCCCCTGCTGCCGGCCTTCAAGGAATTCTGATTGTCGCTGACCGGCACGCCGTGATTGGTCGTCAAACGCGAGTCCGCCGAGGATGCCGTCTGATGCAGCTCACCACCTGAGCCGACAGTGGCAGGTTCATCCTTCGAGACTACTTCTTTCTCAGCCTTGGCCATGGCGTGCCATCCTGTTCCTATGGGATCCGATGCACCTCAACGGCGCTTCGCTCGAGGTGTTCCTCGATTGCTCAATAAACCTCGGCCAGCCGGATGACGGGCGGCGGCACCGGCCTGGATACCGCCGTGCTGTCGCCCGAGGACCAGCATCTCGCCAAGGCCGGTTCGCGCCTGTAAGAGGATACCGACCTGCAGAGCCGGTAGGCCGACCGGCTGGAGACGAGTTGGGATGCGGCCGGGGACCTTCTGCAGCATCGGACGTTTTGAGAGCGCATTTCTGGCACGAACGGTGCAAGAACAGGAGAGTTACATGGCGAAGTCCACGAAATCAGGACAGAGTGCCGCCGGCAGCCCAAGCGCTCTGGACACCCCGACGGATCTTTCCGGCCAAGCCACCCGCGCCATCGCCGACGCGCTCAATGGCTTGCTGGCAGACGCCTTCGCCCTCTATCTCAAGACCAAGAATTTTCACTGGCACATGAGCGGGCCGCATTTTCGCGACTACCATCTGATGCTCGACGAGCAGTCGGACCAGATCTTCGCGACCACCGATCCGTTGGCCGAGCGCGTCAGAAAACTGGGCCAGCGGACGATCCGCTCGATCGGCCACATCGGCGAGCTGCAGACCATCAAGGACAACGACGCCGAGTTCGTCGGACCGCTCGACATGCTGCGCGAGTTGATGAACGACAACAAGGCGATGGCTGCGAGCATGCGTAAGGCGCACGAGCTGTGTGACGATCAGAAGGACATCGCAACCGCCAGCCTGTTGGAGGTCTATGTCGACGAGACCGAGCGCAGGACATGGTTTCTGTTCGAGGCCAGCCGGCAAGCCGATCCGAGTGGCCATTAGGTAGTAGCTTCCGGCAGGACGCCGCTGCGTTTTCGCGTGGCGGCGTATGGCGACAGGGAGAGGGCAGCCGAGGACAAACTACTCCCCGGTGCTACTGCCGCCTTGAATCAGCTCAGCCCGTTGTTCTGATCGAGATAGCCACTGTGGTGGTCGGCCAGCTGGCGCAGCCGGTGCATGTCGTGGATTGTCACCTTGCCATCGCGAAAGGTGAGCAGCTTGCGCTCGCGCAGCTGGCGCAGGATCCGGTTGACGTGGATGGCGGTGAGACCGACCGCGTCCGCCAGCAAATACTGGTTGAGCGGGCAGGCAAAGCCGCTCGCGGTGCCCAGGCCCGCCCACTGCAGCCGCATGCCGAGCTCGACCAGGAAGTGCGCGGTCCGCACCAGGGCGCTGCGCCGGCCGATGTTCACCAGATGCTCGACCACCATCGCCTCGTCGCGCGACGCGGCCCACAGAAAGGCGACGCCGACCCGCGGCGCCTGCTCGAAGGCGGCCATGATCTGCGCCGCCGTCACCTCGGCCACGGTCACGTCGGTGAGGGCCGAAAAGCTGTGATCGGAGGTGCGCAGCAGGACGCTGCGCATGCCGATGACGTCGCCCGGGATCGGGAAGTCGATCACCTGCCGCCCGCCGTCCGGCAGCAGCTTGTAGGAGCAGGCCCAGCCGCTCTCGAGGATGTAGGCCTGATGCCCCGCCTGCCGCTCGCGGACCAGGTCGGTGCCGGCGACGACGACACGGCGACGCTCCTCGAGCCGACCAATAACGGCCAGCTCCATCTCGCCCAACGGCAGATATCGCGTCAGCTTGCGCACCAGGGCGCTATCAGGGACTGGCATGCCTCTGCAATCGCTGAAAAAAATCTTCGAGCTGCACGTGGTTGCCCTCTCCCATCTCGTCTTCCAGAGGCAAATTATCATACTGCTGTGGATCAGTCCCCTTGCGTTTTAACTGTGCAACAACGTAACTGGCGCTCGTGAACGCCGGCCGCCGTTGCAACCGGCCCCGCGCCAAAGGTTGAAACCATGCATGACAAGCCCGGCGCGTCGGGACTCGCAGCGCTCGCCATCTGTGAATCGCTGCTGCTTTCGTTGACCGAGAACAAGGTGCTCGCTCGCGGCGAGGCCCGTGCAATCCTCGAGGATGCCGCCGCCGCCAACCGCAACGCAATGCTGTTGGCGCCAGATGGCGCTCATCACGAGGCGGCGGCGGCGGTCATCGAGCTGATCCTCGCCGGCGGCAACTCGGTCCGGTTCGAGTAGGCACGAACGCCCCGCGCGTTCTGGACGCTTGCCGTGTCCTGGATGTCATGTGGCGACACGTCATCGGGTTTAGGTCTTCCATCCCTACCGTCTGTGCGCTAGCACGGCGGCCGACCGATTCGAGAGCGCGCATCACCCGGAGCACCCAGCTGCAGCTCCTGCGGTGTTTTGCTGCAGCGCAAGAAAATCGTGCCATATGAGCGTTTGACTGATCTGGAACAGCGACAGGGCCGGCCTCGCGGTCTATGGCTTGGGCGTTGCATTGCAGCAAGGTTGGTCCTGGGCGGTCTTGCTGTGGCCGGTTGTGCCAAGGCGACGGCACAACGGCCGGTGCCGGATAGGTCTCTAGCCGCACCTCAGTCCCAGGTTTTAGCCTCCCTGATCAACTCGGCCGGGTCTTCGGACCCGGCCCTTTTCGACACGCTGGCCGGCCTGCCATGTGGAAGGTCGCCAGTCAGGGATTCAGCGCTCCTGGATCCACGCGACACGCTCGATGCCTCGCCAGGCTGCTTCAGCTTGGACGCGGGCAAGCATGGCTTCCCTGGTCATTCGCTCGTCGATCACGATGAGCCGCAGCTCGCTGGTACGGATCGACGACAACTCGGCGGCAGTCTCGTGCGCGGCGACCCTGACCAGCAGGAGGTCAGGCTGTTCGGGAGCGGGCTGATACCATACTGCCAAGGCCCGGCCATCCAGGTCGATCTCGTCGGCAGTGATCGCCTCGAGCATGACTGAGAATCTCCTGTCGGCTAGAAGCACCCGCCGCAAATCGCTCCAGGAAGAAGTCGGCCTAGACGGGCTAGGCCGACTCTGAAGTCAGGGGAGGCAAAGCTGGGGCGGTAGCGCGGGGGACGCACCGACCAGCCGGAGGTGCCATGAGACAGCACCTGCCGCGGCAGTTGGGACCAAACCAGCGTCCATCCTGCAGCGGCTGCTCAAGCGTATCGCGTGCCGAAGACGGTTGTCGCTAACCCAAATTAGCCGAAAGGCGAATTCTCGAAAGAATCAGCGACCCGTTCGCAGCCACCAACGGCTGTCACGGCACGCATCGCTCCATTGCCGGTCTACCTGATCAGATCTGCGAAGTATGACATGATCAGCTGCGATGCACCCTTGGGCCATTGATGTGGATAGTAGCGACCGTTTCGAGTGAAGTCCTCATGGTATAGGCACCACAGCAATGGTGTCGTCGCGCCACCGGCACGCTGGCATGCGAAGGTCTGTTGGATCTCGCTGACCGGCCAGCTCGCAGGCAGCGATGCGCCCAGCAGTACATCGCGCGCATGCTCGCCCTGCGACAACGGAACCAGCTCATCGCTTGGATTGTGCAGCAGGATGGCGGCAACCCGGGCGGTGCAGCGGCTAAGGTCGATGCCGCCGGCGACAGTGGCGACACCCCTGATCTCGTCGGCGCGAGCGCAGGCAAGGCTGTTGGCGAAGCTGGCGCCCAGGGAATGGCCGACGAGGAAGATTGCGGCGCGGTCGATGCAGTAGGCGCGCTCGAGGTCGCCCAGGATGGTATCGAACAGGGTCACATCCGGTGCGCGCTCATCGGGTGCAACCCACGTGAAATTGCCGCTTCGATCCCGCAACGCGGCTGGATAGACGAAAATCGCCGAAGTCGTGGCCGCCTGCTCGAGGCCCAGATAGCCGCGCAATTGCGCGTTGTCGTTGGTACGGCCATGGAATGCCAGCACCAGCGGCATCGGTCGATCCGACCGGTAGCCGCTTGGCACCACGACGATGGCCTGCCGCTCGACGCCATGCACGGTGAACGAGACCATCGTTTGCGCCGGCGCAGCTCGGCCGCAGCCCGGCGACGGCATGGCCGCCATCGCCGGAGGCGCCATGACAACCATCAGGGCGAGCAGGAACCGGACGTAGCTGGTCACAGTCAATAAACGGCCCCTGAGAAGGTGTTGAAATGACAACATCCGGGCACCGCCGCCGGCTCCCATTTCGGACGAAAAGTGCAATATTGGCCCGAGGCGGCGGCCTGGATGGCGTTTGCGGAGGGACGATGACGGAGGATCTGCGATTGCGCGCCGCCCGCCGGCCAGCCCAGCGGATGGCCTGACCCGCCATGTTCGGCATGTGGCGCAAGCCCAAGTTCGATTCGGATACGCTATCTTCGATCTGGGTCATGGCGTGCCGGGACGAATCCCCGATCCTGACCGCGTTCAGTGTCGCCTTTCGCCTGCGCGGCATCTCACCGGACGAGGTCATCGAGCTCGTCAAGAGCCGGCAGGAGCTGTTCCGCCTCGGGCTGACCCGCGGGCAGAGCCGCGGCTGGAAGGCCCGCTATCAGAAGACCGCGACGGCGGCCAAACCTGCGCCGGCGCGGCCGGCCGCCAAGCGCGGGAAGGCTGCCATGGATCCACCCGCATACGGGCTTCCCGACTGGCTGCAGGTGTTCGACGACGAGGGCCCGGCCGCCGAACAGGAGCGCGTGCGGGAATGGCTGGGTGACCGGACGATCAGCTCCTCGCAACAGGCGCTGGAGCGCTTCGTCGACGACCATTTCGTGGTCGACGAGATCGCGTTCCGCAGCCAGTTCCGGATCGATCGCGCGCTCGAGGCGGAGCCCAGCGACCTCGCCACCGTCAATTGGGGCCTCGAGCATATCGAGCGCCTGCGCAGGGGCCGCGCCGAGACCCGGCAAAGCATCGTGGCGCTGACCACCGGCATCGGCGGCGTCGCCATCGGTGCCATGGTCGCCCTGACGGCGCCGATGATCACCACCCTCTATCAGGGCCGCCCGGCCGACACGGCTCGGCTGACGATCGACCACCAGGCCCGGCTCGACGCCTACGGCGCCCTCGGCAAGGCGGTCGTGGGCGCGGACCGTGCGGCCCGGGCTGGCGACGGTGAGGCGCTCGACGGGGCACTGGGCGAGATTTCCAGCGCGGCGGCGAGGCTGTCGCCGCTGCTTGATCGCGACACCCGCAAGAGTTTGCAGGAGCAGCAGGCGCGTGCCGCAGATGCCTGCGCCTCGAGCGACGCACAGGGCTCTGGCCCCGGGCGCGAGGCCTGCCTTGACGCGCTGCATGATCTCCGGCGGCTGCTCGAGAGCCCACTGGCTGATATTGTGGCGCGGTAGACCGCTCGCGACCAACCGCAGAGACCGCTCGAGCTCGCCGATCAACTGCACGACGTCGGCTCCGCCCTACCCTCGGCAAGCTTTCTCTGGGCCGACACCACCAGCTCGGCCGGGCCTGTCGCGCTGCGCTCGGCCACCCTCGGACCCAGCTAATCGCCGCTACGTGACGCCTCGAATATTGTGACTTTTGGTACTTTCCTTCGACGATGATACTGACATGGTAAGGTGAGTTCTTATAAAGGCAGGGCTTCATCATGAACGAACCGTCATCCGGCATGGTCTTCGACGAGCGCCGCAGACGACCGCCCCGCCTGCCGCCGGTGCAGATCCAGCCGGCGGCCCTGGAGCTGCTGCACAGCCATGGCGACTGGCGCAACGACTGGACGCACATCGTGCCGGGTCGGTTCAGCAATTCGCCCCATAGCGGGCTATTGTTCTACGAGCAGAGCACCGGTGTCGCCGAGTTCTGGGCGACCGATGGCGGGGGCGGCATCTCGCTGCTGAAGCATCACGAAGGTTGGCGGCAGTCCTGGACCCACATCGTGCCGGGTTTCTTCGGCCCGTCGGGCTTCACCGGCATTCTGCTCTACGACCAGGCGGCCGGGTTCGGCGCCTTCTACGACACGAACGGCAGCGGTGAGATCGTCCTGCTGCGCGAGCACGACAATTGGCGCGACAGCTGGACCATCATCGTCGGCGGCCGGTTCACGACGTCGCCGCATACGGGTCTGCTCTTCTACGAGCAGGGCGGTGGCCACGGCGAGATCTACACGACCGACGGCCATGGCGGGATCGCGCAGCTGGCGAATTACGACGACTGGCGCATGAGCTGGACGCAGATCGTGGCGGCGGAGTTCGTGAATACCGCCGGCTGGGATCTGCCGGCGATCGACGATCTCTTCTTCTACGAGGGCTCGACCGGCTATTGCGAGGTCTATCAAAGCGACGGTGCCGGCGGCATAGCCTTTCACGGCTCCGATGCCGCCCTGCCGCCGGCGACGCACATCGTGCCCGGCAGCTTCGGCGGCAGCGGCAACGCCAACCTGCTGTTCTATGACCGGGGCAGCGGCACGCTCACCTTCCGCGATCTGCCCATCCAGAACTGGGTCGACCTCGACAGCTATGTCCTGCCCGATGCCTGGGATGCCGTGATCCCGGGCAATTTCTGGATGGCCGATCCCGAGGACGCGCTCTTCGCCGACGGCGCCTTCACCGATCTCCTGTTCTATTCGCAGGCTCAGGGTCGGGGCGACTTCTACCTGCACGAGCCGCCCGACCCGACACCGCGCGAGCCCTTCGCCGGCTACGTGTCGGCGCGCAGCATCGAACCCGGGGCCTCGACCGACTTCCATATCGGCAGCGAGGTCGGGCCGTACACGCTGAACGTCTACCGCCTGGGCCTGCACGAAGCCCATGTCGGCCAGGTAGGAAACTTGCCCGCCGATCCAGCCCCGCTGCCGATCGCGCGCACGGCGTACCGCTATGGTGCGGGCTGGCCGGCCGCCGGCAGCTTCACGGTGGCGGAGAGCGCGCCGAGCGGCCTCTATGTCGGCCGTGTCGCCAGCCCCTCGATCGTCGTCGGCGGTGGCGGTACCGGCGAGTTGCCGGCCGCGTCAGCGGCCGTCGCGCGGCGACGCCTGCCGTCCGTGGCGGCACCGCAGGCGCTGCCGCCGACGGTGCCCGCGCTCGATATCCCCTTCGTCGTGCGTGCACCGAAGGGGCGGCGCAACCGGATCCTGTTCGCGATCGCCGACACGACCTACGAGGCCTACAGTTTCTGGGGCGGCCGCAGCGTCTACGGCTATGGCAATCGAGGCCTGCACACGTGGGTGTACCCATCCTCGAGCCCGTTTCGCGCGCCCTATGGACTGAAGGTGTCATTCCTGCGCGGCACGGCCGGGAACTATGCCGACTACGGCCAGAAATGGCAGCATTGGGAGCTGCCCTTCCTGCGCTGGCTCGACCGCCAGCACATCGCGGTCGATCTCTGCACCGAAAGCGATCTCGATCTCGTTCCGGGCGTGCTGGACGGTTATCGCCTGCTCGTCATCGTCGGCCATTCCGAATACTGGTCCGCTGGGATGCGGGACGCCGTCGAGAGCTTCGTCCACCAAGGCGGCAATGTCGTCTTCTTCGCCGGCAATGTCTGCTGGTGGCAGGTGCGCTTCGAGAACGATGGCGAGACCATGGTCTGCTACAAGCAGAAGGAGTTCGATCCCGCCTCGCACTCGTCCGTGACGCTGAAGACGACCACGGTCAACTGGCTGGAGCCCTATCTGCAGCGCCCTGAGACCCGGCTGACGGGCGTTCGCTACGCAGGCAATCCAGCACCCGACGCACGGATGGAGTTCACGGTCGAGAACGCCGGCCACTGGGTGTTCGCCAATACCGGGCTCGGCAACGGCAACGGGTTCGGCCTCTACGACAGCTATACGATCAGTGTCGTCGGCAACGAGACGGATGCGCAGGTCGCCAACTCGCCGGCCGACTTCCAGCGGCTGGCCTTCGTGAAGGACACGGAGGGCAACGAGATCGCGACCATGGGCATCTGGTCGCCGATCGGCGGCCTCGCCGAGAATCGCGGTGTCGTGTTCACCGCGGCCACGATCGACTGGAACTCGGGGGCTTAGTCAGACCGAAGCCTGGAATCCGATGGACCTCATCACCCGCAACCTGCTGATCCGCCTCGGCTGAGCGAGTTTGCTCGAGACGGCCTGGCGCAGCTCGACATTGGCCAGCACGCGCTGCCGGGCGTCGCGCATCTCGAACACGCCGCGAAGATCGTCCTTGCTGCCGTCGACGGTCATCCTGCAACCGTAAGGCTGGTTGCCGGCGACGTCGGCGGCGACCCGCAGATCCGACCGGGCGCGACCGAGACGCCGCACTGATCGACGAGGCGCGTTTGCGGCGTGCCGTTCTATCATGCAGAGCGTCAAGCTGGGGATCTGTTCCGCGCATCGCAAAGAGGGCAAACAGTACTAGCGCGGAATTCCAGTACACCCTCGTTCAAGTACCGTGTTGCGACAGGACACTAATCGAGATTAGTGCGGTCTGATTGCGAGCTGTCAGATTGGCCCTTTCCGGTTGGGCGGAGATACCGTCCACTGTGCCCGCAGAAACAGCAGGGTGAACGATGCTCAATCCGCTCCTGTCGCTGTCTTACGGAGCCCTGTTCGCCAGCGACCCAAATCTCACGGTCGGTAACGACAGCCGGGACCGGCGTGCCACAGGTGGCCGTCGGCGCTGCAGCTTGGCAAAGCGCGATCGATATGCGACCGCTTAGCAATAAAAGACAACAACATCCATAAGTTGAGTAGTGATCATGTTGCGATTGGCCGCCCGGTTGGCTAGATCATCGTCGATGGAGCGACGGGTTTCTAAACTGCCTTATGTGCCGCTAGAAATCAGGAGGGCGATGAAGGTTCGCCATATCAATACCTGCGATGAACTTCTGGCTGTCGCCGCAGATCTCGACAACCGCTTGGCGTTGGCACGAGCGGCCAATATTTCAGCTGAGGCGTTGACGGAAGTGGTGTGCCGCGCCGATCTTGCGCGGGTGTATGGAACCGGATTTCGTCTTCAGCCAGATGCTGATGGAGGTGGGAATCCTCGATGTGGCAATGCTGGCCGAACGGGAAGCGACCATGCTGCACAAGCAACTGCAGCACTACAATTTAGTCGCCAGAATGTCCCGACGGAGCCCGACGGCGGCCGAGGTATCGGACTGGGTTCAGCAGGCGCGCAAGTTGCCGCGGCTGATCACGTATCGTCCGTCTGTACAGGCTCCGGAAGCTATTGCACACAATCCTGGGGTGCTCGCAAATCCAACCAGTTCTCGTTAAAGCCCAATTTCTGGTCTCTTAAAGCGCGAAACAGAACAAACTCTGAAACCTGGGCGTGCAGGCTCCAACATGCACGGTTTGCACACAGGATAGCGGCGCCAATGTCAGAGCCGAAATTCAGCAGCAGCCGGCTCGGGCATGTCGGCCGTCGGCTCGATCGCGCAGTTCTTGGTTACGTCGGCAGCGGCAGCTCTTCCGCCTCCCCGGCCGCTCCCGGTGCCGGTTAGCTGCCGGAGAACACTAGGTACTCCACCGGGCCTGGGTTCTTCAGCCGGCCGTTGGTAACCAGGATCGCTGCCCGCCCGGGGCCGCTGCCATTCAAGATCGCGGTAGCGAGATCGCCGTCGCCGCCGCTTGCCTGCGGGATCGGCACCGAACGGAAGCTTGTCCCGCCGCCATTGTTGACCAGCATCACGTCGGGGGCGTTCGCGGATCCGTCCTTACCCTGCACGACGTAGATGTCCGCCTGCCCATCGCCGTTGACGTCGGCCACCGCCACGTCCCGCCCCTGCTGTAGCGGGAAGGAAAAGTTGGCAGCGGGGAACGCGCCGCTGCCGTTGTTGAGCCGGACGGTGACGCGTTTCTGCTCGACCACGACCAGGTCGGGCAGCGTGTCGCCGTCGATCTGCGCCAGTTCGATCTGCCGTGCCCCCGGCACGATCGTGGTCGGGCTGCCGAACGTCCCACCGCTGTTCTTGTAGATCCGTACCCCGCCTTGGCCGGCGAACAACAGGTCCTGGAAGCCGTTGCCGTCGACGTCGCCGGCCACGACGCTGGTCGAACTGACCTCGCGGCGGATCGGGGTATTCGTGACCTCCTTGAAGGCGCTGCCGGTGTTGCGGAACAGACGGTTGACCGCGCCACCTGGGCCGAGCACCTCCGAAGGGGCCTCGTTGGCCGCGGCAAGGTCCATGTCGCCGTCATTGTCCATGTCGAAGGCAATGACCTCGCGGCCCCGGTCGTAGGGCATCTCCAGCCCGCGCGCCCGCGCGTTCGCGGTTGCGGTAGCGAACCTGACGCCGCCGCTCGGGCCGAGGTTCAGATACAGCTCCTTGGGCCACTTGCGGCAGATGCCGTTCAAGATCACGCAGGCGCCCTCGTCGGCGCCGTGCGTGCACAGGAGGGCGGTGCCGCCGTTGAAGGGGAAGTTGACGCAACCATGACGATCGCCCCGGTCCTCCAAGGCGCCGCCCTCCGTATAGCCGTCAGCGCTCAGGGTCAGGATCGGCCAGGAGAACTTCTGGTGGCCGGAGAGGATGATGCTGTTGCCGATCACCGGGCTCTCGCCCTGGGTGTTGCGGCTTGGGAAGTCGAGCCCGATGGAGGCAGCGACATCCTGCGCGATCACCTCGGCGTGGGCCGGCCCGAGCATCGCCGCATTGGCGAGGAGAACCGCCAGTGAGGCGAAGAGGCTCAGTAGGCTGCGGCGGCACAAGCGTCTCGACGGGATCGTGTTGCCACGTGGATTGATCATCAATTGCATCATGTTCGCCTATCGCGCGTTGCTGCAGCGCGAGTGAAAGCGTCTCGCGCTTGTGCCGACAACGCGGCCAAGTGATGCAGATTGCTGCGGGGAGCAGGAAACGGAAACTCGATCACCCGCGCGCCCCGAGGGGGGCGACGGACCTGAGGCGAATTTCGCCGATGCCACTTTCCAAGCCAGGTTCTGGGAAGCAAGAGAAGCTTGGGAAGCGCTTTAATGCATTGAATTGTTTGGCTGGGGGACGAGGGTTCGAACCTCGGACCTTCTGATTCAGAGTCAGACGTGCTACCGGCTGCACCATCCCCCAACGGGACCCACGGCGTGGGGACCCGTGCTTAGTCGGGCGCAGGCGGCCTGTCAATCACGGGGGAGGCCGATGCCAACAGGCGCTCGAGGACCTCGAGGCAGGCGGTGCGGTCCGGCGTGAAGTCCTGCATTTCCCAATCCCGGCGGACCTGTTCCAGCAGTCGGCCGAGTTCCGGGCCGGGGGCGATGCCGCGCGCGAGCAGGTCGGCACCCGTGATCGGCAGCACCGGCACCGGCCAAGCGGCGGCGAGCGCCAGGCAGCGATGTGCCGTCGCCAGCTCCGCCCGGCCGGTGGCCACGGTGAGGCGCACGAGATCGCCGTAGAGCGCGGGGCCCAGTCGGTAGATGGCGAGGCGTTGCGCGCGATCGGTCGCCGCGATCTCGGGAAGTGGCGTCAGCAGCAGCTGGGACAGGCGCTCGGCCTCGGCGTTGGCAAGCCGGAGCCGGCTCGCCAGGCGACTGATCGCTTCCGCCTCGACCCAGCCGTCGCGCAGCAGCGCCGCCAGCCGCAGCAGCGGATCGGCAGCCGGCCAGGCCGCCAGCAGCCGGTCCAGCTGCGCCGGCGCCACCGGTCCGGGCAGCAGCCGCGCCAGGACGCCCGTCGCCTGCATCTGCGCCAGCGCCGCGCCGACGCGCGCGGTCGCCAGGATCAGCCACAACTCCTGCCGCACGCGCTCGCCCGACAGCCGGTCAATGCCGGATGCGAGCTCGGCGCAGGCCGCCAGCGCACCGGCGTCGGGCGCGCCGCGGCCGAAGCGCGCCGAGAAGCGGAAGAAGCGCAGAATCCGCAGATAGTCCTCGGCGATCCGGTCGTGCGCATCGCCGACGAAGCGCACCCGGCCCGCGAGCAGGTCGGCCAGCCCGCCTACCGGGTCATGAAGGCGGCCGTCGGCGTCGCAGCTCAGCGCGTTGATGGTGAAGTCGCGCCGCAGCGCGTCCTCGTCGAAGTCGCGCGTGAACTCGACCTCGGCGTGGCGGCCGAAGCAGGCGACGTCGCGCCGCAGGGTCGTGATCTCGTAGCGGCGGCCGCGCAGCCGGGCGGTCACCGTGCCGTGACGGAGGCCGGTCGGGATCGCGCGAAGACCGGCCGCGGCCAGCAGGGCCATGACCCGCTCGGGACGCTCGGGCGTAGCGACGTCGAGGTCGGCGGCATCGGCGCCGGACGACGAGCAGCGCATCGCGCACGCAGCCGCCAACGAACCGGGCCGGGCTGCCGTCGGCGGCCAACGCAGCGAGAACCCGCACGCTCTCCGGGGCGGTCAGCCAGGGTGCGGTGACGACCCCCATCGTTTCAGCCATCGGGGTCGGTGGGCGGCCGCATCGCGCCGGGCACGACCCTGCCATTCTCCACATGCGGCGGCACATAGACGCCGCGCGGCGTCTGCCCGCCGATAAAGGCCAGCGACGCCAGGCTCGCGCAAACGAGGATCAGCCCGACGACCGTGAGCTGGAACCATGGCGTGCTGTCGAGGAAGCGCTGGCCACGCGTCACCAGCAGCCGATAGGCGTAGAACAGCGCGAAGGGCGCCAGGAACGGGAGCACGATCTCGAGCAGGACACGCGCCACCGGCTCACTCCGCGAGCAGCCGTGCGAAGTTGACCAGGATTCCGGCGGTCGCACCCCAGATGTAGCGCTCTTCGTAAGGCAGGACATAGAAGTGCCGCCGCTCGCCGTTGCGCTCGTAGCTGTCGCGGCGATGGTTGCCTGGATCGAGCGCGAAGCTCAGCGGCACCTCGAATACCTCGGCGACCTCGAACGGGTCCGGCGTGAGCTCGATCGGCGGCTCGATCCAGCCGACGATCGGATGGATGCGGAAACCGGTGATGGTGTCGTAGGGGCGCAGCCCGCCCAGCAGCTCGACCTTGGCCGGCTCGAGGCCGATCTCCTCCAGCGCCTCGCGCAGAGCCGCGGCTGATGGGCCATCGTCGTCGGGCTCGATCCTGCCGCCGGGCAGGCTGATCTGGCCGGCATGGTCGCGCAGATGCGCGGTGCGCTGGGTCAGGATGATGTGCGCGCCGCCAGGCCGCGCCACCAGGCCGAGCAGGACGGCGGCGTGGGTCAGCCCGGTGATCCGGTCCACGCGATCATGGCCTTCGTCGCCGGTCAGCCAGCCATGCGGGTCGAGCCCGCCGCCGGCTGCCTCCAGCCGTAGGCGCAAGGCCTCGCGCTCCGCCAATTTCGCCCTATCCGCGTCGAGCGTACCCGCCATCATCATTCGTGCACCGAGCCCAGGGGGAAGAACCGGCCGGCGCTCCAGACCCCCAGCACGTCTTCAACACCATCCGGGCACGGCTCGGCAAGCTCCACCAGATGGTAGAACACCGATCGCGCCACACGCGCGTCCAGTTTGTCACGGACCCGCACGTAGGGCAGCTGCGCGCCATCGGCCTGATCGTGCAGCTCCAGCGGATGCGCCGCGTTCACCGGTACCCACTCGTCCAGGTTGGTCCGCAGCTCCAGCAATTGTGATGGCCCGGAACCTTCACAGCGCAGCTCCACGGCCACGAACGGCACGTCCTCGACCTCGACCCGTCCCTGCTCGACGGGTGTCACCAGCCAGTAGCCGCCGTCCGGCCCGCGCCGCAGCACCGAGGCGAACAGCTTGACCAGCGGCAGCCGGCCGATCGGCGAGCCGCGATAGAACCACGTCCCGTCGCGCGCGATCCGCATCTCGAAATCGCCGCACGACCGCTCGCCGCGGGCGATGGCCGCGAGTAGGGCGTCGGGATCGAACGGCTGGCGCATCGGGCTCGCCTGCTTGGGATCGGGTCCTATGGTAGCTGGGGAATGGGCGCATTCATATCCAGTCGGGAACGCCGACGGATGCGGACGGTTGGATGATCCCGCGCGCCAACCCCTGAGAGGCAGCCATGCGTCCCGCAACCGTGTCGATCGCCCTTGCCATGTCACTGGGAGCGTGGCCCGCCGGCGCCCAGACGCCCGCCACCAGTTTCGGGCCGAACCCGGAGCTGCCCGCTCCCGAATCGAGCCTGCTGCCCACGGTCAAGATCGCGACCGCCAAGGGCTGGGCCGCCGGCCAGAAGCCGACTCCGGCAGCGGGCCTCGCGGTGACCGCATACGCAGCTGGCCTGGACCACCCGCGCTGGCTCTACGTGCTGCCGAACGGCGACGTGCTGGTCGCGGAGACCAACGCTCCGGCCAAGGAGAGCGCCGGGATCAAGGACTGGGCGATGAAGCAGGTCATGAAAGTGGCCGGCGCGGGCGTCCCGAGCGCCGACCGCATCACCCTGCTGCATGACGCGGACGGCGATGGCGTCGTCGATGCCCGGTCGACGTTCCTCGAGGGTCTGCACTCGCCGTTCGGCATGGCCCTGGTCGGGGGCGACCTTTACATCGCCAACACCGACGCCGTGATGCGCTTCCCCTATCGCGAAGGGCAGACCTCGATCACGGAGCCCGGCACCAAGCTGACCGATCTGCCGGCTGGGTCGATCAATCATCACTGGACCAAGAACCTGATCGCCAGCCCCGACGGCTCCAAGCTCTATGCGACCGTCGGCTCGAACAGCAACGTGGGCGAGAACGGGCTCGAGAACGAGACCAATCGCGCAGCGATCCTGGAGATCGACCGCAAGACAGGCCAGTGGCGGGTGTTCGCATCGGGGCTACGCAACCCCAACGGCCTCGCCTGGCAGCCGCAATCGGGCGCGCTGTGGACCGCCGTCAACGAGCGCGACGAGCTCGGCGACAACCTCGTCCCCGACTACATGACCTCGGTCCGCGACGGCGGCTTCTACGGCTGGCCCTACAGCTACTATGGCGCGCATGTCGACACGCGGGTCGACCCACAGCGGCCGGACCTGGTCGCCACCGCGCTGGCGCCAGACTATGCCTTGGGCGCGCATACCGCGTCACTTGGCCTGTGCTTCTACGACGGCTCGGCCCTGCCGGCGCGCTTTTCCGGCGGCGCCTTCATCGGCCAGCACGGATCGTGGAATCGTTCCGTGCCAGCGGGCTACAAGGTCGTGTTCGTGCCCTTCCACGACGGGCGCCCGGATGGTCAGCCGGAAGAGGTGCTGACCGGATTTCTGGATTCGAACGGCGATGCGCTGGGCCGCCCCGTCGGCGTGGCGATCGACAAGAGCGGGGCGCTGCTCGTGGCCGATGACGTAGGCAACACGATCTGGCGGGTGTCGCCCGCGGCGGCGACCGGCTCGATCAGCCCGGCTGGCGCGGCCGGCTAAGCCGGCAACCCTAGTCCGAGCTGATCGGCGAAGGATCGCACCGGGGGATGTGGCGCCGCACCGAGGTGACCCGCTGATAGACATACTTGCAGGTCCCGAAATTCACCGCGCCGCCGCTGCCGGGAAAATCGTTGGTGAAGAACACGGACTCGCCATTGAAGAATGGCTGTCCGTTCGCCACGCCGATCGGGCGGAGCCGGATGACCTCCTGGCTTTGGAACGCGCCGCCGCAGGCGACCGCCACGCCCTCGGCGCTCGTGCTCCCGGCGACGGCCTTCAAGATCCCGTCATAGATGACGTCGGCCTTGCCGTTGGCGAGCCGGAATAGCATCCGAAAGCGCCCGCCCTTGCCCTGGGCGATGAATATCGGCGAAGTCTCGATGAACACGCCTGGGGCGCCGCTGTCGAGCTCGTCGCACAGTTCGGTACCGTGCCATTCGCCGGTCAGATCGGGCAGTTGGGTTGCGCAGGCGGGCGCCGCTGCCAGAATCGTCATGACGGCCCCCGCAGCAATTTTAATTCGCATTCTCATCCCCCGTTGGCTTCCGCTATCCGCGCGATTGTGAGACCGGGCGCGAACCTCGTAAACCAGTGGCTGCGAGGACTCGGCCGGCCCGTCGGGTGAATTCGGCTTGCCGAATGCTATCTGAACAGGCAGCGTTCCTCTACCCGGGGCAACGGCCCTCTTGCCGGAAGGTTCTGCGTGTCGCCGATCACCGACATCACCGACGAGAACGCCGACATCGCCGCGGCGATCGAGGCCACCATCGCCGAGCTCGGCCGCGTCAAGCACGAGATCGGCCGCGTCATCTTCGGGCAGGAAGGGGTCGTCCAGGACACGTTGATCACGATCCTGGCCGGCGGCCACGCGCTGCTGGTGGGCGTGCCCGGTCTCGCCAAGACCAAGCTCGCGGAGACCCTCGGTGTCGTCCTGGGGCTCGGTCAGAAGCGGGTGCAGTTCACGCCCGACCTGATGCCGGCCGACATCCTGGGCTCCGAGGTCCTGGACGACGCCGGCACCGGCAATCAGAGTTTCCGCTTCATTCCCGGCCCGATCTTCACCCAGCTGCTGATGGCCGACGAGATCAATCGGGCGAGCCCGCGCACGCAGGCAGCACTGCTGCAGGCGATGCAGGAGCGCAAGGTGACTGTTGCCGGGCAGGACCATGCCCTGCCGGCGCCGTTCCTGGTGCTGGCGACGCAGAACCCGATCGAGCAGGAGGGCACCTACCCGCTGCCCGAGGCGCAGCTCGACCGGTTCTTCATGCAGATCAACGTCGACTACCCGTCGCTCGAGGCCGAGCGCCGGATGATCATCGCCACCACCACCGGCAGCGAGGCCCGGGCCGGGCGCGTGCTCGACGGGCCGACGCTGATGGGCATGCAACGGCTGGTCCGGCGGATGCCGATCGGCGACCAGCTGATCGACCTGATCCTGCGGCTGGTCCGCGCCGGGCGGCCGGAGAACGAGGCCGTCCCCGGCCTCGCCCAGCAGATCGCCTGGGGGCCGGGCCCGCGTGCCAGCCAGACCCTGATGCTGGCGGTGCGCGTGCGTGCGCTGCTGGACGGACGCCTGGCACCCTCGATCGAGGATGTGATGACGCTGGCACGCCCGGTGCTGCGGCATCGCATGGCGGTGAGCTTCGCCGCCCGCGCCGAGGGGATCACCGTAGACGACGTCATCGATCGCCTCTGCCGGCATGTCGGCTGACACGGCGGCGAGCTTCCGCAGCCAGGCACCGCGCCTGCGGCAGGCGGCAGAGACGCTCAGCCAGCGCCTGCCTGCGCTGCTGGTCGAGGCCGAGCGGGTCGCCGCCACCGTGGCGCCGGGCGTGCACGGCCGGCGGCGCACGGGCATGGGCGAGACCTTCTGGCAGTTCCGCCAGTACCAGCCGGGCGACGCCGCCGATGCCATCGACTGGCGCCAGTCCGCCCGCTCGCGGCATCTGTTCGTGCGCGAGCAGGAATGGGAGGCGGCCGAGAGCGTCTGGATCTGGTGCGACATGTCGCCATCCATGATGTTCAGGTCCTCGGCGAAGCTGCCGTTGAAATGGGAGCGGGCGGCGCTGCTGACCCTGGCGCTGGCGGCGCTGCTGGTACGAGGCGGCGAGCGGGTGGCACTGCTGGGCGGCGGCGAGCGGCCGGCGGCCGGACGGTTCGGCATCGAGACGATCATACGTTGCATGGCCCGGGCCGCCGACGAGCGGGCCGGCGAGGCGCCGCTGCCGCAGCTGCCGCGCCACGCCCGGCTCGTCCTGCTGTCGGACTTCCTGCAACCGATCGACCGGCTGCGCGAACGGCTGCGACAGTTCGGTGGCCAGGGCGCCCGCGTCGGGCTGTTGCAGCTCCGTGACCCGGCCGAGGAACTTCTGCCCTACGAGGGGCGGATCCAGTTCGATGACACCGAGCAGGGGGGCAGCACCCTGATCGATCACGTCGGCAGCATCCGCGCGCGCTATCTCGATCTGGTCAGGGCACATCGCGAGAGCCTCGCGGATCTCGCCAGCCGGCAGGGTTGGCGTTTCACGACCCACCGCACCGACCGGACAGCCGAGCTGGCCCTGCTCTCGCTCGTGGCGATGCTAGCGCCGCGCATGGCGAGCTGACCATGCTCGATCTGGGCCTGCTCGGCTTCACCAGCCCGTGGCTGCTGCTGGCGCTCACCGCCCTGCCCGTCCTCTGGCTGCTGCTGCGGGTGACACCGCCAGCGCCGCGCCGCATGCGCATAACGAACCTCTTCCTCAAGGACCTTGTCGGCGCAGAGCGCACCCCTGCCCGCACACCCTGGTGGCTGCTGCTGCTGCGCATGTCGTTGGCGGCCCTGCTGATCCTGGCGTTGGCCGGCCCGCTGCTCAATCCGGCGCCGCGCCTCGGCGGCAGCGGGCCACTGCTATTGGTCGTCGACGATGGCTGGGCTGCCGCCAAGGGGTGGGACCAGCGCGTCGCTGTCGCCCGCGAGCTGCTCCAGCAGGCCGAGCGCGAGGGGCGCGAGGTGCTGCTGCTCGATACGGCCGCCCCGCCGGAAGGCATTTCCGGCGGCATGGCACTACAGCGGCTGACTGCCCGCGCCGCCCTGGAAGCCCTGCCGGGCTGGCGGCCGCGAGCCTGGCCGGTCGACCGCGCCGCGGCGCGCGCCGTGTTGGAGCGTGCGCCCGATCTCGGCAACGCCACCGTGGTCTGGCTGAGCGACGGCCTCGCCACCAGTGCCGAGGACCAGAACGCCGCCGCGCGCCTCGGCGAGACCTTGCGGCGGTTCGGACCGGTGCAGGTGCATGCCGACCCTGTCGCCGACCAGCCGCTCGTGTTGCACCTGGGCGAACCAGGTGCTGTCCAGCTGGAGGCCCGATTGGTCGCAGTGCCAGCGCCAATAGCGCGCGACGCCGAGATCGTGGCCCTGGGGCCGACGGGCGAGTCGCTGGCGCGGGTGCCGGTTGTGGTTCAGCCGGGCGAGGCCGCCGCCGCGGCCGTGCTCGACGTGCCGGCGGATTTGCGCAACCGGATCGCGCGCGTCGAACTCACCCCAGCGCAGGGCATCGCCGGCGTGTTCCTGCTCGACGAGCGCTGGCGCCGGCGCACGGTCGGACTTGCTGGTCCCGCGCGCAGCTCGGGCGACCAGCCGCTCCTGTCCGAGCTCTACTTCATCGACCGCGCGCTGCGCCCGTTCGCCGAGGTCCACGAAGGGCCGATATTGGAGCTGCTGCAGCAGCCGCTCTCGCTGCTGGTCATGGCGGACACCGGCCATATCGAGCCGGAGCAGCGGGCCAAGCTGGATGCGTGGCTGGAGGCCGGCGGCGTCCTGCTGCGCTTCGCCGGCCCGAGGCTCGCGGCCGGTGCCGACGATCTCGTCCCGGCTCGGCTGCGTGCCGGCGACCGCATTCTGGGCGGGGCACTGTCGTGGTCCGAGCCGCTGACGCTGGCGCCGTTCCCACCCGACAGCCCGTTCGCCGGCCTCGCCGTCAGCGACGACGTCAAGGTGAGCCGGCAGGTGTTGGCGGAGCCCGGCCCCGACCTCGCTGCGGCCACGATGGCCTCGCTCGCCGACGGCACCCCGCTGGTCACCGGCGCCCGGCGCGGCAAGGGCTGGCTGATCCTGGTCCACACCACCGCCAACACCGCCTGGACCAGCCTGCCGCTCTCGGGCCTGTTCGTGCAGATGCTCGAGCGCGTGTTGGCGCTGGGCCCCGGCGTCGGCGGGGCGGAGCGGCTGCCGCTCGAGGCGAACCAGTTGCTCGATGCGTTCGGCCACCTCGCGGAACCACAGGGCGCCCTGCCCGCCCTCGCGCCCGATGCCTTCGCGCAGGCGATGCCGGGGCCGGCCCACCCGCCCGGCCTCTATGCACCCGTCGGTCTGCGGGAGGCTGGCGATAGCCAGACCCAGGCTGCCCGCTCCGCGCTCAACCTGCAGCGGGCGATCACGGAACTCGCGCCGCTGGGCCCTGCTGTCACCGGCGGCGCTCCCAAGTCCTACGCCCGCGTTGCGGAGCGCGACCTGGCGCCTATCCTGATCTTCGTCGCCCTGCTGCTGGCACTGGCCGACCTCGTCATCGCGTTGGGTCTGCGCGGCCTGCTGTCGGTGCGACCGGTGGCAACGGCGGCGATGCTCATGCTCGTGGCCCTGCCCGTCGCCGCCCAGGACGCCCGCCCAGACGATGCGAAGATCGTCGATCTCACGCATGAGACCCGCCTCGCCTACGTCGTCACGGGCAACGGGAATGTCGACCAGGAGAGCGCTGCGGGACTGCGCGGCCTGACCCGTGTGCTGGCCATGCGCACCTCGATCGAGCCGGGCGAGCCGTATGGCGTCGACATCGCCACCGACGAGCTGGCCCTGTTCCCCCTCCTCTACTGGCCGATCACGGCGGATCATCCGGATCTCGCCGCGGGCACGGTCGACCGGATCGAGGCCTATCTCAGCCAGGGCGGCATGATCCTGTTCGATACCCGCGATGCCGCCGGCCTGCTGCCGGGCCAGGACGGTGGTGGCCCGGGTGAGGCGCGACTGGCCGAGCTGCTGCACGACATCGATCTGCCGCCGCTGATCCCGGTCCCGGCCGACCATGTGCTGACGCGCTCGTTCTACTTGCTGCAGGACTTCCCCGGCCGCTGGGCCGGCCAGACGCTCTGGGTCGACCAGGCAGCACCCGGCATCAACGACGGCGTCTCCGGCGTCATCATCGGCGCCAATGAATGGGCCGGCGCCTGGGCCGAGGACGAGGCCGGCGAGCCGCTGTACCCGGTCGTGCCGGGCGGCGAGAGCCAGCGCGAGATGGCATTCCGCTTCGGAGTCAACCTCGCCATGTACGCGCTCACCGGCAACTACAAGACCGATCAGGTCCATGTCCCGGCGCTGCTGGAGCGCCTTGGCCAATGAGCGCCATCAGCTTGGTGTTCGCGCCGCATCTGCCCTGGTGGCTGCTGGCCTTGCTGGCCGTGACGGCGCTGGGCCTGGTCGCCTTCTCGCTCTGGCGCCGGGCGCGCGGCACGCTCTGGCGCGCGCTGTTCCTGGCCTTGCTGCTTGCGTTTCTGGCCAACCCGATCCTGCGCCGCGAGGAGCGGGCGCCACTGGACGATCTCGTGGTCCTGCTCACCGACCGCTCGCCGAGTCAGGGGCTGGGCGAGCGGCCGGCGCAGACGGCGGAGGCCCAGCGGCTGCTGCGCGAGAAGCTGGCCCGCCTGCCCGGGGTCGAGCTGCGCGAGGTCACCCTCGATGGCGAGAGCCGCCAGGGCACGCGCCTGTTCTCCCGCCTGGGCGAGGCCTTGGCCGAGAGCGACCGCGACCGGCTGGGGGCGGTGGTGGCGCTGACCGACGGCGAGGCCCACGACGCACCCGCGGATCCCACCTCGCTTCGCGAGCCCGGCGCCGCTGCACGTGCTGCTGACCGGCCGCCGCGACGAGAGCGACCGGCAATTGGCCATCCTGCAGGCGCCGGGCTTCGCCGTCGTCGGCGAGGAGCAGACCCTGGAGTTGCGCGTCGACGACACGTCCGACCCGGCGCCGGTCCCGGTGACCTTGCGCGAAGACGGGCGGGTCGTGCGCGAGCTGACTGTCCGCCCCGGCGAGCCGACGAAGGTGCCGTTCCGCCTCGACAAGGCCGGCGCCACCATGGTCGAGGTCGAGGCCGCGACGCGACCCGGCGAGCTCACCAACCTCAACAACCGCGCGACGCTCGAGGTCAGCGGCGTCCGCGACCGGCTGCGCGTGCTCGTCGTCTCCGGCCAGCCCTACCCGGGCCTGCGCGTCTGGCGCAACCTGCTCAAGGCGGACCCGGCGGTCGATCTCGTCCACTTCACCATCCTGCGCCCGCCCGAGAAGCAGGATGGGACGCCGATCCGCGAGCTGGCGCTGATCGCCTTCCCGTCGCGCGAGCTGTTCGAGGTCAAGCTCAAGGAGTTCGACCTCATCATCTTCGACAACTACTCGCGGCGCGGCCTGCTGCCGCTGATCTACCTCGAGAACATCGCCCGCTATGTCGAGGAGGGCGGCGCGCTGCTGGAAGCGGCCGGCCCGCAGTTCGCCGAGCCGCTGAGCCTGTACCGGACCCCCCTCGCCCGCGTCCTGCCGGGCCGGCCGACCGGCGAGACGTTCGAGCGCGGCTTTCGCCCAGTCGTCACCGAGGCCGGCAAGCGCCATCCGGTCACCGCCGGCCTCGCCGGCGGCGGCGAGCCGGAGTGGGGCCGCTGGTTCCGCCAGCTCGACGTCGAGGCCGGCGAGGCGCAGGTGCTGATGACCGGCGTCTCCGACCGGCCGCTGCTGGTGCTGAAGCGGGTCGGCGAGGGCCGCGTCGCCCAGCTCCTGTCGGACCACGCCTGGCTCTGGGCGCGCGGCTTCGAGGGCGGCGGCCCGCAGGCGCTGCTGCTGCGCCGGCTGGTCCACTGGCTGATGAAGGAGCCGCAGCTCGAGGAAGAGGCGCTGCACGCCCGCGCGGCCGGCGACGCGATCGTGGTCGAGCGCCAGTCGCTGACCAGCGAGCCGGTCGACGCCACGATCACGACGCCGTCGGGCCGCGAACTGCCGCTGCGGCTGACGCCCGACGCCGACGGCACGGCCCGTGCCCGCTTCACCGCCGACGAGGCCGGCGTCTATCGGATCGCCGCCGGCTCGCACACCGCCTACGTCACGCCGCGCCCGATCGCCGCCGTGGAGCTCGCCGACATGCGGGCCACCGACCGGATCGTGACCCCCGTGGCGGAGGCCACCGGCGGCACGGTGCGCTGGCTCGCCGAGGAGGGCGTGCCCGACCTGCGGCGCGTCGAGCCCGGCCGCCGCGCCTTTGGCCGCGGCTGGCTCGGCATCGAGCGCAACGGCGCCTATCGCGTGCTCGGCATGAGCGAGACGGCACTGCTACCGGCCTTGGCTGGCACTGGCCCTGCTGCTGGCGGCGGCGACGACGGCTTGGTGGCGCGAGGGTCGCAGCTGATCCTCCAGCTGCCGTCGCCTAGTCTTCTACGGCTTCCTCACGCAACAGCGCGTAGACCAGCGGTGCCAGCGTTTCGCCGAGCGTCCGCTGCGATTCCCCGGTGAGGTGCACGCCGTCGACCCCGTCGCTGGTGACCACGGTGCCGGCGTCAAAGAACGCCACACCCGCCGCCGCGGCGATATGGGCGTAGGCAGCCGGCAGCCCGACAGCCCGCTCGTCGTCGCCTCCGAACATCTCGCTTGCCACCTTGACCAGCTTGCCGAATGGCGGCGGGCAGACCAGCAGGACGCGCGGTGCGGGGTTGGTCAGCCACAAGGTGCCGAACATGTCTGCCGAACGTTGCACCGTGTCGATCAGTCTGCCGGCACCGAGGGCGATCCGGAACGCGTTGCGGAAGAACTGCGGCTTCTGGTCGTTCGAGCCCAGCATCAGTACGACCAGATCCAGGGGCAGATGCGCGCCCAGCACCGCCGGCAGGGCCGCGTTGCCGTCGAGCCCGACCCCCGGGAACTGCGGCGCCAACGGGTCGGCCGCGTCCGTGGTCCGGCCGCTGAGCGCGTCGACCACGACCTCGTAGCCATCGCCCAGCACCGCCCCCATCACCCGTGGCCACTGCTCCGCCTCGGGCATCCGCTCGCTCGGGATGAACGTCGCCTGTGGGGTCCAGCCCCAGCTGACCGAATCGCCATAGACCAGGATCCGCTTGCGGCGGGGTGGCTCGGGCTCGGGAGGAGCAGCGCGGGAGAAGAGCATCGCTGCGGTCTACCCTGGAACGGCTGCGATCGCCAGCAGCCGGTCGAGGTCCAGGCATCGCTCGAGATGCTGCGCCAACCCGTCCAGCGCCGCCTCGACCCGCGCCTCGTAGGCGAGCCGCGCACCCGCTCGGCCGCTGATGCGGGCCAGCAGCGAGTGGCGAAAGCCGTCGGCGGCCAGCAGCCCGTGCAGGTAGCAGCCCATCACCCGCCCATCGGCGCTGACCGCGCCGTCGGTGCCATCGTCGAGCCGCAACATCGGCCGCTCTCGCCCGGAACCGTCCGTGCGGCCCATGTGGATCTCGTAACCGTGAACGGCCTCGCCGGAGCCGATGTCGTGCGCCCGGCGCAGCGCCAGAGTCTTGGTGGGCGCCAGCACGGTGTCAACCGCCAGCAGGCCCAGGCCCGCCCACCGTGCCCGGCGTGCCTTCGACCCCCAACGGATCGGCGATCGTCCGCCCGAGCATCTGGTAGCCACCGCACAGGCCCAGCACCCAGCCACCGCGACGGACATGCGCGAGGATGTCGATGTCCCAGCCGGCCGCCCGCAGCGCCACGAGATCGGCCAGGGTCGACTTGCTGCCCGGCAGTAGCACGAGGTCGGTGGCGGCCGGCATTGGCTCGCCGGGCTCCAGCACGCGCAGGTCGACATCGGGTTCCGCAGCCAGGGGATCGAGATCGTCGAAGTTGGCGATGCGCGGCAGGCGCGGCACGGCCACGGTAATCGCCCCGTCGCCACGGCTCATGCTGGCCAGCTCGGCCAGGCCCAGCATGTCCTCCTTGGGCAGGTCGCGCGCCTGCTCGAACCAGGTCACCACCCCCAGCGAACGCAGGCCGGTATGCGTCTCGATCACCGGGTGCGCCTCGTCGAACAGCGCCGGGTCGCCGCGGAACTTGTTGATCAGGTATCCGCGCAGCAGCCCCCGCTCCTCGGGTTCGAGCAGCAGCACGGTGCCGACCAGCTGCGCGATCACCCCGCCGCGCTCGATGTCGCCAGCGAGAATGACCGGCACACCGGCCGCGCGCGCGAAGC
The DNA here is from genome assembly GCA_963798145.1 of uncultured Alphaproteobacteria bacterium. Lineage (GTDB taxonomy): Bacteria > Pseudomonadota > Alphaproteobacteria > Geminicoccales > Geminicoccaceae > Benzoatithermus. The sequence goes on from CAWCSG010000002.1 coordinate 360,966, forward strand.
CCATGTTGGCGATGTCGCCGGCGCGCAGGTTGACCTCGGCCGGGCTGCCGGCCCCCTCGATCAGGACGAGGTCGGCCGAATCGGCCAGGCGCGCAAAGCTGTCGAGCACCGCCGGCAGCAGCTGCGGCTTCAGCGCGTGGTATTCGCGTGCCGTGCAGTTGCGCAGCAGCCGCCCTTGCACCACCACCTGCGCGCCCGTGTCGCTCTGCGGCTTCAGCAGCACCGGATTCATGTCGACCAGCGGCTCGACACCGCACGCCCGCGCCTGCAGCGCCTGCGCCCGGCCGATCTCACCGCCGTCGCTGGTGACCGCCGCGTTGTTGCTCATGTTCTGCGGCTTGAAGGGCAGCACACTCAGGCCGCGCCGTGTGAAGGCTCGGCACAGACCCGCCACCAGCAGGGACTTGCCGGCGTTCGAGCAGGTCCCCTGGATCATCAGTGCCTTGGCCATGGCAGGGTTCATGGCCGCCCGCCGGGCTCAGATCAAGCGCGTCCCGGCATGCCAACGGCAATCGGCAACCGAGCTGTCGTCCCGACGTCAGGTCTCCGTAGAGCGACCGAACACATCGAGATGCGCATCACCGCCCGAACGCGAGGTTCGGCAGCCACAGCACCACGCCCGGCAACAGGAGCAGCAGAACGATGAGCCCGACGATGGTTGCCACGAACGGGATGGCCTCGATCGTGTACTCCTCGATCTTGACGTCCATCAGCGAGCACACGGCGAACATCGCGACGCCGACGGGTGGCGTCATGCTGCCAAGCGTGACGATGCTCATCATCAAGATGCCAAAATGCACCGGATCTACGCCGACCTTGGTCACGATCGGAACGAAGATCGGGGTCAGCAGCAGGACCAGCACCGTGCTCTCGACGAAGCAACCCGCGATCAGCAGAAATGCGAGGATCGTCAAAATGATCAGGTAGGGGTTTTCGAGACCTCCCAACATCCAGCTGGAGATCTCCTGCGGGACCTGCAGGTAGATGGTCGCGAAACCAACCATTCCGGACATCAGGATGATGATCATGATCAACCCGATATCCGAGATGGCGTGAGCGAAAGCTCGCCTGATCTTCTCCAGGTCGAGTTCCCGGTGCGCCAGGAAGCCGACAAGCAAAGCGTAGACCACGGCGAAAGCGCCCACCTCGGATGGCGTGAAGATGCCGCCTCGGATGGTCAGCACCAGTGCGATGGGGAACAGCAACGCCCATTTGGCATTCCAGATCGCGGAGAACAGCGCCGGGAATGTCGGCTTTTCGGTGTCCGCCACCACATAGCCGCGCTTCCTGGCGATGAGATAGGTCGTCGCCATCAAGCCGACCATCATCAACAGACCCGGGATGATGCCCGCCAGAAACAGCCGCCCGATCGACACGTTGCCGACGTAACCATAGAGGATCAGCCCGATGCTCGGCGGGATGGTCGCCGTGATCAGGGCGCCGACCGCGATCACCGCGGCCGAAAATCCTTTGCCATAGCCGTTCTTGATCATGGTTGGGCCAAGAATGCGGGCTTCCATGGCGGCGTCGGCAACGGCCGAGCCGGACACGCCGCCCATCACGGTGGACAGCACGATGGCCACCTGCGCCAAGCCACCAGCCATCCAGCCCACGGCGACATGCGAGAAGCGGAACAATCTGTCGGTGATGCCGCTCTCGTTCATCAGGTGGCCCGCGAACACGAAGAATGGGACGGCCAGCAGCGGGAAGCTCTGGCTCATCGTCGCAATCTTCTGGACCGCAATCGACATTGGCATCGTGGCTTCGGTGAGGAAGAAAACGAAGCCCGAGATGCCGATCGCAAATGCGACGGGCGCGCCCAGAAACATCAGCAGGAAGAATATGCCGACGATCAGGAACACCTCACAGCTCCGTCACGACAGCGCCATCGGCGTCGGTTCGCGAATAGATCAGCTGCTTCCCGGTGCGGCGTTCGCTCCAGGCCTCCGCAATGTTGCAACACAGCGCAACACCGAGCATCACCGCCCCCACCGGCACGGCTGATGTCACCCAGGCGTAGGAGAGGCCGCTATCGCCGAACTGGCGCGCAAGGTTGAGCATCGTCAGCCGATAACCTTCCACCGCGAGCAGGCCCAGGAAAACCAGGATCACCACGCTGATGATCAGCTCGAGCGTGAACCGGTGCCCGACCGACAGGTGCCGTACCACGAGATCGATGCCGAGATGGCCCTTCTCCCGCATCGCGCGGGCAGCGCCGAAAAAGCATAGCCAGATGAACAGAAGCTGCGCCATGTCGACCGACCAGATCAGCGGGTGGCCGAAGCTTCTCATCACGGCAGCGATGAACACCAGGGCGACGATCACGGCGAGCAGTATGGCCGCGATCGCGAACTCCACTCGCGCGATGACGCCTGGCATTGAATCCTCCTCCTCAGGAGGGCGTCACGGGATCGCTCTCCATGCCGCTGCTGATGACTCAGTTGGCCCCGACGATCTTGTCCAACTGCCCGCGGAGCTCGCCGTAGCCGAGCGTCTCATAGACCGAGGCCGTGGCTTCGCGAAACGGCTTGGTGTCGATTTCGGTGACGGTCACGCCTGCCGCCTTCAGGTCGCTCTCCAGCTTGGCCAACGAGTCCTCCGTCCCGTGAGACGCGACGTCGCCCGCCTTCAGGGCCTCCTCGCGCAGCATGGTCTGCAGCTCCGGCGGCAGGCTCGCATACCAACTAGCGCTGGTCACCATGCCGGTGATCAGGTTGATGTGGCCGGTCATCGTGACGAACTTCGTCACTTCCTGAAGTTTGGAATTGTAGCCGGCGGGCAACTGCGCCTCGACCGCGTCGATGACATTCTGCTGCAGTGCCGAGTAGACCTCCGCATAGGGCATCGGCGTCGGTGTCGCGCCCATCGCCTTGACCGTTTCGATCCACACCGGAGCACCCGGCGTCCGCATGCGGATGCCCGCGAGATCGGCGGGAACGCTGATCGGCTTTTGCGTCCATAGCTCGCGCTCGCCCTGCCACCAGTTGAAGGAAAGAACCTGCAGCCCGGAGTTCTCGGCTAGCTGCTTGACCCAATCCTCGAACAACGGCGATGTAACCACCTTGCGGATTCCTTCGAATCCGCTGGCGACATAGGGCGCGCCAAGGATGCCGAACTCCTTCTGGAACACGGCGATACGCCCGCCATCGACGATGACCGCGACCGGCGCGCCCGCGCGCGCCTGTTCGAGCACGTCCTCGTCCGGCCCAAGCTGGGAATTCGGGAACAGCTTGACCTCCAACACCCCCTTGGAACGTTCGGCGACCGCGGCCTGGAAGCTCTCCAGCCCTTTGAACAGCGGATCGTTAACGTTGAGCGCGGTATTGATGCTCAGCGTGTAGTCTGCGCCCTGAACCGGCCCAGTCCATGCGACGGCACCGGCGACAAGCATTGACATGATCGCTATGACCCGCATGAATCCCCCCTGTTGGTTTCAAGTCACCCAAAGCACACTGGAAGATTGATTTAGGAGTGTCAACATGACAGTTGCATCGCAATCCGATCCGGCGCTGGAGCAAGGCGGCCGAGCTCGCTAAGATTAGATCGCGGCATCGAGCTACAATGCACTCGGCTTGGCCGCCGAATATTTATTCCCTAAGCTCGATAACTGGCTTTTATATAGCCCGCAGAGTCGCATACTCCCTCTAGCCTGGCCATACCGCTCTGGCGTATGGGATTGGGCGGTCGCGCACTGCCAGATTTACCACATCGCGACGTCAGCCGTGGACCCGCCAAATTGGCCTCACGGAACGACGGCGACCCATTTGAGGGCGAGCGCGACGGCGTCGACCGAGCTATGCTGCCACCATGTTCGCCATGGTTCTCGAGGCCCCGGGTCGGCCGCTGCGCCCGACCACGCTTCCCGACCCGATTCCCGGTCCGGGCCAAGTGCTGGTCCGGGTCAACGCCTGCGCCGTCTGCCGCACCGACCTGCACGTCGTCGACGGCGAGCTGCCGCAGCCCAAGCTGCCGCTGATTCCCGGCCACGAGATCGTCGGCGAGGTGCTGGCCTGCGGCCCCGGCCCCGCCCCGTTCGCCATCGGCCAGCGGGTCGGCATCCCCTGGCTCGGCCACACGTGCGGCGCCTGCCCCTACTGCCGCGAGGGCCGCGAGAACCTGTGCGACGCCCCGGGCTTCACCGGCTACACGCTCGACGGCGGCTACGCCGAGCTGACGGTCGCCGACGCCGCCTACTGCTTCCCGCTGCCCGACCGCTACGACGACGCCCATGCCGCCCCACTGCTCTGCGCCGGCCTGATCGGCTGGCGCACGCTGCGCATGGCCGGCGACGCCCGTCGCCTCGGCATCTACGGCTTCGGCGCCGCCGCCCACATCGTGGCCCAGGTCGCCCGTCACGAGGGCCGCGAGCTGTTCGCCTTCACCCGCCCCGGCGACGCGGCCGCTCAGGGCTTCGCCCGCACCATGGGTGCCGTCTGGGCCGGCGACGCGGGCACCCCACCCCCTGCCGAGCTCGACGCCGCCCTGATCTTCGCTCCGGTCGGCGGCCTCGTCCCCACCGCCCTTGCCGCCGTCCGCAAGGGCGGCAGCGTCGTCTGCGGCGGCATCCACATGAGCGACATCCCGACCTTCCCCTACCGGCTGCTGTGGCAGGAGCGTGTGCTCCGCTCGGTCGCCAACCTCACCCGCCAGGACGCCATCGATTTCCTGGCCCTGGCGGCGGACGTGCCGATCCGGACCGAGGTGACGCCCTACCCCTTGGCCGCCGCCAATCAGGCGCTCGCCGATCTGCGCGAGGGACGGTTGCAGGGCGCTGCGGTGCTGGTGCCATAGTCCGGCCGCGGCGTCCCCGACTAGTGCAGCCCCCGCCACGGCGGCTGACATAATCGGCTAGGTGACCGATTGACCATCAGGCCCCTGCCCGAGTGTGATGACGAGCGCGAGAAGTTGCCGGCGTCGGCACCATGATCCCTCAAGGACAATGTAAACAGAATCTGAAACAATATGTCCGATCCGATCACGAGATTTCGCACACCTGCCGCCGCCGCGGACCGCTATGGATCAGCCGGTCGGTAACCCAACGCCAATCTTGGTCCTATCGACACGATCAACGACGAATGAATTCGAAAGGGGAGTCATGACTCACACCGGAAGCTGCTTCTGCGGCGCCGTCGAGCTGGAGGTCACCGGCGCGCCGGAGGCCATGGGCTATTGCCATTGCCGTTCCTGCCGCTCGTGGTCGGGTGGGCCGGTGAACGCGTTCACGTTGTGGAAGCCGGACGCGGTGCGGATCACCAAGGGTGCGGAGCATGTCGCCATGTTCCAGAAGACCCCGGTCAGCGAGCGCCAGTGGTGCACGAAATGCGGCGGCCACGTGATGGCCAACCACCCGCCGCTGGGACTGGTCGACGTGTTCGCCGCGATGCTGCCGACCCTCACCTTCACCCCGGGCGTCCACGTCAACTACGCCGAGACGGTCCTGCCGATGCGCGACGGCCTGCCGAAGCTGAAGGACTTCCCGGAGGCGTTCGGCGGCTCGGGCGAGGTGATCGCCGAGTAGCACACCCGCGAGCATCGCCAGGGCGCGGAGCTTGGTGGCCCTGCGTACCGCTGCCATCGACAGCGGTACGCCGGGCCTATCACGTGCTGTCTCGGGAATCTGGTGCGCCAGTTCGATAGTCCAATCGACTGGGAAGCTCAGTTCGTCGCCCGGCCCACCACCCCGGTTACGAGATCGACCAGCCACTCCAGCCCATTTTCCTCCTTCGGCTTCGACACCGGCGCCGGCGGCGGGCCATCCCGCTTGGGTCTGGGCGTCGCCAGCATCACCTCGCGCCAGATCTGCGCCGGCAGGTTGCTGCCGAGCACGCCCCGCATCGGCGTGTTGTCGTCATTGCCCAGCCACACGCCGGCGATCACCTCGCCGGCATAGCCGACGAACCAGGCGTCGCGGCCGTCCTGGGTGGTGCCGGTCTTGCCGGCGGCGATCCGGTCGGGCAGGGCGGCGGCGCGGCCGGTGCCGGTGTTGACCACCGAGGCCATCAGCTCGTGCATGCTCTCGGCAGCGGCAGGGGCGATCACGCGGATCTCGGTCGGGACGTAGCGATAGTAATTCTTGCCCCGGTCGTCCGCGACCTCGGTCACCCCGAACAGCGGGCGGCGGATACCGCCGCTGGCGAACGGCAGGTAGGCGCCGGTCAGCTCGAGCAGGGTCACCTCCGACGTGCCGAGCGCGATCGAGGGCACTGGCTGCAACGCCGACACGATGCCGAGCTGGCGCGCAGTGGCCGCCACCTTGTCGGGGCCGACCGTCTGCGCGAGGCGGATCGCGGCCGTGTTGACCGAGTGCGCGAAGGCCTCGTCGAGCGTGATCGGACCGCGGAACTTGCCGTCGAAATTGGCCGGCTGCCAGTCCTTGATCCGCAGCGGCCGGTCGTCGATCGTGTTGCCGGGCAGCCAGCCGGCTTCGACCGCCGTGAGATAGACGAACGGCTTGAAGGCCGAGCCGGGCTGGCGATGGGCGTTGACCGCGCGGTTGAACGGACTGGCGCGGTGGTCGCGGCCGCCGACCATGGCGCGCACGGCGCCGGTGGTGTCGAGCGCCACCACCGCCCCTTCCCCGACCCGGCTTTTGCTCCCGGCCCGGGCGAGGCTCGCGGCCAGCGCCGCCTCGGCGCCGGCCTGCAGCTTGCGGTCGAGCGTGGTGTAGACCACGAGGTCGCGCTCGGGCTTGCCCAGATGCTCGGTCAGCCCGTCCAGCACCCAGTCGACGAACCAGGCGCCCACCTCTTCGGTCTCGGGTGCGAGCCGTGCCGGCTTCAACCGCGCCGCCGTCGCTTCGGCCGCCGTGATGTAGCCCTCCTCCTGCATGGCGCCCAGCACCACGCCGGCGCGCTGGCGGGCGCGGTCGAGGTCGCTGGTCGGCGCCAGCGCGGAGGGCGCCTTGAGCAGGCCGGCCAGCATCGCCGCCTCGGCCAGGGTCACGTCGTGCGCGGGCTTGCCGAAATAGCGCCGCGACGCCGCCTCGACGCCGTAGGCTCCCGCACCCAGGTAGACGCGGTTGAGATAGAGGGCCAGGATCTGGTCCTTGTCCAGCCGGGTCTCCAGCCAGATCGCCAGCGTCAGCTCCTGCAGCTTGCGGGTCAGCGAGCGCTCGGGCGTCAGATACAGGTTCTTCGCCAGCTGCTGGGTGATCGTGCTGCCGCCGGCGACCACGGCGCCGGCCCTTAGATTTTCCAGCGCGGCGCGGCCGAGGCCGATCGGATCGATGCCGAAATGGTGGCGGAAGCGCCGATCCTCGATCGCGAGCACGGCCTGGGCGAGCCGGGGCGAGATCTCGTCCAGCTGCACGAAGCGGGCACCGGTGCTGCCGCGCACCGCGATCACGCTGCGGTCGGCCGCGAGCACGGTGACCTTGGCCTGGCGGCTCTCGGCGAACAGCGAGTTGGCGTCGGGCAGGTTCGGCGCCATCGCGAAGAACAGCACCACCCAGGCCACGAGGCCGACCAGCAGCAGCGTGGGCACCATGCCGAGCAACCTGGCGGCAAGGCTGCGCCGTGGCGGCGGGGGCGGTGGTGCTGGGCGGCGGATGCGGCTGGGCAAGCGGCTCGCTCCGGTTGCGCGCGGCACCTTGCGCGCGTGTGGCGGCAGCCTACGCCAGGCTCACGCCACAGCGCAAAGAAATGGGACGGTCCCCCTAGCCGCATCGCTGCTGTTGCCCGATCGCCGGGGGGCCTGAACCGTGTAGTCGCGCTATCAAGGAAGACACACGAAGGCTACTGATAGCCGGCGGGAGGCGACGTGCCGGCGAGGGAGGCCAAGTGCAGCGATCCGAAGTCACCGGTCTGCTGCTCGCCGGAGGGCAGTCGCGACGCATGGGCGGTGGCGACAAATGCCTGCGCCCGCTCGGCGGCCGGCCGATCCTGGCCCGGGTGATCGAGCGCGCGCGGCCGCAGGTCGATGCGCTGCTGCTCAACGCCAATGGCGACCCCCACCGCTTCGCGAGCTTCGGCCTGCCCGTCGTTCCGGACGTGGTGCCCGAATTCGCAGGCCCGCTCGCGGGCGTGCTGACCGGTCTTGAGTGGACCTCCGCCCACCGGCCTGGCTGTCCGTGGGTGGCGAGCTTCGCCACCGACACGCCCTTCTTCCCGGCCGACCTCGTGGCGCGGCTGCTGGCCGCCGTCGCGGCAGAGGGTGCGCAGCTCGCCTGTGCTGCCAGCGGCGGGCGGGCCCATCCGGTGTTCGGGCTGTGGCCAGTGGCGCTGGCGGGCGAGCTGCGGCACGCGCTGGTCGACGAAGGCATGCGCAGGATGGACGCTTGGACCGCGCGCTATCGCCTGGCACTGGTCGAGTTCCCGGTGGCAGCGGCCGACCCGTTCTTCAACGCCAACCGGCCGGACGACCTGGCGCAGGCCGAACGGCTGCTGCCCGATGGCTGAGGGCGGCGACTCACGCGAGGGGCTGCTGCTCGCAGGCAGCGCCTTCGCGTTGTGGGGGGTGTATCCGTTCTACTTCAAGGCGTTGGCGCACGTGCCGGCGCTGGAGATCGTGGCGCACCGGATCGTCTGGTCGTCCCTGCTGCTGGCGGTGATCATCCAGGGCCGCGGCGGCTGGATGTGGGTCCGCGATGCGCTGCGCGACCGCCGCCTGCGGGCCGGGCTCGCCGCCACCACGCTGCTGATCGCCAGCAACTGGTTCACCTACGTGGTGGCGGTGACCGGCGGCCATGTGCTCGACGCCAGCCTCGGCTACTTCCTGAGCCCGCTGGTCAGCATCGCGCTCGGCGTGCTGGTGCTCAAGGAGCGGCTGACCAAAAGGCAGATCGCGGCGGTGGCGCTGGCGGCGTCCGCCGTCGTCATGCTGATCGTGGCCCTGGGCATCGTGCCGAAGATCGCCCTGTTCCTGGCCGTCTCGTTCGGCCTCTACGGGCTGTTGCGCAAGCGGCTGCCGGTGGACCCATACTCGGCCCTGTTTCTGGAATGCGCGCTGCTGCTGCCGGTTTCCGTGGTGGTTGCGATCTGGCTCGCCGCCGCCGGCACGCTGCGCACCGCCGAGGGCGAGCCCGTGACGCTGCTGCTGCTGGCCCTCTCGGGGGTGGTCACGGTCGGGCCGTTGCTGCTGTTCGGCCTGGGCGCCAAGCGCCTGCGGCTCACCACCATCGGCGTCTTGCAATACATCGCGCCGACCATGCTGTTCCTCGAGGGCGCGCTCTGGTTCGGCGAGCCGTTGAACCCGTGGCGGCTGGCGGCGTTCGTCATGATCTGGGCAGCACTGGCGATCTACACGCTGGACGGGCTGCTGCGGTCACGTCAGGCAGCCTGACCGGCGCTTGCCGCTCGGCCGTCGTGGCATATACTTCCCGATCACGGCCCACGCGGCGACGGCGGGGGCCGGATCAGGAGGCAACGACATGACCAGCGCCTTGAAGGGTGCCTGCGACGCAATCCTGCAACGTGCCGCGTCCGGGAGCCCGCGTGTTCCCGGCGTGGTCGCGATGGCAACCGACCGCACAGGCAACATCTACGAGGGTGCAGCCGGCCAGCGCCTGCTCGGCCAGGACGCCCTGATGACCACCGACTCGGTGTTCGCGATCTTCTCCACGACCAAGGCCATCACCGGCACCGCCGCTCTGCAGCTGGTCGAGGAGGGCCGGCTCGACCTCGACGCACCGGCCAGGAAGTACGCCCCTGACCTCGGCACGCTGCAGGTGCTCGACGGTTTCGACTCCGCCGGCAAGCCGCAGCTGCGGCCGCCGAAGCGCGACGTCACCACCCGCATGCTGCTGCTGCACACCGCCGGCTTCGGCTACGACTTTTTCAACGAGCGCTACAACCGGCTGGCGCAGGAGCACGGCCAGCCCAGCGTGATCACCGCATCCAAGGCCGCCCTCGCCACACCACTTCTATTCGACCCCGGCGAGCACTGGGAATATGGCAGCAATATCGACTGGGCCGGCCAGGTGGTGGAAGGCATCACCGGCAAGCGGCTGGGCCAGGTGATGCAGGAGCGGATCTTCGCGCCCCTGGGCATGACCAGCACCGGCTTCTCGCTCACGGCCGACATGCGCGCGCGGCTCGCGCGAATGCACCAGCGCGAGGCCGACGGCTCGCTGACGCCGCTCGCCGACTTCGAGCTGCCGCAGCCCCCCGACGTCGACATGGGTGGCCACGGCCTGTACGGCACGGTTGGCGACTATTGCCGCTTCATCCGCATGTGGCTCAACGACGGGATGGGCGAGCACGGCCGCGTGCTGAAGCCGGAGACCGTGCGCATGGCCGAGAAGAACGGCCTGGGCGACCGCAAGATCAAGCTGCTGCCGGGCGTGATCGCGAGCCTGTCCAACGATGCCGAATTCTTCCCGGGCCTGCCCAAATCCTGGGCGCTGACCTTCATGGTCAACGACACCAAGGCACCGACCGGCCGCCCGGCGGGTGCCCTTGGCTGGGCCGGCCTCGCCAACCTGTTCTACTGGATCGATCGCCAGAACGGAATTGGCGGCTTCTGGGCGACGCAGATCCTGCCATTCGCCGATCCGGCCTCGTTCGGCGGCTACATGGAGTTCGAGACGGCGGTGTATGACAGCCTCTCGGTGGCGAAGGCGGCGTAGGGACGGGGCGCCGCCTGGCCGGCGCCAGATGGATCGGTTCAAGGCGTGCGGCGAGTACCACGGCAAGGTCCGATGCGCCGCGACGCTCACGGTGGCAGGCCGGCGCGCCGCAGACCCTCGGACCAACGGGCGAAGTCCTCCGCCCGGCGGATCGGCCAATGGTCGCGGAGGTTGGACAGCCGAATCGTCGGCTCGATCTGCCGCAGCCTGGCCATCGCCCGTTCGGCCACTTCCGTTCGTTCCGCCAGCGCCGCAGCGGCGGCGACCACGATGGCGGCGATGAGAAAACCCGGGCGCTCCCATGCCACCTCCTGGCCCCAGGCCAGCGCCTCCTCGTACCGCCCGGCGACGACGTGCGCCGCGGCGGTCGCGGTGCGCATGGTGAAGGCATGCGGATCGGCCGGGCTCAGGCGCATGGCCTGCGCGGCATGCTCGATCGCGACATCAGGCTCGCCCACCCAACCCTTGATCCAGCTGCCGACCAGCCAACCCCAGGCATAGTTCGGGTCCAGCGTCAGCGCCCGCGCGATCAGGCCCTCCGCGATATCCAGATCGCCGATGACGTAGGACTGGACCATGGCGGCGCCCGCCAGGGCTATGGCGTCGTCGACTCCGCGTTCGGCCGCCAGCTGCGCGAGCCGGCCCGCGGTCGCGATATCCTGGCGGCGATCGTCGACCCATCCGCTCGCCTTGCGCTGCGAGAAGCAGCGGGCCGCCATGCCATGCGCCGCGGCGAAGTCAGGATCGAGCGCCGTAGCGCGAGTGAAGCAGTCGAACGCCGCGGCGTTGGCCTCGCGTGTCCAGCCATGGATTCCGGCCATGCCGCGCAGGAAGTGGTCGTAGGCGTCGAGGCTGCCGGTCGGCTTGCGCTGGGCACGATCGATCTCGGCCCGCTCCAGCCGAGGGGCCACGGCACCGACGACGCTCGCCGTCACCCGATCCTGGAGCTCGAAGACGTCGGCAAGCCCGCCCTCGAACCGGTCGGCCCACAATTGCCGCCCGCTGGACGTGTCGATGAGGCGCCCGGCAATGCGCACCCGTTCTCCGGCTTTGCGCACGCTCCCTTCGAGCACGTACCGTACGCCCAGCTCACGGCCGACCTGCTTCACGTCGACGCTGCGGCCTCGATATGTGAAGCTGGAATTGCGCGCGATCACGAACAGCCAGCGCATGCGCGACAGGGCGGTGATGATCTCCTCGACCATGCCGTCGGCGAAATAGTCTTGCTCGGCATCGCCGCTCATGTTGGCGAACGGCAGAACGGCGATCGAGGGCCGGTCCGGCAGTTCGAGGGCCGGCGGCATCTGGTCCTCCGCGGCCCCAAAGCGGATCCGGTAGACCCGCACTGGCCTGGCGATGTTCTTCAGCTGCCGCTCGCCGACGAAATCGATCGCATGCCCGACCTTGCCGTGCAGCTGATCATAAGCCGTCCCGGCGAGCAGCACGCCGCCCGGCTCGCAGATCTGCTCGAGCCGCGCGGCGACGATGACACCGTCACCCAGCAGATCCTCGCCCTCGACGACCACATCGCCCAGATTGACTCCGATGCGGTGCACGATGCGCCGCTCGGGGGCGATCTGGGCCTGCCGAGCCGCGACCGCCTGCTGCAGCGTCACGGCGCAATCGACCGCCTCGACCACGGAGCCGAATTCGACGATGGCGCCGTCGCCCATCAACTTGACCACGCGCCCGTGACGCTCCCGCGCGAGCGGCGCCAGCAGATCGCGCCACAGGCTGCGGACGGCCTCCAATGTGCCCGCCTCGTCGGTCTCGACCAGGCGGGCGTAGCCGACGATGTCGGCGGCCATGATCGCCGCGAGCCGCCGCTTCGGGGTCACGCTCATGCGGGCGTCTCCCGCGCCGTCCAACAGTTTGACGACCATCGGCCAGGATGGCACGTCCGCCGGGCCGGGTCATCCAGCTGCTTGGAAGTTTCTGTTGCAAAACCTGGTGGCCTAGGCAGCGGTCCGCAGCCGCTGCTCTACCCCGCCTCCGCCACCAGCCAGTCCCGGAACAGTCCCGCCGCCTCGCTCAGCGGCGCCGAGTCCGGATACAGCAGATAGAACGCCCGCTCCGAGCGCAGCGTCGCCTCGATTGGGCGCACCAGGTCGCCGCGCGCGATGAAGTCTTCGGCGAGCCGCCCGCCGCAAAGGGCCACGCCCTCGCCGCGGATCGCGGCCTGCAGCAGCACGAGGTAGTTATCGAACTCAAGCCCGCGGCGGCTCGGGCTGGCGGTGACACCCTGCGAGGCCAGGAAGGCCGGCCACGTGACCCAGTTGCGATCGAACTGGCCCAGATGCAGCAGCGTCTCGTCGAGCAGGTCGCTGACGCCGGCCAGCGGCTTGCGGTCGGCCAGGTAGCTGGGCGCGCAGACCGGCCAGATCTCATTGTCGAACATTCGGGTCGCGGTGAGCCCGGGCCAATGGCCCGCACCGTAGCGGATCGCGAGGTCGACCCCGGCGGCGGTCAGGTCGGGGATGCGGGTCGACGCGACCAGGCGCAGCTCGACCGCCGGGTGTGCAGCCCGGAACTTGGAGAGGCGCGCCATCAGCCAGTAGGAGGCGAAGGTGACGCTGGTGGCGACCGTCAGTTCGCCGTCGCCGCGATGCTGGCGGATGTCGACCGCGATGCCGGCGATGTGCTCGAGACCCATGCTGACCGCCCGATGCAGCCGCATGCCGTCGCGGGTCAGCTCCAGCCGCCGGCCCTGCCGCTGGAACAAGGGTGCGCCCAGATGCTCCTCGAGCAGCTGCACCTGCCGGCTCACCGCCGATTGGGTCAGCGCCAGCTCGGCGCCGGCATGGGTGAAATTCAGCAGCCGGCCGGCAGCCTCGAAGATCACCAGACTATTGGCTGGCGGCAGGCGGCGCCTCAGTTGGGCCATGCGCTAGGCTCATTGTATGATGAGGATTTTCAGGATTTGCAACACTCCCTGGCCCGGGCACCATGACATGCCGTCATGTCGGCGGCAAGTCTGGGCCACAAAGCCAGGGAGCAAGGCAACATGCGCTACCACACGGGATTGTTCATTCCGGGTCCGACCAACGTACCCGATCCGGTGCGGCGCGCGCTCAACCTGCCGATGGAGGACATGCGCGCCCCGGACTTCCCCGAGCTCACGCTGCCGCTGTTCGCCGATCTGAAGCAGGTGTTCAAGACCGCGACCGGCCAGGTGTTCCTGTTTCCGGGCTCCGGCACTGGCGGCTGGGAAGCCGGCCTGACCAACACGCTGTCGCCCGGCGACAAGGTGCTCGCTGCCCGCATCGGCCAGTTCTCCCACCTCTGGATCGACATGTGCAAGCGCATGGGCCTGGACGTGGTCGAGGTCGACGTCGAGTGGGGCGAGGGTGTGCCGGTCGAGCGCTTCGCGCAGATTCTGGCCGACAACTCCGGCAAAACCATCAAGGCGGTGCTGGTCACCCACAACGAGACCGCGACCGGCGTCACCAGCGACGTTGCTGGCGTGCGCAAGGCGATGGATGCGGCGGATCACCCCGCCATGCTGTTCGTCGACGGCGTCAGCTCGATCGCCAGCATCGACTTCCGCATGGACGAGTGGGGCGTCGATGTCGCGGTCAGCGGCTCGCAGAAGGGCTTCATGCTGCCGACCGGCCTCGCCATCGTCGCCGTCAGCCAGAAGGCGCTGGAGGCCAGCAAGACGGCCAAGCTCTACCGCTGCTATTTCGACTTCGCCGACATGACCCGCACCAACAAGGACGGCTACTTCCCCTACACGCCGGCCACGACGCTGCTGCGGGGACTACGCGCTTCGGTCGATCTTCTGCTCGAGGAGGGCCTGGAAAACGTCTTCGCCCGCCACTATCGCCTGGCAGAAGCGGTGCGCCGGGGTGTCGACGCCTGGGGCCTCAAATTGTGCGCCAAGGCGCCGAAATGGCACTCCGACACGGTCAGCGCGATCGTCGCGCCGCCGCAGATCGACACCACCAAGCTCGCCCACCATGCCTACCACCGCTACGGACTGTCCATGGGCATCGGCCTCAGCAAGGTGGCTGGCCGCGTGTTCCGCATCGGCCATCTGGGTGCGCTCAACGAGCTCATGGTGCTGAGCGCGCTCGCCGGCGCCGAGATGGCGCTCAAGGATTTCGGGGCGGATGTCCAACTGGGCGCAGGGGTCGGCGCCGCCCAGGCGTATCTCTGCGCCGATCCGCAGGAGCAGCGCGCCGCCGCCTGAACCCTGCCGCCGGTCATGCGAGACATGACCGGCGGTGCTCACGGCTCAAAAAATCCACAGCCTGCACATCATCCATGACGGCCGGCTGTGGCGATCACTGCCGGCGGCCGCGGATCTGCTGCAGCATCTTGACCGCCAGCGAGTTGCCGACGAAGAACTCGACCTCCGGCTGCGCCCGCCGCACCTGGCGCTCCCGGCGCTTGTGGCCGAGCCAACGCGCCAGCTCGCGGCCGAACTGCGGCAGCGCGGCAAGCCGGTCGGCCGCGGGCAGCGTCGACGGGCGATAGCCGAGCTGACGCAATTCCGGCGCGGCGATCCATTCGATCAGGGCCAGCTGTGGACCGCTCAGACTGCGACGCCAAGTCTCGACATAGTCGGTGGTGACCGGCGCGAATGTCGTATCCTTCCAGGGCTCGTTCTTGAACAGGATCGACTTGGAAGCGTAAAAGTGAAGCATCTCTGGCCGATAGGGCTCGCGCAGGAAGTCGCAGACATGCCGTAGCGTCGCCTCTGGCGCCCCGACCAGGTCTTCGTATTTGACCTCGAGATATGAGCCCTGCGCGGCAGCCTTGGACTGGGCAAATCGTCTTCCGGCCCGGACGTCGAGCTTCCATTTGACGACATTGCTCAACACGTCGCCGGAGGCCCAGCCGAGCTTCAGGCGAGAAGCCACGTTGCCGCGCGGATCGCGGATCATGTGGATGATCTGGCACGACGGAAACATCGATTTCAGGCTGTGAAGGTAGCGGACGTTTTCCGGGGTCTTGTCGCCACAGCGACCGGCACCCGCCTGGCGCGCCAGCGAGTCCATCAGCAGGAAGTAGAAGCGCTCGTAGCTGGGCGCGGGATCGCTCGAGAGGCGCGCCTTCACTTCGGCAAGCACCTCGTCCATCCCGCTCCAGTGCTGAATGTGCTGAACACGCGGCAGGAGCTCAAAGAAGCGGACGATCGCGCCTTCTGCGCGCAGGTCGGGAAGGACCGGACGCAGCTTCAGGATCCCCTCGAAGAACGCCGCCTCGTCCATCAGCGCCAGATCGGGATGGGCGTGCAGCATTCGGTGCATCAACGTCGTGCCGGAGCGGGCGGCGCCGACCACGAAGATCGGCGCGCATCCCTCGAAAACATCAGCCGTCAGCATGGTCTGCGTCACCCTTCGACAATTGCCAGCCGCTCCCGCGCAAATCACGCGGCGACCTTTGCCCGCTCACTCCGATAGCCCGGCCGACCGCGCCACGTCGATCACATCCCGGTTGGCCGGCCCGGCGGATCCGGTGCCGGTCAGGGTGGCCAGGCCGCCCGTGCCGCCACGGCCGAGCACGAGGAGCAGCCACGCGCGTGGGCGGACAATGCCCGCCGCCGCGAGCAGCGCCACATAACCGAGTCCGCCCAGCACGAGCCGCGGTGGCCACGGCAATCCCAGTTGCCGAAGCCATTCGATCCCGGCGGCGGCGAGCAGGCCGCAACCGATCGCCAGCAACGGCGTCCGGAACGAGGCGCGGCCGCTGACACGGGTCACCACGATGAGCGCCTGCCCGGCCACGGCCAGCTCTGCCAGGAGCAGCGCGCACGCGGCACCGACGGCGCCGAATGCGGGTATGAGCAGGGCGTAGGCGGCAAGGCCGACGCCCGCTCCGATGGCCGACCCCATGATCAGGCCACGCTGCACGTCGAGCATGGCCGCCATGTCGCGAAACAGAACCCTGGTCGAACTGATCACGATCAGCAGGCTGAACACGCGCAGAGCATCGGCGCTGTCGCCGAACGCATCCCCGCCGACGACGGCCACGAACTCTGGCGCGAACGACCACAACATGAGGGCGATTCCGACCGTCCCGGCCGTGAGCAGACCCCACCCGGCCTCAAGGAAGCTTCGAAAACCGGTCGGGTCGATGTGCGCGCGACGGGCGAGGACTGGCCCGATCAGCCCGATATACAGCATCGAGAGTCCGAGGCAGGTATCGTAGATCTTGGAAGCAACGCCATAGATGCCCACGCCCTCCGCCGTACCCCACAAGGCCAACAGCATCGTGTCAGATCGGGTGTAGAGCAGCCCGAGCATGTCCGCTCCGGCCAGCGGCATCGCGCGGCCGAGGAGAACACGCCAGAAGCGAAGGTCGCAGCGCAGCCGGAACCGTTCGAGCCGCCATGCGGCGACCCAGGAAATGGCCAGCATGGCGGCAAAGGCCAGAGCTTGGCCAAGCACGAAGTAGACGACGGGCGCGCCAAGCCGGGCAAGGAGGACGACGAGTCCCAGGAGAAGGAGTGCGCCCGCGACCTCCGCCACCACCGAGCCGGTCTGCCGCAGACGCAGCTGGAAAAAACCGAACAGCGTCAGATGTGCCGCGTAACAGACGAAGCCAAAGCTGCCGACCAGAATGCCGATGCGCGCGTCGGGCTCGAACGGCAGCCACCAGGCGAGTAGGCAACCAGTAGCGACAGCCGCCCCGGTCAGAGCCAGTCGGAGAGCCAGCGCGTTGCCAAGAATGCGCGGCTGATCGGTGCCGAGGCGCGACAACTCGCGCACGACGATGGTGTTCAGCCCGAAACCGCCCAGCAGCATGGTCAGGCTCAGATAGGCGATCGCGGTCCGGAAATAGCCGAACTGCTCCGGCCCCAACGCCCGCGTCAGCACGGCGATCGTGGCCAGCGAGATCAGGATGTTCGCGACCCGGCCCGCACCCAGAAGCGCCATGCTGGAGGTCAGCGATCGGACAAGGGTCATGGGCGCGACATCTGGCAGGTGAATTCCGATCCCGCAACAACAGGCATCGAAACTGTGACGCCGTACATCACGCAGATGGGAACCGCGGCGATGCCAATGCTCGTGAAAGCCCATGCCTTGCCGGTGCGTTGAGCTTAGTTTCGGACGGGCGCGTCAATCACCGGCGTGACGTCACGGCCACGGCAAGTGGCGGTCGTGCGTGAGCAGCCAATGACACGTTGACTCCAAGCCGGGATGCCGCTTTGAGTTTGTTGCCCTGCAGCAATCAGAAGCTTGCGGTTGAAGCGACCGAGACTAGCTAGCCTTGACTGCGTCCGTATCGTCTCGGCTCAAACCGTGCGCGAAGTGCAATCTACAGCACAGAAGCTGGTGAAAGGCTGGATCGGAGCCATTGTGAAAGTCGGAATACTTGCCGGTGGAATCGGGTCGCGCCTGTCCGAGGAAACCATCCTCAAGCCGAAACCGATGGTTGAAATCGGTGGGCGTCCGATTCTTTGGCATATCATGATGCACTATAGTCACTTCGGGTTCGACGAATTTGCAGTTGCCTTGGGATACAAGGGCGAATTCATCAAAAAATATATGGCCGATCTTTGGTTGTACAATCGTGATTTTATGGTCGATGTGTCCTCTGGCTCGGTGCATGTCCAGCCAGGTCTAGAGCAGAACTGGAAGGTCCACCTCGTCGACACCGGCCAGAGCACCATGACCGGCGGTCGGATCAAGCGCCTGCGGCCTCATCTCGGTGACGACACCTTCATGCTTACCTGGGGCGACGGCGTGTCGACCGTCGATCTCCACGAGCTGCTGTCGTTCCACCGTTCGCACGGCAAGCTGGCGACCGTGACCGCGGTCAGACCGCCCGCCCGCTTCGGCTGCCTTGAGCTCGAGTCTGACCAGGTGGTCAGCTTCACCGAGAAGCCACAGACCGGCGAAGGCTGGATCAATGGCGCCTTCTTCGTCCTCGAGCCCGCCGTGTTCGACTATATCGAAGACGACATGACGGCGTTCGAGCGCGAGCCGCTGGAGCGCCTCGCCGCCGAGGGGCAACTGATGGCGTATCGCCACTGGGGCTTCTGGCAGTGCATGGACACCATCCGTGACAAGGTCCGGCTCGACGAGCTGTGGGAAACCGGCGGCGCACCCTGGAAGCTGTGGGACTGAGGCCGATGCGCGTGTTGGTCACCGGCTGCGACGGCTATATCGGTCAGGTCTTGGTGCCTCTGCTGCAAAGCGCCGGGCACGACGTGACCGGCCTCGATAGCGGCCTCTTCGCGGACTGCGTTTTCCCCGGCCAGCCACGGCCGAGCGCACCGATCCTGTGGTGCGACGTGCGCGATGTCACGCCCGCCATGCTGGCGGGCTACGATGCCGTGCTGCATTTGGCCGGCATGTCCAACGACCCGTTTGGCGACCTCATCCCCGCCATGACCGACGAGATCAATCATCAGGCGTCGGTCCGCCTGGCGAAGGCGGCGAAGGCAGCCGGCGTCAGCCGGTTCGTGTTCGCGTCCTCGTGCAGCAATTACGGCTCCTCGGACGATGCCTTCCTGGACGAGGAAGCGCCCTTCAGTCCGGTCACGCCATACGCGGTCAGCAAGGTCATGTCCGAACACGCGATCCGCCCGCTGGCGGACGCGGGTTTCAGCCCGATCTTTCTCCGCGCCGGCACCGCTTATGGTATCTCGGCCAAGCTCCGCGCCGATCTCGTCGTCAACAACCTTACAGGCTATGCCTTCACCACTGGCCGCGTGACGATGAAGAGCGACGGTGTGCCGTGGCGGCCGCTGGTGCACATCGAGGACATCGCGGCCGCCTATCTGGCGGTGATCGAGGCGCCCCGGGATCGCGTTCACAACCAGGCGTTCAACGTCGGCGCCAGCGAGGAGAACTATCGGGTCAGGCAGGTGGCCGAGCTGGTCGCCGAGGTCGTGCCGGGAGCCACGGTGTCGTTCGCCCCCGGCGCCAAGCCCGACCCTCGCAACTATCGCGTCAACTGCGACAAGATCCGCAAGCTGGTGCCGAGCTACCGGCCACGGTGGACCGTGCGGCAGGGTATCGAGCAGCTGTACCGCGCCTATCGCGACGCGGCGATCACGCAGGCCGACTTCTTCGGTCCACGTTGGCTGCGTGTGGACCACGTGAAGAGGCTCATCGCGGCAGGCCGCCTGGACGGCAGCCTACGCTATGCTCGTGAGGCTGCATGACGGGCACGGTGGCGCCGATCACCGCCTGCCGAGCTTGCGCTTCGCACCGTCTGGAGACGTTTCTTTCCCTGGGCGTGCTCCCACCTTCCGATGCCTTCATCGCCCCGGACGCCCTGGACAAGAGCGAGGCGCGCTATCCGCTCGACGTCGCTTTCTGCCACCATTGCGCGCTGGTCCAGATCCTGCACACGGTGCCGCCGGAAGAGCTGTTCGCCGCCGACTACCCCTATTTCTCGTCGGTGATCGACGCACTCGTGCGACACGCTGGCGACAATGTCGCCGCGCGGATCCTGGAGCGCCAGCTCGACTCCAAGAGCTTCGTGGTCGAGCTGGCCAGCAACGACGGCTATCTGCTGCAGCACTACGTGGCCGCCGGAATCGAGGTGCTGGGGATCGAGCCGACACCAGGGCCGGCAGCGGCTGCGCGGGACAAAGGCATCGACACGCGGCAGGAGTTCTTCGGCCGTGAGCTGGCGGCAAAGCTCGTCGCCGAGGGCCGCCGGGCCGACGTCGTGCATGCCAACAACGTGCTCGCGCACGTCGCGGACACGAACGGGTTCGTCGACGGAATTGCGGCGCTGCTCAAGGACGACGGCGTCGCCGTGATCGAGGTGCACTACGTGCGCGACCTGATCGACCACGGCCAGTTCGACACGATCTACCACGAGCATCTCTGCTACTTCTCGGTCACCGCGGTGGAGCGCCTGTTCCGGCGCCACGGCCTGTATCTGAACCGTGTCGAGCGGATCGACATCCATGGCGGCTCCTTGCGCTTGTTCGCCGAACGGCGCGACCGGCGCGAGGCGTCGGTCGACATCTTGCTGGACGAGGAGCAGGCACTCGGGATCGACCGTTTCCCTTACTATGCCGACTTCGCGCGCCGGGTGCAGACCATTCGCGAGCGCCTGCTGCGGCTACTCGGCGACCTCAAGGCCGGGGGCGCCCGCCTGGCCGGCTATGGGGCCGCGGCAAAAGGCACCATTCTGCTCAATTATGTCGGCCTCGGCCCTGAGACGCTCGACTTCGTGGTCGACCGCAATCGTCACAAACAGGGCCGATGGGTTCCCGGGGTGCGGCTGCCCATATTGCCGCCAGCCGCCCTGCTCGACGCCCAGCCGGACTACGTCTTGATCCTGCCCTGGAACTTCCAGGACGAAATCATCGGCCAACAGGCCGAATACGTCAGTCGAGGCGGCCGATTCATCGTTCCCATTCCCGAACCGAAGGTCCTCTAGCCGCCTATGTCGCAATCCAATTCCTGTGCAGCCTGCCAGGGCCAGAATCTGCATGGCTTCTACCGGGTGGAAGGCATCCCGGTGCACAGCTGCTTGATGCTCGACACGCGCGAGGCCGCGCTGGCTTTCCCACGCCGCGACCTCGAGCTGGGGTTTTGTGCGGACTGCGGCTTCGTGCAAAACATGCTTTTCGACCCGACAGTGCAGCACTATTCCATCGACTATGAGGAGACTCAGATCTTCTCTCCCCGCTTCCAGCAGTTCGTGGAGGAGATCTGCGATGACCAGGACCGCAAATACCATCTTCGCGGCAAGACGGCGCTCGAGATCGGCTGCGGCAAGGGCGAGTTCCTGGTCGCGCTGTGCGAGCGTACCGGCTGCGCCGGCATCGGCATCGACCCCGGCTACCGGCCGGAGCGTACCCACAGCACGGCCGCCTCTCGGCTCACCTTCATCCAGGACTTCTACGGCCCACAATACAGTGACCTGAAAGCCGACTATGTCTGCTGCCGCCATACGCTGGAGCACATCGACGACGTGCTCGGCTTCATGCAGCTGGTGCGCGAGGCGATCGGCGACCGGCCGGACGTGTCGGTATTCTTCGAGCTGCCTGATCTCGAGCGTGTGCTGCGGGTGCGCGCGTTCTGGGACATCTACTACGAGCACTGTTCGTACTTCACCCTGGGCTCGCTAGCCCGGCTGTTCCGCCGTACCGGCTTTGATGTCACCGACTTGTGGAAGGCGTATGACGGCCAGTATCTGATGATCGAGGCGCGCCCTGCCCTCGACGCCAATACCGAGCCACTGCCGCAAGAGGACGATCTCGCGCGCATCCAGGCAGAGGTGCTGGCGTTCGAGACCGATATCCGAACCAGGCTGGCCCGTCTTCGCGCTCAGGCGGCCAGCTGGGCGCAGAGCGGCAGGAAGGTGGCAATATGGGGCTCGGGCTCGAAGGCGGTCAGCTATCTTACGACCTTGGGCTTGCGCGATGAGATCGCCGCAGTCGTTGACATCAATCCGCACAAGCACGGCAAGTTCCTGGCCGGCTCGGGGCACGAGATCGTTGGTCCAGAAGCATTGGTCACCTTGCGACCGGATCTCGTGGTGGTGATGAACGCGATCTACACGGCAGAGATTGGCGAGAGCCTGCGCCAGCTCGGGCTGGCGCCCGAGATGGTTGCATTGGCGTGAGCCATTGCCGCTCGGGCCTGCCTCGTCGCGGCGATTGACAGGCCGCCGACCGGATGGGTCCTACGGCAGCGCGTTACTCGGCCGCGAGAGCCGGCTCACGCGCAGCTTCATAGAGCGTCAGCAGCCGCCTGACGCATTGATCCCAGCCATACCGGTTGCGGGCACGCTCGCGCGCCGCTTGGCCCATGGTCGCCCGTTTCGCGGGATCGGCGAGCAGGCCGGCGATCGCGTTGGCCAGTGCCGGCACGTCGCCGCGTGGGACCACGATCCCGGTCACGCCGTCCTCGACGATCTCCGGCAAGGCACCCGAGCGCGCCACCACCACCGGCAACCCCGCCGCCATCGCCTCGATCACGGGAATGCCGAACGGCTCCTCCCAGAGCGAGGCGAAGACGAAGATGCCGGCGCGCGCAAGCTCGGCTTCCATGGCATCGTTCGGGATCGGGCCACGGAAGGATACGCGCGAGCCCATGGGTCGCGCGATCGCCTCGAGCCTCGCCTGAAAGGATCCCGGGCGCTGATAGAACGCACTGACCTCGCCAATCAGCGGATCGCGGCCGAACGGGTCTACGAACTGTTTGGGCGACAGATCCTGCGGCCCGATCAGCTCGAGCCGAGCGTCGGGGTGTGCCGCCGAGACCTGCGCGAACGCCTCCACCAGCAGATGCACCCCCTTCTCGGGTGCGAGCCGGCCGACGAACATCACCGTATTGCTCGCTGCGGGCTCGCTGCCGGCGGCCAGGAACCTCTCGTCGATGCCATTGGGCAAAGCGTGGCTGCGTGTGGCGAATTCCGGGAATCTGGTCCGGATGGCCTCGGTTACGGCCTCGCTGCAGCCGAGGATCAGCGACGCCTGGGCGAGCCGCGCGCCGGTCAGATCGCGGTCGAAGTCGACCAGGGCATGGTCGTGGCTGTGCAACACGATAACGGCATGAGGATTGTGCCGCCGCATGATCGGGATGAAGTTGGTCGTGCCGTAGATATGGATGACATCCAGGCGGCGGCGTGCCGCATCGCGCGCCACCCGCTCGGCGAAGGCGCGATAATAGAGACTGCTCATGCGCAGCGGTCGCGACGGCGGGGTGAGGCCGAAACGATCCACCAGGTTCAACGACCAGATCAGCTGATCCAAGGTCTGGGAGTATCGGCGGAACTCGACGCCATCGCGTCGCTCGCTCGGCTGGTCGTCGGCCTCCCGGCGCGCATAGACCGTCACCTCATGGGACTGGGCGAGACGGCGCGTCATCTCGTAGGTGACGATCGCCAGAGCGTCGTAAAGTTTGAAATTACCGCTCGGGAACCGGGAATGCGGGTAGACCAAGCCAATTTTCAAACCGGACTTTCCTTGCCAGAGCGAGCATCGACCAGCCTGCCCGACGGTCGAACGCCTGTAGGCTTTGACTTGCCGCAGAGCTACTCGCTGATCAACCTGCTGCCAACGAGGACTGTAGCGGAGCTGTGGAAGATCGGCGACGTCAGCGGTAACCCTGCAACGCCATGCGGGTAGCAATGATCTGCCAGCCGCGCGACAGGTTGCTGGCCTCGGGAACGATCAGCGGGTCCGCCGGGATCGTGGCCGCCGAGCTCGCACGCCGGCTCGACGATACGGTCGACCTGCGACTCCATGTCGGCTCCGACGGCAAAGCGGTGGAGCATGCGCTTGGACCGGGCGGGCACCCGGTCACCCTGTTGCCGGTGACGGGCAGCCGCAATGAGCACGCACGCGAGCTCCTGTCAGCGATCTGGCCCAGCCTGCCAGCCCGCTCCGTCTCGGCGGGGTTCTACCACCGCTACTATGAGCAGGTGGCCGAGCAGCTGCGTCGCGAGCCCCCGGACATCATCCATCTGCATACGTTCCTGCAGCACGCGCCAATGCTACGACGTGCCGGCCGGACGGCGCGTCTGGTGCTGCACCTGCACCATCCGCATCCGATCGGGCTCGAGCCGGAGGCCGCGGCCCGGGC
Organism: uncultured Alphaproteobacteria bacterium; assembly: GCA_963798145.1. GTDB lineage: Bacteria > Pseudomonadota > Alphaproteobacteria > Geminicoccales > Geminicoccaceae > Benzoatithermus. The sequence goes on from CAWCSG010000002.1 coordinate 385,041, forward strand.
GCTCGACGCGGTGGATGCCGTGGCGACATGCTCGGATCATGTCGCGCAACGCATTGCGGCCCAATTCCCGGCCCACGCCGCCAAGGTGGTGACGATCGGCAATGGCGTCGACCCGGACATCTTCGGCCCGGCCTCCAGCGAGTTGCCCGCTCCGACGGGCCTGCTCTATGTCGGGCGGCTGTCGCCGGAGAAAGGCGTCCATGTCCTCGCCAAGGCATTCAACCGCGTGATCGCGCAGCGCCCGGAAGCCACCCTGGATCTGGTCGGGCGACCCGGATACCTGTCGGCCTCGATCTTGCGTCAATTCGGTGCGGCCGCTGGCGCCGCCGAGCTCGCTGGGCTGTACGGCCGCAACCCGCTTGCGGCGATTGCTCGCCAAGTGATGTTCAGCCGCACCAGCTATCGGCGGTCGATCACGCGCATGCTGTCGCCTGCGGCCCGACGCGCGACGCGCTTTCTCGGCGCGGTTCCACACCACGACATGCCACAGGTCTATGCCCGGAGCATGATCGTGGCGGCGCCGTCGGTCATCCAGGAGCCGTTCGGTTTGCCCGTGGTGGAAGCCATGGCGGCGGGCCGTCCGGTCGTGGCCAGCCGGGTAGGGGGCATCCCGGAGCTTGTCGCCCATGAACGGACGGGCCTCTTGGTCGAGCCGGCCGATCCGACGGCTCTGGCCGACGCGCTGCTCTCGCTGCTGGCCGACCCCGAGCGCTGCCTTGCGATGGGTGCGGCAGGGCGCGAGGACGTGAGGGACCATTGGACCTGGCAGCTCGCGGCCGAGCGGCTGCAGCTGGTCTATCGGTCGGTGATGGCCGGTCCGGCGCCATCGTGAAGCCAGCCGACGACCGTGCTGTCCATTTCGTGCCGACGCGGCACGCCGGCATCGATCAGCGGACGCTCGATGCTTTGGCGCAGGCGGGAATCGCGATCGCGAGCAGTGAGCAAGCCTCGGCGCAAGCGGTCGTCGGCCTAGTATCAAGCCGGGCGGCGAAGCAGTTGGCCAGCCGGCTCCGGCTCCCGCTGCTGACGCTGGCGCTCAACGGCACTGCCGGTCTCCGTGATCTGAGCCTGCCCAACATCGCCGCCGCCGGACGTTCGGTCGTCGTCGCCCTGGTCGCCATTTCGCCGATCGGGGAGCCGCCGCGGCAGCTGGTGACCGGGGCAGTGAAATCGAGCGGCATGGCGCCCCACCTCACGCGCCGCCGGATCCTCGAGAGCTGCGCCGACTGGCCGGCGCGTGCATTGGCCGCTACCGGCCACGCGGCCGGACCCGCGCCCCGGGTGGAGAACCCGACTTCGGCCGCGCTGACCGGTTGGCTGAGCCTGCCGGTACATACGGCGCGCAACGCTGCGGCACGGCTCAGGGACATGGCGACGCAAGAGACCTGGGCTGTCGGAATCGCACCGCGGCCGGTCGCGAGCTTCCTGGCCAGACCACAGCTCGACGACGTGGCCTGGCTGCCGGAGCGTAGCGGCGGCGGCTTTCTGGCGGATCCGTTCGGCCTGGTGGGTCCGGAGGGTCCGGTCCTGCTGGCGGAGGCCTACGTACCCGAGCGGCGCCGCGGCGAGATCGTGGCGCTACGACCCGATGGTGGCAGGCACCAGCCCGGTCCACACCGGGCTGGCCGGGCATCTGTCCTACCCCTACCTGATCGAGGAGGATGGGGCGATCTACTGCCTGCCGGAGAACTCGGCTGCCGGCCGTGTCACGCTCCTGCTCGCGGTCCGCTTTCCCGATCGGTTCGAGCCGGCGGCCGTGCTGCTCGAGCGGTTCGCCGGCGTCGACTGCACACCGTTCCGCCACGAGGGTCGCTGGTGGATGCTGGCGATGAACCATCACGACCAGGACGTGGCCAAGCTGTTCCTGTTCCACGCCGATCACCTACTGGGGCCATGGCGGCCGCATCGCTGGAACCCCGTCCGCTGCGACGTGCGCAACGCCCGCCCCGCCGGTCCGCCCTTCGTGCACGAAGGACGTCTCTACCGCCCGGCCCAGGACTGCTCACGCTGCTACGGTGGTGCGATCGTGATCAACCGAATCGATGTGCTGACGACGGAGTGGTTTCACGAAACGCCGATGGTGCGCATTCAGCCGGACCCGAACGGCCCCTACCCCGACGGCACGCACACGCTGAGCCCACTCGGGCCGAACCGAACCTTGGTTGACGGCAAGCGGGTGAGTTCGATCATGCAGCGCCTCACCCGCCGACCGGCACAGGAGTGGCGCGACGTCTGACGGTGTTCAGGCGTGGCCGGCGGTGCTCGACAAGAGCGACGGGTCGACGCCGATCGCGCGCATCGCCTGCAGCCACTTGCCGTCATTGTCGCGCCCGAACACGATCTCCGGGTCGGCTGGGGCCACCAGCCAGCCATTGCCCTGGATCTCGGCGTCGAGCTGCCCCGCCTGCCAGCCGGCATAGCCCAGCGCCAGCACACGGCGCTCCGGCCCGGTGCCGTCCGCGATCGCACGCAGCACGTCGACCGTGGCGGTGAGCGCGAACCGCTCGTCGATCACCAGCGTGCTGTCCTGCACATAGTCGGCCGAATGCAGCACGAAGCCGCGGCTGGGCTGCACCGGCCCGCCGACATGCACCGGCGTGTCGGCGCACTTGTCGTCGGCCTCGAGTCCGAGCTGGCCGATCACCGACGGGAAGCTCACCTCGTCGGCGACCTGGTTGACCACCAGGCCCATCGCCCCCTCGGCCGAGTGGGCGCACAGATAGATCACGCTGTGCGCGAAGCGCGGGTCCGGCATGCTGGGCATCGCCACCAAGAGCATGCCGACCAGATGACGCTCGGGATCCTCGTGATTCATGAGCCCAACATATGCCCCGGGCGTGGCGGCAACAAGGGCGGCCTCTGAGCCGGCGGTTGCCGGGATGCCGGCGCGGTGCCATTTACCGCAGGCGTCACCTCCGGGTGCGCCCAGACATGCTCACCAGCCAAGGAACCACGCCCATGTCGATCGCCGTCGGCGCCAAGCTGCCCGATGCCACCTTCAAGGTCCGCACGCCCGAGGGCCTGAAGGACGTCACCACCGAAGAGCTGACCAAGGGCAAGAAGCTGGTCCTGTTCGCGGTCCCCGGCGCCTTCACCCCCACCTGTCACGCCAAGCACCTGCCCAGCTACGTCGAGAATTACGACGCGCTCAAGGCCAAGGGCGTCGACACCGTCGCCTGCGTCTCGGTCAACGACGCGTTCGTGCTCGACGCCTGGGGCAAGGCCGGCAACCCGGACGGCAAGATCGTCCTGCTCTCGGACGGCAACGCCACCTTCACCAAGGCGCTGGGCATGGACTTCGACGGCTCCGGCTTTGGCCTCGGCACCCGCAGCAAGCGCTACGCGATGCTGGTCGACGACGGCGTGGTCAAGGTGCTCAACGTCGAGGATAGCCCCGGCGTGATGGAAGTCTCCGGCGCCGACCGCATTTTGTCCGCCCTTTAGTTCAGTTGCGGGGCGGGCACGTACGAGGTGCCCGCCCAGTACTGCCCCAGCCGTGCCCAGTCGGCCGTGACCGGCTGCTCCAGGCACTCGGCAAGCATGGCGGCGAAGACGGACGGCAGCTCGCGCCGCGGCGCCTCGGCCGCATATGTGACCCTCCGACTGCCCTCTTCAAAATCCACGCACGACAGCTTCCACGGCGCCATGCCAGGCCAGTGCAGCGTCAGGCTCGCGTCGCCCGGCCGGTACGCTGCCGTGTAGACCGTGCCGAACCCCGCCGCGTAGTTGCGGCTGAACAGCGGCGCCTCCAGGAACGCGCGCGTCAACCCCGCCGCCGTCAACCCCGTCTCCGCCAGCAGCCCCTTCAAGTGCTCCGCCCGCTCGACCGTGCGCGAGAACCGCGCCTGCTCCGGCCAGTCCACCCGCCGCTGATGATTGGTCGTGTAGCGCCGCCGCGTGACCTCCACCGGCCGGTCCGGGGCCAGAAACACGGTCGCGAACTTGCCCGCCTTATCGACCACGGTGACGTTGTAGGACATGTGCGACGGCACCCGCCGCAGCACCGCCACCGCCTGCTCGGTCGTGTCGCACACCTCCAGCAGGTAGCGCATGATCAGCGGGATGCCGAACCCCTTCCCCACCGCCCTGCGGCCGCCGAAGGTCAAGCGACACCGCGAGCCCGGCCGCATTGACACCGTCCGCCGCCCCGGCGATGGCTTCCGTGGTGGCGATCACCCGCCGGCCGGTCCAGGCGCTGCACAGCAGCGTGGCCTCGCTGAGCCCGGGGTCGAGATCGTAGTTGCGCACCAGGAGCGGCCCGTCATGGTCGGTCAGCACCGCCTGCGAGCAATGGAGCAGATAGGCCGGCGGGCACCAGAAGCTGAGGAACCGCGCCGCCAGCGCGTCGCCGCCGGCGAGATCCACCTGCCGCCGCCAGACCGGCACCAGCTCCGGCATGTGCCGCAGCAGCGCCTGCTCGCATTCGGCAAGACTCGGCCCCCGCTCGCCGCCATGCTTCACATACCAGGCCCGCCAGCCGGGCCAGGCCTGCCGGAACAAGCCCTGCCACTTCGCGCCCAGCTCGGGCTCCAGCACCGCATCGAAGGTGAGGTTCAACGTTCTTCTCCTGTGGCCGCTATGGCCTACATCATGGATCATGCTGTACAGGAGGTGGTGCCCGTTCCCCCGCAATCAAGGGCCGCCCGCCGATGACCGCCCCCCTCCCCGGCCCAACCGTGCGCCAGTCCGACCTCACCGCCCTGCGCCAGGCCTGGCGCCTGATCGGCCACCCGACCGTCGCCCGCGTCGCCCGCGCCCAGCAGGGCGGCGGCTTCGGCGACCAGTCCCGCCACCCCCACGCCTGGGCCGTGTTCGTCCAGATCGACGGTCTCAGCACCCGCGTGACCAGCGCCCGTGGTCTCGGCCGCGAATGGACCAGTCTCGACCGGCTTGAGCGCTGGCTGCGTGGGCAAGGGTTCCGTTACTGGTGGGTGGTGAACGAGTTGGAGCTGGTGGGAGAGCAGGTGGAGGAGGCCGGCGAACCGACGGTGTGAGCGGCCAATCCAGAGCTATCCAGCGGCCCAGATCTTGATCGGATGCCCTCAATATGCTACCAATTGCTAGCATCCATCTGCGAGGCCATCAAATGGCGCAACTGCACGTCCGCAACGTTCCCGACGATCTCGTCGCCGCGCTCAAGGAGCGCGCGGGACGGAACCGGCGATCAATGGAGGCCGAGCATCGAAACATTCTCGAAGAGGTGTTGCGGCCGGCCTATTCGAAGAAGCGCATGCTGGAAGCGCTGCAGGGCTTGGCCTGGGATGATCCCGAGTTTCGGCCCGAACGCTCACGGGATACCGGTCGCCCGGTAGACCTGTGACTGGGTATTTGCTCGATACCTCGGTCCTCATCGACCTCGGCAACCACCGGCAGGAACGGCACCCACGCGTCCGCCGATGGTTTGAGGAGGTGCCGGCGGATGATCTATACACATGCACGATCGTCATCGGCGAACTTGCGCGCGGCGTCGCTGCGCTCTCGGACGGCCCGAAGCGCCGGCAGCAGGAGCACCACCTTCAGTACATAGTCCTACCTTCGTTCCGGGTCCTGCCATTCGACCTGGATGCCGCCCTCAACTGGGGCGCCGCAATGGGAGAGGGTCAGCGCACAGGCAGCATTCCGCCTAACGATGATGCCAAGATCGCGGCAATCGCCGCCGTACGAGGACTCACGGTCGCAACCGGCAACGTTCGCGATTTTGCGCGGCTTGGTGTGCCCTGTTTCGACCCAGGCGCAGCGGGCTGAGATTTGATCCCAAAGTTTCTCGCCCTTCGAGATCCACCCGCCAGAATTTGGGCATCTCGACAGCAGTGGACCATCGCGTTACCTGTGGTTGATGAGCACCGCGAAAAGGGCCGGAACCGACTGGACCGACGGCGAGATCGATCTGATCGTCGCAGTTTATTTTGACATGCTGAAGCTGGAGATTTCCGGCCTGTCGTACGTTAAGGCCGAGCGTAACGCTGAGCTACAAGCATTGACAGGCCGATCCAAAGGATCGATTGAGTTTAAGCACCAGAATATCAGCGCGATACTTTTGGAACTTGGCTTGCCTTGGATACGCGGCTACAAGCCGATGGCTAACTATCAGAATCGATTGGTTGAACGGATCGAACAATTCATCCCCGATAGGCTGACCGATTTTACCATACCCAAGCATAAGAATGACCAGCGTATCTCTGAAGATTCGATCATCTATGTCGAAGCACCACCGTCGCTGTCTCCCGATTCCCTCCCGGCGTCTGTAGCCCTAGCACGGCTGGTGAGAAAATTTGATCCGGCCGCGCGTGATTCGCGCAACCGGGCTTTGGGTCGCCTCGGAGAGGAACGGGTATTCCACGCCGAACAGTTTAGCCTTGCGCAGGCCGGCCGCCCCGATCTTGCAAAAATGGTACGGTGGATTGCGGACCAAGAGGGTGATGGAGCTGGCTTCGATATCCTTTCATTTGACCTTCATGGCAGGCAACGCCTCCTCGAAGTTAAAACTACCGTCGGCCACCAAACAACCCCATTCTACATATCCGATAATGAAAGACGATTGTCAGATGAGCAGCCGGACGCCTTTCGTATCATACGCCTTTACGATATGCTTATCGAACCAAAAGCATTTGAGCTTGCTCCGCCGCTGGAGAACTTTGTGTTCTTAAATCCCATTCAGTTTCGGGCTTCATTTGCCTGATAGCGCTTGCCGCGCCAGCAGTGACATGAACGGCCGCCAGCCCTTGGCACCTGCGCGCGGAATCAAAAGTAATCCTCGCGAATAGGCGCCGGTATCGCTGACTGCAGGTTTACGAATTGCCATCGAGGGGGTTGATCGAGCCAGCGAGCCCTGCGGCACCGGCGCATTGTCCGGGTGACGCCGTGGCCGGCCATTGCCACCGAGCGCACCAACGGCGCCCCCGTCGAGGCGCTGCTGGCGCAGGCCTGTTTCCGCGCGCTGGTCACCGCCCACTCTGACTATGGGCCGTGACATTGTAGATTCACTGTTGGGGTCGGCTGCGCGAGTCGTTCCGCCTTGAGCCGTGGCCGCGTCTTACCCGACATACTTACTCCGCCGCCGCCAGCAGGCGCGCCTCCAGCACACCTTTCGAACGGCAGGGCCGGTCGAATTTTTGAGCGGTCTCCGGATTGTAGTACGCACCGCTGAACATGGCCCTGACCTTCACGGCCGTGCCGTCGCCGGCTGGCGTCAGCGCGACCCGAACCGAGGCAGCACGGGCGTCGACCGACGTCGCCCGTCTGGAACTATGCTCGCCGCCGCCCCGGCCGACCAGCACGATCCCGCAGGCCGCCCAATCGGCCGGCGCATGGGTCGTCGTGCCGATTATCGTCTGATCCTGACCGGTCGTCGGTGTCAGCCCCAGCGGCAGCATCGACGCCCGGATCCGGTCGCCGACGGTTGCAGGGTCAGCCGGCACGATGCGGGCGGATTCGATCGGCGCGCCGGTGCAGCCAGTGAGAATCGTTCCGGCCGCCATGGCCGATACGATCAATCGACAGCGGCGCATGCGCAGCAGTTCAGCGACCTCGGAATTCGACCGGAAATGAACTGGGTGATCCACTCGCTCGTACCCGGACATGATCCAGAGACGGCATATAGAGCCGCCCGCAGGATTAGCCGAGTCCATCTCCAATTCTGAGGCTCAGCGGCTCGCCGGAAGACGAGGAAGGTCTCGGCTCGCGCGCGACAGCGCGTCCGCCCAGCATGGGCATCCGCAAACGAGCAATTGCAAAGAGGTTTATTTTCCTGTATTTCGTTCTCATGCCGCTCGCTTCCGACCCGCTGCCGCGGGACACCATGAACCTCCTCGCCGCCGTCACCTCCGGCCGGCGGGCGCGCAATCCCCATGCCCGGCGCGACTGGATGCGCGTCTCGCAGCGCCTCGCCTGCGGGCTCACGCCGCGCCAGGTCGCCAGGGCCGAGCGCACCGACGAGGCCGCCATCGACGCGCTGCTGGCGCAGGCCGGCTTCCGCGCGCTGGTCGCCTCCTACGAGGATTTCCTGGCCCTGCCACCGGCCGACGCCATGGCCCAGCTGGTCAAGCTCGCCCGCCTGGCGCTGGAGAATGCGCTCTCCGACCACGACGTGGGTGCTGCCCTGTTCGTCCTGCGCGAGGACAAGCTGCACCGCGACGCTGCCGAAACCCTGGCCAAGGGCGTCCTCGCCACCAGCCGCCGCAAGCGAGCACCGCGTCGCGACACGCCCCGCCCTCACCCGCTCCGACGCCACCCGAAATCCGCCCCTACGAGCCCGGCCCCCGCCTCCTCGCCCGCGGCGCCGCCCGCCTGCGCCGAGCCGTGATCGAGGAGCACGCCATCCAGAAGGCCGCCCGCGGCGAGCCGGTCATTGCCGGCGCCGAGGCCACGGTCGCGGCGGCCCGCAATGCATTGACCGCGAAGAGCACCGCTCCCGTGTCGCCTGCCCAGCGCCTCGCACGTCAGCTCGGCTACAACACGGTCCTCGCAGTGTCAGCAGCGTCTGGTGCGCCGGTGCCGCGTCCGAACTCCGCTCGGTCTCGCCGCCCGCGGCCACCGTGACCGGCGATGACGTCTGGACATACACCGTCGTAAAGCTTAGTCTCATGGTCTAGCTAACCATGGAGACCGGCCATGAAGGTTGTCAACGTGCACGAGGCCAAGAGCAGCCTCTCGGCATTGCTGGCGCAAGCGGAGGCCGGCGAGGATGTCGTGATCGCGCGCAACGGTGTGCCGGTGGTCAGGCTGGTGCCTGTCGAGCGGCAGCAGCAGCGCGTCCCCGGCTCGTGGCGCAAGCTGCCCGGCTGGGAAAACTTCCAGTATGACCCGTCGCTGCTCGCGCCGATGGACGACCGGGAGATGGAGGCCGAGGGCTGGCCGTGACACCGGCGAGTCCCTGGCGGACGCCTGCGCGCTGCTGGCCTTCTTCGCGGGCGCGGGTCCGGGTGTCGAAGGCTTGGCGGCGCTCCGCGCCGGGCGCACGTTGGTGTCGGCGGTCACGGTGTGGGAGCTGACGCGCAAGGCAGCACTCGGCAAGCTGCCGCCGCTACCGCAGGTCGGGGGCAGCTTTGCCGGCTATCTGCAGGCCGAAGGTTTCATTCCGCTCCCGCTCACCTGGCCGGATGCCGAGGCGGCCAACGCGCTGCCGCCGATTCACAGGGACCCGATGGACCGGATGCTGATCGCCCAGGCACTGCGCCAGGATCTGACGGTCATCACCAACGACGCGCTGTTCGTTGCCTACGGAGTCACCACCATCTGGTAGGCCACCCCTGCCCTCACGCCGCCAGCGCCGACAGATCCACCTCCGGCAGCGCCTCGAGCGGCCCCACCGCCGCCAGCGTCAGCCCCTTGCCCTTGAGCATCTGCTGCCCGACGCGCCGGACGGCATCGGTGTCGACCGCGTCGATCTTCGCCACCAGCTCCTCCGTGGGGACGTGGCGCCCGAAACAGAGCAGCTGGCGGGCGAGGTCCTCGCAGACCGAGGAGCAGCTCTCCAGGCCCATCAGCAGGCTCGCCTTGAGCTGGGCGCGGGCGCGCCCGACCTCGTCCTCGGACGGGTCCTCGACCAGCTGGCGGGTCTCGTCGGCCACCACCTGCAGCAGCTCCGCCACGTCCTCGGGGTCGGTGCCGGCATAGACGCCGAGCTGGCCGGTGTCGGCATAGGCCGAGGCGAAGGAGAACACCGAGTAGCACAGGCCCCGGTTCTCGCGCGCCTCCTGGAACAGCCGCGAGGACATGCCGCCGCCGAGCGCCGTCGACAGGACCTGGAGCGCGAAATGGTCGGGGTGATGGTAGGGCACGCCTTCCACGGCGAGGCAGACATGGACCTGCTCGAGATCGGGCCGGCGCTCGACCTTGGTGCCGCCGCCATAGCGCGCGGCCTCGGCCGGCCCGACGGCACCGGCGGCGAGATCGCCGAACAGGCGCTGGCCGAGATCGACCAGCTTGGCATGCTCGATCCGGCCGGCGCCGGCCAGCACCAGCCGCTCCGGCCCATAATGCCGCGCCATGTAGTCGACCAGCGCCTCGCGCGGCATGGCCGCCACGATCGCCTCCGGCCCCAGGATCGCGCGGCCCATCGGCTGGTCGGGGTAGGACGCCTCCTGCAAGCAGGTCGAACACGAGGTCGTCCGGCGTGTCCTTGACCTGGCCGATCTCCTGCAGGACGACGTGGCGCTCCTTCTCCAGCTCGGCCGGATCGAAGGTCGAGTGGCGCAATATGTCGGCCAGGATGTCGGCGGCGAGCTCGACGTCGCCGGCCAGGATGCGGGCATAGTAGGCGGTGTGCTCGCGCGAGGTGTAGGCGTTCAGGCTGCCGCCGACGCGCTCGATCTCCTCGGCGATCGCCCGGGCCGAGCGGCGGCTGGTGCCCTTGAACGCCATGTGCTCGAGCAGGTGCGCGACACCGTTGACCTCGGCCGGCTCGTAGCGCGTGCCGACATCGACCCAGACGCCGAGCGAGGCGGTCTGCAGGCGCGGCATGTCCTCGCTGACGACGCGCAGGCCGTTGGCGAGGGTGGTGATCTGGACGGTGTCGCTCATGCGGCTCCAAACGTGGCACGGATTGCCGCCTCGCACGGCGGCGAGATCGTTGTCGACGACGGCGCAGCGCTCCGGCCGCGTCATCAGGTCGGCATACCGCTCGGGCAGCGCCGGGCTGATGCCGGTCGCGGCCGCGACGGCGTCGGGGAACTTGGCCGGGTGCGCGGTCGCCAGCGTCACCATCGGCACGCCCGGCGGCCGGCCGATGCCGCGCGGCGACGGCGAGCGCCACGCCGGTATGCGGGTCGACCAGCTCGCCGGTGGCGCGCAAGGTCGCGGCGATGGTCGCCGCCACCTCCGCCTGGTCGGCGCTGCCGCCCGCGAACAGGCCCGGCAGCGGGGCGTCCAGCGCGAAGGCGCCGCTCTGCGCGAAGGCCTGCATCCGGCCGCGCGTGCGCTCGGCATCGCCGCCTTCCAGCTCCAGCAGCAGCCGCTCGAAATTGCTCGCGACCTGGATGTCCATCGACGGGCTGGTGGTCGCCGTCACCGTGCCGCGCGCGTACCGGCCGGTCGCCACGAACCGCGCCAGGATGTCGTTCTCGTTGGTCGCGATCACCAGCCGCTCGACCGGCAGCCCGATCGCGGCCGCGACCCGGCCGGCATAGACATTGCCGAAATTGCCGGTCGGCACGCAGAACGCCACCGGCCGCTCCGGTCCGCCCAGGCGCAGGGCGGCCCAGACATAGTAGACCGCCTGCGCCACCACCCGCGCCCAGTTGATCGAGTTGACCGCGGACAGCCCCTGCGCCTGCCGGAACGGCGCATCGTTGAACATCGCCTTCACGAGATCCTGGCAGTCGTCGAACGTGCCGCGAACCGCGAGGTTCAGCACGTTGGGCGCGTCGACCGTGGTCATCTGCCGCCGCTGCACCGGCGAGACCCGGTCCTGCGGGTGCAGCATCGCGATCCGGATCTGCGCCTTGCCGGCGAAGGCGTGGACCGCCGCCGCCCCGGTGTCGCCCGAGGTGGCGCCGACGATGGTCACCTGCTGGCCGCGCCGCGCCAGCACCTCGTCGAACATCGCGGCCAGCAGCTGCATCGCGAAGTCCTTGAAGGCCAGGGTCGGCCCATGGAACAGCTCGAGCAGCCAGTCGTCGCCGGCGAGATGGCGCAAGGGCGCGGTCGCCGCATGGTCGAACTCGGCATAGGCGCGCCGCGCCAGCCGCAGCAAATCGTCCTCGGCGAAGCAGCCCACCGTGAAGGGTGCGAGCACGCGTGCGGCCAGCGTCGGGTAGTCGAGCCCACGCATGGCGACCAACTCGGCCTGCGCGAAGCCGGGCCAGCTCTCCGGCACGAACAGCCCGCCATCCTCGGCGAGGCCGGCCAGCAGCACGTCCTCGAAGCTGCGTCGCCCGGCTTGGCCGCGCGTGCTGATGTAGTGGATCATCGGGTCTCCGTCGTGCCCGGACGGGACTTAGGCGCGATGTTCGCCAGGCTCAAGCGTGGAGCGACCGCGCGGCCATCAACTTTCCCCCAGATACCGCCCGCGCAGATGAGCCAGGAACGGCTCCACCGCGAGCGGCCCACCGCTGGCCTGCTCGACCAGCTCGGCGAAGCGGGGCATGGCGCCCTGGCCATGTACCTTGTCGCGCAGCCAGCCCAGCGCCGGCGCGAAGTCGCCGCGGCCGATCGCATCCATCAGGCCCGGTACCTGCTCCTGGGCGGCGTTGAACAGCTGGGCCGCGAGCATGGCGCCCAGCGTGTAGCAGGGAAAGTAGCCGAAGCCGGCGACCGGCCAGTGGATGTCCTGCAGGCAGCCGCGCCGGTCGTCTGGCGGGACGATGCCGACCAGCTCGCGCATGCCCTCGTTCCAGGCGCCGGGCAGGTCAGCGACCCCAAGGTCGCCCGCGATCATCTGGCGCTCGAGCCGGTGGCGCAGGATGACGTGCAGCGGGTAGGTCGCCTCGTCGGCCTCGACCCGGATGTAGCCGCGCTCGACCCGGCTGTAGATGCGCAGCAGGTTGTCGGGCGCCAACCCCGGATCGTCCCCGAAGGTGCGGCGCAGCTCGCCGCCGAGATAGCCGATGAAGGCCGGCGAGCGGCAGGCCTGCATCTCGATCAGCAGCGACTGGCTCTCGTGGACGGCGATCCCCCGCGCCTCGCCGACCGGCTGGCCGGCCCAGGCCTTGGGCAGGCCGGCCTCGTAGAGGGCGTGACCGGTCTCGTGCAGCACGCCCATCAGCGAGGAGACGATCTCGTCCTCGCGGTAGCGGGTGGTGATGCGGATGTCGGCGGGTGTGCCGCCGCAGAAGGGGTGCGCGCTCTCGTCGAGCCGGCCGGCCTCGAAGTCGAAGCCGAGCTGCGCCATCAGCGCCTTGCCCAGCTCCTTCTGCCGCGCGGCCGGGAACGGCCCGGTCGGCATGATCGCGGCGGGCAGCGCGGCCTGACGGGCCAGGATCGCCTCGACCACGGGCGGGAGCTCCGCCGCCAGCCGATCGAACAGCGGCACCACCTGCGCGTCGCGCAGATCCGGCTGGTGCGCGTCCAAAAGCGCGTCATAGGGGCTGAGGCCGAGTGCGGCGCCGGTCACCGACGCGGTCTCGCGCACGAGCCGCACGACCTCGGTCAGCTCCGGCGCCAGCATCGCGAAGTCGGATTTCGCGCGCGCCTCGCGCCAGGTCATCTCGCAGGTGGTCGTCGCGCGCGCCAGCGCCTCGACCAGGGCCGGCTCGACGGCATGGGCGTGGCGGTACTTGCGCCGCATCTCGCGCAGATTGGCCTGCTGCCACGGGTCGAGATCGGCCTCGTCCTCGGCACCGGCCAGCTGCTCGCCGGTCTCGGGATGGGTCAGCAGATCATGGGACAAACGTTTGAGGGCGGCCAGCTGCTCGCCGCGATCGATGGCCGACTTGCGTGGCATCATCACGGCTGTGTCCCAGCCCAGGATCGCCAGGGCACCGTCGACGCCGGCGATCCGGCGAAACCGCTCCTCAAGCGCCGCGTAGTGCCAACCCATCGGGGTCTCCAAGCAAGGTGTGGCCGGTGCCCGGCGCGCAGCGCCAGAGCAGCAGCGTGATCGTGGCGAATGTCAGGACGCCCACCGCCTGATGCAGCACAGCCTGCCAGACCGGGGCCTCGAACAGGATCACCATGCCACCGAGACCGACCTGGACTGTCACCAAGGCGGCGGCAACGCCTGCGAGGCGGCGCAGCTCCAAGGGGACCTCGGCGATCGCACGGCTGCGCCAGAACAGGAACAGCAAGGTGAAACCCGTCGAGGCCGCGAGCACGCGATGCATGAAGTGGATCCGGATCCCGCCATCGGTGAGGTCGGGAACGACCTCGCCGTTGCAGAGCGGCCAGGTCGAGCAGGCGAGCGAGGAGCCGCTCTTGGCCGTCATCGCGGCGCTCATCATGGCGAGCAGCGCCAAGCTCCAGGCGAGAGCCGTGGGTCCGAACAGCCGGTCGCCGGCGCTCGAACGGCGCCACCCGGCCGCTTCGGTGTAGATCCGCACGGTCACCGTCAGGACCAGGAGCGCATTGCCGAGATGGATCGCGACCGACCAGGGGCTGTTGCTGTCGAGCACGGTGAGGCCACCTAGCGCACCCTGGACGAGCAGGAGCAGCACGAGGCCGCCGCCGGCAAGCGCAAGTCCCGGCCGCTCACGGCGCTGCCGGAAGGTCAGCACGGCCAGTAGGAGGACCAGCGGACCGACCAGCACGCCGGCAATCAGGCGATGGATCCATTCCAGCATCACCTGCCCATAGCTGTAGCCAAGGTTCGGGATCGCCGCGAGATCGGACGGCAGCGGCACCCAATGCCCGTAGCAGGTCGGCCAGTCCGGACAGGACAGGCCGGAGTTCGTGGTCCGCACCACGGCGCCCAGGACGATCAGCGCGTAGATCAGGACGGCGGTGACGGCGGCGGTGCGGCGGATCGCGTTCACGGAGCTGAAGCTTCCGGTTTGCTGGAGCTGAACAGGATGTAGATGACCAGGAGCGCCACGGCGAGCCCGTACCAGGTCAGCGCATAGCTCAGATGATTGTTCGGGAAATCGATCTCGACCCGCTCGGCCCGGGGCAAGCCGGCCGGACCTTCGGACTGCTCCAGGACCAGCTCGAGCGGCACGATCTGGAGATCGAGCGCCCCTTCGAGTGAGGGGATGTCCCAGTTGAACCAGCGACGTTGCGCGGGCGAATCGACCGGGGCCATCCAGCCCGGCGTGATGCCGGCGCGCCAGCGGCCGATGCCCTCCAGGGTGACCGGGCCAGCCGGCTGAAGGTCGGGAGGCGTGTTCGGCGGCAGGAGCGACTGCGGCAGCCAGCCGCGGTCGACGAGGATGACCCGCCCGTCCTCGAGCCGCAGCGGCGTAACCAGCCGGGCGCCGGGCTGACCGTCGAACGCCGTCAGACCGAACGCGAACGCCGCTTCGTGCAGATAGGTGCCACGCGCGGACAGGCGACGAAAATCGAGTCCACTCGAGCGGGCCTTGCGGGATCGGCATCGCGGCCTCGGCCAGTTGCGCTTCCGCACGCCGGATCAGGTCTTCCTTCCAGGCCAGCCGCTCCAGCTGCCAGGTGCCCAGGCCGACCAGGACAGCGAGTCCGAACAGCGTCCACAGGCTTGGCCAGAGACGAGGGCGGAAGCGGCGGCCAGCGTCAGCCGGCGTCGAACTCATGGCGGCGATGCCTGTACTGGAGCGCGATCAGGACGCCCTTGAACGGGCGCATGAACAGGAGGCAGAGGGCGACGGTCAGCGGCAGCCAGACCAGCAGGTGCAGCCAAACCGGCCAGCCATAACGGACCTCGACCACCAGCGCGCTGCCGACGACGATGAAGCCAACCAGCAGCACGATGAACGCCACCGGGCCATCGCCGCTGTCCTGGGCCGCAAGGCTCAGCCCGCAGGCGTCGCAGCGCGGCGCGATCGTGAGAAAGCCCTGGAACAGCCGGCCGCGCCCGCAACGCGGGCAATGGCCGGTCAATCCTGTCGCGAATGGCGAAAGCTCGCGCTCGCTCAACCTCCGCCGACCGGGGTGGTGGTGAACTGCAGGCTGCCGCCCCACCAGTAGACCCAGACGAACAGGAACAGCCAGACCACGTCGACGAAGTGCCAGTACCAGGCCGCAGCCTCGAAGCCGACATGCTTCTCCGGGCGGAAGGCCATGTAGTAGGCGCGCATCATGCAGACGGCGAGGAAGATCGTGCCGATCTGCACGTGCAGTCCGTGGAAGCCCGTCGCCATGTAGAAGGCGGAGCCGAAGATCGCATCGGAAAGGGTGAAGCCCTCGCCGATCTGCTCGACATACTCGAAGATCTGGAAGCCGGTGAAGGTGAGACCGAGCGCCACCGTAAGCACCAGCGCCTTGAACGCGGTCTTCTGGTCGTCCTCCTTGATCGCATGATGCGCCCAGGTCACCGTGGCGCCAGACAGGAGCAGGATCAGCGTGTTCAGAAACGGGATGCCCCAGGTCGGGACAGGATCGATCCCCTCCGGCGGCCAGGAGGTCGCGATCGTCATCGGCGGGTTCAAAGCACCCCAGAAGAACGCCCAGAAGAAGGCGAAAAAGAAGAACACCTCCGAGACGATGAACAGCACCATGCCAACGCGGAGGCCCTTGGACACGACGTCCGAGTGGGCGCCGCTGGCGGATTCGCCCAGCACGTCACGCCACCAGCGGTACATGGTGTAGAGGACGCCGAGGAAGCCCAGCAGCGTCACCCAGCGCCCGATCGCGACGTCGTGCATCCACATCACGCCGCCGCTGGTAAGCAGCAGGGCCGACATGCTGCCCACTAAAGGCCAGGGGCTGGGATCGACCAGATGATAGGGGTGGTTTGGCTTGCCATGCCCATGATCGTCATGGCCATGCGCGTCGTGGGTGACGGCTGTGCTCGTCATGAACCTGCTCTCCTAACCCCCGCGGCGGGTTCACCCCGCCGATTGACGTCTCAACTGGTCGACCCGCTAGCCGCTTTCGCTCGCAGCCGCTCGGTCGCCTCGCGATCGATGAAGAACGTATACGACAAGGTGATCTGCTTGACCTCGCGCGTGTCCGGGTCTGCGAGCATTGCGGGGTCGACGTAGAACGACACCGGCATCTCGACCCGTTGGCCAGCCTGAAGGGTCTGCTCGTCGAAGCAAAAGCAGCTGATCTTGCTGAAGTAGCTGCCGATCTTGAACGGCGTCACGTTGTAGACCGCCCGGCCGACGACGGCATGGTCGGCGTGGTTGACCGCCTCAAAGAACGCCATGGTCTGCTCACCGACGACGACGCTCAGGCTGCGCTGCGTGGGCTGGAAGCGCCATGGCAGAGCATGGTCGACATCGGCATTGAACGACACGGTCACGCGCTCAGATTGCGGTTGGGCCGCCGTGGTGTCGCCGTCGATCCTCGGCGTGCCGCCGTAACCGGAGACGCGGCAATAGAGGTCGTAGAGCGGCACCGAGGCGGCGGTGAGCCCGAGCATGGCCAAGATCACCAGACCGGCGGCGATCCCTGTCCGGCGGTTGCGGCGCTCCGTGCTCAATTGCTTCCCCCCATCTTCACCAAAGTGAGGAGGTAGAACAGCACTACCAAACTCACCAACCCTACGGCCAAAGCGACGTTCTTCGTTCGCTGGCGACGCCTGAGCTCGTCCTCGCTCATCGCCATCTTCAGCTCAGCAGCAGATCCTGCACCGCGCGATCGACCGCAAACCCGGCAAACAGCGCGAACAGGTAGATGATCGAGTAGCGGAAGGTGCGCATCGCCAGCAGATCGCGATCCTGCCGCCAGAGCCGGACGGCGTAGGCGATGAACACGCCGCCGAGCGCAAGCGCCAGGACCCCGTAGACGAGGCCGGCAAGGCCCAAGGCCACTGGAACCAGCGTCACCAAGACCAGCAGGACGGTGTAGACCAGGATATGGTCGAGCGTGCTGCGGCGACCGGCCACCACCGGCAGCATCGGCACCCCGACGCGGTCGTAATCATTGGTCCGGTACAGCGCCAGCGCCCAGAAATGCGGCGGCGTCCACAGGAAGATGATCGCGAACAGCAACACCGGCAGCACGGCGACGTCGCCAGTCACCGCGGCCCACGCCACCACCGGCGGCAAAGCCCCGGCGGCACCGCCGATGACGATGTTCTGCGGTGTGCGCCGCTTCAGCCACATCGTGTAGACGAAGACGTAGAAGGCGATGGTCGCAGCCAGCAGCGCCGCGGCCAGCCAGTTGAGCGCCAAGCCCATCAGCATGACGCTGATGATCGCCAGCGTCACACCGACCGCCAGCGCCTCGGCCGGCTCGATCCGACCCGACGCCGTCGGGCGCAGGCGGGTGCGCGCCATACGGCGGTCGATGTCGACATCGAACGAGTTGTTGATCGCGGCCGAGGCGGCAGCACCCAGCGCGATGCAGACCATGGCCGTGAACGCCAGCAGCGGATGCACCCGGCCCGGCGCCAGATAGACCGCGACGGCGCTGGTGAAGATCACCAGCTGCATCACGTTCGGCTTGAACAACCGCCAGAAATCCCGCAGCGACGATGCGGGAGCCGCTGCTTCCGCGTAGACCCCGCCGACGGCGAGGCCGGCCTCACCCGAGTTGGCCATCGATCATCTTTCCCCGGCCGACCGGCCGAACCTGCTCAGTGGCCGCCCGCCGCCTGCACGACCGGCAGGTCCTCGAAGGTGTGGAACGGCGGCGGCGAGCTCACCGTCCACTCCAGCGTGGTCGCACCCTCGCCCCAGGGGTTGTCCGGGCACTTAGCACCCGCCGTGAAGGTCTTGTAGATCACGTACATGAAGAAGAACGCGCTGGCGGCGCCGATGAACGAGCCGATCGACGAGATCATGTTCCAGCCGGCGAACGCGTCCGGGTAGTCCGGAATCCGGCGCGGCATGCCGGCAAGGCCCAGAAAGTGCTGCGGGAAGAAGGTGAGGTTGACGCCGAGGAAGGTCAGCCAGAAATGGATCTTGCCCAGCCGCTCATCGTACTGATGGCCGGACATCTTGCCGATCCAGTAGTAGAAGCCGGCGAAGATGCCGAACATCGCGCCCAGCGACAGCACATAGTGGAAGTGGGCGACGACATAGTAAGTGTCGTGCAGCGCGGCATCGACGCCGGCATTGGCCAGCACAACGCCGGTCACGCCACCGACCGTGAACAGGAAGATGAACCCGATCGCGAACAGCATCGGCGTCGTGAAACGCAGCGAGCCGCCCCACATGGTGGCGATCCAGGAGAAGATCTTGATGCCGGTTGGCACGGCGATGACCATGGTCGCCGCCGTGAAGTACGCCTTCACGTTCACGCCCATGCCCACGGTGTACATGTGGTGCGCCCAGACCACGAAGCCGACCACGCCGATGGCGACCATGGCGTAGGCCATGCCGAGATAGCCGAAGATCGGCTTTTTGGAGAAGGTCGAGATCACCTGGCTGATGATGCCGAACGCCGGCAGGATCATGATGTACACTTCGGGGTGGCCGAAGAACCAGAACAGATGCTGGAACAGCTCCGGATCGCCACCGCCCTCAGGATTGAAGAAGTGGGTGCCGAAATTGCGGTCGGTGAGCAGCATGGTGATCGCCCCGGCGAGCACCGGCACGGCGAGCAGCAGCAGGAACGCTGTCACCAGGATCGACCACACGAACAGCGGCATCTTGTGCATGGTCATGCCAGGCGCGCGCATGTTGAAGATCGTGGTGATGAAGTTGATCGCGCCGAGCAGGGAGCTGGCGCCGGCCAGATGCAGGGCGAAGATGCCCATGTCGACCGACGGCTCCGGCTGCCCGATCAGCGACGACAGTGGCGGGTACATGGTCCAGCCACCGGCGACACCGCCAGCGAGTGGCGAGAGGATCAGCAGCGCAAAGGCCGGCACGATCAGCCAGAAGCTGATATTGTTGAGGCGCGGGAACGCCATGTCCGGCGCGCCGATCATCAGCGGCACGAACCAGTTGCCGAACCCGCCGATGAGCGCCGGCATGACGAAGAAGAAGACCATGATCAGGCCGTGCGCGGTGATCAGCACATTGTACATGTGGTAATCGCCACCGAGGATCTGGTCGCCCGGGACCATGAGCTCGGCGCGGAAGACGATCGACATCAGCATGCCGATGATGCCGGCGCAGAACGCGAAGCAGAGGTAGAGGGTGCCGATGTCCTTATGGTTGGTCGAGTATGCCCAACGCCGCCAGCCCGTGGGCGTATGGTGGTCGCCGGCTTCGTGATCGTGCGCGATGCTGTAGGCCATCGGTCCTGCTTCCCTCAGTTCGTCGGCTTCGGGGCGGCGGCGCTCGCCACCGAGACCCCATCGTCGCCGACGCGGGCAAATTTGGTCTTGGCCTCCTCCACCCACGCGTCGAAGGCGGGACGCTCGACCGCCTCCACCGTGATCGGCATGAAGCCGTGGTTGACGCCGCACAGCTCCGAGCACTGGCCGTAATAGGTGCCGGGCTCGTCGACGTTGATCCAGAGCTGGTTCAGCCGCCCCGGCACCGCGTCGACCTTGACCCCGAACTGCGGCACCGTCCAGCTGTGCAGCACGTCGGCGGCCGTCGTCTGGATCAGGATGTTGGTCTTGACCGGCACGACGATCCGATTGTCGGTCTCGAGCAGACGCAGCTGGTCCGCGGTCAGGTCCGAGGTCGCGATCATGTAGGCGTCAAACGTGAAGTTGCCGTTGTCGGGGTACTCGTAGCTCCAGTACCACTGATGGCCGGTCGCCTTGATCGTCAGCTCGGTCTCGGGCGCCACGTCCATGAAGTAGAGCAGCTTGAACGACGGGATCGCGATGATCACCAGGATCAGCACCGGTACCGCGGTCCAGACCACCTCCAGCAACGTGTTGTGCGAGCGCCGCGACGGCACCGGGTTGCGCTTCTCGCCGAACCGCCAGCAGGCGTAGGCGAGCAACGCGAACACGAACACCACGATCAGCACGCACATCCACACGAGGAGATCGTGAAAACCACTCACCCGGTGCATGATCGGTGTCGCGGCCGGCTGCATCCCCAGCTGCCAGGGGTGCGCCGTCGCCCAAGCCACCGACGGCAGGAGTGCCAGCGTCGCGGCGGTAACAAGTCTCATCGGCACGTTCAAGCGCATGGACCTGGGGCTTCCTCGCGGTGGCGTGTAGCTCGGCGGAGCGGCGGGCGCAGGCCAGAAATCCACTGGCGGCCCGATTGCTGACGCCTCAGCCGATGACCAGCAAGATAAAGACCACCACCGCCCCCCGCGCGTGACAGAGTGTCGCGAGGATTGTCGG
>CAWCSG010000003.1:0-77130 GCA_963798145.1 uncultured Alphaproteobacteria bacterium
GCTCTCGCCGTAGGCCGGATCGTCCCAACCGAGCATCTTGCCAGGATTGAGCAGCCCCAGCGGGTCGGCCTCGCGTTTGAACGCGAGCTGCACCTGATCGACCTTCTTCATCCCGCCGCCTTCGAGCGTGAACTCGTGCGGGTTGAAGATCGGGCAGCCATGGGCCTCGTGATGCTCGATGATCGCGCGCAGCCGCTCGTCGGAGGTGTAGCGGACCAGCTGCAGGCCGAAGCAGGCGATCTCGCCGCCGAAGCGCACGAACTCGAGGTGCAGCGGCACCTCGTCGCCGAACTCGGCCGCCATCTCGGCCACCTTCGCCAGATGATGCGGCGGCGGGAACAGGGTCTGCAGGTAGGTGATCGTCCGGTCGTGCTTGAGCGCATGCAGCGTGGTGTGGTTCCAGGTGTACTCGAACAGCGGCTGCTGCGCCGGCGCCAGCTCGTCGACGAAGCCCTGGTAGGCGACGCGCGCCGGCCAGGCGCGCAGCGCATCGTGCAGCGCATCCAGCGCGAACTCGGCCACCATCACGATGACCACGCTCTCGCCCGGCGCCACCCGCTCGGGAAACAGGTAGTCGTGCGCCACCGGGGCCGCGATCACCGAGACCAGCTTCTTCAGGATCGCATCCTCGCGCGCCAGCGCGTCGGCGCATTGGGCGGCGGTCGCCGAAATCGGGGAATGCAATCAGGGCCTCGGCCCAGCGATAGGCCGGCGCCAGCGGCAGCTCGAGCTCGGTGATGATGCCGTTGGTGCCGTAGGCGTGGTTGACCTTCTGCACGTCGGCGCCGCGCAGCTCGAGGATGCGCGGCTCGGCCTCCATGGTCACCACGCGGGCCATCAGGATATTGCCGCGATCGCGCAGCAGTCCCCAGGTGATCGAGCCGATGCCCGAGCTGCCGCCGGCGACGTACCCGCCGACCGTGCCGGTCTTGTGGGTGCTGGGATGCAGCCGCAGCTCCTGGCGGCTGTCGGCGATGGTCAAGGCGTCGAGATCGGCCAGCTTGATTCCGGCCTCGACGCGAACCTGGCCATGGCTGATCGCCCTGACCGCGGTCAACTCCGAGAGATCCAGCACGATGCCGCCACACAGCGGCATCGCCTGCCCATAATTGCCGGTGCCGCCGCCGCGCACGGTCAGCGGCACACGATGGCGGTGGCAGGCGGCCACGACCCGCACGATCTCGGCCTCGCTACGCGGCGTCACCACCGCATCGGCCGTGACGTGATCGAGTTCGCGCTTCAGGATCGGGCTGTACCAATAGAAGTCGCGGCTACGCCGCTTGACCTTCTGCGGCTGGGTCTCGACCGCCAGATCGCCGAGCTCCGCCAGCACGTCCAGGGCAGCGCCCATGCAATCCTCCGCGAGCCGCAGGCACCGCGGTGAGGATAGGTGCCGCGCCGCAGCAAGGAAAGACCGCCACCTCGATGGCCGGCCGGCTGGTCAGCCTCGTGCGCTTGCCGAGGCATGACGCTGCCCCGGCGCGAGGTGCGCCGTCCGGGAGCATACGTCGTCAACGCCGGCGATGCGCTCAAGGGTTCGAGCCATCTCGTGCAGCAAGATCTCGATGTCGCCGTCGTTCGGGCAGATCGAGCGCAGCAGGAGCGCCGCGGCCGCGATTCGCTCCCGGCTCGGCGTATCCAGTGGTTCGTCGGCCAGGCGCAGGCGCAGCGCGACGCCTGCGATGCGTGTGGCCCCGCGAGCGCTCATGCGTGTGCCACCCATGGGTGCCGGAGATTCCGCTGTTGCACGTGATCACGAAACACCATGTCACCTCTCATCGCCCCGCCTGCTTGCCGCCCGGGTCGCTTAGCCCAAGCCACAAAATCGTTTTTACACTAGTTATCTCGACAAACTAGCACAGTTGCTCCATCAGAGGTGTCGTTTGATTTACATTTTTGGCGCGTCCGGATTGTGAGCACCGTTTCGAAAGAGCGCTGGACCACCGGCCGGATCGAGGCCCTGCTGCTGCGCGGGGCTTGGTTTGCCGGCCTGCCAGTGCACCTTGCCCAGCAATTGCTGGCCGCTGGCAAGGTGCAGAGCTTCAACAAGGCCGAGGTCATTGTCGCTGCCAACGAGCCGACCGGCCTCTGGGTCGTGCTGCAGGGTTCGGTGGCACTGAGCCGGATCAGCGCCAACGGCAACGAGTTCATCTTCCATATTGCGCGGCCCGGATTCTGGGCCGGCGCCTTTGGGATCGTCACCGGGCGCACGCTCGATGTCGCCGCGACTGCCGTCGGTGAGGCCGTTCTGTTGTCGATCTCCCGCGCCGAGACCGAGCGCATCGCGGCCGGCGACACCAGCTTCCTGAACGCACTGGCGCTGCTGTCGATGGACCGGTTCGCGCACTCCCTGGACGCGCTCGAGCTGACCAGCCGGCTCAGCCCCGTGGCACGCGTGGCCGCGAAGCTGATCGGCATCCGGGCGATCGACGTGACTACCGATTCGGCAGCGGCCACCCTGCCGCTGCCGATCTCGCAGAGTGCCTTGGCGCTGATGAGCAGCCTGTCGCGCCAATCGGTCAGCGGCGCGCTGCACGAACTCGCCCGCGCCGGCGCCATCGCCGTCGGCTTCAAGGAGATCAGGATCCTGGATCTGGAACGGCTGGAGGCGATCGCGAACGAGACCGACTGAGCCCGCTACCGACCTACCCGGGGGTGGTCGAGCACGCGATCATCCGGCGAATCGCGGCTGCGGCAGCCCCTGCACCCCCGGCACCCGCAGCGCGAACAGCCCGCCGGCCTGCGGCTGGCGGGCCTCCGTGCCTTCGCTCAAACCGCCGCCGATGCTGGTGACGTAGATCGTGCCCAGATCGGCACCGCCGAACGCGGGCTTGGTCGGCTTCTCGACCGGTAGATCGACGATCATGTCGACCACGCCCTTGGGGGTGAACCGCACCAGCTGCCAGCCGCCGATGCCGGCCATCCAGTAGCAACCGTCCGCGTCGACCGTGCCGCCATCGGGCCGGCCGGCGAGCCCGTGCGTGTCGACGAACACCCGCCGCTCGCCGATCTCGCCACTGGCGGGCATCGTAGTCGCAGGCCCAGATCGTGCGCACCGGCGCTGCCGAATCGGCAAGATAGAACGTCCGCCCATCCGGGCTGAAGGCAAGGCCGTTGGTCACCGTCATGCCGTCGAACAGCTGCTCGCAGCGCCCGCCCGGCCACAGGCGGTAGAATGCCGCCACCGGCTCACGCGGCCCCATCGGCATGGTGCCGGCGATGAACCGGCCCGCCGGGTCGGTGACGCCGTCGTTGAACCGGTTGCCGGGCTTGTCCGACTCGGGGTCGACGATCGCCTCGAGCCGGCCGCTGTCGAGATCGTAGAAATGGAACCCGTCCTCGAGCGCGACCACCAGCCCGCCCGTCTCGCGCAAGGAGAAGCAGCCGATCCGGCTGGGCATCGGCCAGCTGCGATCCTGCCCGGTCGCCGGATCGAACCGGCGCAGCGTGCGCCCCTCGATGTCGGCCCACCACAGCACCTGCTCGCGCGGGCACCACAAGGCCGCCTCGCCCAACGCCGCCCGCGCGTCCAGCACGCAGTCTACCTGAATCACCCCGGCCTCCCCATGCCGCCGCGCCGTCGTCGCCGGAGGCATACGCGGCACCGTGGCGCGCTGCAAACCCCGCGTGGCCTATCCGTGCCGCCTGGGCTACCACCACGCCCGAGCAGCGAAGGAGACTCCTGGATGGCCGATACCTACGTGTTGGACCCGCGCATCGACGCGACCACTGTTCCTGTCGCCGACTGGCCGCTGACCACGTTGCGCCTCAAGGACGACGCCCGCTTCCACTGGCTGCTTTTGATCCCGCGCCGCCCCGGGATCGTGGAGCTCACCGACCTGACCCCCGCCGACTACGACCAGCTCAGCGCCGAGATCCTGGCCGCGACCCGCCTCGTCCAGGAGATCGCCCGCCCCGACAAGGTCAATGTCGCGACCCTGGGCAACGTCGTCCCCCAGCTCCACGTCCACGTCATCGCCCGCTACACCAGCGACCCCGCCTGGCCCGACCCGGTCTGGTGCCACGGCGCCGGCCCGGCCTTCCCGCCGCACGCGCTGGCGATGCTGGCCGAGCGCTACGGCAAGGCGGCGGGGGTGCATTTCCGGGCGCTCTGAACCGAACCGGTACGAACCTTGCACTCCCTCGGCGGCAACCCCCCAGCCGAGGAGCGCAACCGATGTGCCAGGGCGACGATCAGACCTGTCCGGACTTCGAGCACCATCGTCGCCAGCTCCTGGACGAGCTCGGCCATGAGCGCCGCTCCTTTCTGAAGAGCGCGGTCGCTGCCGCGGGCGGGATCACCGCCGCCGCCGGTGGCCTCTCCCTGGTCACCCCGGCCATGGCCCAGGCGGCCGAAGCCGCGCAGCCGGCCAAGCGCGGCTACCACTATCTGCCGGCCACGGCCGAGACCGTGCACTGGGGCTATTTCAGCAAGCTGCTCAAGCCGCAGCTCGAGGTCGCCTCCGGCGATCTGGTCACGATCGAGGTCCTGACCCACCACGCCAACGACGATGCCGAGCGCATGATCAAGGGCGACCCCGGTGCGGAGAGCGTGTTCTTGTGGACCAAGGACCAGAAGAACGTGAACCGCCGCGGGGCCGGGCCGATGGACGCCTCGATCCACGGCCGCGGCGCCGGCGAGGGTTTCGGCGTGCACATCTGCACCGGCCCGGTCCGCGTGAAGGGTGCCGAGCCCGGCGACGTGCTTGAGGTCCGCATCCTGGACACGGTGGTGCGGCCGTCGGCCAACCCCGAATATTCCGGCAAGGCGTTCGGCAGCAACGCCGCCGCCTGGTGGGGCTACCACTATAACGACCTGCTCACCGAGCCGAAGCCGCGCGAGGTGATCACCATCTACGAGGTCGACGCCACCGGCGAGAAGAGCTGGGCCAAGGCCGTCTACAACTTCCAATGGACACCGCAGACCGACCCGTTCGGCGTCGTGCACAAGATCATCGACTATCCCGGCGTGCCGGTCGACCACAGCACGATCAAGAAGAACTTCGGCATCCTGAAGAACGTGCGCGTGCCGATCCGGCCGCATTTCGGCGTGGTCGCCGTAGCGCCGCGCGAGGTCGACATGGTCGATTCGATCCCGCCCGGCTATTTCGGCGGCAACATGGACAATTGGCGCATCGGCAAGGGTGCCGTCATGTACTACCCGGTCGCGGTCGAGGGTGCCTTGCTCTCGGTCGGCGACAGCCACGCCTCCCAGGGCGATTCCGAATTGTGCGGCACCGCGATCGAATGCTCGCTCACCGGCACCTTCCAGCTGATCCTGCACAAGAAAGCGTCACTGGCAGGCACCGCGCTGGAAGGCCTCGACTTTCCGATGCTGGAGACCAAGGACGATTTCGTCGTCCACGGCTTCACCTACGCCAACTACTTGGCCGAGCTCGGCCCCGACGCTCAGTCCGCGATCTACGGCAAGTCCTCGGTCGACGGCGCCATGCGCGACGCATTCCGCAAGATGCGCCAGTTCCTGATGCATGCGAAGGGCCTCACCGAGGACGAGGCAATCTCGCTGATGTCGGTCGGCGTCGACTTCGGCGTGACCCAGGTGGTCGACGGCAATTTCGGCGTCCACGCCATCATCAGGAAGGACATCTTCTCGGGCGGCGATGCCTGACCCGGCGGGGCCTCGTCGCTACGCGGCGACGAGGCCCCGGTGCCATGCAGCACCTCGAGCAGCACGATGGCGGCATGTCTATCTACGCGGCACGCGGGGTTACCTCGCGGTCCAGCCGATCGCCGAGCGCATCCTCAGCCCTGTCAAGATCGTGGCGCGTCTGCAGGTTCAGCCACAGCTGCGGCTCAACCCCGAAATAGCGGCCGAGGCGCAGCGCCGTGTCCGCCGTCACGGCGCGGCGGCCATGGACAATCTCCAGGACCCGCTGCGGCGGCACGCCGATCGCTTTGGCCAATGCGTATTGGCTGATGCTCAGCGGCCGGAGGAAATCCTCGAGCAGGATCTCGCCGGGGTGAACGGGCTCGAGACGATCGCTGGCCATGTCCCACCTCATCCGTGATAGTCGACGATCTCGACCTCGTAGGCGTCGCCGTCTCGCCAGACGAAGCACAGCCGCCATTGATCATTGAGCCTGATGCTGTGCTGCCCGCTGCGGTCGCCCTTCAGGGCCTCGAGGCGATTGCCGGGCGGCACCCGCAAGCTGTCGAGCCGCCCAGCCGCATCGAGCAGACGCAGCTTGCGCAGGGCGACACGTTGCAGATTGGTCGGCAGCCAGGGCGCACGCTGTCGACTGAAGAGCTGCTCCGTCGCCCGATCAGCGAAGCTCTTGATCACGTGTCACGTCATAACCTGAGTCGTGAATAGCCACAACCCGATCCGCATCGACATGACAAGGATAGAATTCCTTTGATGAGACAGGTATGGTGCAGTCCGGTATGACCATTCCTGGAGTTGCTGCCATGCGCACCGGCGCCTTCGAACCTCTCCGTGCCCAGAACGCCGACAAGGCCGAAATCGTCCGCCGCAACGGCGCCCAGGGGCAGGGCCCGATCACACCCGCAGGCAAGGCGCGCTCCGCCCTGAACGCCACTCGCCACGGGCTGTGCGCCAGGACCCTGGTCCTGCGTGACGCCGAGGAGCAGGCCGACTTCGCCGCCCTGCGCGCCGCCATGCTCGCGCGCCACCAACCCCTGGACGCCGCCGAGGCGCATTGGGTAGACGAGCTGGTGTTCGTCGCCTGGCGGCAGCGGCGGCTGTGGGCGCTGGAGGACGCCGTCCTGGCCCGGGCCGCCGACGCCATGCCCGCGCCCAACCTCCCCTCGCTGGCGACGCTGATCCGCTATCGCGGCCGGCTCGACCGCGACGCCCGCCGCGCGATCGAGGAGTTGGCCGCCCTGCGCCGCGGCCGCAAGACCCTGGCCGAGCCCGACCAGCTGCGGGGCCTCGCCAACCAGATCGAGCACGCGCGAGCGATCCTCGTCGCCTGCCCGCCGCCGGAGCGCACGAGCGAATACGGCGAAAGTGGCACGAACGAACCGGAGCCCACCACGCAGCCTGAAAAACGCACGAACGATTTCATCTCTGCCGGCACAAACGAACCGAGGCATCCCGTCCCGCCGCTGGCGGCGGGCCTGTCCTCCGTCCCCGCGACGTCGCTCAACCGTCACGAGCGGCGTCGGCTGGCAGCCCTGGAGCGGCGCGCGGCCTAGAGCAGCGTGCGCATAACTCTAGCCGTCCCACTCCATGATCGAGAGGCCGCCATTGTAATCGTTGGCGTAGATCAGCCCCGCCTTGTCGACAAAGACATCGCAGGTCTGGATCACCTGCGGCCGTCCCGGGCGATGGTCGATCATCTTCGGTGGCGCCGGCGGCACCAGGGCGCCGACCTCGACCGGCTGGTACTGGTTGCGGATGTCGTAGATGCGCACGCCGGCGTTCTGCATGGTCGCGAAGATGTAGTCCTCGCTCTGCAGGCCCTCGGGCCGGTTCTCGTAGACATTGTGCGGGCCGCAATGGGCGCCCTTGCTCGGGTAGTCCGAGTCCGAGGGTACCGGCAGGGTCGAGATGCTGATCGGGTTGGCGACGACGCGGTTGTCGAACAGCCAGATGAGCTTCAGCCCGTCCTCCTGATGGTCGAGCACCGCCTCGTCGAGCACGCACAGCAGCTCGCGCTTGGGCAAGGGCAGGCAATTGTGGGTGCCGCCGCCGAAGGGCGGGCTCCAGTTGCGGTGGACGATCAGCTTGGGCGCGGAACGGTCGGCGACGTCGAGCACGACCATGCCGGCATCGCGCCAGGCGCAGTAGGCGACGTCGCCGTGCACGATCGGATGGTGCAGGCCGTAGCGGCGCTCCGGCGCCCAGGTCGGCGTCTCGCCCGCCGCCTGGTTCATGCCGGGGATCCACCAGCGCCCGGCCTCGACCGGCCTGGTCGGGTCGGCCATGTCGATCGTGATGAAGATGTAGTCGGTGAAGCCGTCGATCAGCGCCGAGGCGTAGGCCCAGCGCCCGCCGGTATACCAGATGCGATGCACCCCGCCGCCCTCGATCGGCATGAAGCCGATCTGGCGCGGCTCGGCCGGCTTGGAGATGTCGTAGACCGCCATGCCCGCCGCCCAGCTGCGGGCGGTCGCCGTGGGCCCAGCCGCGGTGCCGACCTTCTTGCCCAAGGCACCCTTGTAGTAGGCGCGCTCGTCCTGGAACTCGGCCGCGGCGAACATGTCCTTGGCGTTGATCACCAGCAGCAGGTCGCCATGCGTCTGAAGATGGATGTTCCAGGTGTCGGTCGGCGCCGCGAAATAGCCAGCCGGCTTGGGATGCTTCGGATCGCGCACGTCGACAATGCTGAAGCCCTTGGAGAACATGTGGCCGGTATAGGCGAAGCCCTTGTGGACCATGAGCTGGACGCCGTCCGGCCGGCCGCCCTGGTCGCTGTGGCCGATCATGCGCATACGGTGCGCGTAGTCGGGGGTCGGCAGGTCCGCCATGGGTCAAGGCCTCCGGTTCGGGAATGGGCTGCTGCGCACGTGCGCGGATCGAGGACGTTCGGGGGGATCAGGGGAGGCGGTCAGAGCCTCCCCTCGCCCCGCCTGCTACTGGACCTTCCAGATCTTGCGGTAGGCGTCGCGATAGCCGTTGTCGGGATCATAGATGTTCTTGTCCCCGCCATCGAACGCCACGTTGTCCTTCACGACCAGGTGCACCGGCGCGAAGTAGCCCGACGGCTGCTCGCCGGCGAAGGCGCGGTTCAGCTCGTCGACCAGCTGCCAGCCCTGCATGGTGAGCGGCTCGGGCACGGTGGCCACCTGGAACTGGCCGGTGCGGATGCGCTGATAGGCGGACTCGCTGCCGTCGCCGCCGGAGATGTTCTGCGGCGGGCCTTCGGGGGCCATGCCGGCGGCGCTGAGCGATGGCCCCATGAAATCGTAATAGAGATCGTTGATGCCGAGCGAGTAGGTCCACTTGTCGCCGTAGCGCTGGATCAGCGAGGTGGTCAGCTGCGGCATGCGGTTGGCGACGTCGGCGAGCGGCGTGTCTTCCACCGAGAGGACCTCGCAGCCGGCGCACTTCTTGATCGTCGCCGCCATGCCGTCCGACTTCTTGATCGCGATCGCGTAGGCGCTGTCGGTGAAGATGACCACGCCGGCCTTGCCGTCGGAATTGGCGACCGCATACATCGCCGACACCTCGGCGACTTTCTCCGGATCGGTGGTGACGTTGAAGAAGACGGGCGTGCCGGCGACCGGGCCCGCCGTCGGCCCGCCATGCCAGGAGACCATCTTGATCCCTTGCTTGTCCGCTTCCTCGACGCTGGTCATGTTCTGCGCGAGGTCGAAACCCGCATCGATGATTCCGTCCGGTTTCAAGGCGATCGCCTGGCTCATGGCCGAGCTGACACCGGCCACGGTCCCCTGCCCGTCGATGACGCGGGTGGTCCAGCCCAGGGCGGCGGCCGCTTCGGCGGCACCATTCGCGACGCCGGTATGACCGCCATTGCGCAGATCGCCGGCGACGATCACGACATTCTTCCCGGGCATCCCGGCCGGGCCGGAAGTCGGGCCGTCCCACTTGCCCGACTTCTCCGTCGCGGCCTTCACCGTGGCCTTGGCCTGCGCGAGGAAATCATCGGCCAGGGCAGCAGGCGCGCTGATCGCGAGCGCCAGGAAACTGGTCATCAACAGGCTGGAAGACGGACGCATGGCTCAATTCTCCCTGTGATTGGCGGCTTTCGGGCCGCTTGGTGGTGCGGGCTGCGTGGTCGGCTGGACCCTGACGACGGCCCGCCCGCGGCGCCGGCCGGTCCAGCCGGCGAAGCCGATGGCGATCAGCAGGGTCACGCCGTTGAACATGGGCTCGACCCAGAACGCGCCACCGAACTGCTGGATGCCGGAGATGCCGACCGCCAGGATGATCACGCCGACGATCGTGCCCCAGACATTGACCCGACCGGGCCTGATCGTGGTCGAGCCGAGGAAGGCGCCGACCAGGGCCGGCAACAGGAAATCGAGGCCGACGCTGGCCTGGCCGATTCGCAGCCGCGCCGCGAGCACGACGCCGGCGATGGCGGTGATCGCACCCGAAGCCATGAAGGCGCCGATCACGTAGCGGCGTGTCGGGATGCCGTTCAGCTCGGCGGCGCGCGGATTGGCGCCGATCGCATAGAGGTAGCGGCCGATCGGCAGATACTCGGTCACGATCCACAGCATCAGCGCGATCGCCAGCACGTAGAACGCGGTGATCGGCATGCCGAGCAGGCTGCCGCTGTTCACCAGGAAGAAGGACGGCGGCAGGTTGCCGATGATCTGGCGGCCGCCAGTGTACCAGAGTGCGACGGCATAGATCACCGTTCCGGTGCCCAGGGTCGCGATGAAGCTGTCGATGCGGGCGACCTCGACGAGCATGCCATTGAACCAGCCGAAGGCGGCCCCGGCCAGCACCACCAGCACGACGGCTACGGGCCAGGGCAGGCCTGCGTGGATCTGCAGGGTGATCGCCAGGATGTGCCAGAGCACGATGCCATAGCCGACCGTCAGGTCGATCTTCCCGGTCATCATCGGGATCATCGCGGCCAGCGACAGCAGCGCGATCAGCGACTTGTCGCTCAGGATCGAGCGCAGGTTGAGCAGGGTCGGGAACGTCTGCGGCAGCAGCAGCGAGAACAGCAGCACGAGCAGCAGCGTGAGAATCACCAGGCCGTAGACCGGGATCAGCCGCGCGATGCGCTGCCCGAGCGACGCCTCGCGCAGCTCGGCACGGGTCGGCTCCAGCGCCGTCGAGCGCAGCGTGCTCATACGTGGGCCGCCGCGCGCGCCGTGCCGCCATGCCCGCCGGCCGAGGCCGCGTGCAGGATCGCCTCCACCGAGAGCGCATCGCGGTCGATCTCATCGACCACTCGGCCGTGACTGAAGACCAGGGCGCGATGGCAGATGTTGGCGACCTCCTCGAAATCCGTGGCGATCACCAGCACGGCGAGTCCACGCGCGAGGGCGGCGTTCAGCAGGGCATAGATCTCGGCTTTGGCGCCTACGTCGACTCCGGCCGTCGGCTCCTCGAGGATCAACAGGCACTTCGCGATCTCGAGCCAGCGCGCGATCACCACCTTCTGCTGGTTGCCGCCCGAGAGCGTCTCGGCTGGTCGCGACGGGTCGCACGGGCGGACGCCGAATCGCCCGCACAGCACGCTCGCATGTCGCAGTTCGGCGCTCGGCTGCCGCCAGTCGAAGGCGCGCCTGCCATTGGCAGCGGGATTGAGGAACATGTTCTCGCGCACGCTCAGCGGCATGGCGAGGCTCTCGGCCGTGCGGTCGCCGGCGACGAGACCGATCCCCGCGCGCATCGCCGTTCCCGGAGTGCTGAGATCGGGCGTTGCGCCGGACAGCACGACACTACCCTCATCGATCTCGGCGAGCCCGAACAGAGCGCGGCCAACCTGCTCCTGGCCGGCGCCGCGCAGACCGACCAGGCCCAGCATCTCGCCCGCACGCAAGGTCAGGGAGACCGGCCCCACGGGACCGATCCTCAGCCCGGCCAATTCCAGCGCCACGCCCTGGCCGCTGGTCTCCGCGCGAACGAACACCTGCTCCGGCGGTCGGCCGACGATCATCGTCACCAGCTCCCGTGGCGAGGTCTCCGCGACCGGCTTGCGGCCAACCAGCCGGCCGTCCCGCAGAACGGCCACCTCGTCCGCCACCTCGAACACCTCGTCCAGGCGATGGGACACGTAGATCATGCCGACATCACGCCCGCGCAGCCCGCGCAGGACGGCCACGAGCCGCGCCACCTCGTCGGCCGGGAGGCTGGCGGTCGGTTCGTCGAGCACGATGATCTCCGCCTCGACGGCCAGCGCCCGCGCGATCGCGACCAGCGATTTCTCGGTGCGTGTCAGCCCGCCGATCCGGGTGTCGGGATCGATCGCACCGCCGACCGCGGCCAGCGCGTCGCGCGCGCGTCGCTCGGCCTGCCGCCAGCCGATCAGCCCGAACCGGCGCGGGAAGCCCAGCCCCATGGCCATGTTCTCGGTCACGGTCATCCAGTCGATCAGGCCGAGATCCTGATGAATGAAGGCAATCGTCTGTCGTTCGCCCGCGACCGCCGGCCGATGCTGGTAGTGCCGGCCATGCACCAGGATCTGCCCATCGTCGGGCAGATGGATGCCGGCCAGCATCTTGATCAGCGTCGATTTGCCGGCGCCGTTCTCGCCCAGCAAGGCCAGAATCTCGCCGGCATGCAGGTCGAGGCTGACGTCATCGACAGCGACCGTGCCGCCGAAGCGCTTGGAGACGCGCGAGAACCGCAACAGCGGTGCGTCAGCCACCAGCGGCAAGCCCTGCTCGGCGAGCGCCCCCGACCATCGTTTCGCCTCCCTGGCGTTATCTTGTTGCGACCTTGCCCTGAGGCAGAGCCGCTGGCAAGTCGGGCCATACCTGATTTTTCAGGCACTTCCGCTTGGTGGGTGCACGCCGCTATGGTCGCCGGCGGGATCACGGAGGAGCCGCATGACCGACAGCCTGCAGCAGCAACGAACCGACCTCGCCTGCGCCCTGCGCTGGGCCGCCCGGCTGGGCCTGCACGAGGGGGTGTGCAACCATTTCTCGCTGGCGGTCGCCGACGAGGATGGAATGGTCCGCGGCGACCGGTTCCTGATCAACCCCTATGGCTGGCACTGGTCGGAGATCACCGCCTCCTCGCTGGTGCTGTGCGACGCCGCCGGCACCGTGCTCGAGGGCGACAACACGGTCGAGCCGACCGCCTTCTTCATCCACTCGCGGGTCCATCTCAAGGCGCCGCAGGCAGTGTGCGTGCTGCACACCCACATGCCCTACGCCACCGCGCTGACGCTGCGCGAGAACGGCCGCCTGGAAATGTGCGAGCAGAACGCGCTGATCTTCTATGGCAGGGTCGCCTACGACGAGGAGTATGGCGGCCTGGCGCTGGACGGCAACGAGGGCGACCGGATCGCGGCCCAGCTCGGCAATGCGAGCGCCCTGATGCTGGCGAGTCATGGCGTGATCGTCACCGGCCGCAACGTCGCCCAGGCCTTCACCGACCTCTATTACCTGGAGCGCGCAGCCCAGGCACAGGTGCTGGCGGCATCGGGTGGCCACAAGCTGCGGACCATCCCCGCCGACCTGCAGCGCAGCACCGCGCAGCAGCACATGCAGGAATATGAGGGCCTCGCCGACCGGCTGTTCTCGGCCTACCGCCGCATGCTGGACAAGGAGGAGCCCGACTACCGGTCCTGAGCCGCACCGGCGCGCGGAGTCGCCGGGACGCAGCCGTGGCCGCTGACCTCGGCCCCGGCTGCCGCAGGCAGGCTGACGAACGCCAGAGCGGACGCCGCGGCGCAAATGCCGACCGTGACGAAGGCGGGCAGGAAATCGCCCGTCTGCAGGACGGTGCCGCTGCGTGCGACCATCGTCAGATGCAGCAGCAGCGCGCCGGTGCCGACGCCGACGCTGAGGGACAGCTGCTGCGCCATGCTGGAGAAGCTGGTCGCCCGGCTCATGCGCTGGCGGTCGATGTCGGCATAGCCCAACGTGTTGATGCTGGTGAACTGCAGCGAACGGAAGAAGCCGCCGACCAGCAGCACGAGCAGAATGACGAGCGAGGGCGTGTCGGGCCGGAACAGGGCGATCGCCGCCAGCGACAGCGCGCTCAGCATGGCGTTGGTCAGCAGCACCCGCCGAAAGCCGAAGCGCCGCAGGATCGGCCGGGCCGCGAGCTTCATGGTGAGCGCGCCCAGGGCCGCGGCGAAGGTGAGCTGGCCGGAGCCGAAGGCGCTGAGCCCGAAGGCCGACTGCAGCATGAGCGGGAGGAGAAACGGCAGCGCGCCGATCCCGATCCGGAACAGGAAGCCGCCGATGACCGACGCGCGGAAGGTCGGCACCCGCAGGAGGCCGAGGTCGAGCACCGGATGTGCCACCCGCCCGGCATGCCGGACATAGAGCAGGACACCGATCACGCCGGCCGCCAGCAGCGCCACGGTGACGGCCCCAGGCACGAGGCCCCGCCCGATCGTCTCAAAGCCGAAGATGATGCCGACAAGACCCACGGAACTGAGGCCGAAGCCCGCGAGGTCGAGCGGCGGGGGACGCTCCTCGCGCGTGTCCGGGATGAAGATCGTCGCCAGTACCAGGCCCAGTACCGCGATCGGGATGTTGATCCAGAAGATCCAGCGCCAATGAAAGTAGGTCGTGATGAATCCGCCGAGCAATGGACCCACGACAGGGCCCACCAGCGCCGGCACGGTGAGATAGGCCATGGCGGTCACCAGCTGGTCCTTCGGCACCGAGCGCAGCAGGACGAGCCGCCCGACCGGGACCATCATCGCCCCGCCGAGACCTTGCAGCAGCCGCGCCGCAACCAGCCCCGGCAACGAGCTGCTGAGACCGCACAGGATCGAGCCCCCGAGGAACACGACGATCGCCAACCGGAACACGGTCCGCGCTCCGAATCGGTCCGCGACCCAACCGCTGATCGGGATGAACACCGCGAGACTGAACAGATAGGCGGTGATCGCGAAGCTGAGCCGCACCGGACTCTCGCCGAACGCCGCCGCGATCTGCGGCAACGAGGTGGCGAGAACTGTCGAATCCATGTTCTCCATGAACAGCGCACAGGCGATGATCAGCGGGATGATGGCGGTGCGCGGCACGGATCGAGCCTTCGGCGACGAGCGATGCTAGGAGCGCAAGTCTATCGGCTCATGATCCGCTTGGGCAAAGGATGGCCGGATTGCTGCCATGCACAAAACCGCGACGCCGTGTTCGTCACGGGGCAAATAACTTCCATCAGTCGTTGGCGGCGGGGACCGTCTGATGCAAAAGCGACTCGGCGTCATCGCGCATCCCGTCCGGCACATTGGCAGTGAGCTTCCAGGGCCCTTCTGCTGCCTCGTCCGCCACGCCTTCGCGCGTGGTGACGTTCGCGTCGGACTGGAGTGCCACATCGATGCCGGGAATGCTCGACTCCAGCACGGCCCGGCTGGCATCGGCGTCGCTCAGATGGGCGAAGGTCGCGGTCACGATGTTGTCGGTCATGTCGTCTCCCATGAGGAAGTTGGCAGTGTCACCCCTTTCCAACCCGAGCCCGCCATTCTCGTTCCCCCACCCGCGCACCATCTTAGGGCGAAGGCAACAAGAGGAAGCCGTGCCATGACCGCCTGCATCGTCGGCTGGAGCCATCTGCCGTTCGGCAAGCATGCCGATCGCAGCGCGGAGAGCCTGGTGGTCGAGGCCGCCACGGCAGCCATCGCCGATGCGGGCCTGACGCCCGCCGATGTCGACGAGATCTGGCTCGGCCATTTCAACGGCGGCTTCGTCGCCCAGGACTTCACCAGCTCACTGGTGCTGCAGGCCGACCCGGCCCTGCGCTTCAAGCCCGCGACCCGGGTCGAAAACGCGTGCGCCACCGGCTCGGCCGCGGTGCATGCCGGCGTGCGCGCGATCGCCGCCCGCGAGGCGCGGATCGTGTTGGTGGTCGGCGTCGAGAAGATGACGGAGCTCGCCGGCCCGGCGATCGGCGACACGCTGCTGCGCTGCTCCTACGTCAGCGAGGAAGCTGCGATCGAGGGCGGCTTCGCCGGCGTGTTCGGGCAGATCGCGCAGATGTACTTCCAGCGCCACGGCGACCAGTCCGACGCCCTGGCCGCGATCGCCGCCAAGAACCACGCCAACGGCTGCGCCAACCCGTGGGCGCAGATGCGCAAGGATCTCGGCTTCGAGTTCTGCCGCACCGTCTCCGAGAAGAACCCGATCGTCGCCGGCCCGCTCAAGCGCAGCGACTGCTCGCTGGTCTCCGACGGTGCCGCGGCACTCGTCCTGACCGACGTCGCGACCGCGCTCGGCATGAGCAAGGCGGTGGCCTTCCGCAGCCATGCCCAGGTCAACGACTTCCTGCCGATGAGCCGGCGCGACATCGTCGCGTTCGAGGGCTGCACCGAGGCGTGGGGCAAGGCACTGTCCGGCGCCCGCCTGACCCTGGACGATCTCGACCTGGTCGAGACCCACGACTGCTTCACCATCGCCGAGCTGCTGGAATACGAGGCCATGGGCCTGGCATCGGCCGGACAGGGCGCGCGCGCGATCCTGGAGGGCTGGACCCGCAAGGACGGCAAGCTGCCGGTCAACCCTTCCGGCGGCCTCAAGGCCAAGGGTCACCCGATCGGCGCCACCGGCGTCTCGATGCACGTGCTGACCGCGATGCAGGTCCGCGGCGACGCCGGCGGCATGCAGGTCGAGGGCGCCAAGCTCGGCGGCGTCTACAACATGGGCGGGGCGTGCGTTGCGAGCTATGTCAGCATTCTGGAGGCTTTGCGGTAATGCTGGTGCGAACCGCGAGCTTCATTCAGTTTTAGGCGGAGCCGAACCCATGCATCGTCAAAGCTGCCACCGGACTTCCTGGCCTCAGCGTATGGGAGCAGTCGCGACGATGATGATTCGCGGCGCCGCTCTGACGGTGGCCACACTCGTCTCCGCCGACGCCACCGAGGTCGATGCTCAGGCCCTGTTCGCCAAGGCCATGCAGGACGGCCGGGTCGGCACCGCGCGCAAGACCAAGCCGGTCGACGTGCGACCGGCCAAGCCCGGGGAGGTCGTGGTCAGCGTCATCAAGGGCGAGGGCAAGGAGACGCAGAGCCCGCCCGCGGAAGCTGGGGACATGGTGGTGCGCAACCGCTGCGAAGCGACCGGCAACGAGGAGATCCTGGTCAAGGGCGCCAAGTTCGCCCAGCGCTACGAAGGGCCGATCGGTGCGCCCGACGGCGATGGCTGGCTGCCCTACCGGCCGAGAGGCGTGGAAATGCGCTATCTGACGTTGGGAACGACGGAAGGTCCCTTCAGCTTCGTGGCTCCCTGGGGCGAGCCGATGGTCGCCAAACCCGGCGACGCCATCGTGCAGGACCCAAACAATGTCAGCGACACCTACCGGATCGCGGCGGCGGCGTTCGCCTGTACGTATGAGGTGCTCGAGCCGGCAGCCGCCAGCGGCTGATGCGGTGCCGCACTTGGGGCTTGGCGAACCTTGCCCCGGGGTGGCTGCTCCAGGGCCGTGATCGGCGCGGCCGTCGTCGTCATTGCGGTGCTCGGTGACCCGAGGGCGGGACGGCGCTTCGGTTCGTTCGTGCCAACGCCGAATTCGTTCGTGCAATTCGCCGACGTCGGTTCGATTGTGCCGATCTGCTTTTCGTTCGCCTGCGCCCGTCCCGGTCAGGAGCGGGACGGGGTGTCCGGGTTCGTTCGTGCTTGCCCATGAATTCGTTCGTGTGATTTCGAAGATCAGGTGCAGGCTGCGCAATCGCCTTACGCGCGCGAAGCTCGTGGCGCAGGCGCTGCCCGGGTTCGGCCGTGCGCGGCGGTGCCTTGGTTCGTGCGGTTTCGAGGGGTGCATGGAAGGCGCCATATCTGCCGGCCATAACCAGCACGCAGTGGATCAGATGCAGGTATTATATCCTAACTCGACCTCGATGCAACCGCACTGCCGAGGAGCTGCGCTCACGCGTCAGCAGCGTCGTGATCCGAGCGCCACGGACCCCCAAAGCAGCGCGAGCCGCCTGACCGATGCCCTGGTCAACGATGCTTTGCGTAGCGCGGCGAGCGCTTGCGCGCTCGCGCGGACCGGTCACGGCGCTCGGACACGGACGAACACGTCGCTGCGGAGATTGCCGTCATGGGGCACGAGGTTGGTGGCATCCGAGCTGAAAGCTACCACGCGCCCTTGGGCCGAGACTGCCGCCGGGGTCGAGAACGAGCTGTTGGCGTCGCCCTGGCTGCCATCCGTAGCGACGCTCACCCGCCGCGTCGTGCCCGTCTTGCTGTCGTGCAGGAAGACATCGCTGGCGGAATTGGTGTCGCCCGCCACCAGGTTGGTCGCGCGCGAGACGAAGGCGATGAAACGCCCGCCCGGGGAGAACGTCGGCGAATTGCTGGCACCGTCGCCCTGGCGCCCGGTCGTGCTGAGGCTGACCCGCTTGGTGGTGCCCGACTGGCGGTCGCGGACGAAGATGTCATCGACATCGTTGGTGTCCCCGCGCACCAGGTTGGTGGAGGTGGAGGTGAACGCGACGTAGCGACCGTTGCCAGAGATTGCCGGCCCGTACGCGCCGCGGTCGCCGAACGCCCCCCGCCGGCCGAGGCTGACGATCTCGGTGGTGTGGTTCTTGCGGTCGCGCAGATAGACTTCCTGGTTGCCGCTGCCTTCGGGGACGAGGTTGGTGCCGGTCGAATCGAAGACCACGAAGCGTCCGTCGGCGGAGATCCCCAAGGGAAAGCCGCCGACGAAGCCGTTCGACGGCTCGCCCGACGAGCTGACGTCCACCTGCTCGGTGGTGCCCGCTTGAAGGTCGCGGACGAACACGTGATCCTCGAAGTTGCCGCCGCCCGTGACCAGGTCGGTGGAATTGGAGAAGAAGGCGACGAACCGGCCGTTGGCGGAGATGACCGGAATCGAGCCGCCACGGTTCGCCGGCACGCCGGCGGGGGTGACGCTGACGCACCGGATGGTGCCGGCGACCAGGTCGCGGACGAACACGTCGCCAGCGAAGTTGGTGTCGCCCGGCACCCAGTTGCTCGGAGCCCGAGACGAAGGCCACCAGACGGCCGTCGGGAGTGATCGATGGGCTACCGCTGCCGTCATTGCCCTCCACACCGCCGTTCCCGAGGCTGACACGGCTGGTGCTGCCGGTCCTGCGGTCGCGCAGGAAGACGTCGCTCCTCGCGTTGGTGTCACCGCGCACCAGGTTGGTGGCGAAGGAACCGAAGGCGACGAAACGCCCATCGGCCGAGATCGCCGGCTGCCCGCTCTCGTTGTCGCCCTCGACACCACCCGGCCCGACGCTCGCGCGCTTGGTGGTGCCGTTCGCCTGAGCGGACGGGGCCAGCGCGAAGACAGCAGCGGTCGAGACCAGCACGCAACCCACGATCGTCGGAAACCTTGCCATCGCAGTTATCTCCCGAATTGCATTGTTTAACGCTGTTGACCGTAAATGTCGGCGATACCCGTGAACGCTCCGAGCATACGCCAGTAGACGAGCGCGGGCCACGCCGTGGCCGATGCGTCGACCGTTAATTCGTGCTGCTACCGCTCACCACCTTCATCTTCCGTTAATCGCACATGGTACTGCTAACCACGAGCGCGATGACTGTTTGGATTCGCGAGCGCATGCCATTCTTCTCGTGGTTCCTTGCCGAGAGGCAAGTGGGGTCGGACCGCATAAACTCTCGTAGCCTCGGCTTATTGCGTCGGCGCTTTGAACAGGAAGTCGAGCTCGACGTCGGTCAGGAAAATATCCATGCCCTCCGCCGGCGCCTTGAGCGGCGTGCCGTCGTAAGTGCCCTGGCCGGTGATCCCGGCGTACTTGCCGGTGCCGCCGACGATCTGCTTGGTCCCGTCGTAGGGCGCCGTGATTGTCCAGTTGACCATGACCTTGTCGCCGTCGGCGTCGACGTAGAGGCAAGTGCCGTTACCAGCCGCGGGGTTGTGGTCGCCCCAGTAATATTGCCCGCTGCAGTGCTCGGTCATACGGTCAAACCAGCTCTTGCCTTCCGTGTTGCGAGTGATCCCGACGATCTCCATCGCTCCGATGCCTGCGGCATCTCCGAGCGCGATCTCGCGCGCCGGCGCCCACTGCACGTAGGAAACCTGGAATTTTGCCTTGCCACTCGGCGGCAGCTTCTCAACCTGCCCGGCGACCGCGTCCAGGCACGGGCCGAGCCCGCACGCCACGGCGATAAGCGCCGTTCGGAGCGGAGGAAGTCGCTTGATCTCGCGGTGCATTTACGTCCTCCCATTCGGCGCACCCGAACTCACAACTCGGCGCCGGGTGCCATGCAACCGAGGAGAAATTGAGTCAGACCCGATAAGGGTTAACCGTACCTGGGGTTAACCTTCGGCGCCGCCCGGCCCGACACTCACGCGCGTGGTGACGCCGTTCACCCACGTAGGCGCGGCCGCATTCAGAGCGACGGCGACTGTGGATACGAAGCCGGGAATATCCATGATTGGTCTGAACACGGCCGTTCTCCCTGCTTCTTGAGATAGGGTGGGTAACCGCT
This sequence comes from uncultured Alphaproteobacteria bacterium, assembly GCA_963798145.1. Lineage (GTDB taxonomy): Bacteria > Pseudomonadota > Alphaproteobacteria > Geminicoccales > Geminicoccaceae > Benzoatithermus. Next base: position 20,017 of record CAWCSG010000003.1, read on the forward strand.
CTAACTATACTTGATACCGCGATCCTGAAGTTTCCAACTAGTACCCGCTGACCTGCCGACGACCGGTTATCTGCCCTGCGGCGTGTCGGGACGCGCCGTCGCCGGTGATGGGCGGACAACTGCGTCTCGCCACGGGCAGCGCCGGCAGGAACTCGACCGGGTCGATCTCAGCCGAGTCGAGCAGCCCGGCACCGTCGGTGCAGCCATCGCCATCCTGGTCGAGGAGATAAATACCCGTGCGGAACTCGAACTCGAGGAACGGCCTCGGATCCAGCATTCCCGCGCACCCCATCTGGAACACGACCAGCTCGTTCGGGCCATCCGCCCGCTAGGCGTAGTACAGGCCCTTGATCGCACGACCGCTGCTCGCAAGCAGGGGATCGGTGCGCAGGAACAAGGCATGAAGATCGTGCATCGCCGGCTTGCCGGCCGAGCGGCAATTCGGCCCGCCAGCCGGCTCCGGCCGAACCGACGGCTGATCCATCGAGACAGCCGGACCGGGTGCGCCGACCGCAATGACGGCGACGACGGCAAAAATGTTGCGGAGCCGAGTGAGCATTGCCGCAGGGACCGTGCATGTGCTTGAATCTGAGACGTATCCGCGTGTTGAACTGCGTTCAGCGATCAATTGAGTTAGCCTTTGTTTGTTCGCTTCCAGCGATGAAAGCACTTGATCAACTAAGCTTTGACGCGAATCCAGGCATCCTATCAATCTCATGACACTTCGGGCCCGCGAGCAGGCCCTCTCAACCATTGGACATCAATCGGTCCGGTGCGACCTGAAAGCCGAGTGAAAAAGTTCTGAATTTATTGTTACATTCGGACGCGAGAAGAACGGAGGCCTGAGGCCAGCGGAGGTTGGACGCAGACCGGATGCCGCCGAGCGCCTGGAGCTTCGAGGGATGCACGCTCGACCTGGTCCGCGGAGCGCTCTTTGACGCCAGCGGCGCCGAGGTGGCTTTGCGGCCGAAATCGTTCGCCTTCTTGCGCCTTCTGGTCGAGAACCCGGGCCGGCTCCTGGACCGCGACACGATCATGGCGGCGGTCTGGCCCGGCGTGGTGGTCACGGACGAGTCGATCACCCGGTGCGTATGCGACCTGCGCAAGGCGCTGGGCGACGACGCGCAGCGGATGCTCAGGACGGTGCCAAAGCGCGGCTACCTGCTCGCGGCAGCGGTCACGCAGATCGACGCGCCGATCGCCATGCACTCAGCCGGCGATCGGCCGACGTCAGGCGTGGGCGGACCGCCGGCGCAGTCCCTGCCGAGCCTGCCCGACCGGCCCTCGATCGCCGTGTTGCCGTTCCAGAACCTGAGCGGCGACCCGGACCAGGATTATTTCGCCGACGGCATGGTCGAGGACATCACCACCGAGCTTGCCCGGCTCCGCTGGCTGTTCGTGATCGCCCGCAATTCCAGCTTCACCTATCGCGGCCTGCCACACGATGTGCGGCAGGTGGGGCGCGAGCTTGGCGTGCGCTACGTCCTGGAGGGCAGCGTGCGCCGGGCGGGCGATCGGGTGCGGATCACCGGCCAGCTGATCGACACCGGTTCCGGCGCGCATCTGTGGGCGGACCATTTCGATGGCGAGCGGGCCGATATCTTCGACCTTCAGGACCGGCTGACCGCGAGCGTGGTCGGCGCGATCGCACCAAGGCTCGAGGAAGCCGAGATCGGGCGCGCGCAACGCAAACCGACCGGGCAGCTCGACGCCTACGATTGCTTCCTGCGTGGCATGGCCGCGTTCCATCGTTTCTCCGCGGTGGACAACAAGGAGGCATCGGCCTTGTTCGCCCGGGCGATCGCGCTCGACCCGGACTACGCCGCCGCCCACGGCATGGCGGCGCGCTGCTACCTGCAGCGCAAGGCGTTCGGCTGGGCCACGCTGTCAGTAAGCGATGTCGCCGAGGCCGAGCGGCTGGCGCGGCGCGCGGCAGAACTCGGGCGCGAGGATGCGGTGGCGTTGGGTGCTGCCGCGGGTACCCTGCTGACCGTCGTCGCCGAGGTCGAGGATGGCGCAGCACTGATCGATCGCGCCGCGGGGCTCAACCCGAACCTGGCGTGGGTGTGGAACTACAGCGCCTATGCAAGACTATTCATCGGCGAGCCGGCTGCAGCGCTCGAGCACGCCTCCCGCGCCATCCGTCTCAGCCCGCACGATCCGCAGCTGTTCGGCATCCAGACCGCCACCGCCTTGGCCCATTTCTTCCTTGGCGACGATGGCGAGGCGCTGGCATGGGCCGAAATCGCGGTTCGCCAGCAGCCGAATTTCCTCATCGCCACCTGCGTGGTCGCGGCAAGCGGCGCGCTCGCCGGCAAGGTGGCCGCGGCGACGGCGGCCATGGAGCGCCTGCGCCGGATCAATCCGGCGCTGCGGCTGGGCCACCTCCCGCATTTGCTGCCCTTCCGCCGGCAGGCCGACTTCGCCCGATGGGCCGGTGGCCTGCTCAAAGCCGGGCTGCCGGAATGATGGCGGCAGGTGCAGCTAGCCCGCGTTCCATCCCCGATCGGCGAACCCCTTCGACGAATTGGTCCACGGGAACGGCATGTCCGGCGGGGCGACGCCGAGAAATGTGCACAATGACTGCCAGCCCTGGCGGACATCGAAGTGAGCAGGCGCGCGGGCGCGATCTCCGCCTGGACCGCGGCCACATGCGCGGAAAACGCCGGTGGTGTGCGCACGGTCCGTCATGCGGCCCTGGAACAAGGGCACCACCACCGTCCGGTAGCCCATCTCGACGGCCGCGTTGAGGCGTGGCGAAGGCAACGTGCCACGAGCGGCGATCAGCGGCACTACGATAGTAACCCGCCAACTCGCGCCAGTAGCGCGCACCCGGCCAATCGGCCTGCGCCCTTGATGGCACATCGGGCTAGCTGCCCCGCTATTGCGCAAGCGGCGTCACGACGACGGTCCCGGTCATGTGCGGATGCAACGCGCAGAAATAGCGATAGGTGCCGGGCTTCTCGAACGTGGTCGTGAAGCCGTCGTCCGTGTCGAGCGGTGGCGACTTGAAGGCCCGCTCGTCGCTGGTGACCGTGTGCGGAATGTCGTCGTGGTTCAGCCATGACACCGAAGTGCCGGCCGGCACCGTGATCTCGGCCGGCGCGAAGGTGAAGTTCTCGATCGTCACGGTGGCGGTCTGCGGTCCGGTCGCAGCCTGGGCCGGGCCGGCAGCAACGGCGGTAATCAGCAGCACGAGCCGTGCTATGGCGCAGAGGTGCGTGGTCATGGTCTCAGGCCTGCGCCAGCGGTTGGTCGACGATCGCGAGCTGGCCCGGATTGGTCGTGAAGGCGACGTCGGTGGTGCCGAGCAGCTGCCGCAGCCGGCCCGGGTCGACCTTCATCGGCCCGGGCGAGGCGGCCTGACCGGGCTGCGGCTGCGGGAACGCCATCGAGCGCGCGGTGTGGAAGGTGACGTTGCCCTCGACCTTCTGCATCACCTGGTGGATGTGGCCGTTGAGGATGGTCACCGAGCCGAAGCGGCGCAGATAGGCCAGCGCCTGCTCGGCATCCTCGGTGCCCCAGCCCCAGTCCGGATAGACGCTCCAGAGCGGGATGTGGGCGAAGACGACGACCGGCGTCTCGGCCGAGCGGCCGGACAGATCGTCCTCGAGCCATTCCAGCTGCGCGTCGCCCAGCCGGCCGAGGCCGCCGGCCTTGAGGTCGACGACGTTGACCAGGCCGATGAAATGCACGCCGGCCTGGTCGAAGCTGTACCAGCCGGCACCCTTGCTGCCCTTGCCGTAGCGCTCGAGATAGGCCCCGCCCTCGTCGACCAGCATGTCGTGCTCGCCCGGCACGTAGAACGCCTGCAGCCGCGCCTCGCCCAGCAGCTGGTCGGCCAGATCGAATTCCTCCGGCTTGGACAGGTGCGAGATGTCGCCGGTGTGGATCATGAACGCAGGCGCCCGCGGCAGCATCCGGATCCGGTCGATCGAGGCCTTCACCGTGCCCGGCACGTCGGTGTTCGCCTCCTTGTTGAAGCCGATATGGCTGTCGCTGACCTGCACGAACGACCAGCCGTCGAGCGTGGCGGCGTCCGCCTGCTCGATCGGCAGCGAGCGCGGCACCCCGCCCGCCATCGTCCACACCACGCCGGTGCCGACCCAGGCCATGCATTCGAGCAGGCCGCGCCAATTCAACCCTTCCGTCATCGCACTCACTCCCCTGGTCACACCATGGACCACGGGGTGCAGTACCGGCCGGCCCGGGCGCTTATTCCCGCCGATGCAGACCTGCCTTTCGCCAACGCGGCTGGAATAAACCGGGGCGCTTGCCAGTATGGCACGGCGTCGACCACGATCGATGGGACCAGCCCTTGTCCGACCAGGACGAGCGTCGCCGCTTCGAGGCCACCGTGCTGCCGCATCTCGACCCGGCGTACAGCCTGGCACGCTGGCTCACGCACAATTCGGACGAGGCGGTCGACGTGGTGCAGGAGGCGACGCTGCGGGCATGGCAGTATTTCGGCGCCTTTCGCGGCCCGAGGCCAAGCCGTGGTTCCTGCGGATCGTCCGCAACACCGTCCTGACCTGGCGCGAACGGCAACGCGGCGCCAACGTCGTGCCGTTCAGCGCGCTGGAGCGGGAGGATGGCTCGTCGGTCGTCGACGAGGTGGCGTCACCCGACGAGGATCCGGAAGCCACCTTGCTGCGGATGGAGGGCGCCGCGACGGTCGACCAGCTGATCGCGCGCCTGCCGGCCGGGTATCGGGAGGTACTGGTGCTGCGCGAGTTGGAGGAGCTGAGCTATCGCGAGATCGCGGAGGTGGTCCAGATTCCGATCGGAACCGTGATGTCGCGCCTTGCCCGGGCGCGGCAACTGCTGTTGGCCCAGGGAGAAGCGCTGGTGCTGAGGGAGCAGGGCCATGCCTTGTGAGGATATGGCGCTGCTGGTGCAGGCGAGCTTCGACGGCGAGCTCGATGCCGCCCATGCGGCCGAGGTGGAGCGGCATCTCGCGACGTGCCCTGGCTGCACGAGCGAGCTGGCGCGCCTCCAGGCGCTGCGGACAACATTGCGCGGCCAGGCGACGCGCCATCGCCTGCCCGATACCGCACGAGCCGCGATCCGAGCGCAACTACCTCCTGCGGTGTCGCTGTCAGCCGCCCAGAAGCCTGTTCGGCTGGCCGGCAGCCGACGCGGTGTGCTGGGTGCGATCGCAGCAGCGCTCGTGGCCGGCGTGGCGCTCGACCGCACGGTCCTGCATCTGCTCGCCCCGGGGGATCGCAGCGAACTCGACTCGCTGGTGGGCGCGCACATTCGCGCACTGCAGCCCGGGCATTCGATCGACGTCGTCTCCGCCGACGGGCACACGGTCAAGCCGTGGTTCGACGGCCGGATCGAGTACTCGCCGCCGGTCAAGGATCTGGGCGAGCAGGGCTTCGCGCTGCTCGGCGGCCGGCTGGACTATGCCGCCGGACGCACGGTGGCGGTCATCGTCTACCGGCGCCGCCAGCACCTGATCGACCTGTTCGCCTGGCCCGCGTCCGGGGATGATCGCCCCCAGCCAACTGGCGCGCCGGACGGCTATCATCTGCGCCAGTGGACACAGGACGGCTTCCGGCTGGCCGCGATCTCGGATCTCAACCAAGCCGAGCTGGACGAGTTCGTGCGGCTGTGGCGCGCCGGCTGACGCTGCCCTGGAGCAGTAATTCAGGCAGCTGTCCTGGCCGCGCATCGCCCGGCTCCGTCAGGGCGACCGCGGCAGAGCGGATTTGCCGTGGGGCTGGTTCGCCTGCCACCGCCGGTACCGATCCCCCGAGGACTGCCAGGTCCAGATAGACGGGGCGATCCTCGAGGACGATGGCGCGCCCGACCAGACCCGGCCACCGGTGCGCCTTGAGCCGCCGCACCTGGGGCGCCTCGTCCACCCAAGACCCCGCACTGCACGCGGCAGCGAGGCGGCGGATCAGATGTCCTGGTACCGCTTCGTGAGCTGCTCGTCGTCGCGTTCGCGCGAGCAGGCTGCCGAGCGCCCAATGCCAACTGCGGCGACAGGTGATTGGCCCTGGAAACAGTTCCAGCCTTGCCAGTTCATTGCCGATCATCGCGAGATAGCCGACCGTACCGCGCGGGGCTACGAAACTCATCAGCGGACGCAGCCACGTGTCGGCAGCCGCTGGATCGCCGCTGCCAGCGGCAACGCGCTTGAGCTCGACAGTCATCGCGGCATCGGGCGGCACCAGTCGCGGCGTCACCAGCTCGAACTCGTCGGTCCCTTGACGCAGCAGCTCGCCCTGCAGGAGCAGCGACGGCGAGCTTCCAAGATTGGCGATCGTGGCGCGATACCGGCCTCGATCGATCCGATTCAGGTCGAGCATCGCCAATTCGACGGGATCGGCGATCGAATGGGCATCCAGGGCACGATGGGCGAATGCATCGCCGAGAAGTGGATGAATCGACAGCCCGTCCAGCAGCAGCGGCGCAGCCAATTCCACCGCCAGCAACCAACTTGCCGAATCGAGCATCGACCGCTCCGGAACGAGAAGCCATTGCGAAGTGCCGTGCCGGCACAACGCCAGCTCAGCATTTCGGAGATGGGCGGCAACTAAGGTTGCGGCAAGCTGCGCTCCGCTTGACTGCAGCAATTGTTTGATCGCAGTCTCGATATCGACGTCTCAGCGCGGTCTCTACTAGAAAGCGACGAGCCAAAATAGGCAATCTGTCCTTCACTTGCCGACAATATTCAAGCCCGGAATGCTGGCCAGCGACGTCGGAATCCTTGAGCCAGTGCGCTAAGTGCCGCTCGGCGATACTGCGCCGCGAAGCCCCTTGACGCCCAACTCGCGAAGCGCCTGCAAAAGTGTGGAAGCACGATACGGCTTCGGGACGAATGCCACTCCTGGGACGTTCGCGAACCGCGACCTCATCTCCGCCTCCCCGTGCCCAGTGGTGATGACCAGCGGGAGATCGGCACGGAGCGCACGCAGCTCGTCGGCAAGCGCGTCGGCAGTTCCGTCGGGCAAACTGTAGTCCAAGATCGCTACCGCAATTCGATTGCCCTCGCCGCGAAGCTTCGCTACCGCCTCACTCGCGTCACCCGCCTCCACTACCTGACAGCCGGCTGCGCTCAGCATGTCTGCGGCGACCATCCGGATAAGCGCCTCATCCTCGACCAGAAGGATACAAGCCGGTGTCGGCGCAGCGTCGAGCACCTCGCGCAGCTTGACCGCGAGCGCGGCGCGCGTGAACGGCTTGGTGATCAGCTGCACGCCCGGGTCGAGCCGTCCGCCGTGGACGATGGCATTGCGCGCATACCCGGTCGTGAACAACACCGGCAGTTCTGGGCGGAGCGCGCGGGCGGCCTCGGCGAGCTGCCGGCCGTTCATGCCGCCGGGCAGGCCGACGTCGGTGAACAGCAGCCCCACGCCCGGCTCTCGCCGCAGCAGCTCCAATGCGGCACCTCCGTCGGGAGCCTCCAACACCAAGTAGCCGAGATCGCGGATCAGTTCGACCGTATACAAGCGCACGTCGGGATCGTCCTCGATGACGAGCACCATCTCTGCGAGCTCGCCCTGCGGTGCATGCTCCTCCTGCGGCTCGTCCGCCTCGACTTGCTCGTAACCAGCCGACAACCGGGGCAGATAGATCCTTATCGTCGTTCCTAGCCCAACTTCCGAGTAGACCTTGACGTGTCCGCCACTCTGCTTGACGAAACCGTAGACCTGGGACAGCCCCAGCCCGGTGCCGTGTCCGACGTCTTTGGTGGTAAAAAAGGGCTCAAAGGCCCGCGCTAGAACCGCTCGCGTCATACCCGAGCCGGTGTCACTAACCGCGATCTGGACGTACTGACCGGGAAGCACTTCGGCATGGTCGTTCGCATAGCGTTCGTCGAGGTGCGAGTTGGCCGTTTCGATGGTAAGCTTTCCGACTTCGGCCATTGCGTCGCGCGCGTTGACAGCGAGGTTCAACAGCGCGCTTTCGAGCTGGTTGGGGTCCGCAGATGTCCACCACAGGCCACCGCCCAGCACCGTTTCGATGTCGATATGCTCGCCCAACGTCCGCTGCAGCAGATCGGACATGCCGGCGACCAGCCGATTGACGTTGACCGGTTTCGGATCGAGCGGCTGTCGGCGGGAGAATGCCAGCAGCCTCTGGGTCAGGACCGTGGCCCGTTGCGCGCCGCGCATGGCGTTGTCGGCTGCGCTGCGAATGCGCGAGCTGGCACCGTCGCCCTCGAGCAGGGTGGCATTCCGCTGAATGATCTCAACGTTGCCACACACAACTGTTAGTAGGTTGTTGAAATCATGTGCGACACCCCCGGTCAATTGGCCAATGGTCTCCATCTTCTGTGCTTGACGGAGACGCTCCTCGATATTCTTGGCTTCAGTGACGTCGCGGCCGACAGAGTAGATGACCCCCTCGTCCGGCACCGCAGTCCAGGCGATCGTCCGATAGCTGCCGTCCCGGTGACGCACGCGGTTCTCGAATTGGCGAACCGGAAGGCCCTCCGCCAAGTTACCCATCTCTGCCGCGGTCGCCGCGCTATCGTCGGGGTGCAGCAGAGTCGAGGTGGCCTGGCCGACCAGATCGCTTTCCGTCCAACCGAGTACCTCCTCCCAAGCGGGGTTGACCGCGAGGGCGGTCGAGTCGGGCGTCACCACGAGCATCAGCTCGCGTGACAGCCGCCAGATGCTATCGCGCTCACGCGTCCGCTCCGCTACGCGTTGCGCCAGCGTCTCGTTGAGGCTGCGCATTGCCTCCATCGCCTCGCGCCGTAGACGTGCCGTCGCCAAGTTGGCGCCAACCCGTGCCAATAGCTCGCGCGCCGAGAAGGGCTTGGTCAGGTAGTCGTCCGCGCCGGCGGCCATGCCCGCCACGCGCGACTCCTCACCTGCGCGTGCGGAAAGAAGGATCACCGGCAGATCGCGCAACGATTGGTCGGCACGTAGAGACTCGAGCAGCCCGAAGCCGTCGAGGCGGGGCATCATCACGTCGGACAGCACCAGGTCGGGCATGTGGCGACGAGCCGCCGCTAGGGCCGCCTCGCCGTCGCTCACCGCCTCCACGTCGTAGCCCTGCCCGACCAGCAGACGGCGCACATAGTCGCGCATGTCGGCATTATCGTCGGCGAGCAACACCCTGCCACCGGTTGTCGCCGACACCAGCGCCGCGGTGCCGAGCTCCTCGCTCCGGATGAAGCCGACCTCATTCACCGCATCGGAGTCGGGCAGCCATCGCAGGGCCTCCTCGACATAGGCCTGCGCTCGCACGGCGCTTGAGACGGCGGGGCGTCCGGCGTCGATCCGGTCCGCCGGCAGATGCTCCGTCCCGAATGGCAAAGAGAGGATGAAGGCCGTGCCTCTGCCCTCCTCGCTCTCGACCGTGATGGTGCCGCCGTGCAGGCCGACGAGCTCCTTCACCAGCGCCAGCCCGATGCCGCTGCCCTCGAAGGTTCGCCCGTGCGCGCCGACGACGCGATGGAATCGCTCGAAGAGTCGCGGCACCTCATGCGCCGGAACACCTGTTCCGGTATCGCGTACCTCCAGGAGCACCGCCGAGCCATCCGGCGAGGGGGCCAGCGTCACGGCCACACGGCCGTCGAAGGTGAACTTGAACGCATTGGAAAGAAGGTTGAGGACGATCTTCTCCCACATGTCGCGGTCGACATGGACGGGTTGTGGCAGCGGCGGTGTCTCGACGACGAATTCCAGGCCAGCCCGCTCCATTGCCGAGCGGAAGCTCGAGGCGAGATCGGCCGTCAGCGCAGCGAGATCGACCGACTCGAAGTTCGCCTGGGCACGCCCAGCCTCGATTCGCGAGAAGTCGAGCAGCGTGTTGACGAGCTTGAGAAGCCGCAGGCAGTTGCGATGGGCGGTCGTGATCAGGCCGAGATCGACGGAGGCGCCCGCCATCACCTCCTCCAACGGCCCGAGCATGAGCGTCAGGGGCGTGCGGAACTCGTGGCTGACGTTGGAGAAGAAGGCCGTCTTCGCCCGGTCGATCTCGGCCAGCGCGTCCGCCCGGCGCCGCTCCTGCTCGTACGCCCGGACGTTAGCCAGACTGGCCGCAATCTGCCCCGCCAGCAAGCCGATGAAGTCGGCGTAGGTGCGGTCGAGGAGACGGAACGGGTTGAGAGCCACCACCAGCAGACCCGCCGGTGCGACCCCGCCCTGCTGCGCGATTGGATACACGGCCGCCTTGCGTGGCGGCTCGTTCCAGTCACCGGTCGGCAAGTTGCCCAACGAGGCAAGATCGTCGAGGATCAGCGACGCGCCCGAATCTCGGACCTTCGCCGCCGGCCAGGGCCCTTCGCGGTCGCCAAGGCCTATCGTCGTAGGTGCTGCCGCATGGTCAGCGTCTATGCCGGTCACCGCGGCGAGCTCGGCCTGTTGTCCATCTTCCGTGAACAGATAAAGCAGGCTGAACGGCAAATCGCGCCGGTTGGCGCCCATCGCACGCTCGACCGCGCGGCCGACCTCCGGCTGGGTCTGCACAATGGACAGCTCTGCCGCCAGCAGGCGCAGGGTATCAAGGCGACGGTCCGCGATGACGCGTTCCGTGTCCTCTGTCACCACGCACAGCATTCCGGCGATCGCGCCCGCGTCGTCACGCAGCGGGCTGTAGGAGAAGGTGTGGTAGGTTTCCTCCGGATAACCGCTCCGTTCCAGGAACAGCAGGAGCCCCTCGTCCCAGGTGGCTTCGCCCTCGTCCAGGACGGCTCGAATGCGCGGCCCGATGTCATCCCAGATCTCGGCCCAAACAGCGTCTGAGCGGGCGCCGAGCGCTCGATCCCCCTTGATCCCCAACGTCGGCCGGTACGCGTCGTTGCAAAGGAAAGTCAGGTCGCGACCCCACAACATCCACATCGCAAAGCGCGAGGTGAGCATGATGTCGATCGCGGTCCGCAGGCTCTGCGGCCACGCGTCAATGGGGCCAAGCGGCGTGGAGGACCAATCGTGCGCTCGGATAAGCGCGCCCATCCTTCCGCCCGCGGCAAAGACAGTATCAGAGGCCTGTCGCGACATAGGCGCCGCTGCTCTCCCCTTTCGCTACGCGTCGCCGCAGGAGCATGCTCACGCACTGACCTCGCCGATGCGCTCATCCGCAGCCATCGGAACGACATTGATGCCGCACCCATTTGCCAGCGGCAACTCCAATGCATTCACTCTGGCGTCCATGCCGCCCGGTAGGCCCGCGCCTCACCGAGCGTCTCTGCCTCGTACACCCCGCGCATCACCGCCCGCGCCACCACGTCGGCTGCGATCGTGCCCAGCCGCACCAGAGCGTCCGGCTTTTCGGGCATCGGCACGGCGCCGGTCGCCAAAGCGAACACGGTGTCGCCGTCGAACGGCGTGTGGATCGGGCGGATCGCATAGGCGTAGCCGCCCTGGGCCATCGCGGCCAACCGCTGCAGGCTGCCGTGGTCGAGAACGGCGTCGGTCGCGACGACGCCGATCGTGGTGTTCATGCCGATGCCACGCTTGGTCTCGAACGCATGGCCGGTTGCATCCTGGGGCGGGCGCTGGCCACCGAGTTCGCCGCCCTGCTCGAGATGCCAAGCCCACATGGTCGGGCTGCCGGGCATGGTCACCGAGCCAACCGGATTGACGGCGACCAGGGCAGCGACCGTGATCCCGGTGGCCCGGTCGATGGCCGAGGCCGTTCCGAGGCCACCCTTCAGGGGGCCAGCCATGGCCCCGAGGCCGGCCCCGGCATTGCCCAGCGCCACCTCGCGCCCGGCCGCATCGGCGGCTGCATGGGCCAGCCCGCGATAGGGCGCATGATCGCCCCAGTCCTTGTCGCCACCATTGATCAGATCGAACAGGATCGCACCGGTGACGATCGGCAGGCACGGCCCCCACTCGGCAAAGCCGCGGCCGCGGGCCGCCAGCCAGCCGATCAGGCCGGTCGCGGCCTCGAGGCCGAAGACCGAGCCGCCGGACAGCACGATTCCGTTCACGCGCGAGATCAGCCCGCCGGCTCGCAGCGCGTCGGTATTGATGGTCCCCGGCGCCCCGCCGCGCACGTCGGCCGCGGCGAGCGCCGGCCGCTCGGCGAGCACGACGGTGACACCGGTCCGCGCCCGATGGTCTTCGGCATTGCCAACAAGCAGGCCGGCCACGTCGGTCAGGCTGTTGCGCGGGCCCGGGACGATCACCGGCCGATGCCCAGAAGCTGCAGCGTCGCCAGCGCCATCACCTTGGCCGAGGCCACCAGGTCGTCGATCGCGACGAACTCGTCGGGCTGGTGGGCAAGGTCGAGGATGCCCGGGCCGTAGGCGACGCAGTCGTGCAGGTGGCCGATGCGGGCGATGTGCTTCTGGTCGTAGGTGCCGGGCGAGCAGATGAACTGCGCCTCGCGCCCGAGCACTTCGCGAATCGCGCTGCTCACCGCCTGCGGCACCGGCAGGCCGCGATCGGCCAGCACCGGGTGGACTTCCATCAGGTCGCGCACGTCGTAACGGAAGCCGGCCCGCTCGCGCCCCAGCCGCTCGAGGATGGCGTGCACCTCGCCCTTCACGTCGTCCAGTGCCTCCTCGATCAGGAAACGCCGGTCGATCACCACCCGGCAGCTGTCGGGCACGCATGGGCTTGGCAGGCCATCGTGCCCTTCCGCCTGGCCGCCATGCATGGAGTTGACGTTCAACGTCGAGGCGCGGGCACCTTCCGGCACTACCGGCATCGAGGTGCGGCGCTGTGCCAGCATCGGCCACAGCTCGCGCTCGAAGGCATCGAGCACGGCGCCCATGTGCCGGACGGCGCAGTCGCCCAGGAACGGCATCGAGCCATGCGCGATCCGACCGTGGGTCGCGATCTCGGCCCACCAGACGCCGCGATGGCCGATGCAGACGCGATCGACGTTGAGCGGCTCGGGGATGATCACGTGGTCGACGCGCGGCTTGGAGAACAGGCCCTGCCGGGCGAGATAGGCGACCCCGCCATAGCCGCCCGACTCCTCGTCGACCGTGCCGGAGATTTCGAGCGCTCCCGGAAGTTCCAAGCCGCACTCCAGCAGCGTCTCGACCGCGACGATCGCGGCGGCGAGTCCGCCCTTCATGTCGCAGGTGCCGCGGCCGTAGACGCGGCCGTCGCGCACCTCGCCGGCCCACGGATCGAAGGTCCAGCCGTGCCCCGCCGGCACGACGTCGATATGCCCGTTGAAGTGCACGCAGGGTCCGTGTCGGCCGTTCTCGTGCCGGGCGATCACGTTGACGCGCGGCAGGCGATCGCTGTCGCCGGGCGTACCCTCGGCGCGGAAATAGGCAACCGTGAATCCCCGCCGCCGGAGCCGCTCGCCGATCAGCTCCGCGCACGGCACGTAGGCGTCGCCGGGCGGGTTGATCGTCGGGATCCGAACCAGCTCCTGGGTCAGCGCGACGATCTCGTCGCGCTTGTCCTCGAGTTCGCGTCGCCACCTGATCGATCATGCCCCACCCTACTGGCCGCGCAGGCTAGAAGCGGCCCGCGTACCGTGTCAAACCGACCGGCGGACCAGCTGGGAAGGCGGGCGCACATGGATGAGACCACACTGGCTACCGCAGCAGAAATCGTGGTCGAGGCGCGCTTGGCGCGGCGACGGCTGGCACGGCTGCCGGCCTTGGTCTCTCTCGACGACGGCTACCGGGTCCAGCGGCTCGCCAATAGCCGGCTTGAGGCCGCGCTCGGCATGCGCGTCGGTCACAAGATCGGCGGTACCACCGATGCGATGCGGCGTTACATCCATGCACCCGAGCCGCTTGGCGGTGAGATCTTCGCGAGCCAGGTCCATCTGGACGGCGCCACGGTCCGCCGCTCGGACCATGTCCGCCTCGGCATCGAGACGGAGATCGCGGTCCGACTGGCGATCGCGCTGCCGCCGCGGCCCGAGCTGTACGGCCGCGACGAGATGGCTGACGCGGTCTCGGCAATGATGGCCGCGATCGAACTGGTCGACGACCGCTACGTCGACTTCGCCGCCATCGGCGCGCCCACCTTGGTCGCGGACAACGCCTTCGACGCCGGCAGCGTTCTGGGCGCGCCGGTGACGAGCTGGCACGGCCTTGCCCTTGACCAGCTGACCGCTCACACGTTCCGGGACGGCCTGCTGATCGCGGAGGGCCGCAGCGATTCGTTGCTCGGCCATCCGTTGGATGCGCTCGCCTGGCTGGCCAACAGCCGGTCGCGGCTGGGGCTGGGCCTGGCGGCCGGGACGTTCGTGAGCCTCGGCACGATGACGCAGGTGCAATGGGTCGAAGGGCCGTCGCTGTGGCGGATCGAGGTCGAGGGGCTGGGTGCCGTCTCGGTCAGGGTGGTGTGATTCTTCGACTGCACATCCTTGCCGGCCTGAGCACGGACGACCATCGTGGCGATCGTTCACGAACCTCCGAAGGAAACTCCGCCCGATGCAGCCCGACCTGATCCTGCGTGGCGCCAATCTGCCGGATGGCCGGCAGGGGCACGACATCCTGATCAAGGACGGGACGATCCAGGCGGTCGGCGAGGCGATCGATGCGCGCGGGCACGACGAGCTCGACGTGTCGGGGAGGCTGGTCTGCCCGCCGTTCGTCGACTGCCATTTCCATATGGACGCGACGCTGTCGCTCGGCCTGCCGCGCCTGAATCAGCTCGGGCACGCTGCTGGAAGGCATCCAGCTCTGGAACGAACTCAAGGCCCAGCTCACCGTCGAGGCCGTGGTCGAGCGGGCGCTGGCCTATTGCGACATGGCGGTGGCGCAGGGGATCGGCGCGATCCGCAGCCATGTCGACGTCTGCGACGACCGGCTCACCGGCGTCGAGGCCCTGCTCGAGGTGCAGCGGCGTGTGGCGCCCTACCTGACCCTGCAGCTGGTGGCGTTTCCGCAGGACGGTCTTTACCGCGCGCCGGGCGCGCGGACGAATCTGCTGCGGGCCTTGGATCTGGGCGTCGACATCGTCGGCGGCATCCCGCACTTCGAGCGCACGATGGAGGATGGCCGTCGGTCCGTGGTCGAGCTGTGCGAGCTCGCGGCAGCGCGCGGCTTGATGGTCGATCTGCATTGCGACGAGACGGACGATCCGCTTTCGCGCCACATCGAGACGCTGGCTGCCGAGACGTTGCGGCTGGGCATGGCCGGGCGGGTGGCCGGCTCGCACCTGACCTCGATGCACAGCATGGACAATTACTACGCCAGCAAGTTGATCCCGCTGATCGCGGAGGCCGGTGTGGCGGCGATCGCCAACCCGCTGATCAACATCACGCTGCAGGGCCGCCATGACACCTACCCCAAACGCCGGGGCATGACCCGGGTGGCCGAATTGAAGGCGGCAGGCGTGACGGTGGCGTTCGGGCACGATTGCGTCATGGACCCCTGGTACTCGCTGGGCTCGGGCGACATGCTGGAGGTCGCGCACATGGCGGTACATGTCGGGCAGCTGACGAGCTTGGAGGCGATGCGCGGCTGCTTCGAGGCCGTCACCAGCGCTCCGGCCAAGGTCATGGGGCTGGAGGGCTACGGGCTAGCGCCGGGCTGCAACGCCGATCTGGTGGTGCTCGAGGCAAGCGATCCGGTCGAGGCAATCAGGCTCAAGGCGGCGCGGCTGTTCGTGCTGCGGCGGGGAAAGACGGTGGCGCAAGGTTCGCCACGGATGGTGCAGCTCGACCTGCCCGGCCGGCCACCGGCCATAAGCTTCCTGCGCCCGCCACAGGGCGGCTGAGCTTGCTCGCCGCGGATCAACCCGGCGACAGCGCGTTGATCTGCGGCTTGGCATGACCACCTGATGAAGGCGAGCGCCGCGCTGCGGCGAGGAGCCGATCAATGGAACACTCTCCCACCCGACCCGATGGCCAGGGGCCGACTGCCGACCAGGGGGCGCTGATCCGTCTGGCTTGGTTCATCGGCTTGGCTCTGGTGCTGGCGCTGGTTGGCCCGCAGCCGCTTTTTGCCGCGACCTTCAGCGCCTTCCTGGGTGTTGGCGCCATGGCGGTGTCGCTGAGTGCGATGCTGCTGCGGGAGCCGATTTGGCCAGCACATCTCACGCGCTGGGACGTGGCGGCCGTGCTTTATCTGCTGGGCGAAGCCTTCGGCTGGTCCGTCGATCGCGCCGGCGTGCAGCAGTTCTTGCAGGCGCAGGGACTGGGCGGCTGAATTGCGGCTGGACGATCCGTTCAGCCGACGTTCAGCTATCATCGACCATCCTTTGAAGTTGGCCGTCTCCACACTTGAAGCCTGGATAATGCGCGTTCTGCTGTGCCTGATCGCCCTTGTGAGCGTGCTCGGCACATCCGACGGACGTGCGGCCGACAGCCACGACGACGCGCGCGAAGCGCTAGCGGAAGGCCACATCGCACCATTGGACCAGATCCTCAAACTGCTGCGAGCGCGCGGCGTCGGGGAAATACTCGAGGTCGAACTCGAGCGGCACCATGGCCGCTGGATCTATGAGATCGAGGCCCTGAGCCGGGACGGCGTGATCTCCGAGCATTGGGTCGACGCGGCCACCAAAGCCCCGCTGCCGCTCGAGCCCGAGGACGAGGGCCACGAGCAGGTGAAATAACCAGTGCGCCTGATGCTGGCCGAGGACGAACCCGGAATTGCCGCGCACCTCCAGCAGGTGCTGACACGGGCCGGCTATGCTGTCGATCTGGCGTGCGACGGCGAGGAGGCCCACTTCCTCGGCGACACCGAGCCCTACGACGCCGTCGTGCTGGACCTGGGCCTGCCCAAGCGGGACGGACTCTCGGTGCTGCGCGCCTGGCGGGCCGCTGACCGGCGCTTCCCCGTGCTCATCCTGACCGCACGCGGCAGCTGGCGCGAGAAGGTTGCGGGCATCGACGCCGGCGCCGACGACTATCTGGCCAAGCCTTTCGTCACCGAGGAGCTGCTGGCCCGCGTGCGCGCGCTGCTGCGCCGGGCCGGCGGCCATGCGGACCCGCTGCTGCGGCGAGGCGGGATCGAGCTCGACACCCGTACTGGCCGCGTCAGCGTGGATGGCGCCGTGGTCACGCTGACGGCCATGGAATACCGCATCCTGGCCTACATGATGCACGGGCCGGGGCGGATCGTCTCCCAGTCCGAGCTGACCGAGCACGTTTATGCGCAGGATTTCGACCGCGATTCCAATACGATCGAGGTGATGATCGGCCGGCTTCGCAAGAAGCTTGGTCGCGAACGCATCCTGACGGTACGCGGGCTGGGCTACTCGATCGGTGAGCCCGCGTGAATCAGGCGCGGTCCTTGCGGCTGCGGCTGCTGCTCGGCGCCGCGGTGCTGATTGTGGTGGCGGTCGGCGTCACGGGCGTCGCCCTGTCCGCGCTGTTCCGTGACCAGATTCGCGCGCAGTACGAGACCGAGTTGCTCAGTCATCTCAACCAGCTCACATCGCTCTTGGAGTTCGATGACCAGGGGCAGATCCGCCTGCGCAGCCAGCCGAGCGATCCCCGGTTCCATGCCGCCTATGGCGGTCGCTACTGGCAGATCGAACGCGCGGGGCAACCGGCCCTCCGCTCGCGCTCCTTATGGGATCGGGCCCTGGCGCTGCCGAACGATAGTCCGGCGCCTGGTCAGCTTGACCACCATGACATCGACGTCCCGGGCATCGGCGAGGCCCTGGTCGTCGAGCGGGTGGTGCGGTTCAGCGACTCGCCGACCGATCCCATCCGCATTGCCGTCGCGCTCCCCGCCGCTGAGATCGACGCCGTCACGGCGCGCTTCGATCGGGCCCTCGTCCTGGCGTTGACGATACTTTCGGCCGGATTGATCGCCGCTTCCAGTCTGCAGGTGGCCATCGGCCTGATTCCGCTGACCCGCCTCGGGCGAGCGCTGGTCCGCGTCCATTCCGGCACCTCGAGCCGGCTGGAGGGCGAGTTTCCGACCGAGATACGGCCGTTGGTCGACGAGCTCAATGGCGTGCTGGGTCAGCAGGAGCGTCTGATCGAGCGCGCGCGCGCGCAGGCTGGAGATCTCGCCCACGGACTGAAGACCTCGCTCCAACTCCTTCTCGTGGAAGCCGATCGCCTGCGAAACGGCCAGAGCATCGAGGTCGAGCGGATTGAGGGACCGGTGGTGCGCATGCGCACCGTGATCGAGCACCAGCTCGCTCGCTCCCGAGCACAGACCGGTGCGCAGGCACGCGGCGCGGAAGCACCGGTGGCGACCAGTGTCGACGCGCTCGTGCGGGTCCTCGGTCCGATCGCTGCCGAGCGCGGAATCGTGCTGGCAGTGGTCGTCGACGCAGACCTGTCATTCGCGGGCGATCCTACGGATCTAGAGGAGATGCTGGGCAACCTGCTCGACAATGCCTGCAAATGGGGGCGCGGGCGCGTGCGGATCTCTGCCAGAGCCGAGGGGCCCAACGTGCTGATTGCCGTCGAGGATGACGGCCCCGGGCTCGACGACGGCCAGTTCCCAGCGGCGTTCGCACGCGGCGCACGCCTCGATGAGCGCGTACCGGGTAGCGGGCTGGGCCTCGCGATCGCCCGCGACCTCGCCGAAATTTACGGTGGACGCGTCGAGCTTGGGCGCTCGGCCTGGGGCGGGCTGGCGGCCACGCTCCAGCTGCCGAGAGCCTCCGGAGCGTTTCGTTCCCGCTCCGAGCTGTGACGGATTGCCACACCTTCGGCTGACCAAGCGAATATTCAGCCTGCGGCGGCGTTTCAGGCCTGCTGCGTGTCACCTTCGCCGTTGCCAAAATCCGCGCTTTGTCGTGTATGCGTTTTAGTTGGTCATCTCGTTGCCGCACACGGTGGCGGTTGCGGTGCACGGGAGGCCATTTTTCGACGTGAACCAACTGTGCCCCCCAGTGTTGCGGCACGTCGTCTGCGGTGGCGGTGCGCCTTGCGGGCTGCGGAGTCGACAATAAACAACCGAAGAAGCAAAATAGAGCCCAATGCTTGCCTTTACACGGACCGACCTCGAACGCCTGTTTCCGTCGAACACTTGGGAACGCGCGGAGTCGCTGCGTGACCAGAGCGCCGTGGTCGAGATCAACGTCGAGCGCGACGGCCGTTCGATCACCGGCCGGGTGCGGGGCGAGAAGCGCACCCCGTTCCTGACGAGGGTAAACATCGTCAACGGACGAGGCGGGCGGATCCGGCTGTCCAGTACCTGCACCTGCCTCGTCTACAGCGAGTGCGAGCATGCCGCTGCCACCCTCCTGGCGGCCTTGGACGAGACCTCCGCACCGGAAGCTGACGAGGTCGGCGCCGCGATCGACCCCGAGCTCGAGGGCTGGATCGCCGCCATCAATCAGAGCGCCCGCTCCCTGCCCAACGGGCATGCCGGCGACGGCGCGGACTGTATTCTCTATACCCTCGAGCCGGCGCAGCGCCTGTGGCGCGATTCCGCCTCGATTCAGCCGCTCGCTGTCAGCACGTTTCGCGCCCGACGGCTGCGCGGCGGCGTCTACGGGCGCGAGCATCCGCTGGCGATGTCCAACCTGGTGGCAGACGACCCGGCGAGCTTCGTCGGCCTCGACGATCAGGTGATCGGTCGGCTTCTCGGGGCGCCCAACACCCAGACCAAGCGGTTGGGTGCGGCAGGCGACGGCGACACGCTGCGGCGGATGCTGGAGACGGGCCGTTGCCACTGGCGCAGCGCTCAGTCGCGCCCGCTACGCCACGAGGTTCCGCGTGCCGGCCGCTTCGCCTGGCATTTCGACAGCGAGGGCCAGCAGCACGTCGTGTGCGAAGTCGACAATGCCGGCGACGATCTGGTCGTGGTCGGCCTCGGCGAGCCCTGGTACATCGACCTGAAAACACAGGCCTGCGGTCGGATCGAGACCAGCGTGCCGCATCGCGTCGCCCGATTGCTGCTCAAGGCACCCGGCGTGTCGGCGTCGGTCGCCAGCCTCGCGCGCCAGAAGCTGCAACCGATCGGCAATCTCGTGCCGCTGCCCGAGCCGCTGCGCAAACGTGAGCGTCTCGAGCTGCGCCCAACGGCGATCCTGCATTTGCATTGCCCACAGGTCACCATCTCCCGCGGCATGGGCTGGAAGCGTGAAGAGCAGGAAGTTGATCTGCCGCTGGCGCGGGTCATGTTCGACTATGCGGGCGCTGAGGTCGGCTGGCAGGACGGCAAGGCCGAGCTGAACCACGTCAAGGACAACCGGCTTCTGGTGCTGCCGCGCGACACGCTGTTCGAGGTCCAGTCGATCGAGCGGCTGAACAGCCTGGGCCTGCAGCCCCTTGGGCCGACTGGCCTCGGCCGGTTCGCGCCCGAGAATTGCCGCCAGGACTTCACCTTCGAGGAGGACGAGGACGACGACGTCGCGATGCGCTGGGTCGAGTTCAACCACGCGGAACTGCCCCGGCTCGCCGGCGAAGGCTGGCGGATCACCTTTGGGGAAGACTATCCTTATCGGGTGGTCGCAGCCGACGATGCATGGCGGGTCGATATCAACGATTCCGGCATCGACTGGTTCGATCTCGACCTTGGGATCGAGGTAGAAGGTGAGCGGGTGGCGCTGCTGCCGATCCTGCTCGACCTTTTCGACCGGGCGCCGGAGGATCTGACCCCCAGCCAGCTCGACGAGTTCGGCGGAGACCATGTCTTCGGCACCCTGCCCGATGGCCGCCTCCTGCCGATCCCGGCCGGCCGGCTCAAGGCGATGCTGGAGGCGCTCTACGAGCTGTTCGCCAGCCGCAAGATCCGCGACGATGGCACGTTGCGCCTGTCGCGGGCCGAGATGACCCGGCTCACGGCGATCGAGACGGCGTTGCCGAACGGAGCCCTGCAATGGACCGGTGGTGAGGCCCTGCGCGACATGGCGCGGCGCCTGACCACCACCAGCGAGATTCCGGCTGTCTCCTCCCCCAAGGGGCTCAAGGCGACCTTGCGCCACTACCAGGAGGACGGGTTCGCCTGGCTGCAGTTCCTGAGCGGCCTGGGTCTGTCCGGCGTGCTCGCCGACGACATGGGCCTGGGCAAGACCGTGCAGGCCCTGGCGCACATCCTGGCCGAGAAGGAAGCCGGGCGGCTCAAGAAGCCCTGCCTGATCGTCTGCCCGACCAGCCTCGTGCCGACCTGGCGCAACGAGGCGCGCAAGTTCGCGCCCGACCTCGACGTGCTGGTGCTGCACGGCAACCAGCGCAGCGAGCTGTTCGACGAGATCCGGCACCACGACGTGGTGCTGACCAGCTATGCCCTGCTGCTGCGCGACAAGGAGCTGCTGCTCGCGCACCATTTCCGCATGGTCGTGCTGGACGAGGCGCAGGCGATCAAGAACCCGGCGACCAAGCTCGCGCGCACCGCCTGCCTGCTCAAGGCCGACCATCGCATCGCGCTGTCCGGCACGCCGATGGAAAATCATCTGGGCGAGCTGTGGTCGGTGTATCATTTCCTGATGCCGGGCTTTCTGGGCGACCGCGAAACCTTCCGCCGGGTGTTCCGCAACCAGATCGAGAAGGAGGGCGACACCGGCCGCCAGGCGCTGCTCGCCAGCCGTGTGCGGCCGTTCCTGCTGCGCCGCACCAAGGAGCAGGTCGCTTCCGAGCTGCCGCCCAAGCAGGAGGTGCTGTGCGACATCGAGCTGAGCGAGGGCCAGCGCGACCTGTACGAAAGCGTGCGCCTGTCGATGCACCGGCGCATCCGCGACGAGATCGAGCAGCGCGGCCTCGCCCGCAGCAACATCGCGATCCTCGAGGCGCTGCTCAAGCTGCGTCAGGTCTGTTGCGATCCGCGCCTGCTCAAGTCCGGCGGCGGCGGTGCTGCCGTACCCAGCGCCAAGTTCGAACTCTTGATGGACATGCTGGCCAGCATGGTCGAATCGGGCCGAAGCATCATCGTGTTCTCGCAGTTCGTCGAGATGCTGGAGCTGATCGAGCAGGCGCTGACGGCCGAGCAGATCCCGTATCTGAAGCTGACCGGCCAGACCAAGGATCGCGAGACGCCGGTGAAGCGGTTCCAGGCCGGCGAGGTGCCGATCTTCCTGATCAGCCTCAAGGCCGGTGGTACCGGCATCACGCTGACCCGCGCCGACACGGTGATCCATTATGATCCATGGTGGAACCCGGCCGTGGAGAACCAGGCTACCGACCGCGCCCATCGTATCGGCCAGGACAAGACGGTGTTCGTCTACAAGATGATCGCGACCGGCACGGTCGAGGAGAAGATGGTCGAGCTGCAGGGCAAGAAGCAGGCGCTGGTCGACAGTGTGCTGTCCGGCACGGGCGCCGGCCTGAGCTTCACCGAGGCCGACATCGAGGCGCTGTTCGCGCCCCTGCCGGACTGAACCCAGCACCGGCATCCGCCTCGTGAGCGCGCTCTGGCTGCGGGGGATGCCTGCCCTGTTCGTGCTGCTGTGGAGCACGGGCTTCATCGGCGCGCGGCTGGGCATGCCCCACGCCGAGCCGATGACGTTCCTGGCGGTGCGCTTCGCGCTGACCGCGGCCTTGCTCGGGCTCGCCGCCCTGGTCTGGCGTGCGCCATGGCCGCGGCGTCCTGCCGACTGGGGCCATCTCGCCGTGGCCGGGCTGCTGATGCATGGCGTCTATCTCGGCGGCGTGTTCGTCGCGATCCGGCTCGGGCTGGAGGCCGGGCTGTCGGCGCTGATCGTCTGCCTGCAGCCCTTGCTGGTCGCAGCGGCCGCACCGCTGGTCCTGGCCGAGCGTGTCAGTGGGCGCACCTGGCTGGGGTTGGGCCTCGGTCTGGCCGGCGTGGCTCTCGTCCTGGGCCGCAAGCTGGGCCATGGCAGCGGTGATGCGCTGGGCGCGCTGGCCTGTCTCGGCGCACTGGCAGGCATCACGATCGGCACCCTGTATCAGAAGCGGTTCTGCGGCGCGCAGGATCTGCGGACCGGTAATCTCATCCAGTTCACCTCCGCCGCCGCCGCGTGCTGGCTAGCGGCGCTTCTGTTCGAAACCCGACAGATCGACTGGGTGCCGGAGCTGGTGGTGGCCTTGCTCTGGCTGGTGCTCGTGCTGTCGCTGGGTGCGATCACCCTGCTCTACCAGTTGCTCCGCCGCGGCGCCGCGGCACAGGTCTCGAGCCTGTTCTTCCTGGTCCCGGCGACCACGGCCTTGATCGCCTGGCCGCTGTTCGGCGAGCGGCTCGGCGCACTGGAGCTGCTGGGCATGGCCGTCACCATCACCGGCGTGGCCATGGCCGGACTGGGCCGCACGCCGCACTAGGGCGGCGGCAGGAAGTCGACCTCGCAGGCCTTCGACAGCCGGATCGCCTCGTCGATGTCGGTCAGGTCGTGGAGCTGGTCGAAGAGCTCGCGCAGGCGGCGCGCAGGCGTGACCCAGAACAGGGCGCGAGAGGCCACCGTCTGGTTGTTGAAATAGGCGTGCGGCAGTCCCCGCGGCATGCGGACGAGATCACCGGGCCTGGCCTGCAGCCTCGCTTCACCCAGCTGCAGGTCGAACGTTCCCTCGAGCACGTAGATGAACTCGTCCTGGGTCGGATGCACGTGCAACGGCACGAAGGTGCCGGGCGGGTCGAAGGTTTCGAAGCAGAAACTGTCGGCGGACTCGGCCTTGAGAAAGTATTGGTGGCCGAGCACATTCCACGTTACTGTGTTCAGGCCTGCACCCGCTCTGGTGATCCCAGGCTCCAGATCCATCGCCGCGCCCCTCCCCCCGGACCCATGACTCGTTTCGGTCGCCCATCATCCCACATCGGCAGAGATGTAGCTAGGTGGCGACCTCTGGCCTGGGATCGATCGCCGTCACCTCGATCGAGCCGGTCGGCAGCTCGCGCGTGTCGCCGGGCTCGCTCCCCAGCAGCGTCCGGGCGACCGGGGCGGTCCAGGCGATCCGCCCCTGCGCCGGGTCAGCCTCATCCTCGCCGACCAGGCGGAAAGTGACCGCGCGCCCGTCCTCGCGCTGGCCCGTGACCGCCACACCGAACACCACGCTCCCGGCGTCGGCAGGGGGTTCGGTGAGTTGCGCCGTCGCGTGCCGGGCGGTCCAGTAGCGCAGATCGCGTGCCGAGCGTGCCGTGGCATCGGCATCGCCGGTCGCCGCCGCCGCGGTCAGCTGGCGCTGGGCGAGAGTGATCGCCTGCTCGATCAATCCCAACCCACGCGCGGTGACGAGGTTGGGCTCGTGGCTGATCGGCCTGTCCGGCAGTGCCGGCGGCACCGCGACCTGATCGTCCTCCTTCACGAATGCTCGGCTCATCGCTGTACAGTCCTCGCGCGTTGGTCCGCCACACTACGCCCGAATCGCTCGCTGTACCAATGGCGTGCCGCTGCGCGCCCGCCTGATGCGCAAACCCCGGGCGAAGCTCCGGCAGCGCGGTCTTCCCCACATCGATCAGCACCGGGCCACGCGGCAGCCGCCGCAACATCGCGACGCCGAGATCGGCATCGAGCGAACGGATCTCTTGGTCAATCGCGGCCGGCCTGAGCGCCAGCTCGGGCCCGGCCTTGGTCCGCAGGCTGTTTGTCGGGCCTGATGCTGGCTCAACGCGCCGGATTCTTCTGCCCAACCCGGAAGCGTCCATTTTCACGCAGATAGTGAGAAAAGCCACAGATTGCCCGGCAATCCTGGCGATATCCGTCTCGCGCCGATGGAAGCAATGTCGCCTTCGCGGCGCCTTCCAATCAATCTTTTAGAGGAACGCAAAAGTGAATCAGTCGTCAACTGCCCTCATGTCCGCAATAGCCCTCGCCGTTGCGACAACACAGATCCCCGCAACAGCGAATGCCGCCGCACCGGTCGTACAGACGGTGACCCCGCAAACGTCCGTGAAGTCACCCGCAGAGAATTTTATTCCTCAAAGGATTGAAGAGCTGGAATCCAGCTTAAACAATGGAGCAACATTAGGGGCATCGCCGAAGGCATTCAGTGGCTCAGGATGCTTCGGCTCCTTCCAAAAAATCGTGTTGAATACCTATTTGATTGGCAAGGGACAATTCACCTTCACCGCCAAACCTCTCACGAACACCGATTTGGTGATGAAGATCAACTTCCCTGGATTCCAAACCATTATCGACAGCAGGGGTCGGGGCGGTACCGAGAAAACCGTACTTGTCCACAATGTAGCCGGCCGAACCAATGGCAAACTAACGGTTTATGGCTACGCGGGTGCGCCGGGCTGCGTCAAGGTTACGATTTCGCCTTGATTTGCGCTGACATGGGCGTGGCGGCCGCCGGGTCGGGTGGCCGCCGCGCGCCTGTTGCCCAGGACGTCCATATCGCCTAACGCTCCCATTGTTGCGACTGCTCCACGCGGTGGACGTGAGCGCCCCCGCGGGTGCTGGACAGATCGCGGCATTGGGTTTCAGCGGCATAGGCATTCGCAGATGTTCGAATCGGCACTGATCGAGCACAAGCTCGACAAGGACACCTACAAGCGCGAGGAGCCGGAACTCCGCACGGCGCTCCTCGAAGCGCAGGCGGCGCTGATCGAGAAGAAGCCGTTCTCGGTCGTGATCCTGGTGACGGGCATGGACGGTGCCGGCAAGGGTGCGGTGATCCATCGCCTGCTCGAGTGGCTCGACCCGCGCCATGTCCGCGTCGAGGCCTTCGGCGCGCCCGACGATGCCGAGCGGATGCGGCCGCCGCTGTGGCGCTACTGGCGCACATTGCCGGCCAAGGGCAGCATGAGCATCGTCTTCGGCTCCTGGTACTCCGAGCCGCTGCGGCGACATCTCGGCGGCGACAGCGGCAAGAGCCGGTTCGAGCGCGAGTTGGCCGCAATCACTCGCTTTGAGGAAATGCTGACCGACGAGGGCGTCCTGGTGCTGAAGTTCTTGCTGGTCCTGTCCGGCAAGGAGCAGAAAAAGCGGCTCGACGCGTTCGCCAAACGGACCGGCGGCGCCAGCCGCGCCCTCGAGGAATGGGCCGACGTCTCGAGACGGAAGCAGGTTCGGCCGATCCTCGAAGAGTTCGTCCGGCGCACCAGCACGGCCTTCGCGCCCTGGGTCGTCGTGCCCAGCGACGATGCGGAGTATCGCGATCTCACCTTCGGGCGCACGATCCTGGAGACGCTGCGTGCTCGTCTGGCGGGGGGAACGGTACCCGCTTCGGCCCCGGTGCCAGCGGTGATCCCCAACGTCGATCGGCGCAACGCGCTGGATGGCCTCGACCTGACACGCAAGCTCGACGAGGCGGACTACAAGGAGCGGGCGGAGGCGGCCCAGATCCGGTTGCTGGAGCTCAGTCAGGGCAAGAAGTTTCGGAGCCGCGCGCTGGTCGCCGTGTTCGAGGGACACGATGCCGCCGGCAAAGGCGGCGCGATCCGCCGCATCACCCAGGCGCTCGACCCGCGCATCTACCACGCCTACCCGATCGCGGCTCCAACCGACGAGGAGAAGGCGCGCCCGTATCTGTGGCGATTCTGGCGCCATGTGCCGCCCAAGGGTCACATCGCGCTGTTCGATCGCTCCTGGTACGGCCGCGTGCTCGTCGAGCGCGTCGAAGGCTTCGCCAGCGAGCCGGAATGGCGCCGCGCCTACGGCGAGATCAACGATTTCGAGGAGGAACTGACCCAGGACGGTATCGTCGTGGTCAAGTTCTGGCTCGCGATCAGCGCCGAGGAGCAACTGCGTCGATTCGAGGCGCGCGAGCAGATCGAATACAAGCGCTTCAAGCTGACCGCCGACGACTGGCGCAACCGCGACAAGTGGGACCAGTACCACGACGCCATCGGCGACATGATCGACCGGACCAGCACGCCCTATGCGCCTTGGACTTTGGTCGAGGCGGAGGACAAGCCCTGGGCGCGGGTCAAGGTGCTGGAGACGCTGTGCGAGCGGCTCACGCAGGAATTGTGAGGGCGCCGCTGCAGCTTTCACGCCACAAGCGCCCTCGAATTCGCTGGTGCGCGGCACACCACGGATGCGCTTGACAGACCGTCAGGATATTCTAATCTCGATCAGCCAGATAGAGAACATGTATGCTATCGCAGAAAGCCAAGTACGCCCTTCGTGCCATGCTGATGCTGGCGGAGGCCCCGCCTGAGGAGCTCGTGTTGATTCAGGAGGTTGCCGACCGTCAGAAAGTGCCGAAGAAGTTCCTCGAGTTGATCCTCGTCGAACTGAAACGGCATGGCTTCGCGCATAGCCAGCGCGGGCGCAGCGGTGGCTACTGTCTGGCGCGACCGGCGGACTCCATCACTTTCGGGCAGGTAATCCGCGCGATGGATGGCCCGATCGCGCCATTGCCCTGTGCCAGCATCACCGCCTACCGCAAATGCGCGGACTGTACCGACGAGCGTTCATGCGCGATCCGCAAGGTGATGCGCACGGTACGTGACGCCATGTCGGAGATCCTCGATCGCACCACGCTCGCGGATGCGCTCGGCGGCCGACTGGATGATCATCTTCTGGCGACGGTAGCCTAGGCTATCGGGTTTGAGAAAAACCCTATTTTATCTATAGGGACTAAGTAGTTTCTGGGAACCCCAAGGAGACCTAGATGCCCCGGCTTCATCGACGTACCGCACTGGCCGCCACCGCCTTGGCGACGCTGCTCTGGTCCTTGCCGGCCTCGGCCGACACGACCCTGTTGAACGTGTCCTACGACCCGACGCGTGAGCTGTACCAGGACTACAACAAGGTGTTCGCCGACTACTGGAAAGAGAAAACCGGTGAGACCGTCACCATCCAGATGTCGCATGGCGGCTCGGGCAAGCAGGCGCGCGCGGTGATCGACGGGCTCGACGCCGACGTGGTGACGTTGGCGCTGGCCGCGGACATCGACGCCATCGCAAGCAAGACCGACAAGCTCGCGAAGAACTGGCAGGACCGCCTGCGCGACAACAGCTCGCCCTACACCTCGACGATCGTGTTTGTCGTCCACAAGGGCAACCCGAAGGGCATTGCGGATTGGGATGACCTCGCCAAGCCCGGCGTCGCCGTGATCACGCCGAACCCGAAGACCTCGGGTGGCGCACGCTGGAACTACCTCGCGGCCTATGGCTGGGCGCTGGACAAGTTCAGCGGCGACGAAGCCAAGGCTAGGGCCTACCTCGCCGAACTGTTCCACAACGTGCCGGTACTCGACACGGGTGCCCGCGGCTCGACGACGACGTTCGCGCAGCGCGGACTTGGCGACGTGCTGCTCGCCTGGGAGAACGAGGCCTTTCTCGTGCTGAACGAGTTCGGTGCCGACAAGTACGAGATCGTGGTGCCACCCAAGAGCATCCTGGCCGAGCCGCCTGTCGCGGTGCTCGACGGCAATGTCGACGCCAAGGGCACGCGCAAGGTGGCGGAGGAATACCTGGCGTACCTCTACTCTCCGGCCGGGCAGGCGATCATCGCCAAGCACTTCTACCGGCCCGTCGACACGCAGTACGCGGCAGCGGAGGATCTCGCCCGCTTCCCGAAGATCGAGATGTTCGGGATCGACAGGTTTGGGGGCTGGAAGGAAGCACAGGCGGTTCACTTCGGTGACGGCGGCGTGTTCGACCAGATCTACAAGCCGACCAACTGACCATGGCCGCGAGCCTCGGCACGGCTCTGAGGTTTCGGCAGCCGAGCGTTATCCCGGGGTTCGGGGTGGCGCTCGGTCTGACCCTGACCTACTTGAGCCTGATCGTGCTCATCCCGCTCGCCGGGATGTTCCTGAAAACCGCAACACTCACTTGGCCCGAGTTCTGGGCGATCGCGACCGATCTCCGCACGCTGGCCGCGCTCAGGCTGAGCTTCGGCGCCGCGTTCGCCGCTGCGATCTTGAACCTGATCATGGGCACCCTCGTTGCATGGGTGCTCGTGCGCTACGATTTCCCGCTCAAGCGCCTGTTGGACGCTACGGTCGACCTGCCGTTCGCGCTACCGACCGCGGTCGCCGGCATCGCGCTGGCTGCCATCTACGCACCGAATGGCTGGATCGGGCAGTTCCTCGACCCGCTCGGCATCAAGGTCGCGTTCACGCCGTTAGGCGTGATCGTCGCACTCACCTTCATCGGCCTGCCGTTCGTGGTCCGCACGGTGCAGCCGGTGATGCAGGATCTCAGCCTCGACGTCGAGGAGGCGTCGGCCACCTTGGGCGCCACGCGCTTCCAGACGCTGGTTCGGGTGGTCCTGCCTTCGCTGGCGCCGGCAATGCTGACTGGCGCCGCTCTCGCATTCGCGCGCGCCGTCGGCGAGTACGGCTCGGTGATCTTCATCGCGGGCAACCTGCCGTATGTTTCGGAAATCGCGCCGCTGCTGATCATCATCAGGCTCGAGGAATTCGACTACTCCGGCGCTACTGCCATCGGCTCGATCATGTTGTTGACCTCGTTCGCCATGTTGCTGGTCATCAACTTGGCGCAGTCCTGGTCACGCCGCCGCATGTCGGCCTGAGGGAGAACCCACATGGCGACGACGCTCACCTTACCAAGCCTCCGTCCCACCAGCGAGCCGCGCGTGGTCCGCTTCCTGCTCATTGGCCTGGTTGTCGTCTGGCTCGGCCTGTTCCTGATCCTGCCGCTACTCTCGGTATTCACCGAGGCGCTGCGCAATGGAGTCGGGGCCTTCATGACCGCCGTCGTCGAGCCCGACGCGCTGGCCGCGATCCGGCTCACTTTGCTGGTCGCGGCGATCGCGGTCCCACTGAACCTGGCGTTCGGCCTGTGCGCCTCCTGGGCGATCGCGAAGTTCGAGTTCAAGGGCAAGAGCTTCCTGATCACGCTGATCGACATGCCGTTCTCGGTCAGCCCGGTGATCTCCGGCCTGATCTTCGTGCTGCTGTTCGGCGCGCAAGGCTGGTTCGGCCCGTTCCTCAAGGCGCACAACCTTCACATCATCTTCGCGGTGCCGGGGATCGTGTTGGCCACCGTGTTCATCACCTTCCCCTTCGTCGCCCGCGAGTTGATCCCGCTGATGATGGAGCAAGGCACCGAGGACGAGGAGGCGGCCCTCTCGCTGGGCGCCTCGGGCTGGCAGACGTTCTGGCGCGTGACCGTGCCGAACGTGAAGTGGGGCCTGCTCTACGGCGTGCTCCTCTCCAACGCACGTGCGATGGGCGAGTTCGGCGCAGTCTCGGTGGTCTCGGGCCATATTCGCGGCCTGACCAACACCATGCCGCTGCATGTCGAGATCCTGTACAATGAGTACAATTTCGTGGCCGCGTTCGCCGTCGCGTCGCTGCTCGCCCTGCTGGCCCTCGTGACGCTCGTGTTGAAGTCGATGCTGGAGTGGCGGTTCGGAGCCGAGCTCGCCGCTGCCCGCCGCCACTGAACCCCCTGGGAAGAGAAGCGCCATGAGCATCAAAGTGAAGGACGTGGTGAAGCGTTTCGACGGCTTCACGGCGCTGGGCGGTGTTTCGCTGAACATCAAGGACGGCGAGCTCGTGGCCCTGCTCGGACCATCCGGCTCGGGCAAGACCACCCTGCTGCGGATCATCGCCGGACTCGACTTCGCGACCAGCGGCAAGATCAAGATGGACGGGATCGACGCCAGCGGCACCCATGTCGGCGCCCGCAATGTCGGCTTCGTCTTCCAGCACTACGCCCTGTTCCGGCACATGACCGTGTTCGAGAACGTGGCCTTCGGCCTGCGCGTGAAACCACGCCGGATGCGGCCCCGCGACCCGCAAATCGTCGAGCGGGTGATGCAGCTGCTTAAGCTGGTCCAGCTCGAGGGCTTTGCGCAACGCTACCCCTCGCAGCTCTCCGGCGGCCAGCGGCAGCGGGTCGCTCTGGCGCGCGCACTCGCGATCGAGCCGCGGGTGCTGCTGCTCGACGAGCCTTTCGGCGCGTTGGACGCCAAGGTCAGAAAGGAGCTGCGCCGCTGGCTGCGCCGGCTGCACGAGGAGATGGGACTGACCTCGGTGTTCGTCACCCACGACCAGGAGGAGGCGCTGGAGCTCGCCGACCGGGTGGTGGTGATGAGCAACGGCAAGGTCGAGCAGGTCGGCACGCCGGACGAGGTCTACGACACGCCGGCGACCCCGTTCGTCTACGAGTTTCTGGGTCATGTGAACCGGATGGCGTGCACGGTGGCGCGTGGCCGGGCGCGGATCTGGCATCAGGAATTTGGGGTCGAGACCGGCCCGGCGGCGCCGGTCGAGCTCCTCGGGCGCGGTTTCGCCTATGTGCGGCCGGAGGACATCGAAATTCTGGCCTGGTCGCTAGGCGAGGACGGAACGCGGGCCAAGGTGCTGCACGTCAGCACGCTGGGGCCGATCGTCCGCGTCGAGCTGCAGGTGCAGGGCATCGCCGAGCCGGTCGAGGCCGAAGTGCCGCGTAGCCGCCATCGCGAGCTGGGCCTGCGCCCGGGCCTGGAAGTCCAGGTACGGGCACGCGCCGCCAGGGTGTTCACCGAAGCGGCCTGATCGCCGCTGCGGACACCGCCGACCAGGGAGGAACGACAATGGCACGCGAAGGCTGCCGGATCGCCGTGATCGGCGCCGGCTTCAGCGGCGTCATGACCGCGATCCATCTGTTGTGGCGCTGCGAGCCGGGCGAGCGCGTGTACCTCGTCGAGCGCGGCGGGCGCATCGGCCCGGGCTTGGCTTACGGGACCGACAATCGGCACCATCTGGTCAACATCCGCGCCGAGAACATGAGCGCGTTCGCGGATGAGCCGGATCATTTCGTGCGCTGGCTCGAGCGTTTGGACCCGAGCCAGCGCGCGGACTCGGTCGAGCGCACGATCGCGGGGACATTCGCGCGCCGCGCGGTGTTCGGCGCCTATGTGCAGGAGCTGCTACGGGAGGCGATCGCGCGCCAGGACGGTGCCGACAACCTCTATCTCGTCGCCGACGAAGCGACCGCCATCCGGCCGAGCAACGGCAGCTTCGTGATGGAAACGGCGAACGGGCGCAGCCATCGGGTCGACGCCGCCGTATTGGCGCTGGGCAACATCGTCGAAGCGAAGGACGAGGTGCCCGGCTATGTGGCCAACCCCTGGAGCGAGGCGGCGACCGCCCCATTGGATCCCAACCGGCCCGTCGTCGTGCTCGGCACCGGCCTGACGATGGTCGATGTCTGCCTCAGCTTGGTTGAGCAGGGGTTCACAGGGCCGATTCATGCGATTTCGCGTCGTGGACTCCTGCCGCTCGGCCACGCGCCTTCGACCCCCTGGCACGATCTGCGGCTGCGCGCTCGCGATCGGCGCTCGTTGCTCACGCTCTTCCGAGCGGTCCGGCGCGAGGTGCGCCGCGCTGGCGGCCAGGCGATCGGCTGGCGCGCCGTGATCGACGCCGTGCGGCCGCACGTGCAGACCCTGTGGGCCGAACTCGCGCCGGCCGACAAGGCACGGTTCGTCCGCCATGTCCGGCCCTGGTGGGACATCCACCGGCATCGTATGGCCCCGCCGGTTGCAGCCACCATCGCGACGCTATGCGCCTCCGGCACGCTGCAGACCCATGCCGGGCGGATCAGCTCGATCGATGTGGCGGACGGCGGGCTGCGCGTGTGCTGGCGTCCCAAGGGTGAGGCCGTCGAGCAGCAGCTGCTGGCCCAGCGCGTGATCGACTGCACCGGGGCCACCGGCGACCATTGCCGCAGCGGCGATCCGCTGGTCGATCAGCTGCTCGCCGATGGGCTGGCCCGGCCGGCGCCGCTCGGGCTCGGGGTCGACTGCACGACCTACGGCGCGCTGGTCGGCGTCCAGGGCCAGCCGGCGCCGCATCTGTACGCGGTCGGGCCGGTCACGCGAGGGGCGCTTTGGGAGATCATCGCCGTACCCGAGATCCGCGCCCAGGCGGAACAGGTGGCCGAACATGCTCTGGCGGCCGCGCGCAGCAGGTTCGTGGCGGCGGCGTGAGCATGGGCCAAAAGCGAGGCCGGCAGGGTATGCGCTGCTAGGCCCAGGTCGAGTTGCGCTGCCGGGCCGTCCCGGAGGGCCTGACCAAGCCGGACGGGTGACAGTGAACGTCGCGGCGGCATTCGACACTCACAACCGAAGATTGCTAACGGGGATCGCCGGCATCGACGGGCATCCCTGGGGTGCCCATATGGCCGGCTCTATCAACTATTGCCACTGACCGTAACAGACCGTGCAGCGACTTGCGGCGACGCATACCTGCGGCAATGTGCCGGGTACGAGCGCGGTGCAGGACAATGCGGCGGCGCTATATACTAAGTCGATCAGCCGAGCCCGGCCAGTAACGCGCGACCGCGTCGGCGAATGCTGGATCGGAGGCTGTTCAACCTAGACGGCAAACGCGCCGCAATCGACCCACCCGACATGGCCGGCTATGCGCCGCCAGGACCACGCAGATGCCGCTACGCCAGTTCCGATCCGTGCTGCTAGCCCTTAGTCCACTGCTTGCCGTGGGGATCATCGCGGTTGCCCTGGCGCTACGAGTTCAGCTCGGAACGGATTGCCGAGCTGCCGGCTGCGGGCGCAGGCCCTGCCGTGCACCATGCGACCGGCGCGTGAGCCGGCCGGCTTAACCCCCACGGCGTCGCCGCCGGCCTTCCCCTGGTCCGCCCACAGCCTCCTTCGCGGCCGGCATGGTCACGGCGGCGAAAAGGTTCGGGTAGCTTGCGGTCTTGTGCGGGATCGCCATCGCCGCCACGAAATGCTCCTGGAAACGTGGCTCGATCGCCGTCTCGACTTTCTCGATCCGCTCGACGACCGCCTCGATCTCGGCCCGGGCCTTGCGGTTCAAGAGCGCGATGCGGGCGCCGGTGCCCGCGGCGTTGCCGGCCGAGCCAACCTTGTCCAGCGGGCAGTCCGGGATCATGCCCAGCACCATGGCGTAGACAGGGTCGATGTGGCTGCCGAAGGCGCCGGCCAGCGTGACCCGGCCGACGGTCTCGATGCCGAGCTTGTCCATGAGCAGCCGGGCACCGGCATAAAGGGCGGCCTTGGCTAGCTGGATGGCGCGGATGTCGTTCTGGCTGACCACGATCTCCGGCTCGCCGGGGTGCAGCAGGTAGCCGAAGGTCCGGCCCGTGGCCCGGACGCGCGAACTCCGCGCGGCCATGGTGCCGTCGACCACGCCGTCCGTGGTGATCAGGCCCGCGAGATACATCTCGGCCAGGGCCTCGATGATCCCTGACCCGCAGATGCCGGTGACGCCGGTCGTGCGCGTCGCCTCGGCGAAGCCCGGCTGGTCGGACCAGAGGTCGCAGCCGATGACCTTGAAGCGCGGCTCCAGCGTCTCGCGGTCGATCCGCACCCGCTCGATCGCGCCGGGGGCCGCGCGCTGTCCGTTGCCGATCTGCGCGCCCTCGAACGCAGGGCCGGTGGGTGACGAGCAGGCGAGCAGCCGGTCGCGGTTGCCCA
This sequence comes from uncultured Alphaproteobacteria bacterium, assembly GCA_963798145.1. GTDB lineage: Bacteria > Pseudomonadota > Alphaproteobacteria > Geminicoccales > Geminicoccaceae > Benzoatithermus. Next base: position 54,027 of record CAWCSG010000003.1, read on the forward strand.
GAACGATCTCGGCATTGGTGCCGACATCGACGACGAGGGTGATCTCCTCGTTCAGGTAGGGGGTCTCCGACAAGACGACGCCCGCACAGTCCGCGCCCACATGGCCGGCGATGCATGGCAGGATGTAGACCCGGGCGCCGGCATTGACTGCTGTCAGGCCGAGTTCCAAAGCCAGCAGCTCGAGCGCGCTGTCGGTCGCGAGCGCGAAAGGCGCCCCGCCCAGCTCGACCGGGTCGATGCCCAGGAGAAGGTGGTGCATGATCGGGTTGCCGACGAACACCAGCTCGAGCACGTCCCGTGGATCGGTGTCGGCCTCGGCGCACAGCTCGCCGACCAGCGCGTTCAGGGCGGTGCGGACAGCGGCCGTCATCTCGACCTCGCCGCCGGGGTTCATCATCGCATAGGACACGCGCGACATCAGATCCTCGCCGAAGCGGATCTGCGGGTTCATCAATCCGGACGAACCCACGACCTCGCCCGTATGCAGGTCGCACAGATGCGCCGCGATCGTGGTCGAGCCGATGTCGACGGCGATGCCGTAGAGCGTGTCATGAAAGCCGGGCCAGCAGGCGACGATCCGCTCGCCCTTGTGGACGGCGACGGTCAGCGTCCAGCCGCCCTTGCGCAGCAGCTTCTGCAGGTCGCGCAACGGCCCGAGGTCGATGGTCAGCCGCCCCAGCCCCCACTGCGCCTGCAGCGCCTCCTCGACCCGCTCGAAGTCGCCGCGCTGCTTGTGCATGTCGGGCTCCTCGACCTCGACATAATAGAGCCGCGTCAGCGTATCGAGCTCGATCGCGCGCACCTCGGCGCGCTTGCGGATCACCTGCTTGTGGACCTGGCTGTCCGCCGGCACGTCGATGACGACGTCGCCCTGAAGCTGCGCCTGACAGGACAGGCGCCGGCCGGACTGCAGACCCCGCTTGCCCTGGTAGCGCTGCTCGGTCGCCGAGAAGGCGGTCAGATGCTCGGCCGTGCTGGTGATGCCGTGCTTGGCGAAGCTCCCCTCGCCCACCGTCACCTGGCACCGCCCGCAGATCGCCCGCCCGCCGCAGACACTGTCGATGTCGACGCCGAGCTGGCGTGCCGCGGTCAGGACCGGCGTACCGAGCGCAAAGCGGCCGCGCTTGCCCGACGGCGTGAAGACGATCAGCGCGTCGTTCATCCGGTGCCTTCACGCCGGCGGCGGCGTTCGTTGCGATCCGCACGCGCACCCGCGGCCGCCGAGCCCTCGGCCGGGGCCTCCCGGAACCGCGTCAGCCACCGCCGGCAGTGCTCGTCCTTGCCCAGCATCACGTCGGCGCCCATCACGCCCTGCATTTCCTCGAGGTGCAGCGGGTTCATGATCGCCGAGGTCATGCCGGCGAGGCTCGCCATCGCCAGGAAAGCGGCGTTGAGGCCGTGGCGATTGGGCAGGCCAAAGCTGACGTTCGACGCGCCGCAGGTGCTGTTGACCTGCAGCTCCTCCTTCAGCCGGCGCAGCAGGTGGAATGCCGATTTGCCGGCATTGCCCAAGGCCCCGATCGGCATGACCAGCGGGTCGACCACGATGTCCTTGGGCTTGATGCCGTAGTCTTGGGCGTGGCGGACGATCTTCTTCGCCACCTCGAAGCGCACGTCCGGGTCCTCGCTGATGCCGGTCTCGTCGTTGGAGATCGCGACCACCGCGCAGTCGTATTTCTTGATCAGCGGCAGCACGGCCTCCAGCCGCTCTTCCTCGCCGGTCACCGAGTTGACCAGCGGCCGGCCCTGGTAGACCGCGAGACCGGCTTCCAGGGCCGCCACGATCGAGCTGTCGATCGAGAGCGGCAGATCGGTCAAAGACTGCACGAGCTGGATGGTCTTGGCCAGAATCGCCGGCTCGTCGGCCAGCGGGATGCCGGCATTCACGTCCAGCATGTGGGCGCCGGCCTCGACCTGGGCCAGCGTATCCCGCTCGACGGTCGAGAAATCGCCAGCGGCCATCTCGGCCGCGAGCTTCTTGCGGCCGGTCGGATTGATCCGCTCGCCGATGATGCAGAACGGCCGGTCGAAACCGATGACGACCGTCCTGGTCGCCGAGCTGATCACGGTCTCGGTCATGCCCTTGCTCCCCCATTTTCTTGCAGGGGTCGCGCCCGGCGGCGGCGCCCTTGCAGCACACCCGAGTCCTGGATGATCTCGGAGACGAACTCTTCCTGACGGTAGGCCATGACATGGACGCCGTGCACACCCTGGATCTCGCGGACCTGCTGGATCAGCTCGATGCACAGGCGCTTGCCTTCCGCCTTCTGCTCCTTCGGCGCCCCGGCCCGCTCGATGCGCTCGACCACCGCGTCCGGAATGTGGACGCCAGGCACGCTGGAGCGCATCCAGCGCGCCGTCTTGGCGGACGCCAGCGGGCCGACACCGACCAGGATGAAGCACTTCTCGTGCAGGCCAAGCTCGCGCACCCGCGTCATGAAGCGCTGCAACAGCGGCACGTCGTAGCAGTACTGGGTCTGCACGAACTGGGCGCCGGCCGCGATTTTCTTGGCGAAGTGCAGCGGCCGATAGTCGTGCGGCGGGACGAACGGGTTGACGGCCGCGCCCAGGAACACCTGCGGCGGCGAGGTCAGCTTGCGGCCGGACAGGAACTTGCGCTCGTCGCGCATGGTGCGGATGGTCTGCAGCAACGTGATGCTGTCGAGATCGAAGACCGGCTTCGCCTCCGGCTGGTCGCCGCACTGCACCCCATCGCCGGTTAGACAAAGGATATTCGCGACGCCCATGGCCGCGGCGCCGAGGACATCGCCCTGGATCGCGATCCGGTTCCTGTCGCGGCAGGAGATCTGCATCACGGGAGCGTAGCCGGCGCGTGTCAGCAGCCCGCATATGCCGACGCTCGACATGTGCACGTGCGCACCCGAGGCATCGACGGCGTTGATGGCGTCGCACACCTCGGACAGGACGAGCGCACGGTCATAGACGTCGCGCGGATCGGCGGAATCGGGCGGGTTCAGTTCCGACGTCACCGCGAAGCGGCCCGCGCGCAGGACGCGCTCCAGGCGGCCGCGCGAGCTGTGCCCCGGCAGAGGCGGCAACGGATCGCCCGGGTCGACCAGGCGCCGGTCGTCTGAAGCGATCATCCCAGCCGCTCGCGCACGACCCGCAACCAGGCCGAGCTGCCGCGCCGGCGATGGTCGACGGGCGGCCTGATCTCCGCGATCCGGTCGCCTTCGGCCATCCGCCGCGAGCCCTCCCAGGCCTGCACCCAGACGCAGCGCATCTCCGGCTTGACCTCGCAGTGACCGTCGCCGCGCACGCCGCCGCAGGGGCCGTTGCGCATCTGCTTAGGGCAGTTCATCGGGCAGGACATTCCGGTCGAGCTGAGCACGCAATTGCCGCACATCTGACAGTCGAACAGCAGGCCCTTGACCTGCCGCTCGACCGCTGCGGCAGGCGCTTCCAAACGCTCCAATCCGAATCTCTGCAGCAGCGGGCCTATGGCAACGAAGGCCCGCTCGAAGCGACGGTAGAACGCCTCCCAGAAGCCAGCATGGCGGATCGACCACAGACGGGTGGCGTACATCAGGCCTCGGCGGTGCCGCCACTGGCGACCAGCTCGCGGAGACGCTCGGGCGTATAATCCGTCTCCAGCGCTTCGGCCGCTTTCGCCGCCTCAGCCTCCAGATCGTCGCCGCACCGCACCGGGTCCGCCCGGCGCCACTGCTCGAGATAGGCATCGGTGCCGGTGAGCTTGGCCCGCATCGCCGCGCGGTCGATCGCCTGCTCGAACCGCTCAGGAAGCTGCCGCCGCGCCGTCTGGCGCCCGGCCTTGACGATCACCTGGGCGGGAATGTCCCGCCAGTAGACGACGACCAGGTCGGCCATGGCAGAATCCTCAAGCGGCCGTGCGCACGAAGTCGGCGAGTCCGGACAGGCCGGTGAAGCGATACTCGTAGGCGAGGCCCAGGCGCGTCGCTGCGGCTTGCGCCGCCTGCTGCAGCTCCGCGTCCTCGGTCTGGGCGAGATAGATGAGGCGCGTGTAATTGCCGAAGTACATGGGCAGCAGCTCGGGATGCCGGTCGATGCCGAGCCCCTCGATGACCAGGGTATCGAACTGCCGGGCGAGAAAATCCGTCAGGTAGAACGTGCCGGGCTCGGCATCCGCCAGAGCATTGAACACAGCCTCGCCCGCATAGAACGAATAGCAGTGCGGCCCGGCAATGCGCTCGACTCCCTCCTCGGCCAGCACCCGGTCGAGCGTGCCACCCGTGCCGCAGTCACCATAGAGAACCAGGATCCTGCCATACTGCGCACGATGCTCGTGGATCTTGGCGCGCACGGCGTCGGCGATCCGCTCCGGCCGATTGTGCAGCAGTGCCGAGACGCAGGTGATGTCGAGATGCTTCAGTCCGCTCGCCTCGATCACCGCCAGCGTCTCGCGCGCCAGCGCGCCGCAGGCGATAAGCAGCGTGCGGGCATCGCCCACCGGATCAGGCGCTGGCGGCGGTGCGCTGGTTGTGGCGGCGGGCGACATAGTTCTTCGCAGTCTCGACCGCCACGGCGGCATCGCGGCAATAGGCATCGGCCCCGACGGCGTCGGCAAAGGCCTCGTTCAGCGGCGCGCCGCCGACCAGGACGACGTAGTCATCGCGAATACCGCGCTCCTTCATCGTGTCGATCACCACCTTCATGTAGGGCATGGTGGTCGTCAGCAATGCCGACATGCCGAGAATGTCCGGCTTGTGCAGCTCGAGCGCATTCAGATATTTGTCGACGTCGCAGTTGATGCCGAGATCGATCACCTCGAAACCGGCGCCCTCCATCATCATCCCGACCAGGTTCTTGCCGATGTCGTGGATGTCGCCCTTGACGGTACCGATGACCATCTTGCCGGACGGCGGTGCCCCGGTCTCGATCAGCAGCGGGCGGAGGATCGCCATGCCGCCCTTCATCGCGTTGGCGGCGAGCAGCACCTCGGGCACGAACAGGATGCCGTCGCGGAAGTCGACGCCGACGATGGTCATGCCGCCGACGAGGGCTTCGGTGAGAACCCGGTAGGGCGTCCAGCCGCGCTCGAGCAGGATGTGCACGCCCTCCTCGACTTCGGGCTTGAGCCCGTCATAGAGATCGTCCTGCATCTGCTTGACCAGCTCGTCGTCGTCGAGCGACCGCAGATCGAGATCGCCACCGTTTTCGCTCATCGCCAATCCCATCCACGAGGACCCACGGCCGCCACCACGCCCTGACTACGCACCACACCCGGCGCCAGCTTGTGCTACCGCGACACCGGCCACGACGTTCGCGACCAGGGGTAACAGCAAGCCCCCGGTCACCCATGCTGAAAGAAATTGCGGCGGTGCCGCAACGAAGGCAAGCCCGGGATCAGGGTCGCGGATCGATCGGCACCGAGCGCGCCAGACCCAGCTCATCCTCGAGCATGACGGCCGCGGACAGCAGCTGTGCCTCGCCACGCGGCGGACCCACCATCTGCAGCCCGACGGGCAACCCGCCGGCAGTGAAGCCGCAGGGCAGCGACAGCGCCGGGCAGGCGGTCAGCGTGATCGCATAGGCGATGGTCACCCAGTCGATGTAGCTGGGGAAGCTATGGCCGTTCAGCTCAGCAAGGTAGCGGGTCTCGACCGGAAACGGCGGCACGATCGCAGCCGGGCACAGCAGCAGGTCGTAGCGGCTCATGAACTCGGCCATGCGCCGCTGCAGCAGGCCCCGCTCGCGCTCGGCGCGGCCGATCTCGTCGGCGGTCAGGCGCAGGCCGCGCTCGATGTTCCACACGACCTCAGGCTTGAGGCGGTCTCGATGCTGCTCGAGCAGCGGTGCCATGTTGGCGGCATACTGCGCCGCACGCAGAACCGTGAACACCTCGGTTGCCGTGCCGAGGTCGGGCGAGGCTTCCTCGACCTCGGCGCCAAGTGCCGCGAAGCGAGTGGCCGCCTGCCGGCAGATGGCAGCGATCTCTGCATCAACCGGCGTGATGCCGCCGAGATCGGGGGTGTAGGCGACCCGCCCGAGCCGCATGGGCCGCTCGACCGTGGTCGCATATGCCTGCGTTGACGGGTCGTAGCTCAGCGGGTCGCGCGGGTCGAAGCCCGCCAGCACATCGAGGAAGAGCGCGACGTCGCGCACGTCGCGGGCCATCGGGCCTTCTACGGCGAGCGTGGCGAACGGCAGCGACCTGGGCCCGTCCGGAACGCGACCTGGCGAAGGCCGCAGACCGACGATTCCGCAGAACGCGGCCGGGGTCCGCAGCGAGCCGCCGAGATCGGAGCCGTCGGCGAGCCAGGCCATGCCCGTGGCCAAGGCCACTGCGGACCCACCGGACGAGCCGGCGCAGGTGAGCGCCGTATCCCACGGATTGAGGGTGGCCCCGAAAACCTCGTTGAACGTGTTGGCGCCGGCCCCGAATTCCGGCGTGTTGGTCTTGCCGAGCACGATTCCACCGGCGGCCTCGATCCGCTCGACCGGCCAGGCCGAGAATTCCGGGACATGGTCCGCGAAGATCGGCGAGCCCATCGTGGTGCGGACTCCCTCGACCTCGACGAGGTCCTTAATCAGCACCGGCAGGCCGGCGAGCGCGCCCCGATCTTGCTCCTGCGGCGCCATATCGGTCAGCCGACGTGCCCGCGCCCGGGCGCGCTCGGCGCAGATGGTGGGCACGGCGTTGACACGAGCGTCGACCGCCTCGATTCGCGCGAGCGACGCGTCGATCAGCTCAAGCGGCGAGACACTCGCGGCGACGCAGGAGGCCGATGACCTCGCGCGCCGGCAGAGTCGTCAGATCGGCCATCGAGCAGATCCCTAGAACCGGTTGATCAGCTTGCCCGCCGGCGACTGCCCGAACGGCAAGGTCCCGCGAGACCTGCAGACAAATGTCGTCGTGTGCAGGTCGCCCGAGACCTTGTCCCCCGCCAACTCCGGCGGCGCATTCCAACTGTTGCAGTAGTTGATGGCGAGGCGATAGACCTTATTCAGTTCGGTGTCCTGGCCGTTCCAGGAATAGGTGACTTGCGGGCCGTCCGCCTCGACGATCTTCGCCGGAATGCAGCCCGGCAGGCAGCCGAGGAGAATTATTGCGTAAGCCAGCCTGCGCATCCAACCTGCCCGTTCGTGGCGACGAGCTTCGCAAATCGCGGCACCAGGAGGCTGGCGTCAAGCCTCATTCGCTACGTCAGGTTCGCGGCGGCAGACTCTGCAGATAGGCGACGATCGCGGCGAGATCGGCGTCGGGCAGCTTGCCGGTGCCGTTATTGACGACCTTCGCCATCTCCGAGCCGAGAAAGTCGCCGTCCGGGGTCATGCCGAGCTTGAGCACGGTGCCGATCTCCGAGGCGCTCCACTTGCCCAGTCCGGCTTCGGGGTCGCTGGTGATGTTGGGCACCTTCTCCTTGCCGAGCCGCGACCCGGCAAAGGCGCGGCCCTGCTCCAGCACGCCGTAGAAGGTGCGCGGGGTATGGCACTCGGCGCAATGCCCAGGCCCCAGAACCAGATAGGCGCCGCGGTTCCAGGCGGCGTCGCGCTCCGGATCGGGCTGAAAGCGCTCCGGCGTGAAGAATGCCCACTGCCACAGCCACATGCCCCAGCGCAGGTTGAACGGAAACCAGAGTGCGTGGGGCCGTGACGGTCGATCGACTGGTGCGAGCGTGTCCAGATAGGCTTTGAGTGCGATCAGATCTTCGTCGGCCATGTGGGTGAACGAGGTGTAGGGGAAAGCCGGGTAGTACGGCCGGCCGTCAGGGCCGACCCCCTCCCGCATCGCCCGGATGAAGTCGGCATCGCTCCAGCCGCCGATCCCCGTCGTCGAATCGGGCGTGATGTTGGGGGCGTAGAAATCGCCGAACGGGGTCGAGATCGCGTCGCCACCTGCCAGCAGCTCACCGCCCTTGGCGGTATGGCAGTTGGTGCAGCCGCCGATATGGAAGATCAGCTCACCGCGGGCGGCCGCGGCCGAATCGGCGGCCGCAACCGACCCGGACGCCCCGACAAATAGCGCCAGGGCTGCGAGCAACGACCGCACGTAGGCGGCCTCAGCTGTCCTTCTTGCGGAAGGTACCGTGGCAGCCGCCGCAGCCTTCCTTGCCGAGGGTGGCGAACGCCGCCAGCGTCGCCTTGACATCGCCAGTCTCGGCGGCTTGGGCCAGCTTCTCGGCGAGGCCCTGCGCTTTCTCGGCCGCCGCCTTGAAGCCGGCCTGGTCCGTCCAGATCACCGGCAGAGCCCAGGTCGGCTGCTGATCGCTGCCGGCCGGGAACATCGCGGGCGTGTACTCGGCCGTCTCCTTGATCGCATCGGCGTGGAACTCGATCTGGCCCAGCAGCTCCGGCGCCTCGGTCAGGATCGCCTTGATCGCGGTCATATGGTCGCCGTTCGCCTTCATCGTCGCCTGGCGCACGGCTACCACGCCTGTGGCCTTTTGCTCCTCGGCGAACACGGCTGTCCCGGCCATGATGCCGACCGCTGCGATTGTCCAGGTGACCTGCTTGCGACCCATCTCGTGCCTCCCGCGGTGGCGACCGGGCCGGTGCATGCTACCGGCTGGTCTTGAATCATTCCGAACACAAGCGGCCTGTCGGCGCAATCGTGCGTATACGGCCACGGCATGACAAAGGTGTGAGCCCGTGACCACAACCGCCCCGATGCTGCGCGGAATCCTGTTCGACAAAGACGGGACCCTGATCGACTTTCGCGCCACCTGGATCCCGGCCTATCACGGCGTCGCGGATGAGCTGGCGCGACGTCTGGGCGGTGGCGCCGCGCTGACCAGCGTCCTGCTGGCGCGGCTCGGCTACGACGCGGCCGCTGACAGATTTCGCCGACGACAGCCCGCTGCTGTGGGCGACCAACGCCAGCATCGCCGAGACCTGGGCCACGACGCCCGAGGTGGCGGGGCGGCTGGACGTGCACGAGGTGGTGCTGCGCCATTTCTCGGATCTGGAGCGCTACCCGCCCCAGCCGGTGGGCGACCTGCCGGCGCTGCTGGGCCGGCTGCGCGGCCGTGGCCTGGTGCTGGGGATGGCGACGATGGACGATACCGCGATCGCGCACGACACGGCGGCACGGCTCGGCATCGCCGACCAGTTCGCGTTCATCACCGGGGCCGATGCCGGACACGGCGAGAAGCCCGGCCCCGGCATGGCGCTGGCCTTCTGTGCCGCCTGCGATCTGCTGCCGGCCGAGGTGATCGTGGTCGGCGACACGCCGGCCGATCTGCTGATGGCGCGGAACGCAGGCTGCGCCCGTGCGATCGCCGTCCGCACCGGTGCCGCCCCCCTGCGCCAGGTTCTGCCATTGGCGGATCATGTTCTGGACAGCGTGCAGGATCTCGAGCGGCTGATTTTTGATGGTCAGTCCGCCGTGACCAGCCCCGCCGCGTAACGCTGCCAATTGGCGACATAGCGTTCGGTCCCGAGACGCATCCGCTCCGCCTGCTCGGGACGCACTTCGCCCACGATCTTGCCCGGCATACCCATGACCAGCGAATTGTCGGGGATCACCTTGCCTTCCGCGATCAACGCCTTCGCACCGATCAGGCAGTTGCGGCCAATCTTGGCCCCGTTGAGGATGATTGCGCCGATGCCGATCAGGGTGCCCTCGCCGATGGTGCAGCCGTGCAGCATGGCCAGATGGCCGACCGTGACGTCGGCGCCGATCACCAGCGGGAAGCCAGGATCGGTATGGCAGACGCAGCCGTCCTGGACGTTGCTGCCGCGGCCGACCGTGATCAGCTCGTTGTCGCCGCGCAGCACGGCGCCCCACCACACAGAGGCATCAGCCTCCAGCCGCACCTTGCCGATCAGCACCGCCGTGGGGGCGACCCAGTATTGATCGCTCACCGTCTCCGGCACTATCCCGTCCAGTGTATAGCGCATCGGTTCCTTCATCCCCTGGCACTTGAAGCTTGGTGGCGGCGATTGCGCTTGCGGCACTGCGCCCACAATGTCACCAAGGCGGCGCTTCGGGCTCAATCAAGGAGAACCATCATGCGCGTGCTGATTATAGCGGTCGTGCTTGCCGTCGTCGCGTTCTTTGGCTTCCGCATGTACCAAGACAAGAATGCGCAGCAGGCGATGCAGGACGCCGCGCAGCAGGCGACCCAGCAGGCCGAGGCTGCCGCCAAGCAGGCAGCAGACGCAGCCAAGCAGGCGGCGGCTACCGCGACAGAAGCGGCGGGAACGGCCGTTCAGGCCGCTGGCGACGCCGCGCAGCAGGTCGCCGGTCTCGTGGTCGGGGACGTCGATGTCGGCGCCGAGGTCAAGAGCATGATCGAGAAGGCCTCGGACTCGCTGGGCTCGATCACCGATCAGGCCTCGGCCCAGGCGGCATTGCCCAGCCTAGATGAGCTGAAGGGCAAGATCGACGGCGTCGCCGCCCAGGTCGACCAGCTCCCGGCTGAAGGCAAGAAGCTCCTTGCCTCCTTGGTCAGTGCGGCTCTGCCGCCCCTGAAGGAGCTGGCCGCCAAGACCAGCTCGATCCAGGGCGCAGAGGCGGTCAAGCCGGCCGTGGACGGGATCCTGGCCAAGCTCGAAGCTTGGGCCAACGCACCGGCCTGAACGGGCAATCCTGTCGCCGAGCGGTGGTCCGACGAATTCGGAACTGATCCGCTCGGCGAGCGCTGCAGGCATGCACGTTGACGAACGGCTCGCCCTCCGCTGCCTGCTAGCTACCGGTCGAGGCAATGGTGCCCGCCGCAGGTGGCCGGAGGTTAGCCCGTGCGCCAATGGTGGCACGCGACCTCGTGACCCGGTGCTACGGCTTCCACCATGGGAACAGCCTCGGCGCAGATAGTCGAAGCCTTGGGGCAGCGCGTCCGGAACACGCATCCGGAAGGCGGATTGAGCGGCGACGGCAGGTCGCCGGTCAGCACGATCCGCTGACGGTTGAGCTCGAGTTCGGGATCGGGGATCGGGACCGCCGAGATCAGCGCCTGCGTGTAGGGATGCTTGGGGTCCAGATAAAGCGCGTCACGGTCGGCGAGCTCGCACATGCGGCCAAGATAGAGCACCATGATCCGGTGGCAGATGTGGCGGACCACGGCCAGATTGTGGCTGATGAAGATCAGCGACAGGCCGAACTCCTGCTGCAGCTCCATCAGCAGGTTGACGATCTGGGCCTGGATCGAGACGTCGAGCGCCGAGACCGGCTCGTCGCAGACGATCAGGCGCGGCCGCAGGATCATCGCTCGCGCGATGCCGATGCGCTGGCACTGGCCGCCCGAGAACTCGTGCGGGTAGCGGTTGATCATCTGCGGCAGCAGGCCGACCGAGCGCATCATCGCCTGCACGCGCTGCCGCACCTCGGCGCGCGGGAGGCCTGGCTCGTGGGTCACCAGCGGCTCGGCGATGGTCTCGCCGATCGGCATGCGCGGGTCGAGACTTGCGAGCGGGTCCTGGAAGATGATCTGCAGATCACGGCGAAAGCGGCGCATCGCCCGCGATTCGAGCCCGGCCAGATTGTCGCCGAGCCAGACCACCTGGCCGCCGGTCGGCGGAATCAGCTGCAGCACGGCCCGGCCGAGGGTCGACTTGCCGCAACCCGACTCTCCGACGATGCCCAGCGTCTCGCCCGCACGCAGGTCGAACGAGACGCCGTCGACGGCCTTCAACGCCAGATAGCGCGATCGGAGGAAGCCGCCGACCGGGATCGGGAAATGCACCTTCAGGTCGCGGACGCTCAGGATCGGCGCGCTCACGCCAGGCGCTCCAGATGGCAGGCCCGCGCGTGGCCTGGGCCACACGACGACAGCACGGGACGCTCGCTGCGGCAGCGCTCGAAGACGTAGCCGCAGCGGTCCGCGAAGACGCAGCCCGGCGGCAGCGCCTGCAGATTGGGGGGTTGGCCGGGAATGGTCGCGAGCTCCGTGGCGACGGTCTCGTCGAGCCGCGGCATGGAGAGCAGAAGCCCCTTGGTGTAGGGGTGCTGGGGGCTGCCGAACAGCTGCCGCGCGGAGGCAGTCTCCACGATACGGCCGGCATACATCACGATGACCCGCTCACACAGGCCGGCAACCACGCCCAGATCGTGGGTGATCAATGCTATCGCCATGCCGAGCTCGCGCTTGAGGCGGCCGAGCAGTTCCAGGATCTGCGCCTGCACCGTGACGTCCAACGCGGTCGTCGGCTCATCGGCGATCAGCAGGTCCGGCTGGCACAGCAGGGTCATCGCGATCATCACCCGCTGGCGCATGCCGCCCGAAAACTCGTGCGGGTACCTGTCGAACCGGCGCGCAGCCTCGGGGATGCCCACCAGATCGAGCATGGCGATCCCCTGCTTCCTGGCCTCGGCCTCGCCGATACCTTTGTGCTCGCGCAGGACCTCGGTCATCTGGCGCGAGATCTTCATGAACGGGTTGAGCGAGGTCATCGGGTCCTGGAAAATCATCCCGACCTTGTCGCCCCGGATCTGGTTGAGCTGGGCGGCGGGAAGATTGAGGATTTCCTGGCCCTGATAGCGCACCGAGCCGGTGCTGCGGCCGTTCTTGGCGAGCAGGCCCATGATCGAGAGGAAGATCTGGGTCTTGCCCGAGCCGCTCTCGCCGACCACGCCCAGGCTCTCGCCGGCGCCGATCGAGAAGTCGACCTCGTCGGCGGCCAGCACCTCGCCGTCGGGGGTGGCGAAGCGGGTGGAGAGCTTCTGCACCTCGAGCACGGCGTTCATGTCACGCTTCCAACAGCAGGACGCGGTATTGCCAGAACTGCCGGTCGCTGGTGACCAGGGTCAGGCCTTCAAGCCGAGCCTGCGCGATCAGCATGCGATCGAAAGGGTCCGCGTGGTGTGGCGGCAACGCCGCCGCTTCCAAGCCGTGCCGGGTGGTGACCGGTAGCTCCACGAAATTCTGTGCGGCTAGGCCGTCCAGCATGTCCTGGTCCTCGAACTGCAAGCGTCCACGCGCCCGCTTGATCGCCAACTCCCACAGGTTGACCGCGCTGTAGTGTACCTCAGTCCCCGGATCCGTGAGCGCGCGAAAGGCCTGCGGATTCAACCGTTTCGGTTCAGCGATGAATCGGTAGAGGGCGTTGGAGTCGAGTAGAAGCATCACTCCCGATCGCTCGCCCCACCGGTCTCCCGGAGAATGGGGTCGCCGCCCTGATCGATGTCCAATTGCGAAGGAAACCGCGGATCGCCCTCATAGAACAGCCGCTCGAGTTCCGGGTCCGGGTCCCACGCGTCAGGCGCTGCCCAGACCTTGCCCGCGAGAATGCCCGGCTTGCGCTCGCGGCGTGGCGCGGCCATCGGCACAAGACGGGCGATCGGCTTGCCGGCTTTGGCAATCACGATCTCCGCTCCCTTCTGCACCTCGTCGAGGAGGCTCGACAGATGGGTCTTGGCGGCATGGATGTTGACAGTACGCATTGCACCTCACAGACTTAGCTAAGTTTAGTCCAAGCCTGTCATTCGTCAGCGATCCTTCGGGTCCAGCGCGTCGCGCAGGCCGTCGCCGATGAAGTTGAAGCAGAACAAGGTGACGGCGAGGAACAGCGCCGGGTAGATCAGCATCCAGGGCGCGCTCTCCATCTGGCCGGCACCCTCGGAGATCAGCACGCCCCAGGAGGTGTAGGGCTCCTGCACACCCAGACCGAGGAACGAGAGGAAGCTCTCGGTCATGATCACCTCCGGCACGGTCAGCGTGACGTAGACCACCACGGGTCCAAGGAGGTTGGGGATGATATGGCGCAGCACGATGCTGCGGTTGGAGACGCCGGCGGCGTGGGCGGCCTCGATGAACTCCTTGCGCTTCACCGACAGCGTCTGGCCGCGAACGATCCGCGCCATGGTCAGCCACTGAACGGCACCCAGGGCCACGAACAGCAGGATGATGTTGCGGCCGAAAACCACCATCAGGATGATCACGAAGAACATGAACGGCAGCGAGTACATGATGTCGACAAAGCGCATCATCACCTCGTCGACCTTCCCGCCGAGAAAGCCCGACGTGGCGCCGTAGAGGACGCCAATCGCCAGGCTCACCAGGGTCGCGGCGATGCCGACCGCCAGCGAGACGCGGGCACCGTAGAGGCTGCGCACGAACAGGTCGCGGCCGTTATTGTCCGTGCCGAACCAGAAGGCGTTGGCGTAATCGGGCGGCATCCCGATCTGATCCCAGTAGACCTCGTCGAACGGATGCGGGCTCAGCCAGGGCGCGAGCACAGCCGCGAGGATGATCAGCGTCAGCACCACGATCGAGGCCACCGCCGCGCGGTTGCGAAACAGGCGCCGTCGCGCGTCCTGCCAGAGGGAACGCCCCTCTACCGGCGCCACCGGCTTGAGGAGCCCGCGCGGCGACTGCGCGATCATCAGCCGACCCTCACCTTCGGGTCGAGGAGCCCGTAGAGCAGATCCACGACCAGATTGAGCACGATGATCAGGCAGGCGTAGACGATCACCACGCCCATCACGACGGTGTAGTCGCGATTCAGCGCCGCTTGCACGAAGTAGCGGCCGATTCCGGGGATGCTGAAGATGGTCTCGATCACCACCGAGCCGGTGACCAACGCTGCCGTCATCGGCCCCAGATACGACACCACCGGCAGCAGCGAGCCGGGAAGAGCGTGGCGCAGCAGCACCAGCCGCTCGCGCAGGCCCTTGGCGCGCGCCGTCCGCACATAGTTGGCGCTCAGCTGCTCGATCATGGCTCCTCGCGCCAACCGAGCCACCTGCGCCACCTGTGGCAAAGCCAGCGATATCACGGGCAGGATCAAGAACGGCCACGCACCGCCGCCCCAGCCACCGACCGGGAGCCACCCGAGATACACGCCGAAGACGAGGGTGAGCAACGGCGCCATGACGAAGCTTGGGATGGCGATGCCGATCATGGCCAAGGCCATCACCGAGTAGTCGGCCCAGCTATTGTGCCGCAGCGCGGCAACCACGCCGGCGAGAAGGCCCAGGAAGCTGGCCAGCAGGACGGCGAGGCCCCCCACCTTGAAACTGGCGGGGGCGCCCTCCCAAAGGAGCTGGCCGACGGTGAAGTCCTTGGTGCGGTAGGACGGGCCGAAATCGGCGTGCAGCAGCCCGCCGAGGTAACGGAAGTACTGCTGCACCAACGACTCGTCGAGATGGTAGGCCTTTTCGATGTTCTTGCGGATCTCCGGTGGGATCGGCCGTTCCTGGTCGAACGGCCCGCCCGGCGCCAGCCGCATCATGAAGAAGCTGAGCGTGATGATGATCAGCAATGTCGGCAAGCCGATCGCCAGCCGCCGCAGGATCAGGCGCGACATGGCTCGCGCCTAGTCCTTGATCGACACCCAGCGCGAGCGGTGGACCTGCTTGGTATTGGTCTCGTAGCCTACCACCTTCTGCGAGACGAGGTTCTTGGACACATAGTAATAGATCGGAAGCCAAGCATCCTCGGTCATGGCGATGCGCTCGGCCTGCGCCATGATGTCGAGCCGGGCCTTCGGGTCGCGTTCCTGGCCCTGCGCACGCATCAAGGCGTCGAACTCGGGATTGCTGTACCGGCCATAGTTCTGGACGCCGGTCCGGGTCTCAAGCAAGTAAAGGAAATCCTGCGGGTCGTTGTAGTCGGCGACCCAGGCCGCGCGGGCGATGTCGAACTGGTTCTGCTTCATGACATCGTAGTGAACCTTGACCTCACGGTTCACCAGCTCAGCCTGGACGCCAAGCTGCTTCCACATCGACTGAATCGCGACGGCAATCCGCTTGTGATTCTCGCTGGTATTGTAGGAGAGCTCGAGCTTGAGCGGGTTGTCGGGACCGAAGCCGGCCTGCTGGAGTAGCGACTTGGCCTCGGCCACGCGCTCCGGATACGCCATGCTGGCCCAGTCGGGCTGGTAGCCGGCCCCCCAGCCGCCGGTGCCGGGCGGCACCACACCATAGGCCGGGATCTCGCCCGTCTTCAGCACCTTGTCCGTGATCGCCTCGCGATTGATCGCCAGCGACAGCGCCCGCCGGACGTTCGGATCGTCGAACGGCTTACGCTTGATGTTCACCACGTAGTAGTACGTGCCGAGATAGGGCGCGATGCGGGTCTCGTTCGGCAGCTCGCGCTTGAGAAAGTCGATCTGCTCGGACGCGAAATCGTCGGCGAGGTCGATCTCGCCGGCGCGAAAGCGCTTCAGCACCGCGTTGCGGTCCTCGTCCGGATAGTAGATCACCTTGTCGAGCTTCACATTGGCCGCATCGTAGAACTTGGGATTCTTGACCGAGACGATCTGGGCATTCGGTGTCCATTCAGTGATCGTAAACGGTCCATTGCCGACGAAGTTGCCGGGCTTGATCCAGTCGGCGCCATACTTGTCGATCGCGTGCTTGGGCACCGGCCAGGCGGTGTAATGGGTCATCAGCTCGAGGAAGTAGCCGGTCGGCCCCTCGAGCGTGATCTCCAGGGTCTTCGGATCGATCGCCCTGACGCCCAGCTCGGCCGGATCGGTTATCGCGCCGGTGTTCAGACCCTCGGCGTTCTTGATCGGGTAGAGCAGCGAGGCGTACTCGGCCGCGAGCTTTGGGTCGAGGATGCGGCGGAACGAGTAGACGAAATCGTCAGCCGTGACCGGCACGCCGTCCGACCAGGTATGGTCGCGGATCTTGAACGTGTAGGTCTTGCCGTCGTCGCTGATGGTCCAGCTTTCAGCAGCGCCGGGGATCGGCGTGCCGTCGGCGGCGTCCGTCAGCAGGCCCATGAACGCGTCGCCGACGACATAATTTTCCCAGACACCGGACACACCGTGCGGGTCGAGCGTCTTGGGCTCGCCCATGGTGGCGATCCGGTAGACCATCTCGGCCCGTGCCGGCGCGGGGCCGATCGCCGGCCACATCGCCAGGGCCATTAGGGCGCCGGCGCCCAGCACCGTCCACCTGCGTGCAACCATGAGCGTTTCTCCCGAACACATGTTGGGCACCGCCGGCTACCGCGAAGCCGGTGCTGACTTGCGAAGAGCCTAGGATTCCCGGATGCCGGCGGCAATGGCGAATGGTCGTCGCGGCGGGTTGGTGTTCGCCCCGGCCGCGGCTATGGTCAGTTGCGTGGCTCAGCGAGGCACAAGATCGGTATGAATCGGAGCGCTCGACCTGCGGTAGCCTTGCTGTTTGTTCTGTTCGCCTCCGGCGCAGCCGCAGCGGCGGACCCACCACCTGTCGACGCGCCGCCCGCCCCCTCGTTCGAGGAGGTGCAGGCGATGATCGCGCGCATGCAGCAGCGGTTGGACCAGCTGGGTTCGGCCACGGCGGAGCGCGATCAGGCGCTGCAATTTCTCGAAAAACAGATCGATCAGGCCGCAGGCGAGATCGCGGGCACGGGCAAGACCAACGAATCGCTGCGTGGCGAGACAGCGGTGCTCTCCGACCAGATCAACGGCCTCAGCCGAGATCGGGAACGGCTGGCCGGAGAGGCCGGCGAGCACGCGGCCGCGCAGGCGGCGCTGGAAACGCAAGTCACGACGCTCTCCGGCGCGCTGGACCAAGCCCATCGAGACCGCTCGCTGATTGAACAGGAACTGGCGGCAGCCCGCTCGGAACTCGCCCAGTCGGTGGCCGGCAAGAACTCGCTGCAAGCGCAGGTCGCCGGGATGGCGCAGAAAGCAAGCGAAGCCGCGAAGACCGCTGACACGCGGCTCGCAGCCGCAGTGGCCGAGGCCGGCCAGCGGGCGGCCGAGGCGGATCGGCTGCGAGCGCAGGTGGCGGAGTTGCAGCAAGCCGCCACCGAGCGAACCGCGGCGGCGGCCGCTGCAGCCGCAGATGTTACCAAGGAGGCCGCAGAGACGGAGCGGCTGCGGCGCGAGATCGATCACCTCAACGAGATGCTCGCAACCGCCGAGACCAAGGTCGACACGCAGCAGGACACCATTACCGGGCTCGACGCGAAGCTGGACGAGGCACTGGCGCGCAAGGTCGAGGAACTCGAGCAGTACCGCTCCGAGTTTTTCGGGCGGCTGAAGCAGGCGCTCGGCGATCGGCCCGATCTGCGCGTCGTCGGCGATCGATTCGTTTTCCAATCCGAGCTGCTGTTCGCCTCGGGCTCGGCTAGCCTCGACCCGGCAGGTCAGGCGGAGCTGCGACAGCTCGCGGTTACGCTGGAGGAGGTGGCGGCACGGATCCCGCCCGGTGTCGACTGGATCCTGCGGGTCGACGGCCACACCGACCGGCAGCCGATCCGTGACGGCAGCTTCCACTCCAACTGGGAGTTGTCGGCGGCGCGCGCGATCTCGGTGATCGAGTTTTTGACCGCGCAGGGCATCGCGCCGGAACATCTTGCCGCCGCCGGATTTGGCGAGTACCGCCCGATCGACCCTGGCGACGACGAGATCGCCTACCGCCGCAATCGGCGCATCGAGTTCAAGCTCACCGAAGGCTGACATGCCCCTGCACCAGATCATCCTGGACTGCGACCCCGGCCAGGACGACGCCATTGCCATCCTGCTGGCGCTGGGCTCGCCGGACGAGATCGAGATCCTGGCGCTGACCACGGTTGCGGGCAACGTGCCGTTGGCGCGGACGACCCGCAACGCGCGGCAGATCCTGGCCCTCGCCGGCCGTGGCGACATTCCGGTCCATGCCGGCTGCCCGCGGCCGATCCTGCGCCCGCTGGAGACTGCCGAGTATGTGCACGGCGCGAGCGGCCTGAACGGCGCCGTGCTGCCCGAGCCCACCGTGGCGCTGGCCGATGGTCACGCCGTCGACGTGATCGTCGAGCGGATCATGGGCCAGCCGGCCGGCACGATCACCCTGTGCCCGGTCGGCCCGATGACCAACATCGCGCTGGCGATGATCAAGGAGCCGGAGATCGTTCCGCGCCTGAAGCAGATCGTGCTGATGGGCGGGTCGATGGAACTCGGCAACGTGACCGCCGCCGCCGAGTTCAACATCCATGTCGACCCGCATGCCGCGCGGGTGGTGTTCGAGGCCGGCGCGCCCATCGTCATGCTGGGGCTCGACGTGACGCACAAGGCGCTGGTGACCGACGAGCGCTTGGCGAAGATCCAGGCGATCGGCACGCCGGTGGCCCAGGCCTGCGCCGGCCTGCTCGACTTCTACAATCGCTACGACAAGGACCGCTACCACATCCCCGGCGCACCGTTGCACGACCCCTGCGTGATCGCCTACCTGATCCGGCCGGAGCTGTTCGCCGGCCAGCTGCGCCGGGTCGAGATCGAGACCGAGGGCACTCATACCTCGGGGCGGACCGTGGTCGACTGGTGGCAACGCAGCCCGCGCGAGCCCAATGCGCTGGTGATCAACGAGGTCGACGCCGACGGCTTCTTCGCGCTGCTGGGCGAGCGCCTGGCACGGCTCTGAGCAGATCCATGGACGGGCGGCGGCGACGGCCGCCCCAACCACACGAGGGGAGACCACCATGCACCGAACGAGGCCCACGCTGCGGCCCGGGGTCACGATCCTGCTGACGGGGCTGCTGCTGGCACCGGCAATCGGCTGGGCGCAGCAGTCAGCACCCGCGGCCGACCCCGACGCAGGTCGAGACGCTGCAAGACACCATCCGCACGCTGACCGCGGAGACGAGCAGCCTGAAGGACCAGCTGAGCGGTCTGCAGCAGGGCCTGGCCGAGCGTGACCAGCGGCTGGCCGCCAGCGACGCGGAGGTCGGAGCGCGCGACGTGCGGATCAAGGCGCTGGAGACCGATCTCGCGACCGCCCGCGCCGCCGTCGCGGCACCCGAGGCCCAGGCCAAGGCGCTGGCGGGGGATCTGGCCGCGGCCAAAGCGGAGGCGGAGGCAGCCGGAACCCGGGCCAAGGCGCTGGAGGCCGATCTCACGGCCGCCCGTGCCAGCGCGGCGACAGCGGCGGCCCAGGCCAAGGCACTGGAGACCGATCTGGCCGCTGCTCGGGCCGAAACGGCCGACAAGGTGCAGGCATTGGCCGCGCAGGCCGAGGCAGCTGCCAGCAAGGCCGCTGGCCTCGAGGCAAGCGTGCGCACGGCCGAAACCGCACTGCAGAACGCCAAGGCGCAGCTGGCCGAGCGCGACGCGCAAATCCAGACGATGCGGGCCGAGCTGCTCGCGGCGCGCAACGATGCGAGCTCGTTCGAGGCGCAGCTGGCCGGCAAGGCCAAGGAGAATGCCGCACTGGCAGCGGCGGGGCGCGAGGTGGTCGCCGATGGCGAGACGCTGGCTGCCGAGCTGGCGGCGCTGAAGGGCAATGCCGCCGAGCTGCAGCAGGAGTTGACGACAACCCAGGCGGCAGCCCTGTACGGCGAGAACCGGAACCGCGAGCTCGAGGGCGAGCTGGCCCGGCTCACCGGTCCGGACACCGTGTTTTTCAGCGAGCTGCGGCAGGCGCTGGGGCCGGACAGCGGCGCCGTGATCGAGGGCGACCGCTTCATCTTTCCGGCCGACATCGCGTTCGAGCCGGCCTCGGCCCGGCTGAAGCCGAAAGCCCGCGCCCGAGCGCTGGAGATCGGCCGGGTGTTGGCCGAGGCCGGCGCCACCCTGCCGGCCGACCTCGACTGGGTGATCCGCATCGACGGCCACACCGACCGGCAGTCCGTGGGCGGCCGCCTGTTCGCGTCCAACCGGGCCCTGTCCGCCGCCCGCGCGCTCGAGGTGGTCGACGTGCTGACCGAGGCGGGCGTGCCGCCGGAGCGGCTGGTCCCGGCCGCCTTCGGCGAGTTCCGGCCGCTCGACCCCGGCGACACACCCGAGGCGTACCAGCGCAACCGGCGCATCGAGCTGCGGCTCGAGGAGAACTGAGCACCGAGCACGGGCCGCGGGGGCGCGGTGCGCGACGGTCAGTCGCGCTGACCCGTTGCGGTGGCTGCGCCGCGCCCGAGCTGACGGATCGCCACCCGGTCGGGCTTGCCCTGCTCGGTGAGCGGTATCCGTTCGAGCGGCACGATCGTGACCGGCACGGCGGCAACGGCCGTCATGCTGTGCCGAGATTGCCGCCCGGCATCGGGTTGGGTCGATCGACGAGCCGGGCCAGGACACGACCGCGGCAATCCAGGAGCCCGGCTCATCGCCGACCACGACCACGGCGTAGCGCACGTCGGGCAGCCGGCACAATGTCTCCTCGACGATGGTCGGGCTCTCCATCGCCCCATCGATCCACGCGATGTCCACCTTGCGGCCGAGGATGTGCAGATAGCCGTCCGGGTCGAGGCGTCCGAGGTCGCCGGTGTGGTACCAGCCGTCCCGAAAGGCCGCCGCCTGCACGGCCGGCAGGTTGCGGTAACCGCCGGCCATCGCCGGGGAGCGCACCTCGATGCTGCCGATCTCGCCGGGGGCGGCGAGCGTGCCGTCGTCGCGGCGGAACCGGACCTCGACACCGGGAGTGGATGCGGCCGGCCGACGTAAACCGCTCCGGGTGGGCGGGATCGTACTCGGCAGGCGGGAGCGCGCTGACGATGCCCATCTCGCTGGCGCCGTAGGTGTGGGCCAGCACGGCGCCGAGCCGCTGCGCGGGCGCGGTGGCGCAGGGTCGGCGGCGCGGACGCGCCGATGTGGGTGATCGACCGCAAGGACGACAGGTCGCGTAGCGCGAGCTCGGGGTGATCCATGACCTCGAACAGCTGCGGCTCGACCAGGAACAGATCGGTGATCCGCTCGGCCTCGATCGTCGCCAGCGTGTCCGCCGCCTCGTAGGCGTCCTTCAGCACCACCGATCCGCCGCCCAGCAGCGTGATGTCGACCAGGACCTGGGACAGGTAGGCCAGGTGGCCGTTGACCAGCTGCCGACGGTCCGCGGGGCTGGGCGCATCGACCATGGCCGTGTAGGCGGCGAAGTCGCGCCAGCTGCCCTTCGGGACCCCGGTGGTGCCGCCTGACGAGACGATGACCGCGAGATCGCCGGGCCGCGCCCGACTCGGCACCGGGTCGCTCGTCTGGGCTGCGGCCAGCTCGTCGAGACGCAGCGATGCACCGGGCAAAGCAGCGCCGACGCCGGCCACACGGGCCTTCACCCGGCCCGGCAGCAGATGCGCGGTCTCCGGAAACAGGACGAGCAGCTCGGGATCGATCAGGGCCAGCAGCTCGGCCCGTCGCTCGGGCGTGGACGGCACGGAAAGATAGACCGCCGCCGCGCCGAGCAGGTTGGCGGCGTAGCGGATCGCCAGCGCATCCGGGCGGTTCGGCGCGAACAGTGCCACCAGGCTGCCGCGCCCGATGTCGATCCCGGCGAGCGCGCGGGCATAGCGGAAGATCGATCGCAGGAGAGTGGCGGCTGTCGTGTCCCGACCGTGGCAGCGCACGACCGGCGCCGCGCCGCTGTCCGCCAGGCGGGCGATCAGGCGGTCGATATATATCGCGCCGCCGCCGCCGCTGGTCGAATGAGAGTCGGACGGTAGCGCGCTGATGACGGCCTCCATCGATGACCGATCCGTGGTAGCCGAATCGAGGTGATCGCAACAGGCACTGCCATTCGACATGGGCGGCATGACCGGCAAAGCACGGCAGCGAGGCCTCGTCGTCGCGTCATCGCTCCGCGGACGCACGCCTCTCTTCGTCCATCTGCTCGGACGCGGGCCACCTGCCGCCGAGACGGCCCGCCTGGACCCCCTGCGGGCGCGCCGGACCCCAAATGTCGTGGAGCCGGCTGCCGACGACCAGCCGGGGATCAGGCAGCTCGACCGCGGAGCGCGGCCGGCTGGCCGGGTTCGTTCGGCGACGGATTTTCGCGCTTGGAAGGCTCGACGAAAGTGGACCGGCCAGCGTCGTCGTTGGCGGGTTCGGGCAGGCGCTCGGGTTCCTTCTGCGGACGTGTGCTCGGGTTCGCCCGTGCAATCCGCGAGCGGCTCGCGGCGCAGCAGCCGCAGCTCCTTGAGGCAGCGGGACAGCTCCCTGCCCTGCTGGGCCTGGTAGCCGCGCACGGCGTTGAAGCGCTTGAGGTCGAAGGTGGTCAGCGGGTCGGCGACCTCCCATTCGAAGCCGGCCTGGGGCGGGCGGAGCTTGGGGGCGGCGTCGAACAAGGCGACCTCGATCCGCTCGGCGCGCTCGCTCTTCCAGAAGGCGATCGCCATGCGCTTCACGAGCCGGGCCTCGATCTCGCTCTCGGGTTCGATTTCGGCCATCAGGCGGGCCGCCAGTTCCTCCAGCTCGGAGGGGGCTTCGTCCTCCAGGACGAAGTGCTGCAGGGCGGCGAGGCCGTGCTTGAGGGCGTTGCGGGAGCTGCGGGCTTTGCCTTCGGCGGTGACCGGGCCGCGCGAGCGGGCGCCATTGCGGCGGGCGG
>CAWCSG010000004.1:0-4603 GCA_963798145.1 uncultured Alphaproteobacteria bacterium
CCAGGGCGGCGATCTCGTCGCGAATGGGCCTCATCTGGAACCTCGCTTGATTTGCGCCGGCTTCTTGTGAGGCCTCGCATGCAGTTGCGCAAATCGTATCCCCAGCAGAAACGGGTGCAGTCCGCCCCCGGTGCAATGGTGTCGCGCCGTCAGCGCAGGTCGAGCCCGAGCATCAGGGCGGCGATCGCCGCAATCCAGCTGCCGGCGACCCGAAGCGCTACCCGTTGCCGGCGTCACCGCCAGTGCGACAAGTGCGGCCCAAAACGCCCGCTGCGGAGCGCTCATGTGCCGCCGGGCAGAAGAAACCAGAAGCCCACCACCGCCACCAGCGCACCTCCGGCGCGCACCGCCTGTGCGCCGGCAGGCCGGCGACCCAAAGCGGGGGACGCACGGCGAGGGCCACCACGCCACCGGGCACCAGGGCGGAAAAGGCGATCACCGTCTCGACCAGCGGCAGCTCGACCCCGATCACGCCAAGGGATCCGCCCAGTGCCATGATCCGTGGAAAGGTCACCGCCAAGACCCAGAGGGCCGTGCGGCGGCAGCGCGACCGCGCACGAAACGGCTACAATCGACTGGTACGGTGAAGGGTGATTTGTCTCCAACGACGTCGCTGGCTGAATAATAGAGCAATAGTGCACTGCATCGGCTGGATTTAAATCCTGGAGATGCTGGCTTTTCGCCGTGCTCTACAACCGAAGGACGCATCAGATGAACACGATTTGACCCGCCGTGCCGGATCGATCACACGACCGCCATCCAGCGTCGAGCGGACAACGGATCGGGTGCTCTTCGCCCTCGCCAGCGCGGCTGCGGCGACGATCGTTCTCCTCATGGCCTACATCGCCTGGGAGGTGACGCGTCAGGCCCTGCCGGCGATCCGCGACTATGGCGCCGGCTTTCTGGTTCGCGGCGTCTGGAACGCCAGCAGCAACGAGTTCGGCGTCTTTCCCGAGATCTGGGGCACGCTCTACAGCTCCCTGCTGGCGCTGCTGGTCGGCGGGATCGCCGGCGTGGCCGTGGCGATCTTCTTGACCCAGGATTTCCTGCCGCCCCGGGTCGCAGCCGCCTTCTGCACCATGATCGAGATGCTGGCCGCGATCCCGAGCGTGGTGTTCGGGCTGTGGGGCATCTTCGTCGTCATCCCGTTCATCCGCCCGGCGGCGGATTGGCTGCACGAGACCCTGGGCTGGATCCCCCTGTTCGGGACGTCGCTGAACGGGCCGGGACTGCTGCCGGCTGCCCTGGTGCTCGCGATCATGATCCTGCCGACCGTGGCGGCGATCTCGCAGGATGCCCTGCATCGGGTGCCCTACAAGGTGAAGGAAGGCGTCTACGGCATGGGCACGACCCGCTGGGAGGCCATCACCATGGTGATGCTGCCGACCGCCAGCGGCGGCATCTTCAGCGCGCTCGTCCTGGGCTTCGGCCGCGCGCTGGGCGAGACCATGGCCCTGGCCATGCTGATCGGCAACGCCAACACG
This sequence comes from uncultured Alphaproteobacteria bacterium, assembly GCA_963798145.1. Taxonomy (GTDB): domain Bacteria; phylum Pseudomonadota; class Alphaproteobacteria; order Geminicoccales; family Geminicoccaceae; genus Benzoatithermus. The sequence goes on from CAWCSG010000004.1 coordinate 1,485, forward strand.
GTGAGCCTGTCGCTGTTCTCGCCCGCCAACACCCTGGCCTCCCTGCTGGCGTCGAACTTTCCCGAAGCCGCCCGGGCCGAGCGCGGGGCGCTGATGTACGCGGCTTTGGCGCTGCTCGCGGTGACCCTGCTGGTCAACATCGCCGGCTCCTGGCTGCGCGCCCGCAGCCACAAGGAGGACCAGAGCTGACCATGGCCACCACCGCCCTCCTCGATCGCTTCGGCACCCGGATAGGCGCCAGCCTGGACCGCTCCTTCACCGACCGGCGGGCACTGCGCAGCATGCTGCAGACCGGCACCTTGTGCATGGTCGTGGCACTGGCCAGCGTCCCTTTGCTCTCCGTCCTCTACATGCTGGTCGTCCGGGGCGGTGCCAGGTTGGGCCTGGCGCTGTTCACCGAGCTGCCGCCGGCGGGCTTCATGACCGGCGGCGGCTTCGGCAACGCGGTCCTGGGCACACTGGTCATGTCGGCCATCGCCGCCGCGATCAGCATCCCCTTGGGCGTCCTCGCGGCGATCCATCTCGCCGAGTTCCGGCCGACGGGCCGGCTGGCGGCGGCAGCACGGTTCCTGGCCAAGGTGCTGACCGGCTTTCCGTCGATCCTGGCCGGCGTGTTCGTCTACGCCGCCCTGGTCCTCACCATGGGCACCTACTCGGCGATCGCCGGCGGCGTGGCGCTAGCCGTGCTCATGCTGCCGACGGTGATCCTCACCGCGGAGGACGCGATGCGGATGGTGCCGACCCGGATGAAGGAGGCCGCCATCGGCATGGGCTGCACGCCCAGCCAGGTGGTGTGGCAGATCACGTTGCCGACCGGGCTGCCGGGGATCCTGACCGGCATCATGCTCGGGATCGCACGCGTAGCGGGTGAATCGGCGCCGCTGATCTTCACCGCACTGTTCAGCAATTTCTGGCTGACGAGCCTGGCGCAGCCGACCGCGTCCCTGTCGATCCTGATCTACAACTTTTCGAGCATGCCGTTCCCGAACCAGATCGAGCTGGCCTGGGCCGCGTCCCTGGTGCTCGTGCTGATCGTGCTCGCCTTCAATATCCTGAGTCGCTTCGTCGGGCGGCCCAAAGTCTGACCACTGGAGGATGATGCAATGAGCGCGATCCAGCTGGCGGCGCGCCCCGCCGTTCCCACCCCATCGCCACCGCCGGCGGAGGCAACCCGGCCGATCCTGGCCATCGACTGCCGGATCGAGCGGATCTTCTACGGCGACTTCCTGGCCGTGCGCGACAGCCACCTGCCGATCGAGAGCGGCACGATCGTGGGCCTGATCGGCCCGTCGGGCTGCGGCAAGAGCACGGTCCTGCGCAGCCTGAACCGGATGAACGACCTGATCCCCAGCTTCCGCTTCGAGGGTCGGGTCCAGTTCCTGGGCCAGAGCATCTACGCCAGTTCGGTCGATCCGGTGTCGGTCCGCCGCCATATCGGCATGGTCTTCCAGCAGCCCAACCCGTTCTCGATGAGCATCTACGACAATGTCGCCTTCGGCCTGCGCCTCAACCGGTTCGACGGCGACATGGACGAATGGGTCGAGCGCGCGCTGCGCCGGGCGGGCCTGTGGGACGAGGTCAAGGACAAGCTCAATGCCAACGGCCTCTCGCTCTCCGGCGGCCAGCAGCAGCGCCTGTGCATCGCCCGCGCCGCAGCACCCGAGCCCGAAGTGCTGCTGATGGACGAGCCCTGCTCGGCCCTCGATCCCATCTCCACGCGCCACATCGAGGAGCTGATGATCGAGCTCAAGCAGGACTATACGATCGTCATCGTCACCCACAACATGCAAGAGGCCCAGCGCGTGGCCGACCAGACCATGTTCTTCGCGGTCGATATCGCCAACGGCAGCCGCACCGGCTATCTGGTCGAGGCTGGACCGACTGAACAGATATTCCACGACCCGCGCCAGCAGGTGACGAAAGACTATCTGAGCGGTCAGTTCAGTTGAGCCAGCAGGGCGATGGGCAATAGACGGCACCTCCTGCTAGGCGGTGGCGCTGTCGCCCTCGCCGGTGTCGGTGCCGCCTATCTCGGGCTGCGGCAGATGGGTTCCATGGCGGACTACGATGCCTCGGTCGCGGCGACCCGTGCCGCGCTGTCCCAAGCCCCGGAACTGACCGATCTCATTCGCTACGCGACGCTCGCGGCGAGCGGCCACAACACCCAGCCCTGGCGGTTTCGCATCTCTGCCGGCGGGATCGAGATCCTGCCGGACTTCTCGCGGCGGACTCCGGTGGTCGACCCCGACGATCACCACCTGTTCGTGAGCCTCGGCTGTGCCGCCGCAAATCTCGCCCTCGCCGCCGGTGCGCGCGGCCGTCCGGGCGAGCTCCGCTTCGCGCCGGCGCAGGGCGGTTCCGTGGCATTCGCGTTCGGTGGCACGGCTGCCGCCGAATCCGATTTGCTCGATGCGATCCCCAAGCGCCAATCGACCCGGGCCGACTATGACGGCAAGCCGGTCCGGCCGCCGAGCTGCGGTCTCTCCTGGCCGCGTCAGCCATGCCGGGCGTCGATCTGGTCCTGATCACGGAGCGGCGACAGATCGACCGCGTGCGCGATCTGGTGGTCGCCGGCAATGGCGCGCAGCTGGCCGATGCCGCGTTCATGCGCGAGCTCAAGGCATGGCTGCGTTTCAGCCCGCGCGAAGCGATCCTGTCCGGCGACGGCCTGTTCAGCGCCGCAAGCGGCAGTCCGGCGCTTCCGGCCTGGCTCGGGCCGCGCCTGTTCGACCTGGTCTTCACCGCCGCCGCCGAGAACGACAAATATGCCCGCCAGATCGCGTCCTCGGCCGGGATCGCGGTCTTCGTGGCGCAGCGCGCTGATCGGGAGCACTGGGTTCTTGCCGGGCGCGCCTGCCAGCGGTTCGCGCTGCAGGCGACCGTGCTCGGCCTCAAGCACGCCTTCGTCAATCAACCCGTCGAGGTTGCCGACCTGCGGCCGGAGCTAGCCAGCCTTGTGGGCCTGCCCGGGCGCCGTCCGGACCTCGTCATGCGGTTCGGGCATGGAAACCAGCTGCCCTTCTCGGCGCGGAGGCCGGTGCAGCAGGTCCTGGGCTAGGGCTGCTGGATCGCCGCCAGCTGCCAGGCGCCAGCGCGCGGGCGAACGAAGGTCCAGAGTT
>CAWCSG010000005.1:0-59900 GCA_963798145.1 uncultured Alphaproteobacteria bacterium
CCCAGCCAGTCGCTGAAGCTCTGCAGGATGACGTAGAACGGCGGCACGAACAGATTGTTGAACAGGGTGGCCGTGATCATGCCGCCCAGCACCGCGGTGCCCAGCACCTGCTGGCCCGCGGCGCCGGCGCCCTGCGCGGTGGCGAGCGGGATCATCGCGAAGATGAAGGCGAGCGAGGTCATCATGATCGGCCGGAACCGCTCGTGCGCGCCGTTGAGCGCGGCCTCGGCCAGCGACAGGCCCTTCTCGCGCTCGCCGCGGGCGAACTCGACCACCAGGATCGCGTTCTTGGCCGCCATCGCGATCATCAGGACGATGCCGATCTGGCAGTACATGTCGTTGGCGAAGCTGCGCGCGAACATGCCGCCGACCACGCCCAGCAGCGCCAGCGGCACGGCCAGGATCACGGCGAACGGATTGGTCCAGCTCTCGTAGAGGGCGGCCAGGACCAGATAGACCAGCAGGATCGACAGCGCGAAGATGAAGATCGCCTGATTGCCGACGATCTGCTCCTGGTAGGACATGCCGGTCCAGGAATAGCCGACATTGGCCGGCAGCTTGTCGGCCGCGGCCTGGGCCATCAGGTCGATGGTCTGGCCCGAGCTGAAGCCCGGCGCCGAGGACCCGTTCAGGCCGACGGTCGGGTAGAGGTTGTAGCGCGAGACCGTCGCCGCACCCTGGGTGTAGGAGATGCTGGCGAGCGCGCCGAGCGGCACCATGTCTCCCGCCGTGCTGCGGGTACGGAGCTGCTCGATGTCGCGCGGCTCGAGGCGGAACCGGCTGTCGGCCTGGACGTAGGTCTGATAGCTCTGGTTGAACAGGTTGAACTGGTTGACGTAGCTCGAGCCCATGTAGGACTGCAGGGTCGCGAACACGTCGCCGATCTGCACGCCCAGGCTCTCCGCCTGCGTCCGGTCGACGTCGACGAAGATCTGCGGCACGTCGTTGCGGAACGAGGTGTTGACCGCGGCGATCCCCGACTGGCTGCGCGCCGCCTCGATCAAGGACAGGGCCGAGGCCGCCAGCAGGTTGAGGTCCGTGCTGCCGCCCTGCAGCTCGAGCTGCATCTGGAAGCCGCTCGAGACGCCGAGCCCCGGGATGGCCGGCGGGATCAGCGGAAAGATGACCGCCGACTGGACCGCCGCCACGCGCCGGCGGACGTCCGCGATGATGGTCTGCTGATCGATCCCCTGCTTCTCCCGCTCGGCGAACGGCGTGAAGACCAGGTACATCACGGCACCGTTGGCCAGCGTGGTGCTGCTGTCGAGCAGAGAGAGGCCGCCGATGCTCACCCAGCCGGCGAGCCCGGGCGTGCCCTTGAGCGCGGCGTCGACCTGCTTGACGGTCGCCTCGGTGCGCGCCAGCGAGGCGGCACTCGGCAGCTGGATGCCGAGGATCGCGTAGCCCTGGTCCTCCTCGGGCAGAAAGCCGGTCGGCAGCCGCATGAAGCCGGTGGCGCCCAAGGCGAGGATGCCCAGGAACAGCGCCACGGTGACGAATTTGCGCCGGATCATGAAGCCGACGGTGGCGGTCTGGCCCCTGGTCAATTTGCCGAAGCCGCTGTTGAACCAGCGGAACAGAAAGAACTTCGGCGGCTCCGGCTTGCGCAGGATGATCGCGCACAAAGCCGGGGTCAGAGTGAGCGCGTTGATGGCGCTGAGTGCCGTCGACGAGGCGAGCACCAGCGCGAACTGCTGGTAGATCTGGCCGGTGATGCCGGGCAGGAACGAGGCCGGCACGAACACCGACATCAAGGTCAAGGTGACGCCGGCGATGGCCCCGCCCAGCTCGTCCATCGCCTTGATCGCGGCCTCCTTCGGCCCGACATTCTCCTGCTCCATGATGCGCCAGACGTTCTCGACCACGACGATGGCGTCGTCGACCACGATGGCGATGGCGAGGACGAGTCCGAACAGCGAGATCAGGTTGATCGTCAGGCCGAAGGCCGCGAGCAGGGCGAAGGTGCCGACCAGCGAGACCGGGATGGTGATGGTCGGGATCAGCGTGCCGCGCCAATCCTGGAGGAAGATGAAGATGGTCAAGAAGACCAGGATGCCGGCCTCGATCAGCGTCTTGACGACGCCGTCGATGGCCTCGTGGACGAAGGTCGTGGTGTCGAACAGGATCGTATAGTCGACGCCTTGCGGGAACGAGGCCTTGAGCTGCTCCAGCTTCGCCTTGACCGCCTGCTCCACCGACAGCGCGTTCGCGGTCGGCAGCTGGTAGATCGCGATGCCCGCGGTGGGCTGGCCGGTCAAAAAGGAGAAGTTGCTGTAGGTCTGCGCCCCCAGCTCGACCCGCGCCACGTCACGGACGCGGACGATCTGACCGCCGCCGGTGGTGGCCGCCTTGACCACGATCTCCTCGAACTGGGACACCTGATCGAGCCGGCCGAGCAGGTTGATCGTGAACTGGAAAGCCTGGTCGGAGGGCTGCGGCGGGATGCCGACCTGACCGGCAGCCACCTGGACGTTCTGCTGCTGCAGGCCATGGATCACGTCGTCCGGCACCAGGCCGAAGCTCTGCATCTTCTGCGGGTCGAGCCACAAGCGCATGCTGTAGGTGCCGGCGCCCAGCACCTTGACCTGCGCCACGCCGGGAACGCGGGCCAGCTCGTTCTGCAGGTTGATGGCACCGTAATTGGTGAGGAACAGGCTGTCGAAGACGCCCGTGGGCGAGATCAGGTTGGCGAACAGCAGAATGCTGGTCGACTGCTGCTTGACCGTGACGCCCTGCGCGGAGACCTGCGGCGGCAGTTGGGCCAGCGCGATCGCGACGCGCTGGTAGACCAGGGTCTGCGCCGTATCCATGTCGCTGCCGACGTCGAAGGTCACGATCAGCGTGTAGGTCCCGTCCGACGCGCTGTAGGACTGCATGTAGAGCATGCCCGGCACGCCGTTGACCTGCTGCTCGATCGGGATGCCCACCGTGTTCGCGACCGTGCTGGCGTTGGCACCCGGGTAGCTGGTGGTGACGTAGATCGTGGGCGGCGTGATGTTCGGATACTGCGCCACGGGCAGCCGCAGGGCGGCGACCACGCCCAGCAGCACGGTGACGATCGCGACGACACCGGCGAAGATCGGCCGATCGATGAAGAATTTCGAGAACATGGGCCGCTAGCCGCCCTGGACCGCGGGCTTGGCCTGAGCACCCGCCGCAGCCTCGTGCGGTGTCACCTTGCGGCCGGGCACGGCGCGCACCAGGCCGTCGACGATCACGCGGTCCGTGGCGGTGAGGCCGCTTTGCACCACCTGCAGCGGGCCCACGGTCTGGGCCAGCTGGATGCCGGTGCGCTGCACCACGTCGTCGGCCCCCACCGTCAGGACGTAGGGCCCGGCCTGGTCGCGACCGATCGCGAGCTGCGGCACGAGCAGCGCGCCTGGCCGTTCGTCGAGCGGGGCGCGGATGCGCGCGAACAGACCCGGCAGCAGGGCATAGTCGGGATTCGGGAAGATGCCGCGCAACTCCAGCGTACCGGTGCCCGCCGTCAGCGTGATGGCGGCGAAATCGAGCTTGCCCTGGTGCGGGAAACCACTCTCGTCGGCGACCCCCAGCTCGAGCACCTGGTCGGCGGGCACGCCCGTCTTGCCGGCCTTGGCACGTTGCGCCCGAACGCGCAGGAGGTCGCGCTCATTGATCGTGAAGTAGGCGTAGATCGGATCGATCTGGTTGATCTCGGCCAATACGCTCCCCGCCCCGCCGGGGCCGACCAGATTGCCGGCGTCGATCAGGTGGCGGCCCATGCGGCCTTCGAACGGCGCATTGACCGTCGTGTAGCCCAGATTGATCTGCGCCAGCTCGACCTTCGCCTGCGCGCCCAGGAGGTCGGCCTGCGCACCGTCGAGATTGGCGCGCCAGGTGTCGACGTCGACCGCCGAGGCCGCCTTCTGCTTGAACAGGCCGGAATAGCGCGCGAATTCGGTCTGCGCCTGCTCCAGCTTGGCCTGGACGGCACCGACTTCCGACTGCGCCTGCTGCAGCTGCGCCTGATAGGTGTCCTGCTGGATGGTGAACAGCAGGTCGCCCTGCTTCACCCGCGCACCGTCGGCGAAATGGACCTGCTCGAGAAAGCCCGCGACCCGCGCCACCAGCTGGACGGTCGCGACCGCCGAAGTTGTGCCCGTCAGCTCGACATAGTCGGTCACCGTCTGCACGGTGGGTGTCGCCACCGTCACCGGCGGGGGCGGCGGCGCCACATAGGCGTTGCGCTGCTCGTCCTTGCAGGCGGCCAGCAGCACGAGGCCGGCGGCGCCGATGAACATGGTCCGGAGCATGGGGCGGCACCTCATGGTTCGGGCAGCCGAGGCAGCTCCGGCCGCGGTACCGGCACGGGCGGCACCTTGACCTCGTAAGCCAGGAGCCGACCCCAATTGGTCCGCTGCGCCATCGCCTCGACCGTCTGCGGCGGCAAGAACGACCTGCCCTCGCGAATCTGCCAGCCGCCGCCGAGCGCCCGATAGGCGGAGACCAGATTGGTCGGGATCGCCCCGGCCGTGATCGCCAGCGCGTCCTGCTGCTCCAGCAGCTGCTGCTCGGCGGTCAGCACGGTGGTGAAGTCGGTAACGCCGTTCTGGTACTGGATCATCGCCAGCTGGCGCGAGCGTTCGGCCGCGCGCACGGCCTCGCTCAGGAACCTCGCGCGCTCCTGCTGCTTGCGGAACCCGATCAGCCCGTTCTCCACCTCCTGCTGCGCCACGAGCACGGTGTTCTGGTAGCTGGTCAGGGCCGCCTGGAAGGCCGCGTCCTGGGCACGGACGGCATTCTCGATCCGTCCGTAGTTCAGGAAGTCCCAGACGAACGACGGCCCGAACGCGAAGGTGCGGCTGCGGCTCTGGAAGATGTCGGTCAGGTTGAACTGCGACCAGCTGCTAGCCGCGAAGCCGAATGAGCCGGTCAGCGAGAAGGCCGGGTAGAGGTCCGCCTTCTGCACGCCGATCAGAGCACTCTGCTCCGCCGCCACCGCTTCGGCCTCGCGGATATCCGGCCGGCGCCGCAGCAACTCGGCCGGAATGCCGATCGCTACCTGCGAGGGTGCCAGCGGGATGCCTTTGGAATCGCCGAGCAGATCGTCGAGCGGCCCCGGCGGCAGACCGATCAGGGTCGCGATCGCATTCTTCGTCTGCTCGATCTGTTGCTCGAGCTGAGGCACGCTGGCCTTGGTCGAGGCCAGGATGGTCTTCGCCTGCTCGACGTCGCGCTCGTCGGTCGTGCCGCCGCGAAAACGGGCGGTCGCGATCTGCAGCCCTTCCTCCTGCACCTTGACGTTGGCCAGCGCCACCGCGCGTTGCTGTTGCAGCGTGCGGAGCTGGAGGTAGGACGTGGCGAGGTCGGCGGTGAGGCTGACCAGCACGTCGTCGTAGTTGGCGACGCTGGCGGCCAAGGTTGCGTCGGCGGATTCGACCGAGCGCCGAAACTTGCCCCAGAGATCGATCTCCCAGGCCGCCTGCACGCCCAGGGAATCGCTCGAATATTCCAGCAGCGAGGCGTCGCCGATCGGCGCGCCGGCGCTGCGGGCGCTCTCGCGCTCGTGGAGCAGGGAACCGACCGCCTGCTGCTGCTGGGGATATTCCTCGCCGATCGCGGTCGCCAATTGAGCCCGCGCCTGCAGCACCTGGGCGCCGGCGGCCTGCAGCGGCAGGTTCTGCTGGTAGCCGCGCTCGACCAGAGCGGTCAGTGCCGGATCATCGAACGTCCGCCACCATAGCGCATTCTCGGCTGGTTCCGACACGATCCGGGATTTGCCCGAATCGAGCCATTCCGGGTTCAGCTGTGCGTCAGGGGTCGCGAAATCCGGGCCGACGAGGCTGCAGCCGGCGAGCATGCCCGCAGTCAGCCCAGCTGCCAGCCCCGTCCAACGCATTTGCGTTCGTTCCCCCGCGCAGCCGCGCCTCTCTGCAGGCGCTTTCGGTCCGTATGGTCGCAAGCTGCGGGTCGGACGGCCAGCCGCAACGCTCGGTGTAAAGCGGTGCCGGGGCAAATTGCGACTGCGGTGCGGCAGCGGTGCATCAACCGACCGGGCACGCCTGACCAGATTGTCCTTGCGCTCCCGCCGATGCTTCAGGAGCAATAGCACTTGGAAGTCTCTTGCTCAGGTGCCGGAATGACGGGTCGGACCGGATCGGCGGATACGCGCTTTGCAACATACGGGACATTGGCGCCCGGCCGAGTCAATCACCATCAACTCGCGGAACTGAGGGGAAATTGGTCGCTCGGCACGGTCAGAGGCAGGCTTGTCGAGGCCGGCTGGGGGGCAGCGCTCGGCTATCCCGGATTGGTTCTCGACCCGCTAGGCTCTGCTGTGGAGATCCACCTCTTCGAGTCGCCGACACTTCCCGATCACTGGTCCCGCCTCGACGCGTTCGAAGGGCCGGGCTACCGGCGCGTCGTCACGCAAGTCTGCACGGGTGACGGCATCGTGGACGCATGGATATATGTCCTCGCCGACTGAGCCGGCCTGAAATTCCTTGCGTGCATCCTGATCCTCGAGCCCGCTTCGACCGCTCACACCGCAACAGCTCGGCGCGGCACGAGTATCCAGTAGTCGAGGTCAAGCAGGATCTCGGGCAGGTATCGGCCGCTGGCATCGCGCAACGGGTAATCGCGACAGGGAAGGTCCTTCGTGGCCACCAGCCGCAGCCGCAAAGCGCCCACATCGCGACGCCCGCCCAGCTCGGCGGTCTCCAGCACTTCCGACCACGCATAGATGGTATCGCCGGCCCGGCATGGGTTGACGTGGCTGCCGCCGTTCAGCGCCAACAGATGCAGGCCGTTGCCGAGGCCGTTGAACGAGAGCGCCCGCGCCAGCGACATCACCACGCCGCCATAGACGATGCAGGCGCCGAGCCGGCCCTGCTTCTCGGTGTGGTCGTTGAAATGGACGCGCGCACCATTCTGGTAGAGGCGGGTGGCCAGCCGGTTCTCGCTCTCCATCACTCCCATGCCGTCGACATGGTCGATCCGCTCGCCGGCGACGAAATCCTCGAAGAAGTAGGGCGAGCCGGTCTCGACCGGGTCGATGCGGGTGAGCCGCAAGCCTGCCGGCACCACCAGCCGGTCGGCCGTGACGTGGCTCGGGAGGTCAGGCGTGACCGGGATCGGCGGCGGCGAGGCGGGATCGCGTTTCCTGACCATAACCCAGCGTGTGTATTCCAGCACCGGCGTGCCGTCGCTCTTGCAGCCCTGGCTGCGCACCCAGACGATACCGGTCTGCCCGCTCGAGGTCTCCTTGAGGCCGATCACCTGCGAGCGCGCCACCAGCGTATCGCCGGGATAGACCAGCCCGAGAAAGCGGCCGTCCGCGTAGCCTAGATTGGCGACGGCGTTGAGCGACACGTCGGGTACGGTACGGCCGAACACGAGGTGGAAGGTGAGCAGATCCTCGAATGGCGCGGCCGGCAGCCCGTTCGACCTTGCGAACGGGTCCGAGCAGTGCTGCAAGAAGCGGGAGCCGGTCATCGCCAAGTAGAGTGCGGCCTCGCCGGTGGTCACCGTGCGCGCCGTGGCGTGGCGGATCTCCTGCCCGATCCGGAAATCCTCGAAGAAATTACCGGTAGCTGTCTTGCTCATGTCGCTCCATGCCGACAATCATGCTGCATCGCAGCACCGCTAGTCGGCGGTGGCGGTCGCGCACAGGCGACCGATTGGCGCAGCTTCCGTCGGCCATGTGCCTGAGATCCATGCTGGCCGGTCTCGTGCTGACCTTGCTTGCGGCCTGCACCTCGAGCGAGCTGGCGCGGGTCCGCATCTGCGAGCAGGCGCTGGAGGCGCTGATCCCCGGCGTAGTGCCTCTCGGCCACGAGACGGCGCCGGGCGAGACGATCATGGTGTCCTACCCGGAGGCACTGACGCGCCAGACTCTCGTCTGCCACTTTGCGACGCAAGGACTGGAGAGCGACGGACTGGATCTGGTCTCCGTCGTCCTGCCGCGGACCGGCCCGATCTCGCCCATCACACTGTTTCTGCTCAAGACCTACGGATTGGGCTTGGCGGACAAGCCGACCGCGACCCGCCTCACAGCATGGGCGTTCCTCGCCCAGCAGCTGATCAATGCGCTGGCCCCGGCGGCGATCTACGCCCTGCTCGCGACCGGCTACGCGCTGATCTACGGCATCACGGGGCGCATCAACCTCGCGTTTGGCGAGTTCGCCACGGTGGGCGCATTCGCGGCGTTGAGCGGCATCCTGGTCGCCACCAGCGGCCTGGGCGCGGGCTCGACGGGCATGGCGCTGGCCGGTTTGCTGTTTGCTGCGCTGACCGGGGCCGCGCTCGGTGCGGTCCTGTACGGCATGATCTTCCGGCCGTTGCAGCAGCGCGGCTCGCAGGCGCTGCTCATCGCCACCATCGGGCTCGGCATCGCGCTCAGCGAGGCGCTGCGCCTGCTGGCCGGCTCGCGCCAGCGCTGGCTGCAGCCATTCTTCACCCAACCGCTGGCGCTCGACGGCGGCAGCCGGATCGTGGTCAATCTGGGCCAGATCCTGCTCGCCGCCTTGGCGCTGGCCGCCGTCGGCGCGGTCGCCTGGTTGCTGAGCCGGACCGCATTCGGCCGCGGCTTTCGCGCCTGCGCCGAGGATCCGGCGGCGGCGGCCCTGGTCGGCGTCAACGTCGACCGAACCGTCGCGCTCACCTGCGTGCTCGGCAGCACGCTGGCAGCCGTGGCCGGGTTCGTCATCGCCGCCCACTACGGCATCGTCGGCTTCGCCATGGGCGCGCTGTGGGGCTTCAAGGCGCTCACTGCCGCCGTGGTCGGCGGCATCGGCTCCGTGCCGGGCGCGGCGCTGGGCGGCGTGCTGATCGGCCTGCTGGAGACGCTCTGGGGCGGCTACCTGCCCGGCACCTACCGCGAGGTCGCGGTGTTCGCGCTGCTGGCGTTGATGCTGGCGCTACGGCCGAACGGCCTGTTCGGTGGGCCGGCCGCCGCCGACAATCCGGCCCTGTGGCGCGCGCGCCCGTAGGGCTGAGCGGCGTCGGGCGATCAGCTCGTGCGTTCCGTGATCATCTCGGCCAGCGCCACGAGGCGGCGCGCCTCGAGCACATGGAGGTTCTCCACCAGCTTGCCGTCGACCACGACGACACCCTTGCCCGCGGCCCTGGCCGCGTCATAGGCCTCGATGATCCTGCGCGCCCAGGCAACCTCGGCGTCCGCCGGACCGAACGCCGCGTTGGCCGGTGCGATCTGCCTCGGGTGGATCAGCGTGCGGCCGTCGAAGCCGAGATCGCGCCCCTGGTGGCACGACTCGGCAAAGCCGGCCTCATCGTCGAGATCGAGATGCACGCCGTCGAGGATCGAGATCCGCGCCGCACGGGCCGCGAGCAGGCAGGTGCCCAGCGACACCATCATCGGCAGCCGTGCCGGGGTGTGGTGCGCCTGCAGGTCCTTGGTCAGGTCGGATGTGCCCATGACGATGCACTGCACGTGCTCGGTGTCCGCGATCTCCTCGGCGTGGAGAATCCCGCGCGGAGTTCTCGATCATGCACCAGATCGCGAGGCTGGACGGTGCGCCGGCCAGCGCCAGCACGTGCAGCGCGCGGCGCACCGTATCCGAGCCCTCGACCTTCGGCAGCAGGATCGCATCGGCGCCGGCGCGCGCCATCGCGGTGAGGTCGGCATGTCCCCATGGCGTGTCCAACCCGTTGACCCGCACGATCAGCTCGCGCCACGCGTAGGCGTCGCGATCTTCCAGCGCCTTGGCGATCTCCAGCCGGCCATCGCGCTTGGCGTCGGGCGCCACCGCGTCCTCGAGGTCGAAGATCAGGCCGTCGGCCGGGAGCGCACGACCCTTCTCCATGGCGCGCGGGTTCGAGCCCGGCATGTAGAGGATGCTGCGGCGCGGGCGGATGGTGGCGGGCATGCGTTCGTCTCCCAAGTCAGGGCGCCGCCGCTATAGCGGACCGCCCTTGCCGTCGAAAGATCTTCGTTGCCGCACCGCAGCACGCAGGCGCCAACCTCAGGTGTCTCATGCGTTCGTATGACTGGAACGGCTCCGAAATGCCGACTAACTCGAAGTGTGCAACCTGGGGAGAGGCGCGCATGGCATTCAGGCTCAACGTCAACGATCAAAACGTCGAGGTCGACGTCCCCGGGGATACGCCTTTGCTCTGGGTCCTGCGCGACACGCTGGGCCTGACCGGCACGAAATTCGGCTGCGGGATCGCCGCCTGCGGCGCCTGCACGGTGCATGTGGACGGCACGGCGACACGTTCCTGCACGCTGCCTGTGGAGGGCGCCGTGGACATGAAGATCACGACGATCGAAGGCATCGCCGGCAAGCCCGCCCAGGCGGTCCAGGCTGCGTGGCAGAAGCTGGACGTGGTCCAGTGCGGCTACTGCCAGTCGGGCCAAGTGATGGCCGCCACCGCGCTGCTGACCGATAACCCGGCACCGTCCGATTCCGACATCGACGCAGCGATGAACGGCAATGTCTGTCGATGCGCCACCTATCAACGCATCCGCGCCGCGATCCACGAAGCTGCCGCGACGATGAGGGCCTGAACCATGCTCGCTACTGCATTGCGGCCTTCGCGCCGCGGCTTCCTCGTCGGCACGACGGCAGCTCTGACGCTCGGCTTCAGCCCGGCGCTGCGCCGGATCGCCAGTGCCGCCGAGGCCGGCACGAACCCCTTCGACGCCTACTTGGTGATCGCGCCCGACAATACGGTGACCGTGCTGTCGGCGCACATGGACATGGGTCAGGGCATCTATACCGGCCTCGCGACGCTGGTCGCTGAGGAACTCGACGCCGATTGGGCGCAGATGCGCGTCGACGGCGCTGCCGGCAACCTCAAGCTCTACGGCAACATGATGTGGGGCGGCGTTGCCCAGGGGACCGGCGGCTCGACGGCGATTCCCAGCTCTTGGGACCGCTACCGCCAGGCCGGGGCCGCAGCCCGGGCGATGCTGGTCGAGGCGGCCGCCACGGCATGGGATGTCCCTCCCGACCAGATCACCGTACGGGCAGGCATCCTTGCGCATGGCGGTGGCAAACAGGCGCCGTTCGGCGAGTTCGCCGAGGCCGCGGCCAAGTTGGCACCGCCAGCGGAGCCCGTGCTCAAGCAGCCCGCGCAATGGTCCTATATCGGCAACCCCAACCTGCGGCGCCTGGATTCGGCGGCCAAGTCCACCGGCCGGCAGGGCTACACGATCGACGTGCAGCTGCCGGGCCTGCTCACCGCCGTCGTCACGCACGCGCCGGCGTTCGGCGGCAAGGTGGCGTCGTTCGACGCCAGGGCCGCGCGCCAGGTCGCGGGCGTGGTCGACGTGGTGGAGATCCCGCAGGGCGTCGCGGTGGTCGCTCAGGGCATGTGGGCGGCGATCAAGGGCCGCGAGGCGCTCAAGGTCGATTGGGACCTGAGCACGGCGGAGAAGCGCAGCAGCGCCGAGCTGATGGACCATTATCGCAAGTTGGCAAACGGCACCGAGTCGGCCATCGCCAGGCAGGATGGTGACGTGGACAAGTCTCTGGCCGGTGCGGCCAAGGTCGTCGAGGCGAGCTTCGAGTTTCCCTACCTCGCGCACGCCGCGATGGAGCCGCTCAACGCGGTGGCGCGGCTGCAGGATGGACTGCTCGAGGTGTGGGGCGGCCATCAGCTCCCCGACCTCTACCAAGCGATCGCTGCCGGCGTGGCGGGGATTCCGAAGGAGCAGGTCAAGCTGCATGTGATGATGACCGGCGGCGGCTTCGGCCGCCGGGCGGTTACCGATGCCGATATCGTCGCCGAGGCGGTCGCGGTCGGCAAGGCGATCGGCTGGCAGGCGCCGGTCCGGGTACAGTGGACACGCGAGGACGACATGACCGGCGGCCGCTATCGGCCGATGTACTTCCACAGCGTCAAGGCCGGAGTCGACGCGGACGGCAGGCTGGTCGGCTGGCGGCACCGGATCGTCGGCCAGTCGATCCTCACCGGCACACCGTTCGAGGCGCTGGCGGTCGCCAAGGGCGTCGACGGCACCTCCGTCGAGGGCGCATCCGACCTCGCCTATGCCGTGCCCCACATCGCGGTCGATCTGGTCACGACCACGTCGGCCGTGCCGGTCCTGTGGTGGCGCTCCGTGGGCCATACCCACACCGCCTACGCCACCGAAGTGATGATCGACTCCCTCGCGGCAGCGGCCGGCAAGGATCCGGTCGAGTTCCGGCTGGCGCACATGCAGGATCATCCACGCCACGCCGGCGTGCTGCGGCTGGCGGCCGAGAAGGCGGGCTGGACCACGCCACTGCCCGAAGGGCGCTTTCGCGGCATCGCGGTCCACGAGGCGTTCAACACGTTCGTGGCACAGGTCGCCGAGATCACGCTCGACGATCAGGGGCGGCCGAAAGTCGAGCGGGTGGTGTGCGCCGTCGACTGCGGAGTCGCGGTCAATCCAGACGTGATCAAGGCGCAGATGGAGGGCGGGATCGGGTTCGGCCTCGGCGCCATCCTCCACCAGGCGATCAATCTCGACGACGGCAAGGTCGTGGAGACCAACTTCGACACCTACGAGGTGCTGCGGTTGGACGAGATGCCGAAGGTCGAGGTCCACATCATGCCATCGAGCGAACGGCCGACCGGCGTCGGCGAGCCGGGCGTGCCGCCGATCGGTCCGGCGGTGGCCAATGCCTATCGCGCGGCTACCGGCAAGACGGTCACGGTTCTGCCGTTCGCCAAGGGTCTCGCGGCTTGAGTCACGGCGATGCTGCTGCCCTGTCCGCCTTATGGCGCGCGCCGATCAGCCAGCCCAGCGCACTGAGCAGCAGCATCGCCGCCACCATCGGCACCGCGGTGCCGTCGTAGAGTGCGGCGATGCCGCTGGCGATCAGCGCCGGCACCACGGTCTGGATGAAGCCCAGCGCGGCCGCGGCCGAACCAGCGGCCGCGCCGTGCGGCTCCAGCGCCAGCGTGGTCGCGTTGGAGACGATCAGGCCGAACGAGACGAAGTACAAAGCGAGCGTAGCAACGAGCGGCCAGGCACCACCAGTCCGGGTGATCGCCAGGGCCAGTGCTCCCACCAGCATCGCGACACTCCCGGCCTGCGCAAGGACGACCACGCGTGCCAGGGGCGTCCGGCGGACCAGGCGCGAATTCAGCAGGCTGCCGGCCGAGGAGCAGACCGCGACCACCGCGAAGGCGATGCCGAACTGCGAAGCCGTCAGGCCGTAGCCGGCCATGAGCACGGCCGAGGAGTTCGCGAGGTAGATGGTCAGCGGACCGAGCGCCAGCGTGACCACGGCGGCCCAGGAGCGGCTGCGTGGATCACGGAAGACGGCCGCAAATGAACCGAGCAGCCGCGCCAGGATCCAGCGCGTTGAGGTCCTTCACTTTGAGCGTCTCGTCGAGGAAGACGGCCGCGAGGACCAGAACGACAGCGCCGTAGATGGCGAGGAATCCGAAGATCCAGCGCCAGGATGCGAAGGTGAGGATCACGGCGCCGATCGACGGCGCCACGATCGGCGCCAGGATGAACGCCGCCATGACCAGCGACAGGATGCGTGCCATCTGGGCGCCCTGGAACAGGTCGCGGATGATCGCCCGGCCCAGCACCGCCCCGGCCCCGGCGCCGATCCCTTGGATCACGCGCAGCGTCAGCAGCGTCCCGATGTCGGGCGCCAGCGCGCAGCCAACGGTGGCGATCTCGTAGAGCACCGTCCCGATCAGGATTCCCGGCTTGCGGCCGATCCGGTCCGACAGCGAGCCCCACAGCAGCTGGCCGATGGCAAAACCGCCGAAGAAGACGGTCACGGTCAGCTGCGCCATGGTCAGCGACGTCCCGAGATCTCTGGCGGTGACCGGAATTGCCGGGAGATTGATGTCGATCGTCATCGCCGTCATCGCGGTCATGGCCGCGATCAGCGCGATGAATGCTCCCGAGCCCGGGACGACCGCTCCCGCCACGTTGCGGTTCAGCTGCGGAACGGGAACCGGGCGACCACCCGGAACGGCGCCACCCGATGCGTCTGGGTGAACAGCGCCAGCTGGTCGACCGCCAGCGGCTGGGCCAGGAGCGGTGCGAACGCATGCTCGAGGACGGTCTTGACCATGCCCCGTTCCGGCTCGTCGAGCGGGCCGGTAAGGGTCATGTGGAAGCGGAACCGGTCCAGCACGTACGGGTAGCCCCAGCGCTCGAAATGGTCACGCTCCTGCTCGGACAGGAGTTCCGGGCGCCGGCGTGCGCGTTCCGCATCGGTAAGCGGTGCGCGAAACCGGTCGAACTCCCGGACGCAATCCGCCGCCAGATGATTGAGTTCCGGCGACGGTGCGGCCGGCACCAGGGCGAGGAAACCGTCGAGCTCGCCCACCACAAGCCTGACATGACACGGCTTGCGACCGCGCGCGAACGCTTCGACATCGCCCAGCAGCGCGTCGGCTTCGAGGCCCGGCGCCGGCGCGAACGGGGCCTTCAAGGTTGCGTGGAAGCCGTAGTGACGCGGCATTGCGGTAATCTCGTGGAGCCGCTCAGGCGCAATGTCGGCCACGACCGGCTGCGGCACCCGCTCGTCGATGTCCGGGTCGCGCCCCAGCCAGGCGTCCGCCAGCTGCTTCAGCGGGCTCCCGGGCGGGGGGGCGAAGTAGAGCGCATAGCGGGTGTCCAGCAGGCCGTAATCGCCGACGGTATCGGTCTCGTCGCTCATCGCTAGCGCTCCCATGCGGGTCGGGTCGTTGCGGAGGGTGACCCAGCGCGACTTCAACCAGGGTTGCGCGGGGTCCGCAACTCCCACCGGCCCACCTGCTCCCATGCGCCCCGCCTGCACGGCGAAGCCGATCCGGAACCTTCAACCGATGCGCCGGCCTTCGCGCCAGACCGCCACCACGGTCGGGGTCGTGCCGACGACACGGACCCGCACCAAATCGGCCCGCCGGCCGGGCGCGATCCGCCCCCGGTCCGCGAGCCCCAGCAGATCGGCCGGCGTGCGGGTCACCGGCGCAATTGCCTGCGGCATCGCGATGCCGAAACCTTCGTGCAGCAGGAAAGCTGCCTGCAACAGGCTGGCCGGGACGTAGTCGGACGAGAAGACGTCCAGCAAGCCCAGCCGGACCAGCTCGGCTGCCGAGACATTGCCGGAGTGCGAGCCGCCGATGACCAGGTTGGGCGCGCCCATCACGATCGCCATTCCGGCCGCGCGCGCCGCTTCGGCTGCCCGCAGCGTCGTAGGGAACTCCGCGATCGAGCAGCCGCAGGCGCGTGCCTCTTCGACATGCGCCAAGGTCGCGTCATCGTGGCTCGCACGCACCGCGGCATGGCCCGCAAGCAGCCGCAGCACCTCGGCGCGATGCCGCACCCCATGGTCTTGCTGATTGCGCACGCGACGCGCCACCATGGCGTCGAACTCGGCCTCGTTGTGGACCTCGCGGCCCAGGCTGAAGCTGCGGTAGGCAGCGAGGTCGCGCCATTGCCGCTGGCCCGGCGTGTGGTCCATGAACGAGACCAGCCGCAAGGACGGGTCGCCCATCAACGGCACGAACAGCTCCAGCATGTGCGGATCGGTCAGTTCCAGGCGCAGATGCAGAAAATGCTCGGCCTTGAGCGCGTCCGCCGCCCGAGCACGCCGCAGCACGTCGATCGACAGGTTGAGATAGTCCAGCCGCTCGCTCTTGCCGCCGTAGAAGCCGACGCAGACCGCATCGCAGACGGTGGTGATGCCAGCCGCGGCCACCTGTGAATCGTGCGTCAGCATAGCCGCATCCGCGGGCCAGCGGACACCGGGGCGCGGGTTGAACAATCGTTCGAGATTGTCGGTGTGGAGCTCGACCAGGCCCGGCAGCAGCCAGTCTCCAGCCAAATCGTCGGTGCCGACCCTGCCGCCCTCGATCACCTCGGCAATCCGTCCGTCGCGCACGACCAGCGCACCAGCGACCACCGAATCGTCGGTCACGATCCTGGCGTCGGCGAGGACCAGCTCGGAGCTCATGCGCTCCCCTTCCTGGACGAGTGGCGGCTTTGCCCGATAGAGAGAGGCACAGTCCGGCGCAAGCCTTCACATCGGCCCACCACGCGCCAAATGAACTTGAAACGCGAACTATATAGGCGTGCCGTCGCCATATAGTGTAGCTTCCGCAGGTGCGACGTAGCTGCTGCCGGCGGCGCCAGCCTCATGGTATTATCATCATACCAGCAGCTGATGGTACCACATCTCGGAAACGGCAAAGTATTGACATAGCATATTGCATGGAATTTATGGTCGCCTAGAGGTGGCTGCTATGGAAAGTGGGACTAATCCTCACATTGAGGAGGCTAGTTCTCTCGGCTAGCGCACAAGGTTCAACCTTAGATGCCCAAGTGCCGAATGAAGTTTCCAATTCAACCACACAGTGGAATTTAGCGGTGACATGATGGAACGTTATGCATCTTGGGGTTTGGCAACCGTGGAAGCCATTCCGCTTCCTTCGACGCCGGCCGTGGTAACGGCGGACTATCGCGCGTCCTCCCGTGGTTGCGCCGGAATATTCGTCGGCAGCAGTCCCGCCATCCTCAAGGTGTGCCGGGCCATCGAGCGGGTAGCGCCGGCCGACGTCAGCGTCGTGCTGACCGGTGAGAGCGGCTGCGGCAAGGAAGTGATGGCTCGTGCATTGCACGCCGCCAGCACCCGGAGCCGGCAGCGCTTCGTTGCGATCAATTGCGCCGCCATCCCGGAGACCTTGCTCGAATCCGAGCTGTTCGGCTACGAGCGGGGCGCCTTCACCGGCGCGGTCAAGCAGACGGTGGGCAAGATCGAACATGCCCATCGCGGCACCTTGTTCCTCGACGAGATCGGCGACCTGCCCCTCAGCCTGCAGGCCAAGCTGCTGCGCTTCCTGCAAGAGCGGGTGGTCGAGCGACTCGGCGGCCGCAAGGAGATCGAAGTCGACGTCCGGGTGGTCTGCGCCACCCATCGCGACCTGCACAAACTGCTCCAGGAAGGCTCGTTCCGGGAGGATCTGTACTATCGCCTGGCCGAGATCAGCGTGCATATCCCGCCATTGCGCGACCGCGTCGGCGATGCCGTCCTCATGGCACGGCATTTTCTGGCGCAGTATAGCGGAACTCAAAACCGCCCTATCAAGGGCTTCAGCGCCGCGGCGCTAAGCGCGCTCGACGCCTACGCCTGGCCCGGCAATGTGCGCGAGTTGCAGAACCGGGTGAAGCGGGCCGTGATCATGGCCGACGGCCAGCAGATCGGGCCCGAGGACCTCGATCTGACATCCGAACCCGACCAGCCGCCCGAACTCGACCTGCGACTGTGCCGCGACCTGGTCGAGCGCACCGTGTTGCAGCGGGCGCTGGCGCGAGCGGACGGCAACCTATCCCTGGCGGCACGGATGATCGGCGTCAGCCGCCCAACCCTCTACGATCTGCTGCGCCAACACGGCATGAGAACCTAACGCCGCCGCCGATCGACCTCGATGACCTGATATTGGCCCTCGATCACCTCGGGTCCGGGTTTGGCGACATTCGGTCCGGCCCGAAGGCTGCTGCGAAGCACCAGGTTGGCGATGAAGCCGCCGATCAGGACCACCGGCACGAGAATCAGGAACAAGCCGGCAACCGCTACGGTCAACGCCAATGCTACGCCGGCCCCGACCGCCATCAGCAGCCACAGCTTCCAGGGCTGCAGACGAATCATCCGCATCTCGATCCCGCTTCGGCGTGACGCTCCATCCATGGCAGATCTCCCTTCCTACGCTGAGATGGGCCATCACCGCCTTGACGCAACCGGCGCCCAGGTGACAGTTCCGTTAGCTGGCCACGCGCCAATCGGATAAAACTCTCGGGCTTTTTCTATCACTGGTTGTTTTCTGCTTGACGGCCGCGGTGGTTCCGAACAGCGTGCAACTCGGCGACAAAGGTGCCGCCATAGACCTGGAGCACCCAGATGCGGCTGCAATGGAGAGACGGCATGCAAGCGCAACCCCACCCGGCCGCGGCCCCGCTAGGCTCCCTGTCGGGCATGACATCCCGGGCGCCTGCGCCGGCCGCCGAGGCGACGGCGCCGCGCCAGGAATCGCCCAAGCTGCTGATCGTCGGCCCCGAGATCAACCTCGCCGGCGAGATTACCGCCTGCGACCGGCTGGTCGTCGAGGGCAGCGTGCAGGTCACCCTCAACCGGACCCGCGCGATCGAGATCACCGAAACCGGCCGGTTCACCAACGGCAAGGCGGAGGTCGACGAGGCCGAGATCGGCGGGGTCTACGAAGGCGCGCTCACCGTGCGCGGCCGCCTGCTGATTCGCTCTACCGGCCGGGTCTCGGGCACGGTGCGCTATGGCGAGCTGGAGATAGAGCGCGGCGGGCGACTGTCCGGTGCGGTGGAGCGCCTGGCTTCCGAGGAGCCCGCTCGCGCCGGGGCGGCGCCGGCCGCGGCCGCCGGCAAGCCTGGCGAACCGGCGCCGAGTCCGGCCGCATTCATCCCGGGCGGCGCGGCCGCTGGCAGCGGCACCGCCGATATCAGGCGATCGGCCTAGCAGGCCGAGGATCGGCCGCGGCCAAGTCTAGCAGCAACGCCACGAGCCCCTGCTCGTCGACCAGGGCGGCCGCCTCGCCGAGGGTCAGCCAGACGGCCTCACGCTGCCCCTTCTCGGGCCAGTCGTCGAGCCGATGCTCGACCGTGAGCGGAAACACGTCGACCCGACAGGCGGCGGTCTGGCCGTTCTGGAGGCGCTTCAGGTAGCGGTAGCTGCCGATCGGCTTCAGGCCGATCTCGCCCTGCAGCCCTGCTTCCTCGAACGCCTCGCGGGCGGCCTGCTCATGCGGTGCCACGCCCTTCTCGGCCCAGCCCTTCGGGATGACCCAGCGCCGGGTCTCGCGCGACGTGATCAGCAGCACGAGTCTCTGCCCATCCGCATCCTCGGACAATGGCAGGGCAGCATATTGACGGCGAGGGCCACGCTTGGCGACCGGACTGGCTCCGTGGCATCGGCGACGCGCGTACCGCGCTGCACGAGCCGCCAACTTGCGGCCCGATGGCGTCCCCTAGGGGAATCGAACCCCTGTTTTCGCCGTGAGAGGGCGACGTCCTGGACCGCTAGACGAAGGGGACAGCTGCCGGTGCCGGGTACATAGCGGCGGCAAACCGGTCGATCAAGGCCGTTTTGCGCGCGGTGCACGGACGAAGCGGGCGACGAGCTCGACCTCCGCCGCGTAGAGGAACTGATCGATCGGGCGCACGTCCATCAGCGACAGGCCGCCATCGACCAGCACGCGCGCGTCGCGGGCGAAGCTTTCGGGCGAGCAGGAGACATAGAGCACCTGGGCGATCGAGGCCCTCGCGAGCTGCCGTACCTGCTCTGGGGCGCCGCCGCGCGGCGGGTCGAGCACCACGAGATCGCACCCCTTGAGCTCGGCCGGCGTCAGCGGCCGGCGGGTCAGATCGCGGCGCTCGACGCTGACACCCGCGAGCTGCGCCTCCGCAGCCGCGCGGCGCAGCGCCAGGGTCGATGCTTCGTCGCCCTCGAAGGCACGCACCCGGGCGACAACGCGTGCCAGCGCCAAGCTCAGCGTGCCGACGCCGGCGAACAGGTCAACGGCCAGCCTGGCACCGTGCGCCCAGTCCGCAATGATGCCGCCCAGGGCCGCGTCGGCAAATCCGCTCGCCTGCAGGAACGCGCCCGGCGGGGGCACGACCGGCACACCGGCCAGCCGAACCACCGGCAATCGCCGCGTCACGATCGGCTCGGGGGTGCCCTCGCCCGACACCCAGCTTACCCGGGCCAGATCCAGCCCGTCGGCCATCCCGGCCAGACGCTCGCGCTCGACCGGGCGAGGCGGCCGCCCGGCATGCAGCAGGACATCCAGGCCGGCCTCGGTCAGCGTGAGGCTGGCTTCGGTCGGATCGGGCTGCTCCGTGGCCTCGGCCAACCCTGCAACGAGACCTGGCAGCGCCGCCACCAGTTCGGGGCATGCGATCGGGCAGACCTCGATCGGCTCGAGGCGATGGGAGCCACGCTGGCGGAATCCCGCAACCAGACGCCGGCCGTGCCTGGAGATGCCGAACCGTAGTCGGCGCCGGACCGCCGGCGGCGTCGCCAGCAGCTCGCCGACGGGGTCGTCCGCCAAGCCGCAACGGGCGAGAGCCGCCACGATCCGCTGGCGCTTGTGGGCTATGTAGAGTTCCGGAGGCAGATGTTGCAGCCGGCAGCCGCCGCACCGGCCGAAATGCGGGCAAGGTGGCACCTGCCGCTCGGCCTCCGCCAGACAAGCCAGAGGCGCCGCCTGCCAGCCGTGCGGCACACGACGTTCCAGCCGGACGCGCCAGCGCTCGCCGGGCAGGGCCAAGGGCACGAACACCTGCCCGGCTTCGCTTCCGGCGATGCCGTCGCCGGACGCGCCAAGGGCGTCGATGGTAACCTCGAGCTCGCGGCCATCCACCGCCGGTGGCCGCCGCACCCGACTCACGGCGCCGCCGGCGACCAGCCGCAGCAATTGCCGGCGCGCACCCGTCGCGAGGTCGACCTCCAGCACGAACTGGCCCAGATTCGGCGCGTGCCCGAGCAGCAGGAGCCGCGAGCCCGTGACCGTCATCTGCGCCACCTCGCCGCCGGGCGGCAGTTCGATCGTGCCCGGCAGTGCCGCAGCCACAGGGACAGGTGCGGTCGTGCCGCGCTTGACGACGACCCAGATCAGCGTAGCTGTGCCGCCGACGATGACGATGCCACCGACGACCACGAACAATTTGAGCGCCTTGAGCAGGGAATCCGGCATTTCCGCCACTGGGGGGCCGGTCGCCGGCCCGATCGAGCTGTGCACCACGGCCGACCATGATGGCCAGCGTCTCGACCTGTTCCTGGCCCTGCAGCTTCCGCTCTTGTCGCGCTCGCGGCTGCAGGCCCTGGTGCGCGAAGGGCACCTGCGCCAGGACGAGCGGGTGATAGCCGAGCCCGGTCACCGGGTCAAACCGGGCGAGCGCTTCGTGCTCGACGTGCCGGCGCCGCGCGCCGCCATCCCCGCCCCGCAGGCGCTGCCGCTCGAGGTGCTGTTCGAGGACGAGCATCTGATCGTGCTGGTCAAGCCCGCAGGTCTCGTGGTCCATCCCGCACCGGGCCATGCCGACGGCACACTGGTCAACGCGCTGCTGGCGCATTGCGGCCCGAGCCTGTCGGGCGTCGGCGGCGTGCTGCGGCCAGGCATCGTGCACCGGCTCGACCGCGAGGTCAGCGGCGTGATGGTGGCGGCCAAGCACGACCGCGCGCATATCGGCCTCGCCGGCCAGTTCAGCATCCACTCGATCGACCGCGTCTACGAGGCGATTGTCTGGGGGATGCCCGGAGCCGCCGCCGGCACGGTCGACCGCCCGCTCGGCCGCCACCCGGTCGACCGCAAGCGCATGGCGATCGTCCGCCAGGGCGGCAAGCGGGCGGTCACGCGCTGGCGCCGGCTCGAGGCCGCCGGAACTCGGGCCGCCCGGCTCGCTTTCGAGCTGGAAACCGGCCGCACGCATCAGATCAGGGTGCATGCGGCGCATCTCGGCCATCCCATCGTGGGCGACCGCGTCTACGGCCGCGGACGAGCGGCCCCAGCCCAGGCGGCGGACGCGATCGCCAGCCTCGAGCGCATCCTGCTGCATGCACGCCGGCTCGGCTTCACGCATCCGATCACCGGCGCGTTACTGGCATTCGAGTCGCCGCCGCCGGCGCTGTTCGATGCGATTCTTGAACTCCTGCGCGTGTAGCTTAAGGTACGGGTGCTTCCGGCGGCTCCGGTAGCGACCTCCACGACGCCTCGAAAACCATCCCCACCAGGGTTGCATGATGGCCAGTCTTCCGATCGTCCCCACCGAAGGCACCGGCCTCGCGCGCTATCTCGACGAGATCCGCCGCTTCCCGATGCTCGAGCCGGGCGAGGAGTTCATGCTGGCGAAAAGCTGGCGCGAGCACGACGACGTTCAGGCCGCGCACAGGCTGGTGACCAGCCATCTGCGCCTCGTCGCCAAGATCGCCATGGGCTATCGCGGCTACGGCCTGCCGATGAACGAGATCATCTCGGAGGGCAATGTCGGCCTGATGCAGGCCGTCAAGCGCTTCGATCCCGACCGCGGCTTCCGGCTCGCGACCTACGCCATGTGGTGGATCCGGGCCGCGATCCAGGAGTACATCCTGCACTCCTGGTCGCTGGTGAAGCTCGGGACCACGGCGGCGCAGAAGAAGCTGTTCTTCAATCTGCGCCGGCTGAAGAGCCAGATGCAGGCGATCGAGGAGGGCGATCTCAGCCCCGAGGCGGTCAAGCAGATCGCGACCACGCTCGAGGTCACCGAGCAGGACGTGATCGACATGAACCGCCGGCTCGAAGGGCCGGACCACTCGCTCAACGCGTCGCTGCGCTCGGAGAGCGAAAGCGAGTGGCAGGACTGGCTGGTCGACAGCAGCGACTCGCAGGAAGTGGTCCTGGTCGAGGAGGACGAGCTCGACCACCGCCGCAACCTGATGTCCCAGGCCATGCACGTGCTCAACGACCGAGAGAAGCACATCCTCAACGAGCGACGGCTCAAGGAAGAGCCGACCACGCTGGAGGATCTCTCGGTCCAGTACGGCATCAGCCGCGAGCGCGTGCGCCAGATCGAGGTCCGCGCCTTCGAGAAGCTGCAGAAGGCGATGATGGGCCTGGAAGCTGAACTCGCTCAGAAGGCGTCGCAGGCGGCTTTGCCCCCGGGTTGATCGGTTGCGGTGCATTATGGTCGCTGGTGCCGTGCCGCGTGCTCAAGGCGCGGCGGGCAGGGTTCTCAGGCGCGCCATAGCCGCGGGCAGGTCGGCCAGGTGGTCGATGACGTGATCGGCGCCCAGTTCGCGCGCGGGCACGGACGTGTAGCCGAAGCTGACCAGGATACAGGGGACACCCAGCGCACGGGCGGTGAGAAGGTCGGTGCGGCTGTCGCCGACCATGATCGCGGCCTCGCGCGGCGTGTCGAGGCGCAGCAGCACATGCGCCAGGTGGCCGGGATCTGGCTTGCGGATGCCGGGTAGCAGATCGCCGCCGACCACCGCGTCCAGGGCGGTGTCGAGGGCCAGGGCCTGGAGCAGGCCCAGTGTGGCGACGTGGGGCTTGTTGGTGCACAGGCCGAGGCGGCAGCCGGCCCTGCGCAGCCCCGCCAAGAGTTCGCGGGCGCCGGGATAAGGCACGCTGAACCGGCAGGGGACCTGGGCATAGCGCTCACGAAACCGGTCGTGCAACGTGTCGATTCCGGCTGGGGAGGCGGGCTCCCCGATCGCGCTCAGCGCCCGCTCGATCAGCACCTTGGCACCGTCGCCAATCATGCCGCGGACTGCAGGCAGGTCCGGCGCGACATGGCCGGCTTCTGCCAGCACGTCACTGAGCACGGCATGGATGTCGGCCGCGGTCTCGACCAGTGTGCCGTCGAGATCGAACACCACGGCTCGGACGCTGTTCGGCACGATGGTCAGGCTCCGGGTTGAGCAGGGATGCGATGTTGCTACAGTCCCGCCGGCGAGGCGTCCCGGTGGCCACCGGCGCCCGTTACCGAGGAGACCTCACCCGGCATGGCCGCTTCTCTATGCGTCACCGTCCTCGCCGCCGGCAAGGGGACGCGAATGCGCAACGCGCTGCCCAAGGTGCTGCATCCGCTGGCGGGGCGCACGCTGCTCGAGCATGTGCTGGGCACCGCCGCCGAGCTGGCGCCGGACCGGGCAGTGCTCGTGCTCGGGCCGGAAATGGAATCGGTCGCGGTCGTGGCGGGCCGCTCGCCCCTGGCGCCGGCCATCGTCGTGCAGGAGCCGCAGCTCGGCACCGGCCATGCGCTGATGGTGGCACGCGATGCCTTGCCCGCGAGCGGCGTGGTGCTGGTGCTGTTCGGGGACACCCCCCTGCTCACCGGCACGACGCTGGCACGGCTGATCGCGGCCCGCGCGGAGGCCGACGCGGCGGTGGCCGTGCTGGGTATGCGGCCGGCCGATCCGACCGGCTACGGGCGGCTGCGGCTCGAGGGCGGTCAGCTCGTCGAGATCATCGAGGACCAGCACGCCGATCAGGCGCTGAAGCGTGTCGGTCTGTGCAATGCCGGGGTCATGGCGTTCGATGCCGCGCGGCTGGGCGCGCTGCTCGATTCGCTGCCGCCGCGTCCGGAGACCGGCGAGCACTACCTGACCGACGCCGTCGCGGCAGCGGTGGCGCGCGGGTGGGGCTGCGTCGCGATCGAGGGACCCGCCGAGGAGGGTATCGGCGTGAACTCGCAGACGCAGCTCGCCGAGGCGGCGGCGATATTGCAGCGCCGGCTGCGGGAGCGCCTGCTGGAAGCGGGTGTGATCATGTCGGCCCCGGATACGGTCCAGCTCTGTGCCGACACAGAAGTTGGTCCGGGCGCTCTGGTCGAGCCCTACGTGGTGTTCGGTCCGGGCGTGCGGGTGGGGGCCGAGGCGGTCATCCACAGTTTCTGCCATCTGGAACGAGCCACAGTAGCCGACCGGGCCGAGATCGGACCGTTCGCGCGCCTGCGCCCCGGCTCCGACATCGGCGAAGGCGCCAAGCTCGGCAATTTCGTCGAAACCAAGAACACCAGGCTCGAGCCCGGGGCCAAGGCGAATCATCTCAGCTATCTGGGCGACACCACGGTGGGTGCCCGGGCCAACATCGGGGCCGGCACGATCACCTGCAACTATGATGGCTTCGGCAAGCACGCGACGCGGATCGGAGCCAATGCCTTCGTCGGATCGAACACCGCGCTGGTGGCGCCGGTCTCGATCGGCGATGGCGCCATCATCGGTGCCGGCAGCGTGATCACCCGCGACGTTCCGGACGACGGGCTCGCGGTGGCGCGAGCACACCAGATCACGCATCCGGACCGTGCGGCACGGCTGCGCGAGCAGCTGCGCCAGCGCAAGAACGGCTGAGCACGCTCGATTCCATCGTCAGTGCCAGCCTGCAGAAGGAGACCAAGCGCATGCGGCGCATTCTCACCGCTTTCGGGGTTCTGGCCCTGAGCTTCGGCGTGGCGCACGCCGACAGTGTCGGCGATGTCCGCACTGGAAATGCCGCATTCTCCGATGGCCGCTACGAGGCGGCGATCGACGCCTTCAGCCGGGCAGTCCTGGCCGGCGACCTGGATCCCGAAGCCTTGGCGATCACCTTCAACAATCGGGGCGTCGCCTACAGCGAACTCGGTGACTACGATCGGGCGATCGCAGATTACGGTCAGGCGCTGACGCTGGTGCCGGGAGACCGGACCGCGATCAAGAACCTGCGCATCGCGCACATCCGCCGAGCCGCCGCGTCGGCCCGGCTCGGCGAGCAGGAGGCGGCGCTGCTGGACTATGCGCGCGCCATCGAGCTCGAGCCGGATCATCCGCTGGCCTACATGCGCCGCGGCCAGCTGAGGCTCGATCGCGGCGACACGGCGGCTGCGATCACCGACCTCACACGCGCCCGCGAACTCGACCCGGACAATCGCGACATCGCCACCTTGCTGGCCGATGCGCAGGGCGCGGCTGCCGCCAGTACCCCGCCGCCGGCTTCGCCGGCAGCCGCGGCACCGCCGGCTGCCGACTATTCGATCGATCCGGCGCCGACCGGGACCGTGGAACCCGCACCGGCCCCGCGCGCGACATCAAGTAAGACGCCCGTCCAGCCGGAACCCGCGCCTGCGGCTGGGCCGCAAGATGGCGCAGAGGTTGGGCAAATGTTCCGCGTATTGCAGGACGTCAATGTACGCCAGGGCCCAGGGAACGATTTCCCACGGATCGGGGCGTTGGCGAAAGGGGCCGTCGTCCGTGTCGAAAGCGAGCGTCAGGGCTGGCTGGGCGTGCGCCTGGCCAATGGCGGCATGGGCTTTGCCTACAAGCGATGGCTGACGCGGACGACCGACGAACCCGCCGAGGCTCCGGATACACCCTGAGGTGAAATGATCTTTAAAGATATCTATCCATACGGGAGAAGTGCTGCTATTTTTCGCTTCTGCAGGGATGCGGTTTCGGTTAAGTATTTTGTTAACGCTGTGCGTTAAGATGCGTCGCTAGGCACTTGCTCGCCAATGGCCTCAACGGTCGGCGGATGCAGAAGCCGATACGGGGTCAGGGTGATGCGCTTGGGCGAACGTCTACTGGTCGCGCTGCTCGGGCTGATCGTTTCGGCCTGGTTCACGGCATCGCCGGCGAATGCGCGGACCGAGGCGGACATACTGATCGACGTCGCGACGGGCTCGGTGCTCGCCGCCCGGAATGCCGACGATCCGGTGGCGCCGGCCTCGCTGACCAAGATGATGACCCTCTACCTGACGTTTCGGGCAATCGAGTCGGGGCAGCTGAACCTCGAATCGAGGCTTGGAATCTCGCCGCGGGCGGCCACCATGCCGCCGACCAAGCTCGGGCTCAGGGCCGGGTCGACGATCGAGGTCGAGGACGCCATCCTCGGGTTGGTGACGCGCTCGGCCAACGATGCGGCAACCGTCCTGGCCGAGGCTCTCGGCGGAACCGAGGATCGGTTTGCGGCGGTCATGACCCGCAACGCGCGACGGTTGGGGATGACCAGAACGACATTCCGCAATGCGTCCGGCCTGCCGGATGCCGAGCAGCGCACCACGGCACGCGACCTCGCCCGGCTGGCGATGCACCTGATCGCGGATTATCCCGACTATTATCGCTATTTCTCCCGCCGCAGCTTCTCCTATGGCGGGCGAACCCACGGCAACCACAACCGGCTGCTCGCCTCCTATCCGGGGATGGATGGCCTCAAGACCGGCTACACCCGCGTTTCCGGCTTCAATCTTGCCGCGTCCGCGGTCCAGGGCGGGCGACGTCTCGTCGGGGTGGTCATCGGCGGTGCTACTGCCCAAGCACGCGACGCCCGCATGGTGGCATTGCTCGACGACGGCTTCGCCAACGCACGGCCTCGGCGCCTCGATCCCCCCGTTAAGGTAGCCCCGGTCCGGGTGGAGCCCGACCCCTTGGTCGCGTCCGCGCCAGCGGCCAAACGGAGCCGTCAGGACGAGGTGGTCGTCGCCAGCCTGGATCCCGTTGCCGACGGCCTGGACGTGGCGATCCCCGTCGTCCGGCCTAAGCGGGCCGAGGTCGAGCCTGCCATGACGCGCCCCAGCAAGTTGGGCAAACCAGCAAAGCGGGCGGCGCAGTCCAAGCCGGCAGCCAAGAAGCAACCGCTAGCGGAGCCCTACGGCGTCCAGGTCGGCGCGTTCCAGAAGTCGAAACAGGCGCGCAACGCGCTGGCCGTGGCCATGCGCCGCGCGCCCGATCTGTTGCGCGGGACGATGGTCAGCGTCGGCAGCTCGCAATCCCGCAATGGGGCCGTGTTCCGTGCCACCCTGGTCGGGCTGTCGAAGGCCGACGCCGACTCCGTGTGCCGGCGGCTCAAGAAGCAACGCCAGGATTGCCTCGTCGTCCGGACCAGCCCGGTCGAGATGGCGACGCGCTAGCGCCCGCCGCCAAGGCCGTCGCACGAGGAGATTCGACGGCGGCGCGAACTCCACTATCATCGCCGTTGATGGCAGATGAGGTGCACCGGACGCTAGGTGCCCTGGTCGACGCAACGATCTAGCGCGACGATGGTTGGCCTTGTCGAAGGACCGAGCCGCCAGCGACCAAGCAAAAGGAGCAGCGACGATGCAGCGGGCGCTTCAGATTCATTTTCACGGGATGGAATCATCAGAAGCGCTCGAAGCGCGGATCCGCGAGCGGGCCGCCGAACTGGAGCGCCGATGCCCCCAACTCACCGGCTGCCGGGTCACGGTCGAGAAGGAGAGCCGCAACCACATCAAGGGCAATCCATTCCGGGTCAGCTTGCTGCTGCATCGTCCGGGGCGGGATATCGTGGTCAGCCGTAGCGGACCCAAGGACCAGGGCCATGCGGACGTCTACGCCGCGCTACGCGACACCTTCGATGCCGCCGAGCGCCAAATCGACGAGACGGCGCGGTAGACCTCGCGGCAAAGACGAATCAGCCGGCCATCAGCCACGGATCTCGCGCGCGCCCCGGTTGTGGCCGGGCTCAGGGCCGAGTCCACGCAACTGGTGCTCGACCGTGAACACGTTGGCGTAGAGGTGCGCGATCCAATGCTTGCCCGCCATGGTCCGGCGCAAGCAGCGCAGTGCGTCGCCGACATAGGGCTCGACGTGGGTCCAGTAGAACTGGGGATACTTTTCGATCAGGTCCGCCGGGCAGTTGTAGTCGAGCTTGGCCGCGACGCCGATCTCGGACAGTTCGTGGAACAGCGCTCCGGCGCGCCGCAGATAGAGCGGGTCGGCCAGCTGACCGATCAGGTCGGCCGCACGGACCAGGCCGGCCTCGTCGGCGGTCGCCGCGTGGTCCTCACCCTCCGGCACCGGGAAGCGGGTTCGCTCGATCGCGTTTACGATCCGCTCTGCGTCGATCTGTCCATGGTTGCTGAAGCGCGCGCGCACCGCGAGCTTGCCGCGCTCGACATGCCAGGTCGCGAGGTAGGCGTCGCTGGCGCCGCGCGGCAGCGTGACCGTGTTGCCCGCGGCGTCGACGACGCAGCGGCCTGGGCCGTCGCCCGGGCAGACGCCGCGGACATAGCCGATGTCGTGGAGCAGGAGCGCCAGCGTCAGGTGCGCCCAGTCCGAGGGCTCGAGCGGGCGTACCAGCAGCCTGCCACACAGGATATCCTGCCCGACCAGGGTCACCAGGGCGGTGTGATGGGCGTCGTGGTACAGGGCGTCGCTGTCGCCGATCAGCTCGAGCACCATGCGGCTGGCGACAGCCACCAGATCAGCCCATTCGGGCTCCCGCGCGCCGAACATCCGGCCATAACCCTGCACCAGCCGGTCGGCCAGCGCATCCGCGAGGAGCGAGGTAGGATACAGCATGACCCCTCCCCAGCCCGGCCCATGGCCGATTACGGAGCGATCATACCCGCCGAGGCGTAGCGAAGCTACCTTGCTGCTGTCCGCCGGCGTCGAGGCTTGGATTTCGGTTACGAAAGCGTCCGTCGGGGTTCAAACACCGTCCGGCGACGGGCGCAGGAAGATCAGCCGGGCGGCGCCATACGCGCGCTCGTCCTCGAGCTGGAAATTCACGACCTCGAGCGGCGCGCGCTCGCGGGCGGCGACCTCGGCCACGATCCGCGCGCCCGGCGCGAGCCAGTCCTGGCCGGCAAGGCTTTCCAGCGCAGGCAGCAGGAGGCCGCTGCCATAGGGCGGGTCGAGGAACACGATGTCGAACGCAGACGGCGCCGGACCCAGCCGGCAGGCATCGGCGCGCAGCACCCCGACCCGCTCGGCCTCGTCCAACGCCGCGATGTTGCGCCTGATCGCGGCCACGGCGGCGACGGCCTGGTCGACGCACAATACTCGGGCGGCGCCGCGCGACGCCGCCTCCAGACCGGCGGCACCACTACCCGCGAACAGGTCGAGGAAGCGGCTGCCGCGCAGCGGCGGCAGGCCATGCTCGAGCATCGCGAACAGCGCCTCCCGGGCACGCTCGCTGGTCGGTCGCGTGGCCAGGCCTTCAGGGGTCTCGATGCGCCGGCCACCCAGCCGGCCGGCGATGATCCGCAGGCTCACGCGGGCCGGACCGCCGCGGTCCGCCGCGCGCGCGCCGGCGGCTCGACCAGCGAGCCGATCTGCTCGCGCAGCACCTTGCCCAGCACCTCCTCGACCGAGCGCTTGGGCAGGAGGCCCAGCTGGAAGGGCCCGTAGGCGATGCGGATCAGCCGGTTCACGCTCAGCCCGACATGTTCCAGCACCCGGCGCACCTCGCGGTTCTTGCCTTCGCGCAATGACAAGGTGAGCCAGGCATTGTCGCCCTGGGCGCGGTCGAGCTGCGCCTGAATCGGGCCGTAGGCGATGCCGTCGACCGTGACGCCCTGCGCCAGCGCCTTCAGCTGGCGGTCGTCGACCGTGCCGAAAGCGCGCACCCGGTACCGACGCAGCCAGCCCGTGGCCGGCAGCTCCAGCTTGCGCTTGAGCCCGCCGTCGTTGGTCAGCAGCAGCAGGCCCTCGGAGCCGATGTCCAGGCGCCCGACGGGCATCAGCCGGGGGAGGCCTTCGGGCAGCGTGTCGTAGATGGTGGCGCGGCCCTCGGGGTCGCGCGCGGAGGTCACCACGCCCTTGGGCTTGTGGTAGCGGTAGAGGCGGGTGGCCTCGGGTATCGGCAGCAGCTTGCCGTCGACGGTGATCCGCTGGCCCGGCCGGACCCGGACCGCCGGCGTCGCCAGCACGATGCCGTCCACAGCGACCCGTTTGGCCGCGATCCACGCTTCGGCGTCCCGGCGCGAGCACAGGCCGGCGCGCGCGATCAGCTTGGCGATCCGCTCGCCCGCGGCGGGATCGACCGGCGCATCGCCCGCGATCGGGGCGGCACTCATCGCAGCCCCGCCGCCGTGACGAATGCCGCGAGCAGGGCCGTGTCGCCGGGGCTGATGCCGTATTCGGGGTGCCATTGCACGCCGAGGCAGAAACGACGGGTCGGATCCTCGATCGCCTCGATCACGCCATCCGGCGCCGTCGCGCTGACCAGGATCCCCGGTCCGACCCGGCCGACCGCCTGATGATGGGCGCTGTTGACCGGCAGCCGGTCGACTCCGGTCACGCGATGCAGCAGCGAACCCGGCGCCACCGCGACCTCGTGTCCAGGCTCGGTGCGCGGGTTCGGCTGCTCGTGCGGCAGACAGCCAGGGACGGAATCGGGGATGTGCTGGATCAGTGTGCCACCCAGCACGACATTGAGCAGCTGCTGGCCGCCGCAGATGCCCAGCGTCGGCAGATCACGCTCGAGAGCACCCTGGGTGATCGCCCACTCGAAGCGGGTGCGGCGCTCCTTCAGCTTCACGGTGGCGTGCCGTTCTTCGACGCCATAGAGGGCCGGATCGACGTCGAACGCACCGCCGGTGACCACCAGCCCGTCGATCAGCGCCAGATAATGTGGGGCCAGATCCGGCTCGTGCGGCAGCGCGATCGGCAGCCCGCCCGCCGCGGCGATGACATCGCAGTAATTCTCGCGCAAGGCATACCAGGGCAGTTTGGCGTAGCCACCGGGCGGCTCGCTGTCGAGTGTCACACCGATGATCGGGCGTCTTGTCAGGGGCTGGTCCATGGCGCACGAGAGGTAGGGGAACGGGCGCCGCGGCGCAAGCGAGAGGCCACGCCGGCATGCAGGCAAGCTTCAGCACGATCAGCGGTCCTGACCTGTTGGCCCCCTTCTTCTTCCTGCTTTGCTGGGCGGGCTATTCCTT
This sequence comes from uncultured Alphaproteobacteria bacterium, assembly GCA_963798145.1. Classification (GTDB taxonomy): domain Bacteria; phylum Pseudomonadota; class Alphaproteobacteria; order Geminicoccales; family Geminicoccaceae; genus Benzoatithermus. The sequence goes on from CAWCSG010000005.1 coordinate 31,091, forward strand.
GTTGGCCGACGGCCCGATCGGATCGCGCCGGTCGTTGATGAGCCGGATCCACGAACACCGCCTGCTCTGGATGCGACGCATGCTGGCGCGCGAGAATCGGATCGGCGATATGGCGATCGTCAACGTCCTGGCGCAGAGCAACGCCTTCTTCGCCTCAACCGCGCTGCTGATCGTCGGCGGCTGCCTCGCGATCCTGGGCGCGCGCGATCAGGCGATGCAGATCCTGAACGAGATCCCGGCAGTAGCCCGCACGCCGCCGCTCCTGTGGGAAATCAAGGTTCTGCTGCTGGTGGTGGTGTTCGTCTACGCCTTCTTCAAGCTCACCTGGTCACTGCGGCAGTACAACTACGTTGCGATCCTGATCGGAGCCGGACCGGCACCGGAGGAATCCGCCACTCCAGCCAGCCAGCACTATGCCCAGGCCGCGGCCGACGTCGCCAGCCGTGCCGCCGAGCACTTCAACAAGGGGCTGCGCACCTTCTACTTCGGCCTCGCGGCACTGAGCTGGTTCCTGCAGCCATTCCTGTTCATGGCGCTGACGGCGCTGGTGGTGGTCGTGGTGTACCGCCGTGAGTTCGAATCGCACACGGTACTGGCACTGGGCCGGGCCGGCGAGCCGATCCCTGGCGCCTGACCGTCACGCCTCCGGCTGCAGGCCCTGCTCCATCGCCTCGCAATAAGTCACCAGGGTGGGGAAGTCCTCGGTGATCCGCTTGAGCTCGGTCTCGAACGGCACGTACAGAACATTGGCCAGGAAGGCGTAGGCGACGGCGTCGATGCTGGTCAGCTGCTCGCCCATCAGGAACGGACGGTCACCGAGAAAGTCGGCCAATGCCGCGAGATCATTCCGGGCCATGGCATAGATCTCACCCGGGCGATGCCGGCCAATGCCCTGCATGTTCAGCATGCGCTGCACCCGGCGGCGGAAGTGCCCGGCCGCGAGTTCGGCTGGCCGGAAACGGGAAGCGGCCAAAAAACGCGGGCGCCAGCGTGGCCCAGCCGGCCTCGTCGATCCAACGGCTGTAGACCAGCGCGAAATAGAAATGCTCCTCGAGCAGGCGCTGCAGCGCCAGCGCCTCGGCACGATCACGCGCCGACAGCCCGGCATCGGGGTCGATGCCGCGGCTGGCCTTGAGATGCTCGACGATCAGCGTGGTGTCGCCGATCAGCCGACCCTCGTCCCGAACATACGGCAACTTGCCCTTGGGCGCGCGGCGCAGATCCGTGCTCGGCTCGACGGTGTAGGGAATGTCGGCGAGCCGCAGCCACGCCTCGAGCTTGAGGCCGAACGGGCTGACATTGCGCCCCCAGAGATCCGGGAACTGCACCACCACCACCGGCGCCACCAACGACGCAGCGGGGATATAATGCCGTTGCATTTCCAGAGGCTCGGCCAGCGCCGGCTCCATTTCCGTCATGCCGTCATCCCATCAGCATAGCTGTGGACGCAGAATGGCCCCCGTGTGCCGGCCGGTCCAGGTTTGATTGTCATCGCGGCGGCTCATGCAGTCGACAGTCGTCGAGCCGCAGGTAGCGTGCATCGAGTCCGAAATAGTCACGCGGCCTGCAGGTGAGCACCATGATCTGCATCTCCCGTGCCGCCCGCTGGAGAATCGTCTTCATGGCCTCGAAGCGACCTTCGTCGGCGTAGACCAGCGCATCGTCGAGGATCAGGCACGGCGCTTCGCCTTCGCGTTCGGTCAGCAGGCTGGCGAAGGCGAGACGGACGAGCACGGCCAGCTGCTCGCGCGCGCCGACGCTCAGGCTGTCGAACGCCTCCTGCGCCCCGTCGCGCCGCAGATGGGTGAGGCTGAGGCGTTCCGGATCGAGCACGGGTTCCGCGCCCGGGAACACGCGTTGCAGCAAAGGCTGCAGGCGCAGGCCGATCGGCGCCACCAGCGTCTCACGGATGGACTGATCAGCGGCGGCCAGGCGCTCCGCCAGCAGCCGCCAGGCCAGCCCCTCGACCTCCAGCCGGTGGAATGTTTCCCGAGCGCCCGCCAACGCGCCGTCGATCTCGCTCCAGCGCTCGACCCAACTGTCCGCACCGGCCTCACGCAGGGCGACCTCGAGATCGCGGATCTCACCGTCGAGACGCCGCCGATCGGCCAGCAGCGAGGCGAGCTCCCGCTCGGCGATGTCCAGACGTTCACGCAGACCGTCGGCATCGCCGACCCGCAACTCGCGGCCGAGATCCTCCTGTGCCTGCTCGGCGGCAAGACGTCGCTCGGTGGCCCCGATGCGCTCGGCCGCCAACGCCTCGTCCGATTGTCGCGCACGTTCAAGGGTCAGGCGATCCTGCAGCTCGGCGGCGCGCGTGGTGGCCGCCAGCTCCTCGCCGCCAATGCCCGCGGCTTCGGCCTCGGCCGAGGCCAGACGGCGATCGGCCTCATGCACGGCGACGCGTGCCGCCTGCAGGATCTCTTGGGCACGAAGCCGGTCGATCGCACCGGCAGCGGCTCGCGCCTCCAGGCTTGCCGGATCCGGCATATCGGCAACCAAGCCGAGCCGATCGCGAATTGCAGTGAGCTCGGCCTGCCTGTCGGCCCGGAGCTGGCCCAGCGCCTCCAGCGAGCGGGCGGCGTTCGCCTGCAGGATCGCCCTGATCTCCGACTCGCAGTGGCGCAGGGCGCCCTCCGCTTCGCGCCGTCGCTCCATGGCGGCGTCGGCCTCACCGAGGCTCGCCACGCCAAGAGCCGACAGCGCATCGGCCAACGCTGATTGGGCCAACCTCAGAGCATGCTGGCGGGCGTCCAGGTCCTCACCGCCGGGTGTCACGACCAGCCTGCCAAACCCCTCCAGCTCCAATTCGGTCGGCCGGGTGAGCCGGAGCGGCAGGTCGGTGTCGATCGCCACGCCGCCTGCCCTGACGTGCCGGCCGTCCGGCAGCTTGAAATCCAGGCGCGTTGCGGCCGTGGCCACCCGTGCGGCGGCAGTCTCACACTCCTGATGGCGTGCCCTGGCCGCAGTCAGTCGCTCAGCTGTCACCGCATTGCTCGTCAGCGCCGCCTGCAGCCGATGCTGCTCTGCTCGAGCGGCCTGACACTGCAGCCAGCTGGACTCCAGGCGCTCGACCTCAGCGGCCAGTTTGGCGATCGCCAGGCGATCGCTGGCCGTGGCGGCCGCTCGTTCGGCGACAGTCGCGGCTTCGGCCGCATCGGCCTCGGCCCGGCGCAGTGCATCGGCACCCTGACGCAGCACGTCGAGCTCGTGCTCGGCCGTCTCCCGGCGACGGGCCAGCTCATGGCGCGCGACGCCGAGCCGGGCCGCTTCCGCGATCAGCTCGTGCCGGCTCCGATGCTGCGCCTCGACGCGCGCCTGCTCGGCTGCAGCCGCCTTCATGGCCTCGATCGCGAGCGCGCTACGCCGCTCAAGTTCGGCGAGTTCGGCCAAGCGGCGGCGGGCGCCGTCGCGACGCTCGCCCGCGCGTGCCGCCTGATCCTGCTCGATCAGCCTGCGGCGTTCGTCGCGCTGCCGGGCGAGCCGATCCACCCGCGCGTCGAAGTCGCGGCGCCGGACCGCGAGCGCGCCATGTTCCGCCTCGAGCGAGCGCAAGGCCTCGCCCGCGGCCCTGAGCGCCCCGGTCGCCTGTTGACGGCCCGCGGTGTAGAACGCAGCGGCGCGCTCACGCGCAAGCGCCAGCAAACGCCGGGAGCGTTCGCCGCCGGCGACGGAGCCGATCTCGGCGCCAATCGCGGCGGCGAGCCGATCGCGGCCGCCGGCAATGGTCTCGAAGTCGCGGAACGCGGTCGCCTGATCGACCCAGAACAGGGCCTGCAGGCCGGCATTCTCGGGCCGGGCGGTGCGCGCCTGACGTCGCTCGAACCGCAGCAGCTCCTGCAGGCGCCGCTCGGCAGCGTCGTCCTGCAACCGTCCGCCTTGCATCTCCAGCACGACGCCCGCGCGCCGGAACGCCTTACGCAGGCGATAGTGCACACCGGCGCATTCGAACTCGACGGTGATCTCGGGCACGCCGCCACGATGCGGCGCCATGGCCTCGCGGACGGCGCCGCCGGAAGCGTGGTGTTCGAAAAAGGCGGCCTTGAGCGCGGCCAGGACGGTGGACTTGCCCTCCTCATTGTCACCGGAGACGACGATCAAGCCATCGCCAAGCCCGTCCAGCACCAGCGGGCCGGTGAGCTTGCGGAACTGGGCGATCTCGATCCGAAGCAGCTTCAACCGCCCGGGTCCAGGCGCCGATGCTCGAGATGAAGCAGCCGCAGGGCCAGGACCGCCACCTCGCGCTGGCTGGCATCGCCTTGACCGGCCAGTGCGGCCAGCTCGCCGGCTACAGCGCCGATCACGGGCGACTCGCCCAGGCTCAGAAGGTCACGCTCGCTCGGCTCGGCCAAAAGCTGTCACAGATCTCCAGGTGGCACATCTCGCCAGCCCAGCGGCCGAGCGCCAGCTCCAAGCCCATGCGCGCTTCGAGATCGAGCACACCGGTGAGTGTCAGTTGGACCACGGCCCGTTCCGGCCCGGGCACGCCCGCCATCAGCTGGTCCAACGCCGCCTTGGGATCGGCGGCTACGGTAAGGTCGAGCTCCAGCTGGCGCCACGCATGACGCGCTGTGGGCAGGCGCGCTACCCTGGCGGCGGCGCCAGGCTCATCCAGCTCGACGAGCAGCACGTTGCCGGCATCGTTGGCACGAAAGCGGTCCGGCTCGGGCGTGCCGGCATACCAAGTGCGGGGGCCGATCTCCAACGTGCCGTGCCAGTCGCCCAGCGCCAGATAATCGAGCCGGGCGCGGATCGCCCGCTCGCCGTCGATCGGGTTCGCCGCGTCGGCCGCGTGCGGCAGGCGGCCGGCGACCGATCCGTGCGCAAGCCCGATCCGGGCGGCCCCGGATGGGGTGACGACCGCATCCATCCAGGCCGATAGATCCTCCGAGGTGTGCCGCTCGGTGAGCGGCGCCGGCAGCACGACCAGTCGGCCGTCGGCGAGGGTGATCGGCGTCGGCGCTGCGGCGACGATGATGTTGGCCGGTCGGCCCAGCCGCTCCAGCCGGCTCCAAACGCCCTCCGCCAGCGCCGCGTCGTGGTTACCGGGGAGCAGTACCCAGGCGCCAGCGAAGCCGCGCATGGCCGCCAGGGCCTGGATGATGACGCGCTCGGGCAGGAGGTTGCCGTCGAACACGTCGCCGGCGACCAGCACGGCCGCCACCTCGTGCCGCGTGGCGAGTTCGGCGATCGTCCGCACGGCCGCGAACCTCGCCTCGCGCAACAGCGGGGCTACGTCCCCGGGCAGGTTATGGAACGGCTTGCCGAGCTGCCAGTCGGCGGTGTGGAGCAGACGCAGGGTCATCAGGCCACCGGTGCGGGTTGCTCAACCCTAACGCGAGAGCCCTTTCTCCGCCAGTGCCGCCGTGTAGGCGGCCCAGATGGCGTCCTGCTCATGCCCGAGACGGTAGAGGTAGGGCCAGGAGAAGATCCCTGTGCTGTGGCCATCGTCGAAGATGATCCGGACCGCGTAGTTGCCGACCTGCTCGAGCGCGGTGATGCCAACCTGCCGCTTGCCGCCCAGCGTCACCTTCTGCGACGGGTTGTGGCCCTGCACCTCGGCCGACGGGCTTTCGACGCGCAGCAGCTCGGCCGGATAGCGGAAGCTGGCCCCGTCGTCGAAATCGACCTCCACCACCTGCTCGGCCCGGCGGACCCGAATTTCCAGCGGCCAGGGACCGCCGCTACCGGTCATCGGCACGCACTTCGCGCGGCACGCACTCGCTGTCGTCGAGCGGCCGTGCCTCCTCGACCAGCATGATCGGGATTCCGTCGCGGATCGGGTAGGCGAGCCCGGCCTGCTCGCTGACCAGCTCGTTGCGCGCCGTATCGTAGCGCAGCACGCCCTTGGTAAGCGGACAGACCAGCAGCTCCAGAAGCCGGGGGTCGGGTCCGGCCTCGCCACCGGGCTCGCTCATCGCGGTCTCCTCTGAAGGTGCGGACGACATCAATGGCGTGCCGTGGAGCCGGAGCGCTCCGCCATGGTCTCCATCTCCATCAGCGCGATCAGCAGGCGCGCCTGACGATCGATGTCCGCCGCCTCCAGCAATGCCTGCTTCTCGCCGGGCTCGAACGGGCAGATCATGCACAGCGAGGTCACCAGACCCGCGAGCGGGGCGCTCTCGATCGCCTTCCAGTCGGCCTCGATGCCGTGCAAGTCGAAATAAGCCTTCAGCACGCGCGACAGGTCGGCCTTCAGCTCGCCCGGCGGCGGGGTCGGGTGCAGGTCAGCACGCCAGCGCGCGAAATCCGCGCTCACTTGGCGATAGGGGGTAGCGACGGTCAGCTCCTCGGAGATGTCGAAGCGGCTGACACCGGTCAGCGTGATCAGGAACCGCCCATCGTCGGTCTCGGAAAAATTGGTGATCCGCCCGACGCAGCCGGTGGCATAAAGCTCGGGCTCGGCACCGTCCTCCGCTTCCGCCTTCGGCTGGATCATGCCGATCACCCGGTCGGTGCGCATCGCGTCACGCACCATCTGCAGGTAGCGCGGCTCGAAGATGTTCAGCGGCAGGTTGCCGCCCGGCAGCAGCATGGCGCCCCGGAGCGGGAAGACCGGGAAGCGCTCGGGCAGGCTGGACGCGAGTTCCAGCATCGCCGGCTCAGCTGAACAGCACGGTGGACAGCATCCGGCGGCCCTTCAGCGTCGACGGGTCCTTGGGTCCCAGCGCCTCGAAGAACTTGACCAGTTGGCGGCGCGCCTGGTCCTCGCGCCATTCGCGGTCACGCTTGACGATCTTGATCAGGTGCTCCATCGCCGGCTCGGCCTGTCCGCGCAGGAACAGCGCGGTCGCCAGCTGGTAACGTGCTTCGTGATCGTCCGGCGCCGTCTGCAGTCGTGCCTGCAGCGTGGCAGGGTCGCCAAGCACGCCCGCCTCCTCGGCCAGCGCCAGGGCAGCCTTCGCCCCGGTGACCGCGACGTGACCAGCGACCTCCTTGGGCGCGCCGTCCAGCAGGCTCTTGGCCTCGGCGAACTTGCGGTCCGCGATCAGGCAGCGGGCGAGGCCGCCGATGGCCTCGGCTTGCGCTGGATCCTCGGCCAGAATCTGCTGGTACAGGCGCGCGGCCGTACGCGTATCGCCCTGCTCGGCCGCGTCCTGAGCGGCCGCCAGCAGCCCGTCGCCCTCGCCATCGCCACCGTCGCCGATCAGCCGGTCGACCAGCGCCTTGATCTGGCTCTCGGGCTGCGCGCCGGCAAAGCCGGTCACCGGCTGGCCGCCGACGAAGGCATAGACCGTCGGCACCGACTGGATGCGCAGCTGCTGCGCCAGCTCGGGTGCCTGGTCGATGTCGATCTTGACCAGCCTGACCTTGCCCTTGGCCGCGCGCACCACCTTCTCGAGGATCGGCGTCAGCTGCTTGCACGGGCCGCACCATGGCGCCCAGAAATCGACCAGCACCGGCACGGTCTGCGACGCCTGGATCACGTCGCGGCCGAAGCTCTCGAGGGTACCGTCCTTGATGACGTCGGCGTCGCCAGCGGCTTTGGGTGCGGCTGCACCGGCGAAGAGCTGCATCGAAGCGACCTCTTTGATGTGATGTCCGGTCGTGACCAGGGGGCGTGAAGCCCGCCCTGGCCATCCTGGCGGTTAGATGGCCGATCGGGCAGCCGCTTGCAAGGCCACGGCCAGCCCGACGCGCCGACCGCGCGCGACCGCGATCACGCGCTTGCCAATCGCCATGGCATTCTCTAAGAGCACCCGAGCCTGGGAGCGCGGGCGTAGCTCAGGGGTAGAGCACAACCTTGCCAAGGTTGGGGTCGAGGGTTCGAATCCCTTCGCCCGCTCCAAGATTTTCAAGGGTTTCAGACCCGTAGCAGCTTGGCTTGCACGCTGCTTGCACGCAGAGCCAGATTCATCGGGATATAGACGGCCCGGGTTGTGGCGCCACGCGTCGGAGAGCCGCTTCTGGCCGCGGCCGATAATGCGCTCACGCCCAGTGCCGATCAGCCACTGGCGCAACGGCGCAATGATCGGGACAGTTGACCGCCCCGTAGCGGTCCGCATCCGATGCGCGGGGTCCAGATCCAAGCGGCTGCGAGCTAAGTCGATCTGAAATATCGTCAGGTCCCGGGTCGCACCGGGGCGTCGAGCCGGTGGCGCGTCTGAGGGACCTCCGCACCGAGCTCGTCCTGCCGCTCCTTGCCGAGCACCATGGTCGGATCGTCAAGCTTACCGCGACGGTGCAGACCTCGATTATAAAGCTAACATGGATCAGCTATATAACACCCATAATACGCTATCTCAGGCCGGGCTGCTGCCGACGCATTGGTCTCAGCCTTCCCAGCTCGGGCAAATTCCTGGAGCCGGGCAGCCGGGTGGTAACGTATGGGCGAGGTCGATACTGGCGCCACGGAGCGGGGCACGCCGGAGCAGCTGCTCCGGCAGCAGACTGCCCTGGCAAGATTCGGCGAACTTGCGCTCACATCGGACGATCTGGACGAGATCCTGACCGAGGCCTGTCGCTTGGTCAGCGAGGCCCTGGGGACCGAGCTCGCCAAGGTGATGGAGCTGCAGGCGGACGGAGAGACGTTGCTCGTCCGCGCCGGCGTGGGCTGGAAGCCCGGCGTCGTGGGTGTGATCGTGATCAAGGTCACGGACAACACGTCGGAAGGCCTCGCCCTCAAGACCGGCGAGCCGATGATCTCGCCGAACATCGCAACCGAGACGCGGTTCGTCTATCCGCACTTCTTGATCGACAACGGGGTGCAGGCGGTCTGCAATGTCGTCATCCTCGGGGGCCACGGCCGCGCGCCCTACGGCATCCTGCAGATCGACAGCCGGCAGCCGCGCCACTTCACCGGCGACGACACCTCGTTCTTGAGCAGCTATGCCAACGTGCTGGCCGCCGCTGTGGACCGCATGCGCGTCATGGCCTTGGTGCGCGCAGGCGAGGAACGGCTGCGCTTCGCCACGCTGGCCGGACGACTGGGCGTCTGGGAACTCGTTCTGGACACCCGTGAATTTACAGCTTCTGAGATGTGCAAGGACAATTTCGGGCGAGATCCGAATGCGCCCTTCACCTACCTGCAACTGCTCGATGCGGTTCACCCCGATGATCGCAAGCGCAGCAAGGCGGCCCTCGACTATTCCATCGCGACCGGGACCGAGTACGCGATCGAGCATCGCATCCTTCGGCCCGACGGCGCGACGGGGTGGGTGCAGATGCATGCGCAGGTCGTCCCTGCAATGGATGGCAGACGCGGTCGTCTGGCCGGCATTTCCCTCGACATCACGGAGCGGGTGCGGGCTGAGGAGAGAGTACGTCAGAGCCAGCGGGTCGAGGCGGTCGGGCGTCTGACCGCCGGGCTGGCGCATGACTTCAACAATGTCCTGCAGGCACTGCAGGGCAACCTGGAACTCGCCATCGGCGAGATCGCGGGTCAGCCTGACGTACGGGCGGATCTCGAGCTCGCCTTGCAGTCGGTCCAGCACGGCGCACGGCTGACCAGCCACCTCCTGTCCTTCTCACGCCAGCAGATGCTGCGCCCTTCCTCGCTGAAGCTGTCGCCCCTGCTCGAGAAGCTGTCGCGCACTCTGGCGCGCATGATCGGCAATGACATCGTCATCCATCTCGACCTCGCTGCCGACCTGCCCGACATCTTCGCCGACTCGGCGCATCTGGAATCGGCCCTGCTCAACCTCGCTCTGAACTCCCGCCACGCCATGCCCAAGGGCGGCGAATTGCGGTTGCGGACCCGGGTTCGGAAGGGACAGGTCGTGCTGGCGGTCATCGACACCGGGTTGGGCATGACACCCCAGGTGCTGGCGCAGGCGTGCGACCCATTCTTCAGCACCAAAGGCGGTGATGGTTCCGGCCTCGGACTCTCCATGGTCCAGGGTTTCGCCCGACAGAGCGGTGGCGAGTTGCGCATCCAGAGCACGCCTGAGTGGGGCACTTGCGTCGAAATTTGCCTGCCCCTCGCGCAGTCGCCTGCGATCGCCATGCCACCTGCTGATGGGGCCGAGGTCCGTGGTCATGGCACGGTGCTGGTGGTGGACGACGACGAGAGTGTACGGCGGGTCACCGTGGCATTTTTGAAGAAGGCGGGATTCGACGTCCATACGGCCGGCGACGGCAATGAAGCCGTGGCCGTCTTGAGCACGGGCGTCCTGTTTCATGCGTTGGTCACCGACTATGCGATGGTCGGCATGAGCGGCGGCGACCTCGTGCTGCAGGCCCGAGAACTCTATCCCACATTACCGGCCATGGTGATCACCGGGTATGTCGGCGCCGAGGGGCTGGACAATCTGCCGGCCGGCGTGACGATCTTGCGCAAGCCGTTCCACCGCGAGGAGCTGGTACGCTTGGTCAAGGTCCTGATCGACGGCAGCAAGCGCGTTTCGCTCAGCGGGTGAAGTAGACGCTCCGCGCGCGGCGCCGCGGCCGGAATAATGAGCGCACCAAAACGCGGGTGCCCGGGATCAAGCGGGTGACAATCCCGACATTCATTGTTCCAGGCCTAGCAGCAGCCCTGGCCCGCACGAACGTTGTCGCTGGGATTCTCATGAGATATTGGATGGGAGAGCCGACCTATCTAGGCTTTGTGGCGATGACACATTCGATACGGGCGCTAAACCTTGCAGCTGGATTTTGCGCACGGCCCATCATCACGACGAGCGGGCGCAATCTTTATTAATCAGTAGTTTTATCCTGGTAGCTAGATCTTTTAGAGCAAATGGCTTTGGCAGCAACTCCATCCCAGGCTCCAGCTGGTTGTCGCCAATCGCAGCGTTCCCACCATAGCCGGTGATGAACAGCACCTTCAAGCCCCGGCGGATCTGCCTGGCCGCATCGGCCAGCTGCCGGCCATTCATGCCGCCAGGCATGCCGACATCGGTGACCAGCAGGTCGATACGCGTATCTGATTGCAGGACTGTCACCGCCGAAGCTCCGTCCGACGCCTCCAACACGGAATAGCCCAGCCCCCTGAGCATCTTGCTGAGAACGGCCCGGACAGTCGGGTCGTCGTCGACCGCCAGGATCGTATCGCCCCGTTCGGCGCCAACCGGCCCTGCCGAATTGGGCGGGACCTGCTCGACCTCCATCGTGCTGCAGTGGCGGGGCAGGTAGATGGTGACCTGCGTACCCACCCCTTCTTGGCTGTGGATGCGCGCCTGGCCGCCGGATTGCCTGGCAAAGCCATAGATCATCGAGAGACCGAGCCCGGTACCGCTGCCGAGAGGCTTGGTGGTGAAGAACGGCTCGAAGGCCCGATCCATCACGTCCACCGGCATGCCCGTGCCGGTATCGCGCACGGCAAGCGTGACATATTCGCCGGAGGGCATATCCCACTCCAGCGCACTCGGCTCGTCCAGCGTGGCGTTGGACGTTACAATGGTGAGTGTTCCGCCCTGCGGCATCGCATCGCGAGCGTTGAGGCACAGATTGAGCAGGGCATTTTCGAGCTCGCTGGGGTCCACGCATGCCGGCCACAGCTTGGCAGCAGCGACCATCCCGACCTCGATCTCCGGCCCGACCGTGCGCTGGATCAGTCCTTGCATGCCCACGACGAGCTGGTTGGGATCGATCGCCTTCGGTGCCAGCGGCTGGCGACGCGCAAACGCGAGCAACCGATGCGTCAGCGCGGCCGCGCGGTTGGCCGCACCCTGTGCAGCCGTGATGGATTCCTTTAGATCATCGAACTGAGCCAGTGCTATCTGCCCCTCCAACAATTCGAGATTGCCAAGGATCACGGTGAGAAGATTGTTGAAGTCGTGCGCCAGCCCACCCGTCAGCTGGCCCACCGCCTCCATTTTCTGCGACTGACGCAACGTGTCGGCGATCCGCTCGCGCCGGGCGATCTCCTCGACGAGACGGGCGTTCGCGTCGGCCAGCGCCCGGACATGATCTCGGTGCTCGGTGAGGTCGGTCAGCATGCCGCACAGCAGCGTTCGGTCATCCTCGCGACGCAGGAAGCTCAACGACAGATGAATGGCGATATGCTCACCGGTAGCGGCACACAGCGTGATGTCCTTTCTGATCCCGCTTCGCTTTGCCAGACGGAGCATTTCGACGAAGGTTGTCGCATCTTCCGGCGACATGAAGTCCTGCAGCAGCCGGCCGAGCAGCTGCTCGGGCGCGATGCCTAGCAAGACCGCAAGACGCCGGTTGCCATAAAGCATCTTGCCGTCCTCGGCGAGGGTAACGGCACCCTCCTGAATCTGCTCGATCAGGACTTGGTAGGGATGGTCTGCGCTCTGCAGCGTGAACAGACGATAATCTTCGGCACTGCGGGACACCATCACGGCGTCGATGTCGCCCCGCCGGATAGCATTCAAGGTATCGGCATCTTCTCGAACCTGCGCTTCCAACACCCGGACCTGCTCGCGCAGCGCCGCCGTTTCGAGGCACCCGGCATTAGAAGCCAAGACAGGCTCGCAGCGACTGCGCTGTCCGGGTTAACCGCATGTTATCTCCTTCCCGAAAGCAGCGTTACTTCCCCGGCATCCCGTCGGGATTGGCGGCTGGCATGTCAGGACCTGGGTCAGTCGCCGGCCGGGTCCGGGGCCGGATGTCGAGGCCGACCAGCACGCGCTCGGTGTCCGATAAGGTGCCGATGATCCGCTTCAGCGGTGCCGGCAACCTGCGCACCAGGGTGGGGACAGCCAGGATCTGGTCCCCGGCCGCGAGTCGCGGCGTCTGCAGGAGGTCGATCACCTCGATCTCGTACCGTCCGGCAAGATGCTCCTCGCAAACCTGCTTGAGGTTGGCCAGGGCGGCCGATGATTTGCTCGTTTGGCCCGCGACGTAAAGGCGGAGATGATAATGCTCCTGTTCGAGCTCGGCGAAGGATAGCTCCTGCTCCATTTGAACAGAGTTCTGATTCATCAAGCGCCCCCTCGATGTGCGGCGATGGCCTCATAGCCGCTTGTCAGCACGATCTCGCGCGCGTCGTCTTGTTGTGCCAGCGTGGTCGCCTCGTCCTCGACCACCGCGAGGGACGCACGTAGATCGATGATCTGCGCCTCCAGCGCTTCGCGCCGACGGAACAGATCCCTGCGGCGGAGCTCGACCTCCTGCTGCCGGCTGGTGGCCGCAGCCTTCTCGCGCGCCGCCTGGATGAGCCGCGCGGTCCCCGTCAGCGCGCCCTCCGGACCGATATAGACGGGGATCAGTTGCACGCCGGTATCCGTCATCCGGTACTCGCGGACCTGGTTGGAATGGCTCATTCCTCGCGCCTTGATGACATAGAGAACATGGTTGCGTTCGGCGTTTGCCTCGACATCCATCAGTCTGATCCAGGTGTCCATCATCGACGACAGGCCCTGTTCCGTGCTGTTCACCGACACCCCTTCGGTCTGCAGGCAGGTGAACAGGGCTGAGATCCCCCGGCTCTTGAGCAGATGCACCATGCCCAACAGGGTCGCATAAATCTCGGGGCCCGGGCCGCGTAGGGCGGAGATCGGGTCGATCACCACCACATTCGGTTTGAAGTCGTCCAGGTCGCGATGCATGCGCGCCAGGTGCATCTCGAGGCCGTACAGATTGGGACGAACGGCTTCGAAGCGGAGCCTGTCGTCATCCGCCCACTTTTGCACGTCAAGCCCGATGGCAAGGCCGTTCCGGCAGATCTCTTCCGTGCTTTCCTCAAATCCGAAGAACTGGCAGCGCTCGCCGCGCCTGCAGGCCGCATCGATGAAATGGCAGGCGATGGTCGTTTTGCCGGAACCGGCAACGCCGGAAAGCAGGATGCTGGATCCGCTATAGAACCCCCCTCGCCCGAGCATCTCGTCGAGGCTGCCAATGCCGGTGGGTATGATGTCGTTAGACGCTGGCCAGTTGTTTCTAGACGATGTAGCGGGTAACACGCTGATGCCAAGGTCGTCGATCAAGAAGGGATATTCATTGGTTCCATGCGCCGAGCCGCGATACTTGACGACTCGCATCCGCCGCGTGGTAACCTGGTCCAGCACACGATTGTCGAGCAGGATCACGCAATCAGATACATATTCCTCGAGCCCTTGACGCGTGAGCAGATTTCCCTCGCCGCGCTCGCCGGTGACGATCGCGGTAAGGCCGCGGTCCTTCAGCCAACCGAACAGTCGGCGCAGTTCCGCGCGCAGCAAAGCAGGATTCGCGAAGCTGGAGAAGAGGGCCTCGATGGTGTCGAGCACCACACGCTTGGCGCCGATCGAGTCGACGGCACAGCCGAGCCTGATGAACAGACCCTCAAGATCGTATTCGCCGTTCTCCTCGATCTCGCTGCGCTCGATCCGGACATGGTCGACCGCCAATTTGCCGTCCGCAATCAATCCTTCGAGATCGTAGCCCAGAGAGGTGACATTGGCAGCCAGATCTCCGCCTCGTTCCTCGAAGCTCATGAAGACACCCGGCTCGCCGAACCGCGTCGCGCCGTTGACGAGGAACGTGATGCCGAACAGGGTCTTGCCGCAGCCCGGGCCACCGCAAAACAAGGTCGTGCGCCCGGCCGGCAGCCCGCCTTGGGTGATGTCGTCGAAGCCCGAAATGCCCGTCGGCGCCTTCGCCAGCAGGCTCGGGCGACTCATCTCCAGCATCGATCGGCCCCTTCTTGTGACGCAGTGCCAAGCAGTCGCGGGTGGAGCAGCGACACTGCGATCGACGCTGGCATTCCCTTACCTCGAGAGTGCATATGGAGCGTTGAGGGCACCCGCTCCACCTAGCCATAAAATATAATAAAAATCCATAAACTTCATCCTTTGGTTGTAATTTCCAAAGATTTGAGCGTTATGCTGGCCCTCCGATCGGGTCACCGTGCAGGCGCGCTGAACTCGGCTCCTCATTGAATTTCAAGGCCGAGACCAGGAACGGCAAGCTGCACCGCCGTTGCTCGTAGCAAGCCGCCGGTGCGTGGCTGGCGGGTCAGGCTAGGGCGTGGGTGACGAGCACGGGCAGGTTGGCCGCGCGATCGATCCAGTCCGCCACCTCGTCCGGGCTCGGCGACCGGCGAGCGATCCGGTTGGCCCTGTTGTGCTGGAACAGCTGTTCCCGCAGCGCCACTTTTTCCAGCAGGGCGAGGGTCGCGATGCCGATGCCGAGATCCACCAGCATCCCGGTGAAGACGCGGCCGATGCCCGGGATGCGGGCGAGGTCGGCGCGGCACACGACGTCCGTGAGCTGAGCCAGATCAAGCTGCGCCAGCGCGGCCAGCGCCACCCGCTGCTCGAAGACGCCGGCAGCGGCCAGCAGCTGGTCGCTGCTGACGATCTTCCGAGCCTTGAGCGCGATCCTGAGCGCGGCCGGCACCGTACACAGGATGCGAAGTGACACCGATGCACTCTGCGGCGCCCGCGATGGGACAGCCGCGCCGTTCGGCGCCCGCCGGATCGGCTTGCGCGCAGACGCCTCATCGCCGCTGCGGCAGCCGTCCGCCGCGAGCAGGTCGTCGAGCTGTTCGGCTTGGACAGGGCGTGCGATGTGGAAGCCTTGGCCGACATCGCAGCCGAGCCGGCGCAGGATTGCCAGCTGGCCCGGGTTCTCCACCCCTTCCCCGACCATCCGCTTGCCCAGGGTTTTGCCCAGCGTCACGATGGCTTGCACCAGCGCCTCGTCGTGCGGCCGCCGGCCGAGGTCACGGATGAACGAGCGGTCGATCTTGATCGTGTGCACGGGCAGATGCTTGAGATAGGCAAGCGAGCTGTAGCCGGTGCCGAAACCGTGGATCGCCAGCCTCACGCCACCGGCCGTGAGTGCGGGCAGCAGCACGCCGCCGCCTGCCTGGCCGATATTCTCCATCAAGGTGCCTTCGGGGATCTCGAGTTCCAGCAGCGTTGGATCGAGCCCGGTGCCCTTCAGCGCGCCGTCGATCCCGGCCGCCAGCGTCTCGTCACGCAGCTGCACCGGCGACAGAATCACCGCCATGCTGAGGTGCCAGCCGCGCTCATGCCAAAGCCTAGCCTGGCGGCAGGCCTCGTTCAGGATCCACGCCCCCAAAGGCCGGATCAGCCCGTTGGCTTCGGCCGCTGGGATGAACTCGTCAGGCATCACCAGCCCGCGCTGCGGGTGGTTCCAGCGCACCAGTGCCTCGACCCCGGTGAAGCGTCCGGTCGCCAGCTCCATCTGGAGCTGATAGTGCAGGACGAACTCGTGGCGCTGCAGCCCTTGCTGCAATTCGTGCTTGAGCTGCCGGCGGTCGACCGCCGTTTGGTCCATGCCGGGGCTCAAACCGGCAATGACGATCGCGACCCAGCGCCTTGGCGCGGCTGCACCCGGGGGAACTCGTCGCCGCCGAGCCGGGCGAACGTCTCCCTGGACCGGATCGCGGCCGTAACCCGGCGCGCGACGCCGCACAGGATCTGATCGCCGGCGGGATGGCCCAGCGTGTCGTTGATCTCCTTCTGGCCATCGGGATCGAGCGGAAACACGGCCACCATGCCGCACCGGCGCTGGGCCTGAGCCAAAGCCTGGCCCAGCCGGTCGAGCGGCAGGGCGCGGTCGGGCAAGCCGGTCAGGGGGTCGTGTAGGGCCATATGGGCGTCAGGTCGCGCCGTGACGTTACGTTCCCGCGGCTCACAGGCACGGTCCCAACCGATCATCAGCATTTGGCTCTATCGCTTGTTGGCGTCTTTCTCGGCGACTGAGATTACGCACTGAAGCGCATATTCGTAATTCAAGCCACGCGCTTTGATTGAAGGACTTGCATCCGCGGGCGCTGATCTAGATTAGGATAGAGGACAATGGGCCACGTTGGTCGGTCTCAGAATGGGATGATTTGCGCGATCGTGATCAGGGCCTTCGGTCCTCGAGATTTCCAGCAGAGAACCAGAAAATACACACAGTTTCAGGCTCTTAACTAATTGTGGCCTTGCCAATCTAACTTTCGAAAGCCGGGGCTGGAAT
Source organism: uncultured Alphaproteobacteria bacterium (assembly GCA_963798145.1). Taxonomy (GTDB): domain Bacteria; phylum Pseudomonadota; class Alphaproteobacteria; order Geminicoccales; family Geminicoccaceae; genus Benzoatithermus. The sequence goes on from CAWCSG010000005.1 coordinate 47,912, forward strand.
CCTGAAATGTACAGTTGCACTGCGCTATTTTGCCGCATCAGTAAGGTGATCTAGATGCGTAGTTCATGGAGGTTGCTCACCGAATATGAGCTTGGCGCGGGTGGCAGCACGCGCAGCTTGGTGCCCTGACGCAGGCAGGTTGCCGTGATGCGCTCGGTGTAACAAGTCCACGTCAAGCGCCGCCCGTGCCGGCTGTGGCGATCGCGAGCGTCCACGCCCAAGCCGTGACCTTGGTGTGACAGATTGCCCTGAATGCTGACAAACCGATTGATTGATCAAGTTATGTCATGTTAGGCTTGTGCGTGAGTGATCTGAGAGAAGAAAGAACGAAAAAAGTATGGTGGGGAATCGCGTGGAGGAACCTGCGGGCAGGCACATCCTGATCGTCGAAGACGATGCAGGTGTTAAGGATATGCTCAGCCGCTACTTCGCGGGCGAGGGATTTCGAATCAGCGAAGCGACTGACGGCGATCAGATGCGCGCCTGTCTCAGTCAGTTCGATGTTGATCTGGTGCTTCTCGACCTGGGTCTGCCGGGAAAGGACGGCCTCACGTTGCTGCGTGAAATTCGAGCCGTGTCGCAGGTCGGCATTGTGATCATCACCGGCCGCAGCGATGTGATCGACTGCGTAGCGGGGCTCGAGGTGGGTGCCGACGATTATATCATCAAACCGTTTCATCTGCGCGAGATTCTGGCGCGCGTGCGCAGTGTGCTCCGACGCAGGAGCGCCGCGGCTGTCGAGCATAATGGCTCGCATGGGGTAGCTGAGAATGCGCTTTTTTTCGGCGGCTGGGTGCTGGAGCCGGCCAAGCGGCGCGTGTGCCGCCCCGATGGCGAAGAGCTTGTGCTGACCACCGGCGAGTTCAACCTGCTCCATACGCTGGTTACCAATGCGGGGCGAGTACTTAATCGTGACCAGCTCCTGGACCTATTGAAGGGACGGGATTGGTCAGCGTACGACCGCAGCATCGATCAGCAAGTGGCTAGGTGTGTAATCCAGGGAGGTTGTTCACCGTTGAGGTAAGCCTGGAGGCGGGGGGCGCGGCACCGATGCCGCAGTGCGGGCGGTGGTGGTTGTAGTGGTTGAGCCACCTCGGTAGCTGTCGGTTGCGGCTATCGGAAGAACCATAGGGAATGGCATAGGCCCAATCCTGGAGCATGGTCTTGATGAACCGTTCCGCTTTTCCGTTGGTTTTGGGGGTGTAGGGCCGGGTCAGCAGGTGGCGCAGCCCCAGGGCCTGCCAGGCGTGACGGAAGAGGTGGCTGCGATAGCCGACGCCGTTATCGGTCATGACCCGGCGCACGGTGACGCCCTGGCTGGCGAACCAGACCACGGCCCGGGCGAGGAAGCGGGCACAGGTGTCGCCGGTCTCGTCGTCCAAGACCTCGACATAGGCGGCCCTGGAATAGTCGTCGATGCAAACGTGAACATATTCGAAGCCGACCTTGCTGTTCTGGCCGCGCCGGCTGCCGGTGACACGGTGCCCGGGCTTGTCGAAGCGGGCCAACTTCTTGATGTCGAGATGGACCAGATCGCCCGGGCGGCGCCGCTCGTAACGCCGGATCGGCGTCTTGGGCTCGAGCGCCGCGAGCTGGCCGAGGCCCTGGCGGGCGAGCTCGGCCGCCACCGTCGAGCGGGCGAGCCCGAGCCGGCTGGCGATCTCGGCCGCGGTCAGCCGGCAGTGCCGCAGCCGCAGGATCATCTTGCACCAGCCCGCGCCCATCCGCCCGGCGCAGCCCAGCGGCCGCGAGGAGCGGTCAACCAAGCCCGCAGCGCCTTCGGCACGCTCGCGGGCGCGCCACTTGCGCACCGTGCGGACGCTGATGCCAAAGCTCGCGGCCGCCGCCGCGGCGGTCCAGCCGCCTTCGATGCGGGCGACGAGAAGGGCTCGACTGTAGGGGTTGGTCCGCGCATTCTGGTGGATGTTCACTCGGGTTCTCCCAAGGAGTGCCGGCCTCGCAACCCGCACTCTCGGGCCCGGGACCCGGGTGAACAACCTCCCTGGATTACACAGCTAGGCTTCGCCGTAAGATCGAAGCCGATCCGGCGAACCCAAAGCTGATCAAATCGGTACGCGGGGTCGGGTATCTGTTCGCAGCCGATGTCCGGAGGAGTGAGTCCATCCGGACTAATGCGTGAGCCCGCGAGAGGTGGAAAGCTTATCTGCGTGCCGACCGCAGCTGGTAGACTGAATTAGTCTGGACCGGCTTTTTTATGTGTAGGCAATGCGGGCTCCGCGGCATCAGGCTGACAGCGGGGAGCTCTGTATCTTTCTGGTGGCGGGATTCGTTGGGCAGCCGACACCAGCGGCGGCTAGGGCACCACGGTGGCGGCCCTCGCCGGTAGGTGCCGGTAGGTTGGGGGCCGGCGCACCTGGCAGCGCCCTATGGTACTCCTGCCTATCCTTCCGTCTGATCCACCCTTCTTTCTGCCTGCAGGCGTGCGAGCGCGATTTCCATCTGCTGCAGCGATTGGCGCCGCCACAACACAGTCCCCGGAAGCCGGGCAGGCTTCTGCGCAGCTTCCCGGTAGCGCTCGCATGCAGCTTCGGCGCGGCTGATGATGGCATCGAGCAGTTCGATCCGGTGGAATGCGCCAGCCGGAATAGACATGTCTTGCAATCCTTCCGTAAACAGAGACCGCGGCCGACGCTCGCATCTTCCGGGTCGTGCCAGTCCCTCTCACGTTGATCCGTTCTGGCGTCCGTATCGAATGTGTCATCGCCACGGAGCCTGATCAGGAACATCGCAGCAGACAGCACGATCGATGGCGGCTGGCACTAACCTGGATCAGCGCGGCGTACTGTTTATTTGGGCAAAACTTTCGAGTGAGCTGTACGAGCAGGCTCGCGTGTTCGCCCTCAGCATGGGGGCGGGCTTCCGCCCGCCCCTTCCTCCGCGCATTGAATTAGGTCGGCTCTCCCATCCAATATTTCAGGAGGGCCCCGGCAACACCGTAGGCTCAGTTCTTGTCTTCCGGTTTACGTCGCCGACCTAAAATGGTGACCAGAGATGCGATATCAAAGGCCAAGGCGAGCACGCTCTGAAAAATAGCTAACAAGTAACTTTGAGTGGTTGGGCCGCCACCATCAACTACCGCTCAGAGAGCGGATAGTACATATCCAGAATTTTGACTCTTACATCTGAAGATTTGGCACGATTGTTAATAGGCTTAGCCCGGACAATTCATCAGGCGGCCGACACGATACAAGACGTTTATTTGTAGTATGATTTTGGTGCGACGCAGGATCAACGCAGTCAACGGAGTTTGCACCCGCCATGGTGCAGCATGCGCCCTTGCTGCCGGGCTTGTGACGGGTCGGTGGCACGCCGGCACATGTTGCGTTCGACGGCGGCCGGCTGACCTCGGACGCCGGGGTTCTGGTGCTGGCGGAGACCGAGCGCAAAGTCGGCATCGCCGAGCGCTTGGCACGCTGCATCGAGGCTCCCCGCGATCCGCAGCGGGTAAGCCAATCCTTGGCGGAGATGATCCGCTATGGTGCGCTGCTGGTCGCAGCGGGCTGCCCAGCTGACACGGGCAGCGCTAGCCGCTTCGTCGTCACCAGCCTCAGGGGTGCACCCCGATGGCTCTACGCGGAGGTCTACTATGCCCGCCGCCAGACGGAACACCTGATCAAGGCCGCGGTGAGATCCGATCTTGAAACTGCATGCCAGATCGCGTTGCAAAATGCGATCGACAGCCAGAAGGGCAAAATATAACCTAGGATTTTCAATGAATTGGCCCGCGGCATAGCTCTTGCAAGCGTGGCGGCGATCCAAGCGGAGCAATCAGCCATGACCGAGTCGCAGACGAACCGAGCGCAACCCCGTCCACAGGCACTGGAGATCGATCCAGTATTTTCTTCGACACGCAGATTGTGTCGAACGACGGAATATTATCGTTATTATTACATTAGCAAAGATCATTAGAACTGGCGCTAATGGACTACCCAATCGTCGAGCCCGAAATCCGTACTCACAGTAATCGTACGCAAGCGCGCATCCGCTACATCAAACCGTCAATCTTGGAAGGCACCAACATGTCAAATCTGCACTCATCGGTTGGTCGGGCTTGCCGCGACTTTTGCCAAGCCTTTGGATAGAAGCGTCTCGAGCCTCGTCGTCGCGACGACGCTGCTCGCAACGTCACCGCTGGCCGCTCTCGCCCAGAACGTCACGGGGGCCGTGACCACGGCGCCCGGTCTGGGCAGCACAGGTGGCATCGACTTCGCCAACGCGAAGCCGATGAACTTGCCCAAGCCTGGCGTGGTGCCGCCCTCGCTGCTCGCGGTCCTGCTCAGCAATCAGGCGGCCGGTGCGGCCACGGCCCGCGCCAGCGTGTTTCCCGGCAAGCCCGGCAACGGTCAGCTCCAGGCGCAGCAGCTCGCGCCCGCCAGGTTTGTGTCGGCGTCGGATGGCGTGCAGAGCCAGGAATTCGGTACATCGAGCCAGCCGTTCACGACATCGCGGGTCAATGCGCAAAACAACCAGACCTCTAAGTTTTACCCATATTCAGCAGCCGGCATCCTGTTCTTTAATGCTGGTGCCAGCACGTACGTCTGCTCGGCGTCCTTGATCAAGCGCGGTATCGTCGTCACGGCCGCGCATTGCGTAGCCAACTTCGGTGTCAAGAAGCTCTACACGAACTGGCGGTTCATCCCGGCCTACAATAATGGCTCCGCTCCGTTCGGGGTTTGGACCGTGGCGTCAGCGAGGCTCATGACCTCGTACTTCAACGGAACCAATTCCTGTGCCGTGAGCGGAGTCGTCTGCGCCAACGATGTCGCACTGCTCACTCTCAACCCGCAGGCGGGCGCCTATCCCGGGACCCGCACGGGCTACCTGGGCTACGGGATCAACGGCTACAGCTACAACTCGTCCGGTCAGGTTCTGATCAGCCAGCTCGGCTACCCCGTAGCGCTCGACGGGGGCAACTTGATGGAGCGGACCAACTCGCAGGGGTTCACCGCGGCCAGCTTCTCGAACAACACGGTCATCGGCTCGCTTCAGACCGGCGGCTCGAGCGGCGGGCCATGGACCGTGAATCTCGGCATCGCGCCGTCGCTCAACGGCAGCGACGTCGGCAGCGCCGCCACCCACAACGTCGTCGTTGGCGTCACCAGCTGGGGCTATACCAGCGGCCAGGTCAAGCAGCAGGGTGCATCGCGCTTCACCAGCAGCAACATCTCTGCCCTGATGTCGGCGTCCTGCTCGGTGACGCCCAAGGCTTGCTCCTGATGAGCCACGGCTAGATAGCCGATGAGGCGAACGGGCACACACCGGCGCTACCCTGTGACAGGAGGACCGGGGCATTGTCCGCCGTGGCGGGCTACCTTCAGTGCTGGAACATGACGCCGCAGAAGCCGCTGGCGCGGGCCAGGGAGCGCCAGCCGGCGGCGATCGCGGCCTGGCTGGAGCAGCACTACCCGGGAATCGCCAAGCGCGCCAAAGCTGAGGGTGCGGCGATCTACTTGGGTGACGAGAGCGGGATCTCCAATCAGGACCAGACCGGCCGTTCCTATGCCCCGAAAGAGCAGACGCCGGTAGTCGCCCGCACGGCCAGGCGCATCACGCCAGAGCATGATCTCGGCAGTCAGCAACCGCGGCCTGATGCGCTTCATGTTCTACGAGGGCGCGCTTAACGCCGACCGGTTCATCGCCTTCCTGCGCCGGCTCGCCAAGGATGCCAGTCAGAAGGTGTTCCTGATCGTCGACAACCTCAGGGTGCACCATGCCACCAAGGTCAAGGTGTGGGTCGCCGCCCATGCGCACGAAATCGAGCTGTTCTACCTCCCCGCCGACGCTCCCGACCACAATCTCGACGAATATTTGAACAACGACCTGAAGCAGAAGCTGCGGCAGCAGCCCCAGCCGGCCACCAAAGACGAGCTGATCAAGAACACCCGTGCCGTAATGCGCGCTATCCAGCGCTCACCGCGCCGCATCCAGAGCTACTTCAGGCCATCGCCGGCGAGCTATGCAGCTTGAAGGCGGGGCTACTATAATATATCAGTAGTAGAGTTTTTGACACTTCAAGATGATTAAAATTATCGTGCAATTCAACCCGAATGGGGCTTGCCACGTATGGATGATGCTGTAGCATGACGTCGTCGCAATGGTCTGAGCTAACTCATGCGCTGGCAAACGCACTATATTGGGGCTTTTGATGTTTGTGTTTTCAATAATGACACAGCAAATTCTTCCACGTGATGTCATTGCAATTCATCTATGCATACAACTTGACCCGATAGTTTGAGCAATATTACATGATCTGAAGATAGTGGATCGAATCGTCAATACGCAAACAATGGATGCAGCTTAAACTATTTGGAACTGTCCATGAATGAGCATATACCTCGATCCGCCCTCAAAGGCTCGAGCCGGCTGCAATATTTTGGGATGTTGGCGGTTGGGGTTTTACGCCGGTACGCATGCCACCTCAGGCTTCTCGTGGGCTTCGCAGCCACCAGTTTCAACGCCGGCGCGGCATTGGCCGTGGATAACCGGATCGTTGTTGAGAACCGGCTGGCAGGCAATCCCGCCAGTGAGTGGGATGTGACGGGAGGAGGCTCCACTGGCGTTCAGGGCTTTGCCACCGACATCAGTTACAATGTCGGCGCAACCGTACAATTCAAAGTTAAAACAACGGCGCGGGCGTATCGTCTCGATATATATCGCATCGGCTATTACGGCGGTGCCGGCGCCCGTAAGAAAGGGTCGGTGGCGGGCACCAAGTTCACGCAGCCAGCGTGTCGGACGCAAGCATCCGTGGGCTTGGTCGATTGTGGCAACTGGACCGTGACCGCGTCGTGGCAGATCCCCGCAGACGCCGTGTCCGGCGTGTATTTTGCGAAACTCGTGCGCACGGATAACAATGCAGCCAGCCATGTCATTTTTGTCGTCAGAGACGACAGTAGTCGGTCCGATCTTCTCGTACAGACGTCCGATACGACTTGTAGCATACAATGCATATGGTGGCAGTAGTCTGTATGTCGGCGGTTCGATTGGACGAGCCTATAAGGTAAGCTACAATCGGCCGATGGTCTGGCGCTCGGGCAGTAGCTATAGCGGCATTTCAAATTTCTTCAACGACGAGTATCCGATGGTGCGATGGCTGGAAGCCAATGGGTATGACGTAAGCTATTTCAGCGGGGTCGACACCGAGCGGCGCGGCACACTGGTTACAAATCACAAGGTATTCATATCAGCCGGACATGATGAATACTGGTCGAGTACTCAGCGGGCGAATGTCGAGTCAGCGCGCGCTGCTGGCGTGAATTTGGCGTTTTTCAGCGGAAATTCGGTCTTTTGGAAAACGCGCTGGGAGAACAGCATCGACGGCACGAACACGCCCTATCGTACCCTCCCGCTGACCTACAAGGAAACCTTGGCCAATCAGCCGATCGATCCGGCCGACCCGCCAATCTGGACCGGCACATGGCGAGATCCGCGATTCAGCCCTCCCGGCGACGGTGGCCGACCCGAAAATGCGCTCATGGGGACGATTTTCACGGTCAATGGCGTGCAATTCAATGATTTGAAAGTGCCTGGTGACTACGGCCGCCTACGGTTCTGGCGCAATACGGATCTCGCAACTCTGAGCGTGCTACAGACGGCAACCTTGGGGAAGTCTGTTTTGGGCTACGAGTGGGACGAGGATCTGGACAATGGGGCACGGCCGCGTGGTCTCATACAATTGAGTTCTACGACGGCCAATGTGGCCGGCCACCTAATGGACAATGGCAGCAGTTATGGTCCCGGGCCGGCCACTCATTCGCTTATGCTATATCGCGATGCCAGCGGCGCGTTGGTTTTTGGCGCGGGGACCTGTCAGTGGTCGTGGGGGCTCGACGCGAATCACGACAACAATGCCGGAGCAGCGCTCGGTGCACCCGATCCGCGAATCCAACAGGCCACCGTTAACCTGTTCGCGGACATGGGTGCGCAACCCGGGACCCTGCAATCGCCATTGGTCGCGGCAGTCCCTTCTTCCGACCAGGTGGCACCGACTACCTCGATCAATGCGATCCCGGGCGGAAAAGTCGATCGTGGCTCGACCCTGTTGGTTTCGGGTACGGCCCGCAATTCCGGTGGCGGCGTGGTCGGCGGGGTCGAGATTTCGATCAATGGGGGGCGTTGGCAGAAGGCCACAGGGAGGGAGGATTGGAGCTTTGCCTGGGTTCCGACTGCACTCGGCTCCACGACCATTCGCGCCGTTGCCGTCGATGACAGCGGCAATCTCGCAACCACAGGCGCTTCCATCTCCGTAAACGTCGTTGCCGGCACCCCGGCGACACGAATCTGGAGCGCGACCGCGGTGCCGGCGACCACTACCGTCAACGACCCCAACCCGGTGGAAGTGGGCGTCAAGTTCGCGTCCGAGGTAAGCGGCTCGATCACCGGTATATGGTTCTACAAGGGCGCCAACAACAACGGTGTTCATTTCGGCCATCTCTGGCAAGGTGATGGGACGCTGCTGGCCACGGCGAGCTATGCGAATGAGACTGCGACGGGTTGGCAATTCGCTCCCTTTGCGACGCCGGTGCCGATCAATGCCAACACGACCTATGTTGCCTCATATCACACGTCCAGCGGCTTCTATTCAGCGAGCGCAAGCTACTTCGCCAGCGCGAGCGCCGACAGCCCACCCCTTCATGCACTGCGCGACGGGACCGACGGACCGAATGGAGTCTATGCTTATGGCGGCAGCGGTTTCCCGCTGTTCCCCTCGAGCACCTACCAGGCGAACAACTATTGGGTCGACGTCGAGTTCTCGCCGTCGATCGCGGTCCCGGATCATACCACTATCTGGGCAGATACGGTGGTTCCCCCTTTGGTCTCGGCCGATGATCCAGCAGGTGCAGAACTCGGCGTGAAGTTCCGGGTCGACGTCGCGGGGTCGATCACCGGCATCAGGTTCTTCAAGGGCGCCGCCAACACGGGCACCCATGTCGGAAAGCTGTGGAGCCGCGAGGGCCTCCTGCTCGGGGCCGCCACCTTCGCTGGCGAGACGATCTCGGGCTGGCAACAGGTCAACTTCCCCACTCCGATCACGGTCGTCCCGGCGACGACCTACATCGCCTCCTATCATGCGCCGGTAGGCCGGTATGCCGCGTCGCTCGACTACTTCGCCAGCGCGGGCGTCAGCAGCCCGCCGCTATCCGCACTGCAGACTGGCGTGGACGGATCGAATGGAGTCTATGCGTATGGCGCCGGCGGCTTTCCCACGTCGACGTTCCGTGCGGCGAATTACTGGGTGGACGTGGTCTTCGCGCCTGCGCCGGCTGCCACGGCGGCTGTCGCTCGCGCGAGGGGCGACTACCACCCACGGAAGTTGTCAAAGCTCAAGTACAAGAAGTCAGCATGGCGCGCCGCCGATGACGATGGCGAGGGCTGGGGCTTTATCAGACCAGGGACCCGCGGCGTGCTGAACGGCGGGCGCGTGATTTCGCCCGAGGGCCAGTAGTTCCCGTCGGCCGATCCACGACGCCCCCGCATCGCCCCCCCCGCGCCGCCAATCCCGGACAGATCGGATCACGGTCGGGTAACCAGGAGCCAGCGGCTTTTTCCGCAGCCTGCTCTCATGTTTGCAGTCAAGTACTTGGTCGCGTCTGTACGGCCCTGCCTTTCGGCGGACGGAATGCTTGCGTGATGTCCAGGGCGGGCGGCAGGGCTGGAGACGACGGTTGAGCAAGCTCTCATGCGCGGGTTGGCTACCGCATGACCGTGGTTGCGTCTCGGGGCTGCCTCGCTCTAAGGTGCCGAGCCTCGGCTTACGCCGGCTCATAACAGCGCACGAGGGTTCCCCAACCTTGCCCTGCCGCCCGCTCTGGACATCGAGGGTGCGCCTGCGGATCAGCCGTCGGCTGGAGCTGGACCTGGCGCGCGATCGCCCAGATGAAGCCGACCATCTCGCGCGCGATCGCGGTGGTCACCACGACCTTGGCCTTGCCGGCGGCGACCAGATGCCGATAGCGGCCGCAGAGCCGCAGCTGCGCCTTCCAGGCGATGTCGCGGATGACACTCGGCAGCTGCTCGATGCGGTCGTGCAGCTTGCGGCTGACCCTGGCCTGCATGCGGTAGGTCCAGGCCCCCTCGATCAGCACCCGCCGGGCCAGCGCATTGCCGGCTTTGGTGATCCCGCCGCGGCGGACCGTGCCGCCGCTCGAGCGCTCGCTCGGCACCAGGCCGAGATAGGCCATGAGCTGGCGCGGGTTGGCGAAGCGGCTGAAGTCGCCGACCTCGGCGGCGACGGTCACCGCCACGATCTGGCCGACGCCGCGCATGGCCTGAAGGGCCTGCACGACCGGTGCCAGCGACCAGCTCGGCAGCAGGTCCGTGATCTGCTCGGCCAGCCGCGCCACCCGCCGCTCCGCGTCCTGGACGGCGTGGATATGGTCCTGCAGCACGATCTGCTGGGCTGGATGCTCGAAGCGCAGCGTCGTCAGCCACCGCCGATAGGCCAGGGTCCAGGTGGTCCGGCCGGCATAGATGCGGCCGTGCCGCAGCAGGAAGCCCTGCAGGTGCTGGCGTGCCTTGCCGAGCACCCGCACGGCCGTGGCGCGCGCCCGGACCAGGTCGCGCATCGCCTCGTGCGCCGCGTCCGGCACCCAGACCGCGGTCAGCTCGCCCGCCCGGTGCAGCTTCGCCAGGCTCAGCGCATCACGCCGGTCGGTCTTCACCCGGTCGCCCGGCTTGCTCGGGATCAGGGACGGCGCCACCACCACGCAGGCGTGGCCGAGCCCCTCGAGCTGCCGCTGCAGGCCGTAGCCGCACGGGCCGGCCTCGTAACAGAAGCTCAGCTCCCGCCCATCCCCGGCCAGCCGTCCCGCCAGCTTGGCGACGACCTCGGCCCGGTTCGGGAAGATCCCGAGCTGGCGGACCTCGCCACCCCGCACACCCTCCGCCACCGCCACGGCGATCGTCGCCTTGTGGACGTCCATGCCGACAAACGCGATGCTGCCCATCAGGCCCGCTCCCCATGCAGGAGGCTCCGCGCCGGCCAGCCCGGCGCAACCCTCGTGAGGTGCATGCCGCGGGGCGGGCCGCCCGTCTCAGCCCGCGAACATCGGGTCTAGTCGTCGGCAGGGATGGCGGGATCCAGCTCGTCGATTGGGTCCGAGTGGGCGAGCACCCGCGCCAGGTTGCAGATGGCCTCCTGGTGCTTGCGGCTCGGCAGGGCGACGAAGCTGCGCGCCAGCTCGAGCAGCAGGCGTTGCTGCGGGCTCGGCTCGAAGCCCGAGTGGTCGGCCTCCGCACGCTCGAAGAAGAAGCCGATCTCCACGCCCAAAGCCTTCGCGATGGCGCTCAGACGGCCGGCAGCGATGCGGTTGATGCCTTTCTCGTATTTGTGCGCCTGCTGGTAGGTGACGCCGATCAGTTCGGCCATCTGCTGCTGGGTCAGGCCCAGCATCATCCGCCGCTCGCGCATCCGTGCCCCGACATACCGATCGATATCCTGTGCCCGCGGGCGATGTGCCTCGTCGCGGATCTTCGTTGCTGCCATGCCCATTCCATCTTCCTCGTCGGCTTACTGAGAGCCGATAATTAGCCTTAAAATTGCCCTGTCTGTCTATGAAGCACGCTCACGGCAGCCGGAGCAAGATAAAATGCATTTAAAATGCTTTGGATCATACCATCATGTAACCCATGATTGAAAAATTCATTCGACTATAACATCTGGCACACCACTTAGTCGAGTAATCTAAACATTATTCAATCTTTTGATGACCTCCGAGGCCATCATGCTTTCAACTCACCGCAGCTCGATCTTGAGAACGGCCGGTAAGCGGGCGCCGGCCAACTGTGGAGAGAGAAAACAAAAAGACATACGATTTTTGGTTGAGAAAACAATCGAAGGAGGAAGATCTCCATGATAATTCGACTTTGTCGCACAAGCAGGCTTCTGTGGTTCGGAAGACAGTGACAATTTGGCAGCCTTGTAATTGATAGAATCATATGATGGTATCCTTTGGATTGTAGAGCACGA
>CAWCSG010000006.1:0-69785 GCA_963798145.1 uncultured Alphaproteobacteria bacterium
CTCTCTCCTGCCTGACCGAGGAACGATGTTGATCAGGGGCTTCGATAGGCTGAGCCTGCCCTCGCTCCGGGACGGTGCGATCGGGCTCGGCGCACACCTGCTCCGGCGTTTTGCCCTGCACGATCGGCTCACTGGCCTGCCCAATCGCACCCTGCTGCACGATCGGCTCGGCCAAGAGCTCGCCCGTGCCCGTCGCGAGGGCCACATGGTTGCGGTCCTGTTGCTCGATCTCGATCGCTTCAGGCACGTCAACGACACGCTGGGTCACCCCGTCGGCGACCAGTTGCTGTGTGCCGTCGCGCGGCGGATTACCGCCGCGGTCCGCGCCACCGACACACTGGCCCGGCCAGGGGGCGATGAATTCGTCCTCGTGCAGCCGCAGATCCGCCAGACCGCCGAGGTTGTCGCCCTCGCCGACAAGATCCTGGCGACGGTGGCTAGGCCGTTCGACCTCGATGGTCAGGAGATCCATGTCTCGACCAGCATCGGCATCGCCCTGTTCCCGCAGGACGGGCCGGATGCGGCCAGCCTGCTCAAGCATGCCGAGCTCGCGCTCTACCGGGCCAAGGCGCACGGTCGCAACCAGCTCCGCTTCTTCGAGGCTGCGATGGACGAGGAAGCGCAGGCACGCCGCCGGCTCGAGCACGAGCTGCGCCTGGGGCTGGAGCGGGGCGAGTTCGTGCTGCACTACCAACCGCAGCTGGAGCTCGCGAGTGGGCGTCTGGTCGGCGTCGAGGCCTTGATCCGCTGGAACCATCCCGAGCGCGGGCTGGTGTTGCCGGGGGCGTTCATCCCGGCGGCCGAGGCCAACGGCCTGATCCGGCCGCTCGGCGCCTGGGTGCTGCGCGAGGCGTGTCGGCAGGCCAAGGCCTGGCGGGAGCGAGGGTGGGATCTTTCCGTCGCGGTCAACCTCTCGCCGGCCCAGCTGCGCCACACCCAGCTCCTGCCGACGATCGGCAATGCGCTGGAAGCGGCCGGCCTCGAGCCGGCCCGGCTCGAGCTGGAAATCACCGAAGGCGTGCTGATGGAGAATTTCGAGCAGCAGGGCGACAGCTTCCTGCGGGGCCTGACGGCCGACGGCGTGCGGCTGGCACTCGACGATTTCGGTATCGGCTACAGCTCGCTCGCCTATCTGAAGCATCTGCCGGTCAAGACGATCAAGATCGACCGCTCGTTCGTGCGCGACCTCGGCCAGGATCCGGATGCCCTGGCCCTGGTACGCGCCATCGTGACCCTGGGTCACAGCCTGCGCAAACGCGTGGTGGCCGAAGGCGTGGAGAACGCGATCCAGCTGGATCTCCTGCGCGAGCTTGGTTGCGACGAGGCGCAAGGCTTCCACATCGCGCGCCCGATGGCCGCCGAGCAGCTGGAAAATCTGCTCGCCACACGAGACGACCAGAATCAACCTTACGCCGCTCAGGTGCTGGCAGCCGCTGCTTGATGGCTGGCTTCCACAAAAACACCCGCAACAGGACGAGATCTCAGTCTCATAACCATTGGACGAACATCTTTTAATTATTGAACGTAATAATATTACTCAACGGTTTTGGCCACCAAGTTAATGGCTGTGCCAGACTATACTGTTGCGCACGCTGGCCCAGCCTGCGAGACCATCGCGCATGGTGTTGCCGCTTGCCAAGCTGCGCCAGGTGCCTCCCCTGCTCAAGGCGGCGCTGAAGGCGCGATCCATCACCACCTGCGACCAGTTGCTGGCCGTGGCCGGCCAATTCGACGACCGGGCGGCACTGGCGCGCGCCACCCGTATCGCCCTCGACCCGCTGACCGAGCTGGTCCGCCGGGCCGATCTCGCCCGAGTAAAAGGGGTCGGCACCGTGTTCGGCCGGATGCTCGAGGATCTGGGCATCGGCGACGTTGCCAAGCTGGCGCACCAAAAGCCGGGCAGGCTGCACGAGCGGCTACATCGGTACAACGCGGCCAGCCAACTGGCGCGCCGGTCCCCGACAGCGGACGAGGTGACAGACTGGATCGCACAGGCGCGCCAACTGCCGATTCTGGTCACCTACCAGTCGAGGGCAGGGAGCGGTAAGCTAGCCGGCACAACCTAGCCGCTTACCAAATCAATCTGTTCTCGTTAAAGACTATATTTTGTTCACCTTGGGCGAGATAGAACTCCGTTCGGGTTGACCTTTCCTGCCGGGCCCAGTTGGGCCTGGTACGCCATCAAGCAGCGGATCGCTCGGACAGGTCGCCGCCGCCCAGCAAGGACGGCCCTGTCACAGAACCAGTGCTGACCGACAAAAGGCCGATTCCCGGAGATTCCGGAAAGGGCCACTTCCGGCAGAAAACTCAGCGGTTGAGCAAGTGGCTACGGCGAGGTTCGCTACTGCCGTATCCTTGCTGGGAGTTGGCGCGGCTCTGTTGTAAGCCGTCGGCGACGGTGCACGAGGGAGGCAAGCAGCGCCATGCGCATCGCCTGCCCTTCCCGATGGGCGGTGCCGACGATTTTCTGGCGTTCATCAGCGCCGACATGAAGCCGCTGATCGAAAGTGAGCTGGCGATCGACCGCGGCCGGCAGGCTCGGTTCGGCCACTCCGTCGGCGGCCTGTTCGACGTCCACGTGCTGTTCACCCGGCCGGAGAGCTTCGAGAGTTACGTCGCGACCAGCCCGTCGATCACCCTTCTGCAGCCCGGTCCATCGTTCGGCGCCGTCTCGAGCTGCGGCCCCACAGCCAAGCGGGCTGGGCTCCGTCTGCTGGCCGGAACCTGCGATGCCCGGTGCTGTTCCTGGCTCGATGCTGCATGCCGCGGGGTATGCTGGTAACCTCACCCGGTGGGTAGTGTGTTCGGGATGGCGGCTCATGAGCACGGGAAGCGGCACCATTCGCATCGGCGTCGGCGGCTGGAACTACGAGCCCTGGCGCGGCACGTTCTATCCCGAGAATCTCGCCCACAAGCGTGAGCTTGAGTACGCCAGCTCCAGGCTGACCTCGATCGAGGTGAACGGCACCTACTACGGTTCACAGAAACCAGCGAGCTTCGCGCGATGGCACGACGAGACGCCTGACGATTTCGTCTTCGCCCTCAAGGGGCCTCGCTTCGCCACGAACCGGCGGGTGCTGACGGAAGCCGGCGAATCCGTCGAACGGTTCTTCGGCAGCGGTGTGCTCGAGCTCAAGGACAAGCTCGGCCCGATCAACTGGCAGCTCATGCCGACAAAAAGAATGGATCTCGACGACGTGGCGGGCTTTCTGAAGCTGCTGCCGAAGACGGTCGAGGGCCGTGCCATCCGGCACGCGATCGAGGTGCGCGACGCGAGCTTTCGATCGGCGGACTTCATCGCGGCGGCGCGGGAGCACGGCGTCGCCGTCGTCGTCGCGGGCGATTCCCAGTACCCGCAGATCGCCGATGCAACCGCATCGTTCGTCTATGCGCGGCTCATGGGTACCACCGAGCACGAGGAGGCCGGCTATCCCAAGGCCGCGCTCGATCTGTGGGCGGGGCGATCACGGCTCTGGGCAGCTGGCCAGAGCCCGAAGGGTCTGCATTCAGTGGCCCCGGAGCCGGCCGGCATAATCGGTCGAGACGTCTTCATGTATGTCATCAGCGGCCACAAGCTGCGCAACCCTGCCGCCGCGCTGGCGCTCATCGAGCGGGTGCGCCGCTCCCCGCCATCGCCGGCATGAGCGTTACCGGTTCAACCGTCAGTCCGCGAGGCACCAAGCCCCAAGCGTGCCCTGGCGACCGCGGATCGGCAGATCGCGCAGCGGCGCGAATCGAGCCACGAGCGTCGGATCGAGGGTGGCTCTTGCCTCGGCCATCGCCGCCTCGGAGACGATCAGGGACGTGTGATGCTGGCGCGTCAGCGATTCCAGGCGACTTGCGGTATTCACCGTATCGCCGATGACCGTGAACTGGAACTGCCTGGCACCGCCGATGTCGCCCATGAGCACCGGACCGGCGTGGATGCCGATGCCGACCTTGAGCCGACCGGCGACGCCATCGGCCGGCTGTTCCAGGTGAGCCAACAGGGCCAATGCCGCGCCGACCGCGTCGGCAGCGGCGGTCGGCGACTCATCCGGCACACCGAAGCATGCCATGGCCCCATCGCCCATGAACTTGTCGACCATGCCGCCATGCGCGAACACCGCCTGCTCGACGCGGGTATGAAAGCCACGCAGCAGATCCATGGCGTCGGCCGGACGCATATTCTCGCTGATCCGGGTGAAGCCGACGATGTCGACGAACAGGACGACGGCCCGCTGAGTCCGGTCGAGCTTGGCGGGAGCGTCGCTGGCGGCGAGCCGGTCGACCACGGCCGGGGCGAAATAGCGGGCGAGGTTGGCCCGCTGCCGCTGGAACCGCCGCCGCCGCCGACGCTCGTCGGCGAGCCGGAGGCCCTCGACGCCGGCGCCTGCCAGCACCGCCGCAGCACTCGGCGCCACCGCCGCGAGCCAGACCTGCGCCATCACGAACGCCACCTGGATCAGCCCGGCCCAGACCGCCAGCACGCCGGCGGCGGCCAGCAGCGAAACGACTGGGGACCGGCGACCGGCGAGCAGCGCCGTGGCCAGCGCCATCACGACGACGGCCAGACCATCCAGCGCTCGGGTGGCGCCATTCCTGATCAGCGATCGGCCATCCAGGATGTTGTCGATCGCGGTGGCGAGGAACTCGCTCCCCGGCAGACGCCCGGTAAACGGGGTCGCGAAGCGGTCGCCGGCGCCGGCGGCCGACGCGCCCAGCACCACGATCCGCCCGCGCAGGGCCGCGGGCTCGACATGGTTGCGCAGCAGATCGATCAGCGAGAAGGTCGGGAGCGTGCCGTCCGGCCCGTAATGATTGATCAGCTGCCGATTCGTCTCGTCGGTCGGCACGAGGACATCGCCGATCCGAATGCCGTGCGTGCCCAGCACCGCGACGCGCTCGCGTGCGACGCCGAGATGCAGCCGAGCCGTCTCGACCGCGAGCGACGGATAGAGATTGCCGTCATAGGCGACCGCGGGCAGGTCCGCCCGCAGGGAGCCGTCACTTTCGAGGAGCAGGCTGACATGCCCGCTGGAGGCGCCGGCGGCGGCCACACGGGCCACCGGGATCAGCAGGCCGCGCGGCGCCAGCGGCGGCGGCGCGTCCAGGCCCGTGGCGGCGGTCTGAATCCGGTAGGCGGTGGCTCGAATCCAGGTCGGCACCGCGGCGACGTTCGCCTGCGCCGGATCGAGCACGAAGGCATAAGGCGTGATCACCCGGCCGGCTGCGGCCATCGCCCCGACCAGCGCATCGTCCGGCCCGCCCGCGCCGAGTGCGGCTTCGACGCGCGCGCGTAGCGGGGCCGCATCGGCAGGCAGGGCCGCGGCCGTCTCATCGAGCAGTTGCCGCATCGCGGGCATGATCGCGGCCTGCGGCTCGGCGAGCAGCAGATTGACGACAATCACGCTGGCACCGGCGGCGGCAAGCTGGCTAATGGCCGTGGCGATCAGCTCGCGCGGGGGCGGCCATGCGTCCAGCGCCGCCGCCGTGGCGTCGTCGGCGAGGACCAGGGCCACCTCGTCGCCGGGAGGGATCGGGCCGCGCAGCCTGAAGCGCCAGTCCAGCGTCTGCAGCTCGAGGCCGCGCAGAACGGCGCCGTCGCCCAGCCGTGCCTGGACCCCGAGCACCAGGAGGCTCGCCAGCAGCGCCACGAGCAGCCGCCCGGCAAGCCCTGGGGCCTCGCCTGGCGATCCGCCCGGCGGCTTAGATCGTGGTGCGGGCAATCGCATCCAGGCGCCGGGCCTGACCCCACGTCGCCGGCGTCCGCGGTGCGGCGCCGGGCGCGACATCGGTCCCCTGCCCGGGCTCCAGAACGACGCGTCCACCGGAAAGGCCGAGCACCGTCACCTCGCCCTGTATCGCCAGGACCCCGGTCCCCTTGTCGGTCGAACTCGATCAGCCACTCGGTCGAGCGGACTGACGCCACCGCGGTGCGGGTGTCGATCTCGACCGTGCGCGGCGTCGGCGACGCGCCGCCGATCAGGCGGGCGATCCCCCGCAGCAGTCCGAGCAGGATCTCCAGGCGGCCATCGGAGGTCGAGGTCAGATAGCTGCGCAGGGCAAGCTCGGTGCCGGCCCCGACGACGATCTGCAGCCCGTCATTGCAGACGATCTGCAGGCGCGAGTCCGGGCCGGTACGCACGATATCCTCGACGTAGACCGCATCCCCGGCAGCCAATGCGACCACGGCATTGCCGCGGACGACGTCGGCCATCCCGGTGCGGGCCAGAACCCGCCCGACGGCCGTGGCCGCCCGAGCCGACCCAGCGCCTCGGGCGACGACCCACCCGGCCGCCAGTGCCAGAACTTCTCGCCGTCTGCCCACTGCCAGGCTGCCCTCCGCGCGCTGACGGACGCCTCATAGCAACGCCCGAACTTCGCATGGGCGGCGCGGCGTCGCAACGGCGGGATATCGGGGCTCAGGCCACGGCTGCCTCTGGCAGCGCCACCGCCGACCGCTCCGGGTCCTTGAGCACGTAACCGCGGCCCCAGACCGTCTCGATATAGTGCTCGCCGCCGGTGGCCTCGGCGAGCTTCTTGCGGAGCTTGCAGATGAAGACGTCGATGATCTTGAGCTCGGGCTCGTCCATGCCGCCATAGAGATGGTCGAGAAACATCTCCTTGGTCAGCGTGGTGCCCTTGCGCAGCGAGAGCAGCTCCAGAATGCTGTATTCCTTGCCGGTCACGTGCAGCCGCCGGCCGTCGGCCTCGACCGAGCGCGCATCCATGTTGACCACCAGCTTGCCGGTGCGGATGAGCGATTCGGCGTGGCCCTTCGAGCGCCGCACGATCGCCTGGATCCGGGCAATCAGCTCCGCCTTGTTGAACGGCTTGGTCAGATAGTCGTCGGCGCCGCCGACCAGACCGCGCACCTTGTCGGTCGGGTCCGAACGGCCGGACAGGATCAGCACCGGCGTCTGCACCCGCGCCGCGCGCAGGCGCCGGACCACCTCGTAGCCCTCGATGTCCGGGAGCCGGAGGTCGAGCACGATGATGTCGAAATCGTAGAGCTTGGCGAGCTCGATCCCGTCCTCGCCGCAGTTCGCCGGCTCGCAGACAATGTTCTCGCCCTTGAGGGCATGCTCGATCAGCCGAGCCGAAACCGGGTCGTCCTCGATCACCAGTGCACGCATCGTCCGCTCCACCTGCCCTTAAGCTCTGTGCAACCCTAGCGAGCGCACCCTTAAGCCAGCGTTAATCCGCGTCGTATCTGCTGGGTCTTCCGGGGTCTGCTCTCGCGACCGGCAGATACAATCATAGGTTGTAGGATCGATGCAAGTTAAAAGTGTATTGCCGGATCGACCACACGCCTGGCGTGTATCCCCTCGGCACGGCTCGTCTAGGCCTGCGCGCGCCCATCATGTCGGCCGAAACTGAGATCGCGGCGCTGGTTGCAGCCGTCGCGGCGATCCCCAAGTTTCGCGCCGGCGGCTTCGTCACCGGCTGCACCGGCGGGCTGGTCGCAGCCAGCGGCCTCACCGGCCGAGCCGGCGTCGGCGACGTCTGCCTGATCGAGCGTCGGGGCGTGTCGGCCTCGCCGCTGTTCGACGAGCGCGACGCGATCCTGGCCGAGGTGGTCGGGTTCACCGAGGCAGGCGTCAATCTCGTCCCCTACGAAGAGATCCGGGGCATCGGCCATGGGGCCAAGGTGGCGCTCGACCCCGATCTCGGCACGATCCGGCCGAGCGCGGGCTGGCGCGGCCGCGTCATCGACGCCATGGCCCGGCCGATCGATGGCGGGCCGCCCTTGCCTACGGGAGGCCAAGCCTACCCGATCCAGGCCCGCGGTGTCGCGGCCGAGCGGCGGCGCGGCCTGGGGCCTCGGTTGACGCTCGGCGTGCGCGCGCTCGACCTGTTCACGCCGTGCTGCGACGGCCAGCGCCTGGGTATCTTCGCGGGATCGGGTGTCGGCAAGTCGACCCTGTTGTCGATGATCACCGCCGGCACCGCGGCCGAGGTGCTGGTGATCGGGCTGATCGGCGAGCGCGGCCGCGAGCTGCACGATTTTCTCGAGCACACGCTGGGCACCGAGGGTCGCGCGCGCAGCGTGGTGGTGGTCGCGACCTCCGACATGCCGGCGATGCTGCGCCGCCGCGCCGCCTACCTGACCTTGACCATCGCCGAGTTCCTGCGCGACCAGGGCCTGAAGGTCCTGTGCCTCATGGACAGCGTGACCCGATTCGCCATGGCCTTACGGGAGATCTACCTCGCGGCCGGCGAGGTGCCGACCAGCCGGGGCTATCCGCCAGGTGTGTTCGCCGAGCTGCCGCGACTCCTGGAGCGGGCCGGACCCGGCGAGGGGGCCGGCAGCATCACCGGCCTGTTCAGCGTGCTGGTCGAGGGCGACGACACCAACGAGCCGGTCAGCGATGCGGTGCGCGGCATCCTGGATGGGCACATCGTGCTCGACCGGTCGGTCGCCGAGAGCGGGCGTTTCCCCGCCATCGATCCGCTGCGCAGCATCTCCCGCAGCGCACCCGGCTGCTACGCTCCACACGAGCGGGAGCTGGTGCGCGAGGCCCGCCGGCTGATGCGTCTATATGCGGACATGGCCGAGTTGATCCGGCTCGGCGCCTATCGCAGCGGCGCCAACGCCGAGCTGGACCGGGCGATCGCCGTCCATCCGGCGCTCGAGCGGATCCTGGAGCAGGAGGCGACCGAGCGCAGCGACGCGGACGCGGCGTTCTCGGCGCTGGCCCGCGTTTTGGGCGATGGCGTCACGAGTGCGGCACCCTAATGTCGCTGCGCCGCTCCGCGGAGCTGCTCACGCGTCTGGAGAAGCATGCGCTCGATCAGGAGCGGCTGGCGCTGCAGGCGCTCGAGGGCGAGCTGGCGCGGCTGCAGCAAGAATTGGCCGCCGCCGGGCAGCGGCTCGCCGCCGAGCATGTCGCCGCGTGGGATCTGCCGGGGGGGCCGCGCCGGCTCGCTGCCTATCGGGCCGGCGAAGCAGCGCGGCTGCAAACGCTGCTCGACGCGGCACGGCACCACGAGCAGGCTGTCGCGCAAGCGCAGATGGGATTGCAGGGCCGGCTGCGCAGCTACAAGGCCCTCGAGCTCGCCGCGCGGGGGATGGCAGCACGGGCCGCTGCGCAGCAGATGAAGGCGCAGCAGGCGGAAGTGGACGAGGCCGGCGCAACGCGCGCGGCGGCCCGGTAAATCAGAACTCCGGCGCCAGCTTCACGCGCAGCCCATCGAGCGCTGCGGTGAACTTGACCTGACAGGAGAGCCGCGAGTTGTCGCGGACCTCGAACGCTTCGTCGAGCATCATGTTCTCGTCCTGGTTGGCCTGCTCCAGCCGGGCCAGCCAGTCCTCCTCGACATAGACATGGCAGGTGGCGCAGGCGCAGCAGCCGCCGCACGCGGCCTCGATCGGCAGGTTGTTCTCGCGGATGATCTCCATCACGGACCAGCCGAGCGTGGCGTCGAGCTCGTGCAGAGCGCCGTCGCGGTCGGTAACGAACAGTTTCGGCATCTCAGGCAACACCCAGTTTTTTCTGTAGATCCGTGCTCGAGGTCGTATAGCGGAAGATCAGCTTCTTCTCGGGGAAGCACAGCCTGAAGGCCTTCTGGCACATCAGTGCGGCCTCGTGAAAGCCGGAAAGGATCAGCTTCAGCTTGCCCGGGTAGGTGCAGATATCGCCGATCGCGAAGATCCCGGGCTGGTTGGTCTCGAACACCTCGGTGTCGACGGCGATCAGATCGCGGTCGAGGTTCAGGCCCCACTCCGCGATCGGCCCCAGCTCCATCTTCAGGCCGTAGAATGCGAGCAGGGCATCGCAGGCGAATTCGCCCTCCTTGCCGTCGCTGCCCTTCACCGTGACGCTCCGCAGCATACCGGCGTCGCCCACGAGACCGCTGATCTGGCCGATGATCAGCTGCAGTTGCCCATCGGCGACCAGCCGTCGCATCTTCTCGACCGAATCCGGGGCCGCGCGAAAATCGTCACGCCGATGCACCAGGGCCATGCTGGCGGCGATCGGCGCCAGGTTCAGCACCCAGTCCAACGCGGAATCGCCGCCGCCTGCGACGAGCACATGGCGATTGCGGAACTGCTCCATCTTGCGCACCGCATAGAACAGCGAGCTGCCCTCGAAACTCTCGGCCCCGGGCAGCGGCAGCCGGCGCGGCACGAAGCTGCCGGCGCCGGCGGCGACCACGATCACGGGCGCTTCCAGCACCGTGCCGGCGTCGGTGGCCAGCCGCCAGTGCCCGTCCGGCAGCCGGGTCAGCGCCGATGCCTGCTGCTTAAGGTGGAACTGCGGCTCGAACGGCCGCGCCTGCACCATGAGGCTGTCGACCAGCTCCTGGCCGGTGCAGCGCGGCACGGCCGGGATGTCGTAGATGGGCTTCTCGGGATAGAGTTCGGCGCATTGCCCACCGATCTTGTCGAGATTGTCGATCAGATGGCACTTCATCCCGAGCAGGCCGGCCTCGAACACGGCGAACAGGCCGCACGGACCGGCGCCGATGATGACCATGTCGGTCCGGATGACGTCCTCGGGCATGATGATTCCGCGAAAGCGCGGCGCCGGCGGGGCGCGGTTGAGCTGCAGCAGGCGCGGCGATAGCACCGGGCGGTGATGGCAGCAAGCGCGCGCGGCCCGGGCGATTGACGCCGCGACCCGGGTGGTCGAATTGACAGCGCGGGTGTCAGCGCCTATTTCACGCCGATTGGCGGACGTTCGCGCGCTCGCTCCCGCTCGCGCTCCGTGGAAGGATCTCCCGCTCATGTTCGGCGCCGTTGCTCGGCGGTTGTTCGGCTCGTCGAATGACCGTCTGGTCAAGTCCATGCGCAAGACGGTCGACAGGATCAATGCGCTCGAGTTGTCCCTGGTCGACCTCTCCGACGAGGCGCTCCGTGCCAAGACCGGCGAGTTCCGGCAGCGGCTGGAGCAGGGCGAGAGCGTTGACGACCTGCAGGTCGAGGCTTTCGCCGTGGTGCGCGAGGCCGCCAAGCGCACGCTGAAGCAGCGGCATTTCGACGTGCAGCTCATCGGCGGCATGGTGCTGCACAATGGCGGCATCGCCGAGATGCGGACCGGCGAGGGCAAGACATTGGTGGCGACGCTGGCCACCTACCTCAACGCGCTGGGCGGCCAGGGCGTCCATGTCGTCACCGTGAACGACTACCTCGCCCGTCGCGACGCCGCGTGGATGGGTGCCGTCTACCAGTTCCTCGGCCTGAGCGTGGGCGTCATCGTGCCCGGACTGGACGATGCGCAGCGGCGCGACGCCTATGCCTGCGATATCACCTACGGCACCAACAACGAGTTCGGCTTCGACTATCTGCGCGACAACATGCGCCATTCGATCGAGGCCATGGTGCAACGCGCGCACCATTACGCCATCGTCGACGAGGTCGATTCGATCCTGGTCGACGAGGCACGCACGCCGCTGATCATCAGTGGCCCGAGCGACGACAGCTCCGAACTGTACCGGGCGGTCGACAAGCTGGTGCTCCAGCTGCAGGACGGCGATTGGGAGAAGGACGAGAAGCAGCGTGGCGTCAGCCTGACCGAGAAGGGTCAGGAGCACATGCAGCTGCTGTTGGCCGAGGCCGGCCTGATGAAGGCGCCGGACCTGTACGACATCGAGAACGTCTCGCTGGTGCACCACGCCCAGCAGGCGCTCCGCGCGCACAAGGTGTTCGGCCGCGACGTCGACTACATCGTCAAGGACGACAAGGTCATCATCATCGACGAGTTCACCGGCCGGATGATGGAGGGGCGGCGCTACTCGGACGGCCTGCATCAGGCCCTCGAGGCGAAAGAGCACGTCACGATCCAGTCCGAGAACCAGACCCTGGCCTCGATCACCTTCCAGAACTATTTCCGTCTCTACAAGAAGCTCGCCGGCATGACCGGCACTGCCGCGACCGAGGCAGCCGAGTTCGCCGAGATCTACCGGCTGAGCGTGGTCGAGATCCCGACCCACCGCCAGATGGTCCGCAAGGACGAGGACGACGAGGTCTACCGCAGCGCGCGCGAGAAGAACGACGCGATCATCGAGGAGATCCAGGCCGCGCACGCCAAGGCGCAGCCGGTCCTGGTCGGCACGGTCTCGATCGAGAAATCCGAGCACCTCTCCGAGCTGCTCAAGGCCAAGCGCGTGCCGCACCAGGTGCTCAACGCCCGCTACCACGAGCAGGAAGCGCACATCATTGCGCAAGCCGGCCGGATCGGCGCGGTGACCATCGCGACCAACATGGCGGGCCGCGGCACCGACATCCAGCTCGGCGGCAATGCCGACATGCGCCTGGCACAGGAGCTTGCGGACGAGGAACGCGACGGCCCGAAGGCAGCGTCGATCCTGGCCGAGGTCGAGGCCGAGCGCCAGCGCGTGCGCGACGTCGGCGGCCTGTTCATCATCGGCACCGAGCGGCACGAGAGCCGCCGGATCGACAACCAGCTGCGCGGCCGCTCCGGTCGCCAGGGGGATCCCGGCCGCTCGAAATTCTTCTTGAGCCTCGAGGACGATCTGATGCGCCGGTTCGGCTCCGAGCGCATGGACGGGATGCTCAAGCGACTGGGGCTCAAGGAGGGCGAGGCGATCGTCCATCCGTGGATCAACAAGGCGCTGGAGAAGGCGCAGCAGAAGGTCGAGGCCTACAACTTCGAGATCCGCAAGCAGCTGCTCAAGTACGACGACGTGATGAACGACCAGCGCAAGGTGGTCTACGAGCAGCGCCGCGAGCTGATGGAGGCGGAGGACGTCGCCGACACCGTGCAGGACATGCGCCATCAGGTGCTCGAGGATCTGGTCGCCAAGCACATCCCGGAGAAGGCCTACGCCGAGCAGTGGGAGATCGATAAGCTGCACGGCGAGGTGCAGCGCGTGCTCAATCTCGACCTGCCGCTGGCCGACTGGGCGCGCGAGGAAGGAATCGCCGATCAGGAGATCCGCGAGCGGGTGATCAAGGCCAGCGACGATCTGCTCGCCGCCAAGACAGCCCAGTACGGCGAGCCGATGCTGCGGATGGCCGAGAAGAGCCTGCTGCTGCAGATTCTCGACCATCTCTGGAAAGAGCACCTGCTGCACCTCGATCATCTGCGGCAGGGCATTCACCTGCGCGGCTACGCGCAGCGCGATCCATTGAACGAGTACAAGCGTGAGGCATTCGACCTGTTCGATGCCATGCTCACCAACCTGCGCCAGACCGTGACCCAGGTGCTGTCGCACCTCGAGGTCCGAATGCAGCAGCCGGAGCCCGAGCCAGAGCCCGTACCCGTGCAGCTGGCGGCACCGCAGCGCGCCCGGGCGATGGCCATGGCCGGCGGCGACGAATTGGAGATCGACCAGGCGAATCCGTCCAGCTGGGGCAAGGTGCAACGCAACGCACCCTGCCCATGCGGGTCCGGCCGCAAGTTCAAGCAATGCCACGGCCGGATCGCCTAGCGGGCGGTTCCTGGTCGGCCTAGCGTCGAGTCGTATGGTCCGCGACGGAATCTGACGCGTAACTTGTCCAAGGGTCTCGCCGCCCTTGGCCCTGGGAGCAACATGAACCCGCTCGCCGTCTTGCTGATGATCGCCATGCTGGCCACCGCCGGTGTCCTGTTTGTTGGACTCGCAGGCTTCTTCATCGGCGGCTCGTTCAACGAGCGCTACGGCAATCGGCTGATGCGCGCCCGTGTCGGGCTCCAGCTGCTTGCGGTCACGCTGCTCGGCCTGCTGTTCCTCACTCAGCATTGAGCTCCGACATCATGGTGATCCTCTCCCAGATTTACACGCGCGGCGGCGACCAGGGCCGCACGTCGCTTGGCGACGGCACGCGCGTCGCCAAGCATACGGCCCGCGTGTCCGGCTACGGCACCGTGGACGAGGCGAATGCGACGATCGGGCTGGCGCGCCTGCATACATCGGGCACCGCGGACGCGATGCTAGGGCGGATCCAGAATGACCTGTTCGACCTCGGCGCCGATCTGTGCCGACCCGGCAGCGATTTCGAGGATCCGAAGGCGCTGCGCATTCGCGAGACTTCAGGTCGAGCGTCTGGAGCACGAGATCGATGCGATGAACGCCGATCTGCAGCCGCTGAACTCCTTCGTGCTGCCGGGTGGCTCGGCGGCGGCGGCCTATCTGCATCTGGCCCGCACGGTTACGCGACGGGCCGAACGACTGATCTGCGAATTGGCGGAGGTGGAGACGATCAATCCCGCCGCGATCCGCTATTTAAATCGTCTATCGGATCATCTGTTTGTTCTCTCGCGTTGGCTCAACGACAAGGGCCGCAATGACGTGCTTTGGGTTCCCGGTGCGAACCGTTGATCAGGGCCGCCACGACAATTGACAATGTCGTGACCGCCTCCTATCCCTGCTGCGTTGCACAATCAATGGGCCCTGACCCGGCGCATCCGCAGCGAATCCGGGCACAAGACGCACGAAGGCGGAGCCGATGAAAGTCCTCGTGCCCGTAAAGCGGGTTGTCGACTACAACGTCAAGGTACGGGTGAAGACAGACGGCAGCGGCGTGGACATCGCCAATGTCAAGATGTCGATGAATCCGTTCGACGAGATCGCCTGCGAGGAGGCGATCCGGTTGCGCGAGGCCGGCAAGGCCACGGAGATCGTGGCCGTGTCGATGGGTGAGGCCAAGTGCCAGGAGACGCTGCGCACCGCCCTGGCGATGGGCGCGGACCGGGCGATCCTGGTCGAGACGAGCATCGAGCTGCAGCCACTGGCGGTGGCAAAATTGCTCAAAGCGATCGTCGACAAGGAGCAGCCCGGGCTGGTGCTGATGGGCAAGCAGGCGATCGACGACGACAGCAACCAGACGCCGCAGATGCTGGCCGCCCTTCTGGGCTGGCCGCAGGCGACCTTCGTCTCCAAGCTCCAGCTCGACGCCGACAGCGCGTCGGTCAGCCGCGAGGTCGATGAAGGCCTGGAGCAGCTCAAGGTCAAGCTGCCGGCCGTGATCAGCGTCGATCTGCGGCTCAACGAGCCGCGCTACGCGTCGCTGCCCAACATCATGAAAGCCAAAAAGAAGCCGGTCGACATGCTGAAGCCCGAGGATCTGGGCGTCGATGCCGCGCCGCGACTGCGCTACCTGACGTTCGCCGAACCGCCCAAGCGGCAGGCCGGCGCCAAGGTCGGCTCGGTGGCCGAGCTGGTGGCCAAGCTCAAAGGCGAGGCGGGGGTACTCTGATGGCGATCCTGATTCTGGCCCAGCACGACAATCAGGCGCTCGACAAGACCACCCTGCATACGGTGACGGCCGCCCTGCAACTGCAACCTGACGTCGATCTGCTGGTTGCCGGGCAAGGCTGCGGCGGCGTTGCCGAGGCGGCTGCCAAGGTGTCGGGCGTGCGCCGTGTGCTCCGCGTCGAGGCCGCAGCTTACGCTCAGCCGATAGCGGAAGAACTCACCAGCCTGATCCTGTCGCTGGCCGACCAGTACGACTACCTGCTGGCGCCATCGACCACGACCGGCAAGAACGTCATGCCGCGGGTTGCGGCGCTGCTCGACACGGCCCAGCTCAGCGACATCGTGGCGGTCGTCGGGCCGGACACGTTCCAGCGCTACGTCTATGCCGGCAACGCGCTGGCCACCGTGCAAAGCACGGACACCAAGCGGGTGATCACCGTGCGCACGACCACCTTTGCACCGGCGGAAGCGGAAGGCGGCAGCGCCGAGATCATCACGGTTGCAGCGGTCGACCCGGCCGGCCTCGCCGAGTTCCTCGGCCGCGAGACGGTGCGCTCCGACCGCCCGGACCTCAGCTCGGCCCGCGTCGTGGTCTCGGGCGGGCGCGGCATCGGCTCGGCGGACAATTTCAGCCTCATCAACGGCCTGGCCGACGCGTTGGGCGCTGCCGTAGGCGCGTCACGGGCCGCGGTCGATGCGGGCTTCGCGCCCAACGACCGCCAGGTCGGCCAGACCGGCAAGATCGTGGCGCCCGAACTCTACGTCGCCGTCGGAATCTCCGGCGCGATCCAGCATCTGGCCGGCATGAAGGACAGCAAGGTGATCGTCGCGATCAACAAGGACGAGGAGGCGCCGATCTTCCAGGTGGCCGACTACGGTCTGGTCGGCGACCTGTTCAAGCTCGTGCCCGAGCTCACCGATGAGCTCAACCGGGCCAAGGCCTGAGACGGAGGCCAACCATGGCCACGACCTACGCCCAGCGCGACTACCCGGCGATCCCGGCGATTACCCGGATCGGCGTGATCGGCGCCGGGCAGATGGGTGGCGGAATCGCGCAGGTGGCGGCTCAGGCCGGGTTCGACGTGCGGTTGATGGACGTTTCCAAACCGGCGTTGGACGCCGCGATCGGCCGGATCGACTATTTTCTCAGCCGCCAGGTCGGCAAGGGAGTCCTGGCCGAGAGCGCCAAGTCAGCGGCGCTGGGTCGGATCGCGACCGGCGAGGGCTACGAGCAGTTCGGCGATTGCGAGCTGGTGATCGAGGCGGCAAGCGAGAACGAGGAGCTCAAGCGCAAGATCTTCGCCGGCCTGCTGCCGAGCCTGCGGCCGGACGCGATCATCGCCAGCAATACCTCCTCGATCTCGATCACCCGTCTCGCCGCGATCACCGATCGCCCCGAGCGGTTCATCGGCCTGCACTTCATGAATCCGGTGCCGGCGATGAAGCTGGTCGAGATCATCCGCGGGATCGCCACCGAGGAAGACACCTACCTGTCGATGAAGGGGCTGGTCGAGAAGCTGGGCAAGACCTCGGTGACCGCCGAGGATTTTCCAGCTTTCATCGTCAACCGCATCCTGCTGCCGATGATCAACGAGGCGGTGTACACGCTCTACGAGGGCGTCGGCACCGTCGAGAGCATCGACAACGCGATGAAGCTCGGCGCCAATCACCCGATGGGGCCGCTGGCGCTGGCCGATTTCATCGGCCTGGACACCTGCCTCGCCATCATGCAGGTGCTTTACGAAGGCCTCGCCGACAGCAAGTACCGGCCCTGCCCGCTGCTGGTGAAATATGTCGAGGCCGGCTGGCTCGGCCGCAAGGTCAAGCGCGGCTTCTACGACTATCGCGGCGAGACCCCAATCCCAACCCGCTGATCTGAACGCAGCGGAGGCGGGCCCTGGTAAAGGCGCCCGGCTACCACAACGCACCCGACCTACCGGATCCCCTGACCGCGCTCAGCCGTGGAGCGTGGTGAGCAGGAAGCCCAACGTCAGCACGGAGACCAGCGTCGAGATCAGGATCGTGCTGGTCGCCTCGGGGATCGCGGCGTCGTATCTGGCCCCGAACAGGTAGGCGTTGATGCCGGTCGGCAGCGCCGCCATCGTGACCGCGACCGCCAGCGAGACCGGCGCCAACACGAATACATGGGCACCCAGCAGGTAGATCAGCGCCGGCTGTACCAAGGTCTTGAGAGCGGTCAGTGCCAGCAATTCGCGCAGCGTCCGGGTCAGGCGAAAGCGGCTCAGATTGGCGCCGAGCGCAAACAGGGCCGTGGGCAACGCCGCGCCGCCGAGCATGGCCGCGAGCTGATCGAGCACATCTGGCAGCGGCACGGCCAGGAAGTTGAGCACCAGCCCGCCGCCGATGCCCCAGAGGATAGGGTTGCTGACCAGCCCGGTTCCGACGTTGCGCAGCAGCCTCGGCACCGGCACGCCGACCCCTGCCCCGACCTCGGCCACCACCGTGGTCAGGGTGAAGAGCAAGGCGCTGTGAAAGCCCAATATCAAGGCGAGCGGGACCGCTGCCGCATCGCCGAACGCCTTGAGCACGATCGGGATGCCCAGGATCGTCGTGTTCGAGAAGCACGCGCTGATGCCGAAGATCGCCGGCGCCGCGCCGCGCCGGCCAAAGGCCAGGCGCGCCATCATCGCACCGAGCGCAAAGATCGCGAACGCGCCCGAGAAGTAGGCGAACACGAAGCGCCATTCGGGCTGCGGCGGCATCTGCGTCTGTGCCACCGTGCGCAGCAGCAGCACCGGGATGGCGAAGTTGAACGCGAACAGCGAGAGGCCACGCACGGCCGCCGCGTCCAAGGCCCCACGCCGCGCGGCCAGCCAGCCAATCAGCACGATGCCGAAGATCGGCGCGATGATCTGAACGATGGCGGTGATGCGACGGACCAATCGGGAGGATGGTGGCACCGCGCAATTCGCCGCGGCGATCGGTCTGCTCTAGTCGGAAGCGGCACTGGCGCTCAAGCGAAAGCCACAGCTCTCGCTTGAGTCCGGGCAAGCTTGCGCGGAATATACGGCGAGAAAAGGGGTTTCGCCGTGGAGGATGCGGGCAGCCTCGCAGTTTGGCTTGAGCGGCACGGTCTGGCGGCACTGGCGCCCCGGCTTGCAGGACATGATATCGACCTGAAGCTGCTGCGCCAACTGACCGAGGCGGACCTTATGGCTGCCGGTCTCAGTCTCGGGCAACGGCGACGGCTGGCGCTTGCGATCGAGGCCGAATCCGATGAACGGCCGGTCACGCCGCGGGCCGAGCGGCGGCGCCTGACGGTGCTCTATGTCGATCTTGTCGGGTCGACGGCCCTATCCGCGCGCCTCGACCCCGAAGAGCTGCACGAGCTGATCCGCATCTTCCAGAACGTCATCGCGGGCGAGGTCGGGCGTTTTGCCGGGCATCTCGCCAAGTTTCTGGGCGACGGTGCGCTCGTCTATTTCGGCTGGCCCACCGCCCATGAGGACGATGCCGAACGCGCCGTGCGCTGTGCCCGGGCGATCCTCGATGCGGTAGGCCGGATCAGGCTTCAGGATGGCGGGCTGCTGGCCGCACGAGCCGGAATCGCCACAGGCTCGGTGGTGGTCGAGGACGGCTCCGGCTCAGGTGCCGGCGCCGAGACCGGCATTACCGGCGAAACGCCCAATCTGGCGGCTCGCCTGCAGACCCTGGCCGCGCCCGGCGAGGTGATCGTGGCCGAGGCGACTCTCCGGCTCGTCAGCGGCCTGTTCGAGGTCGAGGCACTCCGGCCCCAGGCGCTCAAGGGCTTCGCCGAGCGGCGGCCCGCCTACCGCATCGTCGACGAGCGGCGAGTCGAGACGAGATTCGAGGCGCGCCACGAGGATGCGCCGCTCAGCCCGATGGTCGGCCGCGACGCGGAGCTGGCGCAGCTGGCCCAAGCTTGGTCGCGCGCCGAAGCAGGCGAAGGGAATATCGTGCTCGTGGTCGGCGATGCCGGGCTCGGCAAGTCGCGGCTGGTGCAGTGTCTCGGGCGGCGCCTGCATGACCGGCCGCATGTGCGGCTCCGCTACCAATGCTCACCGTTCCACGACACGACGGCGCTGTGGCCGGTCACCGAGCAGCTCGTCCACGCGGCGGGGCTGCAGGGCGAGGCCGACCCGGCACGGCGCCTGGAGCGGTTGCGTGCGATCCTCGAACGAGGCGGGGTCGATCCAGCGACGCACCTGCCGCCGGTGGCGCACCTGCTCGGGCTCGCCGACGCCACGGATCCTGTCGCCGCGCTGGCGCCGGCCGAGCGCAAGCGCCGACTGTTCGGGGCACTGCTGGCTCAGCTCACTGGGCTCGCTCGCCATGCGCCAGTGCTCCTCGTGCTGGAGGACGCCCACTGGATCGACCCGACCACGAGCGAGCTGTTCGAGCTGACCTTTGCTGCGGTGGCAGGCCTCCGGGTCCTCGTGGTGGCGACCTTCCGGCCCGAGGGCCGGCCGCCCTGGGTTCGCCTGCCGCACGCGGCCGAGCTCGCGCTGAGGCCGCTGGCGTCGGCGGAGGCCGGAGCGATCGTCACACAGGTGGCACCCGGCCTGTCGCCGCAGATCGTCCAGGGAATCGTCGACAGGGCGGACGGCGTTCCGTTGTTCATCGAGGAGGTCGCCCG
Organism: uncultured Alphaproteobacteria bacterium; assembly: GCA_963798145.1. GTDB lineage: Bacteria > Pseudomonadota > Alphaproteobacteria > Geminicoccales > Geminicoccaceae > Benzoatithermus. The sequence goes on from CAWCSG010000006.1 coordinate 19,745, forward strand.
CTCGATCGCGGAGAGCGCGCCGAGCCGACCCGGCCGTGAGGCGTCGATGGTGCCGGCATCGCTCCACGACACGCTGATGGCCCGGCTCGACCGCATCGACGGCGCGCGCCATGTGGCCCAGGTCGGCGCCGCCATTGGGCGGGTCTTCACGCCGTCACTGCTCGAGCGCTGCATCGATCTGCCGCCGGACCGCCTCCGCACCGCGCTGGCCAACCTGGTCGCCTCGGGACTCGTGACTCGGCGCGGCTCGGGCAGCGAGCTGGCCTACGTGTTCAAGCACGCCCTGGTCCAGGATGCCGCCTACGAGACCCTGCTGCGCAGCCAGCGCCGCGAAATCCATGGCCGCATCGCCGACGCCCTGGCGGCCGAAGCGGGAGCACGCGCCCAGAATTGCTTGCACAGCATCTGACCGCAGCCGGCCGCACCGACGCGGCGATCGCTGGCCTGGCGGGAGGCGGCCCAACGGGCGGTGATCCGCTCGGCCAACCGCGAGGCGGCGCATCATCTGAGCCAGGCACTCGAGCTACTGGCGACCTTGCCGGATGACCGCGACACGTGGGCCGGCCGAGCTGGCCCTGCGCTTGGAGCTGGCGGTGAGCCCTGATCGCCGTGCATGGATTCGGCTCCGATCAGGTTGCCGAGTGCGCCGCGCAGGCCCGCGACCTGGCCGAACGGGTCGGGGACGATCTCCAGCGTTTTGCAGCCCTTCGACTGGTCTGGAACTCCACCCTGATGCGCGAGCCCCTGCCCGGCGTGGTGGCACTCGCCGAGGAGCTGATCCGGCGCGCGGACGTCGCCGGCGACCCGGCCCGACAGGCGGTGGCGCAACGGGCGCTCGGCTACTCTCTGTGCATGAGCGGCCGCCACCGCGAAGCGCTGCAGGCATTCGAACGGGGCATCGCGTTCGCCGACGGAATCGGCGGCGCCTCGTTCACGCATCTATGGCGAGCATCCCGGCATCGTGTGCCGCTTCTACTCCGCCTGGAACCTCGCGCTGTTTGGTGACGTGGCCACGAGCGACCGGCGCGGCGACGAGGCCGTGGCGATGGCCCGCGCGGTCGGCAACCCGCACGGGTTGACCTGGGCGCTAGTTTGCGCCGGCGTGCCGGCATTGTTCACCGACAACCCGGCACGAGCGCACGCCCTCGAGGGCGAGGCCCTGTCGATCGCCGAGACCTACCGGCTGCCGCAATGGACCGGCTTTGCCAGCAACTATCTCGGCTGGGCGCTGCTTACAGCCGGCGACCAGGAACGGGCGCTCGCTGCCACGACCCGTGGCACTTGATCTCGTCCATGGCACCGGCGCCGTGCTGAACACCACCATTCTGTTGTGGACACGCGCTCAGTGCCGGCTAGCTGTCGGGGATGCTGAAGGTGCCGCCACGGACATCGACGCGGCATTGGCTCACGCCGACAGTCACGGCGAGGATGTCATTCGGCCGGGACTGCTCTGGCTCGAGGGCGAGATCGCCCGCGCGCTCGGCGGCGATCCTGTGCCATTCTGGCGGCGAGCGCGCGAGTTGGCCGAGCGGCAAGGCACCCTTGTCTGGCGCCGCCGGCTGGACCAGAGCACCATGAGCCTTGGTATCGGGGAGATCGAATCATGACCGACATGCCGGCACGGCCGCCCTTGCGGCTCGACCCGCCATTGCGCCGCCGCATCTACGACAGCATCGCCGAGACCATCGGCAACACGCCTCTGGTTCGTGTCCCGCGCCTGTGCGCCGAAGAGGGGATCACCGCCGACCTCCTGCTGAAGCTCGAGTTCTTCAACCCGATCGCCAGCGTCAAGGACCGGATCGGCGTGGCGATGATCGAGGCCTTGGAGGCCGAGGGCAGGCTTGGGCCGGATTCGGTGCTGGTCGAGCCGACCTCGGGCAATACCGGCATCGGCCTCGCCTTCGTCTGCGCCGCGCGCGGCTACCGGCTGATTCTGACCATGCCGGAATCGGTCTCGATCGAGCGGCGCAAGATGCTGCGCTTTCTGGGTGCGGAGGTGATTCTCACACCGCGCGAGAAGGGCATGAAGGGCGCCATCGCCAAGGCCGAGGAGATCCTGGCCGAGACCCCGGGTGCGGTGACCCCGAACCAGTTCGGCAATCCGGCCAACCCCAAAATCCACCGCGAGACCACCGCGGAAGAGATCTGGGCCGACACGAGGGGCCAGGTCGACGTCATCGTCGCCGGGGTCGGCACCGGCGGGACGCTGACCGGTTGCGGTCAGGCGCTGAAGCCGCGCAAGCCATCCCTGCGCATGGTGGCGGTCGAGCCTGCGGCGAGCCCGGTACTCTCCGGCGGCCCGCCGGCGCCGCATCCGATCCAGGGCATCGGTGCCGGCTTCGTGCCGGAGATCCTGGACACCAGCCTGATCGACGAGATCGTCCAGGTCTCCAACGAGGAATCGTTCGCCGAGGCGCGCCGTCTCGCCCGCCTGGAGGGTATCCCCGGCGGCATCTCCTCCGGCGCCATGGTGGCGGCTGCGCTCAAGGTGGCGAAACGGCCGGAGATGGCGGGCAAGGTGATCGTGGTGATCATCCCCTCCTTCGCCGAGCGTTACCTGTCGACGGCCCTGTTCGAGGAGGCCTGATCGCGGCATGAGATGGTTGAGGCTCGCGGTATTCCTCGGCGGGCTTTTCTGGACGCTCGCGCCGGCCGCGGCGGCCGAGCCGTCCGCCGAAAGCTGGGCCGCCGGTCGAGTGGCGGCCGTGGCTCATGAAGCCGAGCCGCTCCTGAAGCGTTGGGGCTATCCGGCGATCCTCGGCGCTGTCACCCTCGATACGATGGGCATCCCGGCACCAGCCGCCGCGCTCATGGCGGCGGCTGGAGTCGCGGCGGCCAGACAGGACCTCAGCCTGACGCTCGTGTTGGGGCTGGCCTGCGCCGGTGCGATCGCCGGCAGCCAGTTGGGCTTCCTGATCGGCCGCCTGGGCGGTCGGCTGCTGCTGGCGCGGCTGCCATTGTCGCCCGAACGCGTTGCGGCTGTCGAGCGGGCCTACGACCGGTGGGGCGTGTTGGTGGTGCTCGTGGCCCCGTTCGCCGATGGGCTGCGTCAGCTCAACGGTCTGGTCGCCGGCCTGATGGCCATGCGCTGGTGGCACTACACCCTGGCGAGCACGGTCGGCAACGCCGTCTGGGTGGCCTTGTGGGTCGGTGGACCATGGCTCGCCGACGAGCACGCGGCGACGATCCTGACAATGATCCATGCCGGCCGGCCCTGGCTGATCGCAGCCGCGATCATCGGCGCGGCGGCATTGCTGCTGCATCTGCGCACCCGCCGGCCAGAGGCCGTACCGCCGGCCGGTTGACGTCGGCTCAAACGCGCCAGAATGCGCGCGTGAACGGCAGGACCAAAAGCAGGATCTCGAGCCGCCCGGCCAGCATGCCGAAGATCAGCAGCCATTTGGCGGCATCCGAGATGCCGGCGAAGGTGCCGGATGGGCCGATCCGAGGGCCGAGCCCAGGCCCGACGCCGCCCAGCGAGGTGGCGGACGCGCCGATGCTCTCCTCGAAGCTGAGGCCGGTCAACGCCAGGCCCAGTGCCAGCAGCGAGAAGGTCATGAGATAGGCGAAGGCGTAGGTGACGACCGCCGTGACGATGGCCGGGGGTATCGGCTGGCGGCTGTAGTGCAGGCCGAACACGCCGCTCGGGAACATCTGACGGCGGATCTGTGCCTTGAGCGCCTCCAGCAGCACGAACAGCCGGAACATCTTGATCCCGCCGGCGGTGGAGCCGGTGCAGCCGCCCATCAGCATGGCGCACAGCAACAGCATGGACGGAAACCCGCCCCAGATGTTGAAATCGTGCGAGGTAAAGCCGGTCGTGGTGATGATGGAGACGACGTTGAACGACGCCTCGCGGAGCGCCTGCTCGAAAGTGGCCGCCCCGCCACTCAGGCGCCAGAGCGCCAGGACGACGATCCCGATCGCCACGATGAGGAGGAAGAGACGCACCTGGGACTCATGCAGGAGCGGTCCGAACCTGCCACGCAGGGCCTGGACGTGCAGTGCGAACGGCATGGCGGCCAGCAGCATGAACAGGGTCGCGATCCACTCGATCGCCGGGCTCTTGTAATAGCCGATGCCGGCATCGTGCGACGAGAAGCCGCCGGTGGCGATGGCCGACATGGCATGCCCCATGGCATCGAACGTGGACATGCCGGCGGCGCCGAACGAGATCGCACAGGCCAGCGTGAGCAGGACATAGACGATTGCGATCTGCGCCACGATCTCCGCGGTCCTCGGCAGGTATTTGCCGGGCCGGGCGGAAAGGTCGACCATGAACAGCTGCAGACCGCCGATGCGCAGGTAGGGCAGGATCAAAATAGCAAAAGTGACGAGGCCGAAACCGCCCAGCCAGATGAGCAGGAAGCGCCACAGCAGAATGCCGCGTGGCGCCTGGTCGAGACCGACATAGATCGTCGAGCCGGTGGAGCTAAGGCCCGAGATGGTCTCGAAGATCGCATCGGTGAAACTGAACGGGTGCTGGGCAAACAGGAACGGCAGGGAGCCGAGCAGGCAGGCGCCGATCCAGGTCAGGATGACCGCCAGCACACCCTGGCGCAGGTTGATGCGCAGCGTCTCGCCGGCAAAGCCCAGCGCCAGTGCGACGCCGACAAAGAGCGTCACCGCAGCGGCGCCGACAAAGCCGCCCGCGTCTGGGCTGTGGTCGACCAGATCGAGCAGCCCCGGGATCAGCATGACCAGCCCCAGGACGCAGAAGACCATGCCCAGGAAGTGGAGCACCGGCGCGATGCCGAACGCCGCTCCAACCCGTTCCGGCAGAACGTGCACGCGAGCAGACGATCGACCACCATCTGCCATCTATGGAGCGACCCTAGCTGACACCGCCGCGAACCGATTGAGCGAACCCGGGCACGATGACCGGAAGCTCTCGAAGGCGATGGTGGGCGCTGCAAGGTTTGAACTTGCGACCCCCGCCGTGTGAAGACGGTGCTCTACCGCTGAGCTAAGCGCCCGGGGACGCCCGCATCTAGGCGGCGGGCGGGGGCCTGTCAAGCATCGGCCACGGGCGCGGGCTCCGGGTGCGGGGTCGCGCCGGACGCCGTTCCCTTCACCTTTTCGCGTGCCCACTGAACGACGACATAGAGCGGCGGGATGAGGAAGATGCCGATCGCGGAGGCCGCGATCATGCCGCCGAACACCGCGGTGCCGACCCCACGCCGCGACAGCATGGCCGCACCGGTGGCGAACACCAGCGGGATCAGCCCGGCGATGAACGCAAAGCTGGTCATCATGACCGCCCGGAACCGCTCGCGCGCTCCAGCGACCGCGGCATCGGTGATCGAAAGGCCGTGCTCGCGCCGCTCCTTGGCGAACTCGACGATCAGGATGCCGTTCTTGGCGGCCAGCGCGATCAGCACGACGATGCCGATCTGGGCGTAGATGTTGTTGTCGAGACCGCTGAACCACAAGGCGCCCATGCCGCCGGCGACGCCGACGGTGACCGAGAGCAGCACCGGGACCGGGATGGTCCAGCTCTCGTAGAGTGCCACCAGGAACAGATACGCGAACAGCAAGGCCAGCCCCAGGATCGTCGTGGTCTGGCCGGCCGCCTGGAGCTCCTGCAACGCGGTGCCGGTCCATTCGAAGCTGAAGCCCTGCGGCAGGGTCGCGTCCGAGAGCCGCGTCATCGCGGCCAGCGCCTCGCCCGAGCTGACCCCCGGCGCCGGGCTGCCGTTGATGGTCACGGAGCGGTAGTTGTTGTAGCGCACGATCGCCTGCGGGCCGACGATCGTGTGCACTTCGGCGAAGCTGCGCAACGGCACCATGTCGCCGTTCAGGTTGCGGACGTGGATCCGGTAGATGTCGTCGATCGAGTCGCGGTCTTCCTGCTCGGCCTGCAGGTTGAGCTGCCAGGTGCGGCCGAACAGGTTGAGGTCGTTGATGTAGTAGCCGCCGAGCGTCGCCTGGAGCGCGTTGAACACGTCGCCCAGGCTGATGCCCAGCGTCTGCACCTTGTCGCGGTCGATATCGAGGAACAGCTGGGGCGTGCTGGCCGAGTAGGTCGTGAACACGGCCTTGAGCTTGGGGTCCTGGTTGGCGGCGAAGATCAGCCCGCGGGCGACCGCGGCGAGGTCGGCGGGGTCGCCGCCACGCTGGTCGAGCAGCTGGTACTCGAAGCCACCGCCGGTGCCGAGCCCGATGATCGGCGGCACGTTGAACGGGACGATGTTGGCCTCGCGGATCGCGGCACCTTCGGCGCGCACCTTGGCGATGATCGAATTCACGTCCTCGCCTTCACCGGTGCGCTCCGCGAACGGCTTGAGCAGCACGATGAAGTAGGCGCTGTTGGATTTGCTGAGCGCATCCAACGTGCTGTAGCCGACGACCGAGCTGATGTCGGCGACGCCCGGAATGTCCTTGAGGATGCCTTCGATCCGCTCGACCACCACGGCGGTGCGGTTGACCGAGGCACCCTCGGGCAGCTGCGCCTCGACGAAGAACGCGCCCTGGTCTTCCTCCGGCAGAAAGCCGGTGGGGATCACCTTGAACAGGAACGCGTTGAGCGCGATCACGCCGGCGATGACGACGAGGCTGAATACGGCGATCCGCACCAGCCGGGCGACGACCGCGGCATAGCCGTCGCGCGCCCAGTCGATCGCCCCCAGCACGTAGCGGATCGGGCCACGCTTGGGACCGTGATGATGGCGCAGCAGCAGCGCGCACAAGGCCGGGGCCAGGCTCAACGCATTGATCGCCGAGATCACCATCGAGACGGCGACCGCCACCGCGAACTGCTGGTAGAGCTGGCCCGAGATGCCGGGAATGAACGCCACCGGCACGAACACCGACAGCAGCACCAGCGTGATCGCGATGATCGGCGCGGTGATCTGACCCATCGCGCGTTTGGCGGCGTCCGACGGGGAAAGGTCGGGATTCTCCTCGAGATTGGCCTCGACCGCCTCGACCACGACGATGGCGTCGTCGACCACGATGCCGATCGCCAGCACCAATGCCAGCAGGGAGACCATGTTGAGCGAGAAGCCCATGGCCAGCATCACGGCGAACGTGCCGATCAGCGACACCGGCACGGCGATCAAGGGAATCAGCGTGGCCCGGACATTGCCCAGGAACAGGAACACCACGATCACCACCAGCACGAACGCTTCGATCAGGGTGTGGATCACCTGATCGATGCTCTCGAGCACGAACGCCGTCGAATCGTAGGTCGTCTTGTAGGCGACGCCCTCGGGGAACTGAGCCTGCATGCGCTGCATGACCGCCTGGACGCCCTCCGCCGTCGCCAGGGCGTTGGCGCCGGGCGCCTGGAAGATGGCGATCAAGGCACCCGGGCCGCCATTGAAACGGCCGAACGAGTCGGTGGTCCGGGCGCCAAGCTCGACCCGGCCGACGTCGCGCACACGCACGAACGAGCCGTCCGGGTTGGCCCGGATCACGACGTTGGCGAACTCTTCGGGCTCGGTCAGCCGGCCCTTGGTCTGGATGTTGAGCTGGAACTGGGCGTCGCCGCTCGGCTGGGCGCCGATCCGGCCGACCGCCGCCTGGATGTTCTGGCCCTGCAGCGCCTTGGCGATGTCGTTCGGCGTCAGCCCGAGCGCCGTCATCCGGTCGGTGCTGACCCAGATGCGCATGCTGTAGTCGAGCGCCCCGAACAGGTACGCGTCACCGACACCGGGAACCCGCTTGATGCTGTCCAGCACATTGATCGTGGCGTAGTTGCTGAGAAACAGCGTGTCGTAGCGCTGGTCCGGCGAGTAGACCGCCAGCACCTGCAGGATGGCTGACGACTTCTTCTTGACCGTGACGCCCTGCCTGCGGACGTCCTCGGGCAGCTGTGGGGTCGCCAGCTGCACCCGGTTGTTGACGTTGACGGTGTTGATGTCCGGATCGGTGCCGACCGCGAAGCTGACGGTCAGCGTGTAGCTGCCGTCATTGCCGGAGGTCGACTTCATGTAGAGGGCCTTGTCGACGCCCACGACCTGCGACTCGATCGGCTGCGCCACGGTCTGCTCGACGACGGTGGCGCCGGCACCGGGATAGCGCGCCGTGACCTGCACTTGCGGCGGCACGATGTCGGGGAACTGGGCGATCGGCAGCGCGAACATCGCGATCGCCCCGGCGATCGTGATCACCAGCGAGATGACGATCGACAGCCGCGGCCGATCGATGAAGATCGAGGACAGCATGTGAGCGGCCCTACCCGGCCGCCGCTGGAGCCGGTGCCTCGCCTGGATCGACGACCATGCCCGGTCGGACCTTCTGCAGGCCCTCGGTGATCACGCGCTCGCCCTGCTGGAGCCCGTTGGTGACGACATACGCACCGTCGCGCTGGTCGCCGACGGTGACCCGCTGCACCTGGACCTTGTTGTCGGCATCGACCTTGAGCACATAGCGGCCGGTCTGGTCGATCTGCACCGCCTGCTGCGGGATGAGGAGCGCACTCTCAGGCTTGGCGGTCTCGACGATCGCCGTCACCAGCTGGCCGTCGACCAGCAGGCCCTTCGGGTTCGGCAGCGTCGCGCGCACCAGCACGGTGTCGGTGCCCTGGTTGACCTGGACGTCGACGAAGTTGAGCCGGCCAACCTGGTCATAGACCTCGCCGTCGGCGAGGCGGACCTTGACCGTCCTCGTCGTCGGATCGGCGCCGGCGTCCGGGTTGCTCTTGCGCACCTCCAGGAGCTGCCGCTGGGTCACCGGGAAAGTCACGTACATCGGGTCCTGGCTGACGATCGTCGCCAGCGTACCGCTGGACGGGCCCAACGAAGTTGCCGACCGAGAAATTCGCGCGGCCGATCCGGCCCGCGATGGGGGCCTTGATGTCGGTGTAGCCGAGATTGAGCTCGGCCGTGGTCAGGTTCGCCTGCTGCCGGCGCAGGTCGCCGCGCGCCTCGCCGGCCTTGGCCGTTGCATCGTCGAGCCGGGCCTGCGCCGTCGCCTGCTTCTTGACCAGCTCCGACTGACGGCGCTGGTCGAGCTCGGCCAGAGTCCAGCGTCGCCTGGGCGCGGGCGATCGCGGCGTCCACGTTCTCGATCTCGGCCTGGTAGGGCGCCTTCTCGATCACGAACAGCAGGTCGCCGGCCTTGACGTCCTGCCCTTCCTCGAACAGCCGCTTGTCGAGGAAGCCCTCGACCCGCGCGCGAAGATCGACCTTGTCCTTGGCCTCGATCCGCCCGGTGAAGGTGACCGCGGGCGTGATCTCGCGCTGCTCGACCTTGACGACGGTGACCGCGGGTGCTGGGGCAGCCTGCTGCGCCTGCGCCCAGCCGACCCCGGCCGCCAGGAGGGACATCGTCGCCACGACCCCTGTGGCTAACGCCCGCAGCACTTGAGCCATGGCCGCACCCCCTTGTTCTGCGTCGGCCGCCATGCCGAGATATTCTGTCCGCCCGCGAGCCGCGCCTGCATATCGCGCCCCATCCCGACCGGCAAGCCGCCACGCCGACACCGCGGCTAACGGCTCTGCCTACCAGCCGATGAAGATACCGGCCTCGCCGAGATTGCCGTCCGGGTAGTTGAGGATCTGCGCGCGGATCTTGTAGCCTTGTGGCTGCAAGTGCTGGACATAGGCTTCGTGCAGGCGCTTCGCGAAGCCGGTCAGCGTCTCCGGCCAGCCTTCTTCCAGATTGTTGATCGCCCGCCCATGGTCGGTGCAGTACTGCGAATGGAAGCGCATGATCTCGAGTTCCGACTGACCCTGCGCAGCGGCCCGCTTGACCCAGGTATTGAACCGATCGATTCCATCCGGTTGGATCTCACGCTGCATGAAATCCTGGCGCGCGCGCGCTTCCTCCTCCTCCTCCTTGCGGCGTCGAGCGAGTATTTCCTGCATCTTCGCCGTCTCGCTCTCGTCACTGATCTTCTTCAGATCCTTGACGCTGAGAACTTGTCCGGATGTCAGCTCCGTCATAGCCCTTGCTTTCCTCGGTGAAATCGTCAATGGCGGCCATGGTCTACGCCCGTGCCGCTATCCGGTCCACCGCCGCCTTGCCGCACGGCGGTCGCACCGGGCGGCCTACCGCCCATAGCGTCGTCGACCGCCGTCCTGGAGTCGACGCCGGTCACCGCGAACGGCGTGTCAGATCGGCCGCGCATCATCAGCGCGAGACCGCGGCCGGCACGAAGAAGAAGGTGATGGCCAGCACCAGGTACACGGCGAGCAGCTGCACGCCCTTGAGCCAGTCCGACCGCCCGTCGCCCGCCACCTGGGCGGTGATCAGCACGGACAGCAGGATGATCAGGACGAGGCCCGTGGGGAAGGCGAGGTCCATCGGTGCAGGGCCGAGGACGAGGCTGGCGAGGACGAGAACCGGCGCCACGAACAGCGCCACCTGGACGCTCGAGCCGATCGCAATCGAGAGGGAGAGATCCATGCGGTTCTTCAGCGCCGCCGTGATTGCTGTCGCATGCTCAGCCGCATTGCCCAGGATCGCCACGACGAAGACGCTGACGAACACCCGACTAAGGCCCGAACTCCTGCGTCATCGGCTCGATCGCCCCCACGAGGATCTCGCTCATCCAGGCGATCATCGCGGTGGCGACCGCGAGCACCGCCGCGGCGCGACCCGCCGTCCAGAGGGGCTCGTGCGCTTCGACTTCAGGCTCCCCCGGGAGTCGGCGTCCCGCAAACCGTGCGGCATGGGTGACCAGCGAGAACACGAGGAACAGCCCGTAGACGAGGAGGAGAATGACCGAGATCGACAACGCTCAGCGTGCCGATTCCCGCCACCGCAGCCTCGCCGAGCAGGCTGCGATAGGCGGCGGGGAGGACCAGCGCGATGGCGGCCAGCGTCAGCATCGTCGCCTGCGAGCTCGCCGCCGCCGCGTTGAACTGCTGCTCCGGCCGCCGCAGTCCGCCCGCCAACATGGCGGCGCCGAGCACCAGCAGGATGTTGCCGACGATCGAGCCGGCGATCGAGGCTTTCACGACGTCGTGGAGGCCGGCGCGCAGGGCGGCGAGCGCGATGATCAGCTCGGCGGCATTGCCGAAGGTCGCGTTGAGCAACCCGCCGACACCTTCGCCCATGCGTTCGGCAAGCTGCTCCGTCGCCCGTCCGAGCCACCCGGCGAGCGGCAGGATGGCGACGGCGGCGCCGCGAAGAAGACCAGAAGATACCGCTCGGGCGCCCAATGCTCGAGGGCGACGGTGACCGGGATGAAGGCGAGCAGCCAGTTCATGACCAGGCTCCGGCCGCGTGCCCTGGCGCAGTGCCGCGCTGGCCGCTGCTCATGCCTTTTGCCCCTCGTCATCGTTCCACTCGACCGGGTGGGTCTCGAGGTAGCTGCTCACCGCCACTTCGATGGTCGGAAAGAAAGAGTGCTCGCCGATCTCCGCGAACAAGCCGAACCGTTTGAGCTTATCCTTGACCGGGTCCTTGAGTTCCGCGAACCGCAGATCGATGCCGGCCGCCGCCAAGGTTTGGTCGAGCTCGGCGAGCGCGTCCGCCGCGGTGACATCCACGCTCGTGACGGGCTCCGCCGCCACGACGAGCCAGCGTACCGGCGTCGTGCGATTTAGCCGTCGCGTCCAGCACCCGCTCCCGGAAGAACTCGGCGTTGGCGAAGAACAGCGGTGCGTCCCAGCGGAACAGAACCAGGCCTGGGATCTGCCGCGCATTCGGATAGCGCTCGATGTCGTGGTAGCCCTGCACGCCCTCGGCGCGGCCCAGGATCGCGGAGTGTGGCCGCCAGCCGTCCCACAGGAACTCGATGACGGCGATGATGATCGCGAAACCGATGCCGGGGATGGCACCGAACACGGCCACGCCGACGAGGCAGACGATCGACAGCCAGAATTCCCAGGGCTGGATGCGGTAGATCCGCATGCAGGTCCTTGACCTCGAACAGGCCAATGGCCGAGGCGATGACGACCGCGGCCAGCGCCGCTGATGGGCAGGTTCTGCAGCAGATTCGGCGCCGCCAGCAGCAGGAGGGCGACGGCGACCGCCCCCACCACCCCCGTCAGCTGCGTGCGGGCGCCCGACGCTTCGGCCACCGGCGTGCGCGAGGAGCTGCTGCTGATCGGAAATCCCTGGAAGAACCCCGCGGCCAGATTGGCGGCTCCTAGGCCCACCATCTCCTGGTTCGGATCGACGTTGGTCCTGGTGCGCGCGGCATAGGACACGCGAAAGCACGCTGGTGTCCGCGAAGGACACCATGGCGACGGCACAACCGCCGATCAGCACCGGGACGATGTCGGCCGCAGTGATCCAGGGGATCACGAACTGGGGCAGGCCCTGCGGCAGCGGACCCGAGCACCGACACGCCCGCTCGCGCCGCAAGGTCGAGGCCGCCAACGACCACGGTCGCGCCGACCACGGCGATCAGGATGCCGGGCAGGCGCTTGCTGCCCTTGAGGAGAAAGATCACCGCGAGCGTGCCGCCACCCACGGCGAGCGCCGCCCAGTTCGTGGCACCGCCCAGGACCTGCTCACCGATCCGCCACAGGCTCAGCAGCGGGCCATCGCTCTCGATCGAGAAGCCGAACAGCTTCGGGAGCTGGCTGATCAGCACCGTCAGCGCGATGCCGTTCATGTAGCCGTAGCGGATCGGCTTGGACAGAAGCTCGGTGATGAAGCCGAGGCGCGCCACGCCGGCCAGGATGCACACGGTGCCGGAGACGATCGCCATCATGCTGGCGAGCGCGATCGGCGCGGTGAGGGTCGCCGCCGGACAAAGGAAGCACGACGCCGAGAATGACTGCGGCGAGCGAGGAATCCGGACCCAGGACCAGGATGCGGCTGGGCCCGAACAGCGCATAGGCCAGCAGCGGGACGATCGTCGCATAGAGGCCGTAGATCCCGGGCACGCCCGACGCCACCGCGTAGGCGATGCCCACCGGCACCAGCATCGTGGTGAGAACGAGCCCCGCCACGATGTCGTGCCGCAGCCAGGCAGGGTCGTAGCGGAACAGCAGTGCCAGCCCCGGCAGCCAGCGCGCGAGGGTAGCCGACGCCATCGGTGAGACGCCGTCAGTAACCGTTGGGCACGACGTGCATCGCCCGTAGCTCCGCGTCGACACCCTTCGGCCGGTCCTGCGCCTTGGGGATCTTGGGCAGATGCGGTTTGACCTTCTTGTAGGGTATCTGGCTCAGCATGTGGCTGATCAGATTGAGCCGGGCGCGCCGCTGATCGTCGGCCGGCACGACGTACCATGGCGCCTCGGGCGTGTCGGTCGCCGCCAGCATCGTCTGATAGGCTTGCGTGTAGTCCCACCAGCGGCGCACCGATTCGACGTCCATCGGGCTCAGCTTCCAATGCTTGACCGGATCCTCGATCCGCGCCTCGAAGCGCCGACGCTGCTCGTCCTGGCTGACGTCGAGGAAGTATTTCAGCAAGATGATGCCATTATTGACGATCTCGCGCTCGATGGCGGGCGCGAGCTTCAGGAAATGCTCGTACTGCTCGTCGCTGCAAAAGCCCATCACGTGCTCGACGCCGGCTCGATTGTACCACGACCGGTCGAACAGGATGATCTCGCCCGCGGCGGGGAAATGAGCGATGTAGCGCTGGATATAAATCTGGCTCTTCTCCCGGTCCGACGGAGCCGGCAACGCCACGTGCTTGAACACGCGCGGGCTGCAACGCTGCATGATGCGGGCGATCACGCCGCCCTTGCCAGCCGTGTCGCGGCCCTCGAACACCACGATCACCCGAGCGCCCTCGGCCACCGCCCAGGCCTGCAGCCGGGTCAGCTCGACCTGCAGATGCTTGAGCTCCTGCTCGAATTCCTTCCGTTTCATCTTCGGCAGGCTTGCCTCTGCGTCCCCGGCTTCGGCCGTCCGGTCATGCTTCTTTGCTTTCTTGCCCATCACGACTCACCCTGTTGCCCGGTCGAGAGAACGCCGCTCCACACCGACGCACCTGCCCTGGAGAACGCCAGAGCGGGATATTCCACCACTTTATTATGTTTATTGTGCGGCGTGCGGGTAAGCAAGCGGGATATCGCCAAGGCCGCTCAACCCGCCGCCGCGTCCAGCAGCCGCATCTCGAGCCCACCGACAGAGCGGCACCGCTCGTCGAAGGGCAGCGCCACGAACGGATTTTGGTACTGACCGACCTGCAGCACATCGAGGCTCACATGGGTGGCCCCGGCCAGCGTCGTGAACCGCGCCACCACGTTGGTGCGCAGGGCCTTCGGACGCTCGAAGCTGCTGCGGTTGGCGTCGCTGTTGGGGTCGTGCGCACGCGCGAGCGGGCATTCGGCCCAAGCGGCGTCGGGCGCCGCGATGCGCTCCGCCACGACCGTCAGCGATTGGTCGTCGGTCACGCGGACCGAGAAGCCGAGCTCCCGCAGCGACTGCGCAACGCGATCGCGTGCGGTCACTGGATCGGCAGCGACAGCGCGGCTGGCTGCCGGCGCGCCGCTGGCCGGCAGCGCTGGCGTCTGGCAGCCGGTGGCGAGGCCGACCAAGGCCAGAAGGGCCGCGACTGTCGCCATTCGTCGCGGGCGCCGTTCCACCATCCTACGACAGTCCTCCGCAGAGATCATGCTCGGCAGCCGCCTTGATCGCGCTGCCACCACGTCTTCCGCCGCCAGCCCATCACCGTTCCTTACCCCGCATGGCCGCATGCGCCCAACCCGGATGCCAACGTCCGCGGGCAACCGCCCGCCGGACCCGATCACCATAGCGTTCCGGGGCCAAGGGGTCGGCGCAGCGGTGCCGCGTCTGGTTGCAATGGAGGCACGCGGCCGCGAGGTTGCCAAGGGTATTGGAGCCGCCGTCGCACTTGGCACGCAGGTGCTCCAACGTACAGCGAAACCGCCGTGCCTGCCGCCGCGTCAGTCCGCTGCGTGCGATGAATTCGGCGAGCGTCTCCTCCGGCGCATTCCAGACCGGAAACATGCAGTAGTGGCACCGGCCATGCTGTCCGCGTGCGAGCCTGATTCTGACCCTGACCAACCTGCGGACCTGCGGCACTGTCGAGCTCCGAACCTATCGGCTCGAAGCCTCGGTGCACACCGTGCGAGAATCGAGCTGCCGTCGATCCTGAGCATGACACCGCGGGATTAACCCGAGGTTTCACCAACGACGCCTACGATCGTCGCCCGGAAGGTCACCGCCGTTGGCGCGACCAAGATGCACCGGCCAGAGGGTGCGCGAACCGCGCTCTCAGCCAGCGGGCCGCGTGATCAGCGGCGCGCGCGAGGTCAGCATGCGGCGCAAGACCCAATCCTTGCGCACGAGATGATGCTGCAGGGCGCCGGCGACATGCAGCATCACCACCAGATAGAGCAGCCACTGCAGACTGAGATGGGCGAGCTTGAACCATTCGCCGGCGGGCTTGTTCACCGCTACCAGCTTGGACAGGTCCCAGAGCATGAATAGCGGCACCGGATAGCCGGAGAGCGCAGTGTAGAGAAAGCCGGTGCAGGGCATCAGGAACAGCAGCAGATAGAGCAGCACGTGCGTCGCCCGCGCGAGCATCGCCTGCCAGCCCGGCACGTCCGCCGGCAGCAGCGGCACCGGGTGCGCCCAGCGCCAGCCGAGCCGCACGAGCGCCAGCGGAAAGATGATCACGCCGACGTTCTTGTGCACGTTGTAGAGGAAGTTCTGCAAGGCACCCGGGCTCGCTGCCACCATGCCCCAGGCCACCGGCACCTGGATCAGGATGAGCGCCGCGATCGTCCAGTGCAGGACGATCTGCACGCTACCCCAGCGCTCGGATGTATTCCCCGTCACCGCCGCTCTCCTCCACCGGTATCGCCAACCAGGACGAAGTGGCGCGGGTTACCGTGCAAGGCAACCGCCGTGCAGCGGCGATTCGGCCGGGCTCCGGGTTCACAGGCGGTTGGATTGCGCCGATGCAGTTCCCGCTGGCGCGCTCCGTGTCTTGCATGCTCTTGTACCGCACCGGTCCAACCGGTTGTGCTCCGCATCCCGAGCGGCGCAGCGGAGGCGAGCATCATGAAGCCGACCGAGTACAAGAGCCGCTCGATGGATGGCCGCCAGCTCCATCCCGAGACCCTGATGATGGGCCTGGGCTACTCGCCTGCCCTGTCAGAGGGTGCGCTCAAGCCGCCGATCTTCCTGACCTCGACTTTCGTGTTCGAGACCGCGCAGCAGGGCAAGGATTTCTTCGACCTCACCGCCGGCCGGCGCCAGCTGCACGAGGGCGAGAAGCCGGGGCTGGTCTATTCGCGCTTCAACAACCCGAACTTCGAGATCCTGGAGGACCGTCTCGCGGTCTGGGACGGCGCCGAGCGGTCGGCGGTGTTCGCCAGCGGCATGGCGGCGATCGCCACCACCATGCTGGCGTTCCTGCGGCCGGGCGACACGATCCTGCACAGCCGCCCGCTCTATGGCGGCACCGAGACCCTGATCCGCAACCAGTTGACGGCGTTCGGCATCAAGCCGGTCGGCTTCACGGACGGTTGCGATACCGCCCAGATCGACGCCGCCGCCACCGATGCGATGGCCCAGGGTCGCGTTGGGCTGGTCATGCTGGAGACCCCGGCCAACCCGACCAACGGTCTGGTCGACCTGCAAGCGGTCGCCGCCACGGTCGACCGGATCGAGCGCCAGCAGGGCCACCGGCCGCCGATCGCCGTCGACAACACGCTGCTCGGCCCGATGTACCAAAAGCCGCTGGAGCACCGCGCCGACCTCTCGCTCTACTCGCTGACCAAATATGCCGGCGGCCATAGCGACCTGGTCGCCGGCGGGATCAGCGGGCGCAACGAGCTGCTGCGCCCGATCGTGCAGCTGCGCGGCGCGCTCGGCACCCAGCTCGACCCGCATTCCTGCTGGATGCTGCTGCGCTCGCTGGAGACGCTGGGCATCCGCGCCGAGCGCGCCAACACCAATGCGCGCCTCGTCGCCGAATATCTGCGCCTGCACCCGCGCATTTCAGCCGTGCACTATCTCGGCGCTCTCGCCGCATCCGACCCGCGCCAGGCGGTGTTCGCGCGCCAGTGCACCGCCCCCGGCTCGACCTTCGCGTTCGACATCCAGGGTGGCGAGGCCGAAGCTTTCGCGTTCCTGGACCGCCTGCGGATCATGAAACTGGCGGTGAGCCTCGGCGGCACCGAGACCCTGATCTCTCACCCCGCCTCGACCACCCATTCCGGTGTGCCGCGCGCCCTGCGCGAGGAGATCGGCCTGACCGACGCGCTGATCCGGATCTCGGTCGGCATCGAGCACCCGTCGGACCTGATTGCCGACTTGGAACAGGCGCTCGCCTAAGTATCGATGCGCAGGTTCGCTCATGGCGGATTTTGCGTTACCATCCGGGCGCAAATGAAACAAAATTGCCGTCGCACCGCCATCCATTTGAAACGTCGTCGACCGATATTCCGACCCGCACGAAGCCGCCGCGGCTTCGTCGGTAGGCAGGAAAAGAACCATGTCGACGATCGCTACTGTGGCCGGCAGATCCGGCAATTCCCAAGCCGCGCGAATCGCCCAGCGCCTTCGCACTGTCGGCAGCGCCATCGCGCGCGATTGGCGCGCACGCCGCGACCTTGCATCCCTGATGGCGCAGGGCGACCGCATGCTCCACGATATCGGCGTCAGCCGCAGCGAGGTCGAGCAGGCCGTCCTGGGCTACGTCCGCTGACCGGCGGCGGACGACCCGTTCCGGCGAGCATCGCGCGCGGGCATCGGCGGCCAGATCCGCGACGCGGACTTGGCCGCCGCCTGCTCGGCTGCTAGATCAGCGGCTCGCGGTGACGTCGGGCGTCGCCGCCATGAGGCAGTGCGATGGCAACGGTATTGCGGGACCCGCTCGATCAGGAGATGCAGGCGCTCGGCCGGGCTGCCCGGGCGGCTGCGGATGCCCTGGCCCTCGCACCGCGTTCGGCCAAGGACCAGGCGCTGCGCGCCGGCGCCGCCGCCTTGCGGGATGACGCCACCAGGATACTCGCCGCCAATGCCCAGGACATGGCCGCTGCCCGCACCAAGGGGTTGAGCGGTGCCATGCTCGACCGGCTCGAGCTGACCCCGAGCCGCGTCGAGGCGATGGCACAGGGGCTGGAGACGATCGCCGACCTCGACGATCCCGTCGGCACGGAGCTCGCCCGCTGGAGCCGCCCGAACGGCCTCGACATCGCCCGCGTCCGCGTGCCGCTCGGCGTAGTCGGGATCATCTACGAGAGCCGCCCCAACGTCACTGCCGACGCCGGTGCGCTGTGCCTCAAGGCCGGCAACGCCGCGATCCTGCGCGGTGGCTCGGAGAGCTTTCACTCCTCGCACGCCATCGCGGCCGCGCTCGGGGTGGGATTGGCGGCCGCCGGGCTGCCCGCTGCCGCCGTGCAGCTGGTGCCCACGGCCGACCGCGCCGCCGTCGGCATGATGCTGCGAATGAGCGAGCATATCGACGTGATCGTCCCGCGCGGCGGGCGCTCGCTGATCGAGCGGGTGATGGCCGAGAGCCGCGTCCCGGTGCTGGCCCACCTCGAGGGCAACTGCCACACCTACCTGCACCGCAGCGCCGATCCGGCCATGGCGGTGGCGCTCGCGGTCAACGCCAAGCTGCGCCGCACCGGCGTGTGCGGCGCCACCGAGACGCTCCTGGTCGACCGCGACGCCGCCGAGCGCCTGCTGCCGCCGGTGCTGGACGCGCTGATCGCCGCCGGCTGCGCCATCCGCGGCGACGAGATGGTGCGCCGCTTCGAGCCGCGTGCGGCACCGGCCACGGAGCTGGACTGGCGCACCGAATATCAGGACGCGATCCTCGCCGTGAAGACCGTGGCCGGACTCGACGAGGCCATCTCCCATATCGCCCGCTACGGCTCGCACCATACCGATTGCATCGTCGCCGCCGACCCGGACGCGGCCGCGCGCTTCCTGAACGAGGTCGACAGCGCGATCGTCATCCACAATGCGAGCACGCAGTTCGCCGACGGCGGCGAATTCGGCATGGGTGCCGAGATCGGCATCGCAACCGGCCGCCTGCACGCGCGCGGACCGGTCGGCGTCGAGCAGCTGACCAGCTACAAATATCTCGTGCGCGGCAGCGGCCAGACGCGGCCCGGCTGAGCCCACCCGCCGTGACCGCCTTGTGCGAGCCCAAGCTGCTGCGCCGGACGGTGACGCAGCTCAGCCTGCCGCAATCTGAGGCGCCCCCCGCCGCCGCCCGTCAGCTGCGGGTCGGCCTGCTCGGCGGCTCGTTCAATCCGGCGCATGCCGGCCACCGCTACATCAGCCTCGAAGCGCTGAAGCGGCTGGAGCTGGACCAGGTCTGGTGGCTGGTCTCGCCGCAGAACCCGCTCAAGGCGGAGGCAGGCATGGCGCCGCTGGCCCAGCGCGTGGCCCAGGCGGCTTCGATCGCCCGCCACCCGCGCCTGCGGGTGCTGGCGCTGGAGACGCGGCTCGGCACGCGCTACACCGCCGACACGCTGCGCCGGCTGGCGACCTGGCCCGATCATCGGTTCGTCTGGCTGATGGGTGCCGACAATCTCGCGCAACTGCCACGCTGGCGACACTGGCGTGCGATCCTCGCCGCCTGCCCGGTTGCGGTCTTCGAGCGGCATCCCTATTCTTATGCTGCGATGTCGGGGCCTGTGGCATGTGGCTTGGCGTCCGCCCGGTTGCCGGAGCAGCGTGCCGGGGAGCTGGTGGGAAGCACGCCACCGGCATGGATGTTCATGAGGCTGCGCCCGCACCCGGCCTCAGCCACGGCAATCCGCGCTGGTGCGGAACCGTCCGGACAGCCAGCGGCGTAGAGGAGACCGTAAATTACCGAGCTCGAACCGACCGGCGCCACGCCGGAACCCGCGACGCCCCCGAGTGCGCTGCTCGAGCTGGTCACTGCCTCCCTCGACGACGACAAGGCCATCGACACGGCGGTGATCGACCTCGCCGGCAAGACCACGCTGGCCGAGTTCATGGTGGTCGCCACCGGAACCTCGCAGCGGCACATCGCAGCGATGGCCGGCAAGCTCGTGGAACGGATCAAGGCATCCGGTCATCACTATGTCCAGTCCGAGGGGCTCGAGGATGCGGCCGCGACCTGGATCCTGATCGACGCCGGCGACATCCTCGTCCACCTGTTCCGCGCCGAGACCCGCTCCTTCTACGACATCGAAAAGCTCTGGTCGGTGGCGCCCCAACGCCGGGCTGCGGCCGAGGCCGGCGCCGCCACACCCTGACGCGTCATGGACCTGCTGGTCGTGGCCGTCGGCCGCAGCCGCGACGCGCCCATCGACACATTGTTCGCGGAGTACGCCCGCCGCTGCCCATGGCCGTTGCGCCTGATCGAGGTGCAGCCGCGCGGCGCGTTGCCGCCGGAGCGTCGAAAGTCGGCTGAGGCCGACCTGCTGCTGGCGGCGATTCCCCCGGGTGCTGCCGTCGTGGCCCTGGACGAGCGCGGCCGTGACCCGACCAGCGACGACCTCGCCCGACAGCTCGGCGTGTGGCGCGACGGCGGAAGGCGGGCGGCGGCCTTTCTGGTCGGCGGGCCCGACGGCCTTGCCGCCAACGTCCTGGCGGCAGCCGATCTGCAGCTCGCCTTCGGCCGCCTCACCTGGCCGCACCGCTTGGTCCGCGTCATGCTGGCCGAGCAACTCTACCGTGCCACCACCATACTGGCCGGACACCCCTACCATCGAGCCTGAGACGTCGGCTCTTGCCAGTCTGCCGGTCGTGCTGCCACATCGCCGCCAAATGCGAGGGGAGACCGACACATGCAGACCCAGCTCCTGATCAACGGCGCCTTCGTCGACGGCGAGGGTAGCGCCGAGGCGACCATCAATCCTGCGACCGGTGCGCAGATCGCGTCCGTCGCCGAGGCGTCATTGTCGCAAATCGAGGGTGCCGTCGCCGCCGCCGA
This sequence comes from uncultured Alphaproteobacteria bacterium, assembly GCA_963798145.1. Classification (GTDB taxonomy): domain Bacteria; phylum Pseudomonadota; class Alphaproteobacteria; order Geminicoccales; family Geminicoccaceae; genus Benzoatithermus. The sequence goes on from CAWCSG010000006.1 coordinate 40,497, forward strand.
CGCGGCGTTCCCGAAATGGGCGCGCACCACGCCGCAGGAGCGCTCGCTCAAGCTGCTGCAGGTTGCCGACCAGATCGAGAAGGAGGCGGAGGCGTTCGCGGCGCTGGAATCGCTCAACACCGGCAAGCCCCCGGCCCGTGCCCTGGGCGACGAGCTGCCGGCGATCGTCGATTGTTTCCGCTTCTTCGCCGGGGCCGCGCGCTGCGTGCCCGCGGTGGCGGCGGGCGAGTATCTTCCCGGCATGACCAGCATGATCCGGCGCGACCCGGTCGGTGTCGTGGCGCAGGTCGCACCCTGGAACTACCCGCTGATGATGGCCGCCTGGAAGCTGGCGCCGGCGCTGGCCGCCGGCAACACCGTGGTCCTGAAGCCGTCCGAGCAGACGCCGCTGACCACGCTCAAGCTCGCCGAGACACTGGCCGCCGTCTATCCGTCGGGTGTCGTCAACATCATCACCGGCCGCGGCGACACCGTCGGCGCGCCGCTGGTGAGCCATGACCGCGTGCGCATGGTCTCGCTCACCGGCAGCCCGGAGGCCGGGACCAAGGTCCTGGCCGCGGCCGCCGCCTCGACCAAGCGCACCCATCTGGAGCTCGGCGGCAAGGCGCCGGTGATCGTCTATGACGATGCCGACCTTGAAGCCGTGGTCGCGGGCCTGAAGGTGTTCGGCTTCTACAATGCCGGCCAGGACTGCACCGCCGCCTGCCGCGTCTACGCGCAGGGCAAGATCCACGACAAGTTGGTGGCCGATCTCGGTGCCGCCGCCGCCTCGATCCAATGGGGCGAGCCCAGCGGTGCGGACATGGATATCGGCCCCCTGGTCACCGGCCGCCATCGCGAGCGCGTGGCGGGCTTCGTCGAGCGGGCCAAGGCCGCTGGCCATATGGAGATCGTCGCTGGCGGCAAGGCCGGGAGCGGCGGCGGCTTCTTCTACGAGCCGACGGTCGTGGCCGGCGCCCGCCAGGAAGACGAGATCGTGCGCCGCGAGGTATTCGGGCCGGTGGTCTCGGTCACCCGCTTCAGCGACGTCGACGAGGCGATCCTCTGGGCCAACGACAGCGACTACGGGCTCGCGAGCTCGGTGTGGACCAAGGACATCGGCAAGGCGATGCAGACCGCCGCCGCCCTGCAATATGGCTGCACCTGGATCAACACTCACTTCATGCTGTGCAACGAGATGCCCCACGGCGGCTTCAAGCGCTCGGGCTACGGCAAGGATCTCTCGATGTACGCGCTGGAGGATTACACGGTGGCGCGCCACATCATGCTGGCGCACTGACCGCAGTGAGGCATCGACGTCCGCGGCAGCACGAGCGGAGCAAGTGCCGGGAGGCCAGACTTGAGCGTCGAGTTCCTGTTGACTTCGCTGATCGTCGTGGCGTCGCCAGGCATCGGAGTGCTCTACACGCTGGCCGCCGGGCTTGGGCGCGGGGCACGGTCAGGCTTGGTGGCGGCGTTCGGCTGCACCCTGGGCATTATTCCTCACATGGCGGCGGCGGTCATGGGTCTGGCGGCCCTGCTGCACGCCAGTGCCTTGGCCTTCCAGGCCATGAAATACCTTGGCGTCGCCTATTTGCTCTGGATGGCCTGGGGCACGCTTCGGGAGCGAGGCGCTCTGCGTGTGGAGCAGGAACCCACCCCGCGCTCCGCCGCGACGGTGATCATCGACGCCGTCGTGATCAACATCCTGAATCCGAAGCTGTCGATCTTCTTTCTTGCCTTCCTGCCGCAGTTCGTCGATGCGGCCGAGCCGCACCCGTTGGCGCGGATGCTGGAGCTTGGTGCCGTGTTCATGCTGCTGACCTTCGCCGTCTTCGCCGTCTACGGGCTGTCCGCCGCCGCGATCCGCGACCGGGTTATCTCCAGCCCGGTTGTGCTGACCTGGATGCGCCGCGCCTTTGCCGGCGCCTTCGCGGCACTGGGCGTCAAGCTGGCGTTGGCGGAGCGGTGAGTCCCGACGCAGCGATCGCGGCCTGAGCGCGGGTCAGCAGGAAGGCTTTGACGGCGGGATCTTCAGCCAAGCCCATGGCAGTCGCGTATGCCTGATGCGCGAGCGGGTCGCCGACGCGAGCCAGGAGGTGCGCCCGCGCCGCCCAGTAGGGCTGATAGCTGCGCACCGCCGCCGTGGCGATCTGGCCGAGCGCCGCCAATCCCGCCTCGGCTCCCCGCACTTCGCCGATGGCGGCCGCCCGGCCGACCAGGACGCCGACGGTGGGCGAGATGTGCGCCAACCCATCATAGAGCATGACGACCGCCTCCCAGTTCGTCCAGCCCGTCGCGGCGCGCTGCACGTGCACGGACTGGATCGCGGCCTCCAATTGGAAACGGCCAGGACTCCCGAGTGAACTGGCCGCGGCAAGCTCGCGCTCGGCCTCGCCGATCATCTGCCGCGACCACAGCGCCGGGTCCTGCTCGGACAGGGGCACGAACGCACCGGTCGCGTCGCGGCGGGCCGCACTGCGCGACTCGCAATAAAGCATCAGCGCCAGCAGGCCGCGCGCCTCGGGCTGGTCCGGCAACAGGACCACCACCAGCCGTGCCAGCCAGATCGCTTCCGCGACCAGCCCCTTGCGGCGCGCATCGGTGCCGGACTGGTCCTCCCAGCCGCTGCCGTAGGCCGCGTAGATGGCGTCCAGCACCGCCTCGAGCCGCTCGGGAAGCTCCGCCGGCTCGGGCACGGCGAACGCGATCCCGGCGTCACGAATCCTGGTCTTCGCGCGCACCAGTCGCTGCCCCATCGCCGCGGGCGCGACCAGAAACGCCGAGGCGATCCGGGCGGCGTCCAGACCCAGGACCGTCTGCAGCATCAGCGGCGCCCGCGCGGCGGGATCGATCGCCGGGTGTGCGCAGACGAACAGCAGCTTGAGCCGTTCGTCGACGAACGGCGCAGGCTCGCGGTCCTGCCGCTCCTCGGCGAGCACCGTCAGGGTCGGGCCGGCCGCGGCCCTGACCGCGGCGCGACGGCCGGCGTGGCTCAGGTTGCGGCGCGCGGCCTTGAACAGCCACGCTTCCGGCTGGTCAGGCACGCCGCGCTCCGGCCAGGTCTCGAGGGCCGCTCGGAACGCCTCGGCCAGCGCGTCTTCGGCCGCCGCCACATCCCGGCTGCGCGCCGCGAGATAGGCCAGCAGCCGGCCGTAGGCGGCGCGCGCCACCGTTTCCGCGGTCTCGCGCGCGCCGTGCGGCACGACCTCAGCTCGGCTGCATCACCATGACCGGTCGGATCTCGAGCGTGCCGGCGGCAGCGGCCGGGCACCGCGCCGCCCATTCCAGCGCCACGTCGAGGTTCGGCACATCCAGGATGAAGTAGCCGCCGAGCTGCTCCTTGCTGTCGGCATACGGCCCGTCCTGAACCTGCCGCTTGCCGTCGCGCAACCTGACCGTGGTCGACGTCTCAGGCAATTGCAGGCCGTGGCCGCCCTTCATGAGTCCGGACTGGGCCAGCGCCTGCACGTAGGCGGTCCAGGACGCGTGATAGGCGTCCTTGCGCGCGGGATCGCTGCGGGCGGACATCTCGCTCTCGCCCTCGTAGATCAGCATCATGCATTCCATGATCGGCTCCTCGGCCTGGGTGCGGCCCGGGCATTCCCGCGCCTGTACCAATGAGGCGCGGCGACCCGTGGTTTCGACATCGGCACGCAGAAAATATGCGTGCGGCTACAGCAACAGCTTCAACACGTCTTGCGCACTTCCAACAGCCTGCTCGGGCCAGTGCCGGTGGTTCAACACGGTCCCTTCCGCGCGCACCGTCGGAACGAGGTCGAGGTCGATCTTGGCATGCAGCCAGCACGGCCGGTCGATCTCGCCCAGCGCCACCACGCCATCCTCCGGGAAGCCCAGGTCCGGCGGCCCGTAGACGCCGGCGGCTCCCCGGCTGACATCGACCGCCGGCGACCAGAGGGCTTCGCCGACCAGCGGGGCATGGACCACGACGCACTGGTTCTCCAAGGCCCGCGCCTGCGCGCCGATCCGCACGCGCCAATAGCCCCGCAAGGTCTCCGTGACCGAGGGGGCCAGGATCAGCTCCGCCCCCGCCTCGACCAGCGTGCGGGCGAGCAGCGGGAATTCCACGTCGTAGCAGATGCAGACGCCGAGACGGCCGAGAGCGGTGTCGAACAGGCGCAGCTCCGTGCCGCCCGAGATGCCCCAGGTCTCGCGTTCGAACCGGGTCATCATGACCTTGTCCTGAAACCCGGAGCGCCCGTCCGGGCCGTAGAGCCAGGCGCGGTTGTGAAAGCGTCCGGCCGAGACCTCGGCCGGCAGGCTGCCGCCGAGGATGTAGACGCCGTGACGCCGCGCCAGCTCTTGATGCAGCTCGACCACGCGCGCCTCCAGCCCGGCAACGGCCGGCAGCTGGCCGTGCAGGTCGCCCGGCACCGGCTCCGGGAACAGCGAGGCCAGCTCCATGGCACCGTATTCCGGGAACACCAGGAGGCGGGCACCCTCCTCCGCGGCGGCAGTCACCCACCGGCCGATCTTGGCGGCATAGGCCTGCCAGTCGTCGAGCCGGTCGATCGGGTACTGCGCCGCGGCGAGCTTGAACCGGCGCGGGCTCATGCGAGCGCCTTGATCCAGAATTGCATCGGCTTGGCGGTCTCGGCTTCCTGGTCGACATCGCGCCAGACGAGCTGTCCGACCATGCCCTCCACCGGTGCGAACCCTCGCCCCCGCCAGAACGCATCCAGCGGCACGTAGCCCTCGGGCCGCAGCGGATGGTCCGCCGGACGCACGACGCCGCAGAAGGCCGCGTGGTCGAAGCGGCCGAGTGCGCGCGCATGCGCCTCGCGCTCGCGAAAGAAGCCCACGCCGAGCCCGTGCCCCCGATACTCGGGCAACAGCACGGACTCGGCGAAATAGAACACCCGGGCGACGTCGAACCCGTGGGCGCTGAACGGGCCGGTCAGGTTCTCGGGCTCGCACGCCAGCGGCAGGCCGGTCGAGGCGCCGACGGCCGCTTCACCGTCGAACGCGACCACGATCACGCCGTCCGGCGCCTCCGCGTAGGTGCGCAGGTAGCGCTCCTCGTAGGCGGGCGAGCCGTCATAGAGGTAGGGATAGGCACGGAACACGTCGATCCGCAGACGCGCGAGATCGGGCAGCAGCTCCAGCAGGCGCTCCCCCGTCAGGCGCTCGAGCCGGACCGTGCTCAAACTTCGGCCCCGACCTGGGCGCACCAGTCGGCGAGGTTGTAGCAGGTGGTGACGCGCGCGATCCGGCCGTCCCGCAGGGCGAAGAAGGTGCCGGCCGGCAGCTGGTAGGTCTGGCCGGTCGCGGGCGGCAGGCCGGAATCGGTCGCGAGATAGGTGCCGTGGACCATGAACTCCGCGGCGGCATGGGCGCCGTCGCTGCTGGTCATCACCACGATATCGCTCAATCGCTCGCGGTAGCAGCGGTCCATGTGCGCCAGGAAGCGGCCGAACGCTTCCTTGCCGGTCTCCCGTCCGCCCTGGTTGATGTCGTGCGCGACATCCTCGGTGAGCAGCGACAGCATCGCCTCGCGGTCGCCACGGTTGAACGCCTCGTAATAGGCTCGGATCACCTCGCCGCTCATGCGCCCGCTCCCGTTGGCTTGTGCCCGCCGATCTAGGCGGGCCGGCCGGCGGGGGCAATCCCTGCGATTGCCATGCCGCGATAGGCATGCTCCCTGGTCCTGCCTGCCGCTGCCCGGAAGCCGAGCTTGGGATTCTATCGCGATGCCGTCGTCCCGCGCCTGATCCATCGGGTCATGGGCGACGCGCGCCTGCTGCCGCTGCGCCAGCGTGTCGTGGGCGGTGCGGTCGGCCGCGTGCTGGAGATCGGGATCGGGTCGGGCCCCAACCTGCCGCTCTACAGCCGGGAGGTGCGCAGCCTCGACGGCGTCGACCCCGCATCCTACCTCCTGGCCCGCGCACGACACACGGCGGACTGGCTGTCGTTCCCCGTGCACCTGCTCGAGCAGTCGGCCGAGCATCTGCCGCTGCCCGACGCGAGCATCGACACGGTCGTGGTCACCTGGTCCTTGTGTTCGATCCCGGATCCGCTCGCGACATTGCGCGAGGCGCATCGGGTGCTGGCGCCCGGTGGACGGCTCCGGTTCGTCGAGCACGGCCTGTCGCCGTCGCCGCGGCTCGGAGGCTGGCAGCGGCGGCTCACGCCCGCCTGGTCGCGGCTGGCCGGCGGCTGCCGGCTGGACCGGCGCATGGACCGGCTCGTGGAGCGGGCCGGCTTCAGCCTCGAGGAGCTGGAGACCGGCCACCTGCTGCCGGGGCCACGACTGCTGACCTTCCATTACCTGGGCGTGGCCAGGAGATGAACGGTGCGCAGGCCCGCAGACTTGCAACTGCGACGACGGGCATCGCATAGTGCCAGCGGCTGAGGAGATCAGACGGATGCGGGAAGTCACGGTAGCGGCCACCCAGATGGCCTGCGACTGGGACCGCGATCGCAACGTCGCGCGCGCGGAAGCGCTGGTGCGCGACGCGGCGAAACGCGGTGCCTCGATTGTCCTGCTTCAGGAGCTGCTCGAAACCCCGTATTTCTGCAAGGACCAGTCCGCGCGTCACTTCGCGCTGGCACAGCCGATCGAGGGCCATCCGCTGATCGCTCGAATGAGCCGGCTGGCGGCGGAGCTGCGCGTGGTGCTGCCGGTGAGTTTCTTCGAGCGGGCCAACAACGCCCACTTCAACTCCCTGGCGATGATCGACGCCGACGGGCGCGTGCTGGGGCTCTACCGCAAGAGCCACATCCCAGACGGGCCGGGGTATCGAGAGAAATATTATTTCAACCCTGGCGATACGGGCTTTCGCACCTGGCAGACCAAGGCCGGCTGCATCGGCGTCGGCATTTGCTGGGATCAGTGGTTCCCCGAAGCCGCGCGGGTCATGGTCTTGATGGGCGCGGAACTGCTGCTCTACCCGGCCGCGATCGGCTCCGAGCCGCAGGCGCCGGACTACGACAGCCGGCGCCACTGGCAGCGTGTGATGCAGGGGCATGCCGCTGCCAACATGGTGCCGGTCGTGGCCGCCAATCGGGTGGGGCATGAGCAGGGCGACAGTTGCGCGGTGGATTTCTACGGCAGCTCGTTCATCACCGATGGCACGGGCGAGATCGTCGAGCAGGCGCCCGCCAGCGGCGAGGCGGTGGTGACCGCCGCGTTCGACCTGGATGCGCTGGCCGAGGCACGCGCCGCGTGGGGCCTGTTCCGCGACCGTCGGCCCGATCTATACGTCCCGATCCTGAGCGTGGACGGGCAGGATCCATCGATCTGAGCCGTCCGGCGCGCAGTCCCCGCTCAACTGAGACCGTCGATCTCCTCCACGGAGAGTTCGCCCGGCACCAGCGTCACCGGAATCCGCACGCGCCGGCCGAGATGGCCGAGCAGGAAGGTGACCAGCGGACCCGGGTTGCTGGCCCCGCTCGCCGTGGCCATGACCAGGAGCGAGATCGTCGGGTCTTCCTGCATCAGGGCCACGAGCTGCTCGGCGCGGTTGCCCTCGCGGATGTGGACCACCGGCATCGAGCCGATCTGGGCGAACACCTCGGTCGCCAGGACCTGCATCCGTAGCTCGGCCTGGGCGCGCGCCTCCTCCTCGATCACCCGGCCGACGCCCAGCCAGTGCTGGAAATCGGCGGGCTCGACGACATAGAGCAGCGCCACCCGCCCGCTGGTGTGCCGCGCGCGCCGGCATGCGTAGCGCAACGCGTTGCGCATCTCCTCCGTCTCGTCGACCACGACCAGGAACACGCGCGGCGTCGGTGTGACCGCGACTGCCGGTTCGGCGGGCTGTTCACTCATCGGTCATGGCCTGCGAAACAGCGCATTGGCCATCCAGCCCGCAGTCACCGCCAGCACGATCGAGGCCAGAGCATAGAGCGCCGGCCGGTGCAGCGAGAAATCGAACAGGTCCGCCTCGATGCCCATCTTAGCGATCTCCAGCGTGCTGGTCTGCGCACCCGTAACCTCGCCGTCGGCAAGCTGCAGCACCTGCACCTGGTAGTCGCCTGGCGGCACGTTGGCCGGGAACACGATCCGGGTTCGAAACAGGGCGTCGCCCAGGAAGCTGACTGTCCCGGGTTCGGCCGAGAACAGACCGTTTCGTTGCCGGGTTCGAATCAGGGCAGAGCGGAAGCTATCGATCTCGTCGGCGGCCAGGCCCTCGGCTGCGACCGGAACCAGTCGCAAGCGTTCGGCGCCGAGTTCGTGGCGGGCGAGTGTGCTTGGGCCGGCAAGCTCCGCCAGCGGCTCGCTCGTCGCTACCGCATAGAAGCTCGGCACGGCGCGGAACGCGAGCGAGCTGGTGTTCAGCCAGATCGGCCCGACGCGGGTCTTGCGCCGGACAGTGGTGTCGCGCGTGGGCCCGCGCACGACCACGGCGATCGCGCCGCCGGAGGCCGGTGCCGCGCCGTAGAGCAGGACCTGGGTACCAGCGAACGCCGTGGTGATCGCGATCAGGCGCGAGGACAGATCATACACGAACTCGGCCGGTGCGGGTCGGCTCGGTACCGCACTCAGCCAGGCGCCGAGTGCAATCGGTGCAAGCGCCACTCCCACGCCTCGCCGCCATCGAGCATTCAAGCTAATCGAACGCGATGGCGAGCGGGCCACCGGCGGAGGCGACAGTGCGCCGATACTCAAGGATGCGCCGCGACCGTCGCCGGGTGGGCGCGGCCGTGATCGCGCTCATCCAGAATCCGATCGGCGCAATACAGCTCGTGCAGACCGTCGAGGAGTGAGCGAGCCTCCGGCGAGGCGACCTTGTAGAAGATCGTCTGTGCGTCGCGGCGGGTGCAAACGAGGCTGTCGCGGCGCAGTCGAGCCAGATGCTGGGACAGAGCCGACTGGCTAAGACCCACGAGGCGGACCAGCTCGCCAACGGATTTTTCACCCTCGACCAGCTGGCACAGGATGAGCAGACGATGCTCGTTGCTCATCGCCTTGAGAAGAACGCTCGCCTGACGCGCGTTGCGCTGCAACTTTTCTAGGTTCATTGCTCGCTCCGGCGAGCGACCACAGGGGGACTGTTGCCGCTCGCATGCTGGAACTCGACATCCGACTTGCCGGTCCGTCATGAACCTAGTCCGGGCGATCCGCAACATGCAGTTGACGCGTGCCCGGCGCCGGCTAGCCGCGCTCCGGCGGTTCCTGCGGGACCGCCGGCACAGCGGCCGTCGCCAGCCGGGGCAGTAGCCGCCCCGTCTCCAGATACTTCACGCCCCACCAGCCACCGGCCACGATGGCGCTCAGCGCTAGCCACGAACCCAGGCTCAGAGTCGACACGCCGGTAAGGCCCTGGCCGATCGTGCAGCCGAGCGCGAGGCTGCCGCCACAACCCATCAAGGCGCCACCGACCAGGTGTCGCACCATGTCGTCCAGCGCCACGAACCCCTCGAGGCGGAACTGCCCGCGCCACAGCGCCGTCGCCAGGGCCCCGATCAGGGTGCCGGCGACCAGGGCGATGCCAAAATTCGGCCGCTCGCCGGCTCCAGTCATCAGATAATGCAGGCTGCCCGCAACTGGCGCGACGAACGTCAAGGACTCGACGGGAACGGGCTCGAATGGATCGGCCCCCAGCCAGCTCGTGACCAGCCAACCCGCCGGCACCAGCGCACCCAGCACCAAGCCGGTCACGAGATCGCCGCCACGCCGGAAGTTCGCATCCCGCAGACAGAACGCGAGCAAAAGCGCGGCGATGCCCAACGTCGCGACCACTGCCCACAAGCCTGCGTCCCAGCCGGTGACACCCGCCAACAGCGCCGGTAGACCAGCATCCGCGGCACCCAGCGACCGAACATCTGCGATCCCCACCGCGCGCAGGCCGCGGTGCAACGGAGTCAGCACGCCCAGCGTCGTGGCATAGGCCGCAACCCCCAAAACCAGCAGGGTCATCATCGCCTTCAGGCTGCCCGCGCCCAGCCGGACGAGATTGCGGCTGGCGCACCCGCCGGCCAGCACCATCCCGAACCCGAACAGGAGGCCGCCCAGCAGAGCGCCGAGCCAGAATACTCCCGGTTGCCGGTAACCGGTGCCGCCGAGGTCGACCAGCCCGGCAGCGTGAAGGGCCTGGCTGCCGAGCAGCGCCACGGCGATCGCCAGCGCCCAGATGCGCAGCCGACGGAAGCTGCCGAACAGCACGGCGTCGCTGATGCTGCCCATGCTGCAAAAATGGCTGCGCTGGACGGTGACCCCGAACACCAGTCCGATCGCCAGCCCGCCGAACGGTACAATTGCCGCCGCGCCCTCAACCATCAGTTACGCTCATCCTGACCGACGCGGCACCATCGGCCACGCTGCCGGGATGTGGCGGCTGCTACGCCGGCTTCAAGCGCCGAAAGTAGCGACCCGTGCGGTTAGCCGCCGGCGAGCTGCAGGAGCTGGCCACCGGCCTCGAGGAACGGAGCAGGATTGAGCGGCCGGCCGTCGAGGCGGATCTCGTAGTGCAGGTGTGGGCCAGTGGTGCGGCCGGTACGCCCCATGATCCCGACCTGGTCGTGCAGGGCCACCTTCTGGCCGACCCGAACCAGGACCTTGCGCAGGTGCGCGTAGCGCGTCTCGAGGCCCATCCCGTGGTCGATCACCACCATGATGCCGTAGGCACCGGAACGGCCGGCCTCGATCACCTCGCCAGGGGCAGTCGCCAGCACCGCGGCGTTGGCCGGGCCGCCGAAATCCTGACCCGTGTGCATGGCACTGCGATGGTTGAGCGGATCCCGGCGATAGCCAAAGCCGCTGTTGAGCTTGTACTCGGTCATTGGCGTGGCCAAGGGCACCGAGCGCAGTGCAAGCTGGACCCGCCGCAGCCGGTCCAGGTCAAGCGAGCTGCCTCGCGGCAGGCCGGCCTGCCCCGGATCGCGCCGGCCGAACGCAGGCACGAGCGGGCCGCCCTGGCCATCGCTCAATCGCTGGTCCGGCCGCTCCGCGTGCGCCACCAAGTCGGCGAAATCGAGACCCGACCTCGTCAATAACTGGTCCAAGCTCTTCAGGTGGGTCGCGATCCATGCCCGCAGCTTCGTCGGCTCCGGCTTAGCCGTCGCTCCATCCACGTGACTGGCCCCAGCACCTGCAACGGCGGGCCGTTCCAGCGGCACCGGCACCGTATCGGTGACCCCAGTCGGTCCGGCGATCGCGGGCGGTGCCGCGAAGGTCGCTAGACAGAACAGCAGTGAAACGATGATCGGCGATCGGACTGGGACAATCAGCTCGCTTCCTCCGGTATATGAGCGAATGTAGATTTTCGTACGCACAGGATGATCCGGGATCCTGGGCGGCGCTGTTCCATCGCAGCGCCGGTCATCCGATGGTCTCCGCTCGCGCTCGGCCACTGGAAGCAGGCGGTTGGTGCCCGAAGGCTATCAGGTGCTGAGGCGATATTGGCCCGGTCCTCGGATTATGCTGTCTTGCATCGTGTTGGGCAACCCGGCTTGTTTGCCGCAGTTCGCACGCCCGTCAACCGTTATCGCGCCAGGACGTTCCGCGCCCTGCCCGCGCCACCGCGCCGCACCTGCTGGATGAGGGGCTTGGCACCTGCGCCAACCGCGCACCTGCGGCCTGCGCACGCAATCGGTCTGGATGGTGCCGCCGGTCAGGATTGAACTGACGACCTACCGCTTACAAGGCGGTTGCTCTACCACTGAGCTACAGCGGCCCGGCCGGCAAGATAGAGACCAACCCGCGGCGATGGCAAGTCAAGCGTCGGGCCAGACTGGACTGCGCTTGGCTGTGAACGCCGCCACGCCTTCGGCGAAATCCCGCCCCAGGGCGTTTGCGACGATCACCTCGGTGGTCATCGCATAGGCTGCGTCCAGCCCGACTTCGAGCTGGCGATAGAAGGCCCGTTTGCCCAGCTCCAACACCGCCGGCGGCTTGTCGACCAGCCGCGCGCACAGCGCGGTCACCGCAGTGTCGAGCCCATCCGGCGGCGCCACCTGGTTGACCAGACCCAAACGCAGCGCCTCGGCAGCATCGATGAAGTCGCCGGTCAGCAGCATCTCCATGGCGGCCTTGCGCGGCACGTTGCGCGACAGGGCCACCATCGGTGTCGAGCAGAACAGCCCATATTTGACGCCCGAGGTCGCGAACCGGCTGTCGTCGCTGCACACCGCGAGGTCGCAAGCGGCGACCAGCTGGCAACCGGCGGCCGTGGCGATGCCGTGGACGCGGGCGATCACCGGCTGCGGCAGGCGCGTGAGTCCGGCCATGACGCGCGAGCATTGCTCGAACAGCGTTCGGATCGGCTCGTCGCGCAGTTCCGCTCCGATCTCCTTGAGATCATGCCCGGCACAGAACGCCTTGCCGGCGCCGGCGATGACCACGACACGCACCGCCGGATCGGCGGCGATCACCGCCAGCTCCTGCTCGAGCAGGGTGAGCAGCTCGCGCGACAGGCTGTTGAAGGCCTGTGGCCGGTTCAGCGTCAGGCGCGTCACGCCACCGTCGTCGTGGCGCAGGAGTGGCCGCTCGTTCTGTCCGTCCATGCCGGCAGTTCTCTTTCGGAATTGGATCGGCATCGCGTTAAACACGGCCTGCAGCGTGGCGCAACCCTCGCCATCGGCGTCTCGGGCCTCGGCGCCGGCTACCAGCGGAATGCCAGCTCCGCGCCGTTGAGCGTCGGCCGCAGCTGCCATTCGATGCCACGTGAGGCCGTGGTCGTGGGGAAGGCGGCGCGATAGTCGGCGAGGTCGCCGTTGGCGCGCCATGGCTGGCTCCAGATCTGCGCCTCGCCGAAGGCGAGGCCGGACGCGACCGAGAGCAGCGCGTCGCCGCTGTCGCCAAAGCCCCAGATCACCGCGCCGCCGATCAGGTTGGTGGTCACACCCTCGAGATGCCGCCGCCAGCTGTAGCGGGTATCCGCTCGCTCCGAGTTGATTGCCAGCGTCCGCTCGCCGACGGCCAGCCGCTGCAGGCGGCCGGTGCGCGTGCTGTCGGGCACCGCGCGCATCGGCTCCGCGCCGAGTCGCGCCGGCAGGGGGTCGAGCACCATCTGTGCCGTGGCGCCGATGGACTTGACCGCGCCCACGATGTTGTAGACCCGCTCATCGCCGTCATCGGCCAAGATCGCCTGCGCGGTGCTCGCCACCGCCCCGACCGAAAATATGCCCGTCCAGCCATACTGCCACGTCTTGGCGGTCGTCTGGCCGGCGTCCAGCCGTTCCTGCAGGAAACTCAGCCGGGCGTCGGCCTCGGCGTCCGAGAGCAGCTCCAGCTGCGGCGGCACCTCGATCTGCTGCGCCCGCGCCGCGCCGACAGAGGTTGCCAGCAACAGGCCGGCGAGGACGATCTGGAGCTTGTAGTGCCGCCGCATCTGCCGAAATCCCGCATCAAGTGGTGGTCGATCGACCCATCGTTGCGTCCACAGATACACGGGATCGCTACACCCGCCAGCGCTTCGGCGCGACGCACCGGGCACTTTACGCGATCCCGGCTGGCGCCCCGCCCGTATAGTGGCAACACCAAGGAGACGACCGAGCATGACCGAGCCCGCAGCGCGGATCCTGATCACCGGCGGCGCCAAACGCCTGGGCGCGGCAATGGCGCTGGCGGTCGCCCGCGACGGCTTCGACGTGGCGATCCACTGCCACCGCTCGCGCGCGGAGGCCCAGGCCCTGGCGCGGCAGATCGAGGCCCTGGGCCGGCGGGCGGCCGTGGTCACCGGCGATCTGTCCGTCGAGCGCGAGGTCGCTGGTATCGTGGCGCAAGCCGGCGAGGCGCTGGGGCCGCTCGGCGTGCTGGTGAACAACGCCTCGACGTTCGAGCTCGACCGTCTCGATACCGTCACCCGCGAATCCTGGGATCGCCACCTCGAGACCAACCTGCGCGCACCGGTCGTGCTGAGCCAGGCCTTTGTGCGGCAGTTGCCGGCGGGCGCTGCGGGCCTGATCGTCAACATGCTCGATCAGCGGGTGCTCAACCTGACGCCCAACTTCCTCTCCTACAGCATCTCGCGGATGGGGCTCTGGGGCGCCACCCAGGTGCTGGCGCGCGAGTTGGCCCCGCGCGTGCGGGTGAACGCGATCGGCCCGGGGCCGACCCTGGCCGCGCCCGAGATGAACCCGGAACGCTTCGCGGAGCTGTGCCGGGCGACGCCGCTGCGGCGGGCCACCAGCCCGGACGAGATCGCGGCGGCGCTGCGGTTCATCATCGCGAGCCCGTCCATGACCGGCCAGCTGATCACGCTCGACTCCGGTCAACAGCTTGGCTGGCTGACTCCCGGCGCGCCGAACGCGGATTGACCCACGGCGGAAATCAACCGCCCTTGCTCACCTTCTTCGCGCACTCCGTGATGTAGTCCATCAGCGCCAGCAGCAGCCCTGAGAGCACGAACACCAGGTGGGTGATCACCTTCCACATGAAGTCCTCTTTGGAAATCTGGCCGATGTTCATGAAGCTCTTGAGCAGGTCGATGCCCGAGATCGCAACGATCGATGAGATCAGCTTCAGTTTCAGGCCGCCGAAATCGAGCGTCCCCATCCAGGCCGGCCGGTCGCTGTCGCCAGTGTCGATCTTGGAGACGAAATTCTCGTAGCCGGAGAAGATCATCATCAGCACGAGGCTGGCCGCGAGGCTGACGTCGAGCAGGGTCAACGTCATCAGGATGACGTCGGTCTCGCGCAGCTCGAGCACGTGCGGCACGAAGTGGATCAGCTCCTCGATGAACGTCACCACCAGCACGCCCAGGACGATGACCAGTCCCAGATAGATCGGGGCCATGAGCCAGCGGCTCATGAAGATCAGCCGCTCGACACCCGTCTCGATCATGTTTGTGTTCCCCTACCCGCCCGGCCTTCCATGCCGCAGTGCAGCAAGTGCTACCTAGCGCGGTCGCATCGCTCTGCCCACCCTCCGCCTACGTCAGCATTGCAGGCAGACGCGCGATGCACCCTGCCTGTATGCTCGTCGAACTGAGAATGGAGACATCGGCATGCAGGACTGGCTGGTCCCGCTCGCGCGGATCATGGAGCGCCTGGAGGAAACGCCTGAAGGCAAGCGGTTCCACTATCCGATCCGCCACGGCAGCATGCGGGTCGGGGTGTACGCGCCAATTCCGCCGCACGACCCGCAGCGCCCGCATGACCAGGACGAGCTCTACATCGTGATCAACGGCGCTGGCACGTTCGTGAAGGGTGAGGAGCGTCGCGGCTTCGGCCCCGGCGATGTGATCTTCGTCGAGGCCGGCGCCGAGCATCGCTTCGAGGGATACGGCCCCGACTTCGCGACCTGGGTGATCTTCTGGGGGCCGGACGGCGGCGAGGCCGCGGGCGCTTGAGGCCCGGGCCACGACGCGGCGGCTCGGTCGGCATCACGCTGCCCTCGCCCACCTGGCTGGTCGACCGGCTCCTCTACCGGGACGGCCTGATTCTGATCGTCGACAAGCCCGCCGGGATCCCGGTGCATGCCGGCCCGGGCGGTGGCGTCAATCTCGAGCACTATTTCGAGGCGCTGCGGTTTGGCCTGCCGCAGCCGCCACAGCTCGGGCACAGGCTCGACCGCGACACCAGCGGCTGCCTGGTGCTGGGCCGGCAGCGCAAGGCACTGTCACGCCTGGGCCGGCTGTTCGCCGGCGGCCAGGTCACCAAGATCTACTGGGCGATCGTGCGCGGACGGCCGCCACAGCCGGAGGGGACGGTCGACCTCGCGCTGAAGAAGCGCTCCGAGCAGCGCGGCTGGTGGATGCAGGTCGCACCGGACGGTCAGACAGCGGTGACCGACTACCGCGTGCTTGGTGAGGCCGATGGAATGACCTGGCTCGAATGCCGGCCGCGCACCGGCCGCACGCACCAGATCAGGGTGCATTGCGCCGAACTCGGCTGCCCGGTGCTGGGCGATCCGATCTATGGCACCAAGGCAGCCGCCGACGCGCCACCGCTGCACCTGCATGCGCGTGAGATCGGGTTGCCGCTATATCCGAATCGGCCGCCGATTTCCGCGATCGCACCGCCGCCGCCGCATATGCTGGAGGCCCTGCGCCGATGCGGCTATGTTGCCGCCGCCGACCTGCCGGAAGCGGCCGCTGATGGCCGTATTAAAGCGCAAGCGCGAGTGGGGAGTTAGGAATGCTCGGTCTGATAATCAGCCTGATCGTCGCCGGTGTCGCCGGCTGGATCGCAGGCAACATCATGAAGGCGCAGCCGTTGGCGGTCGGGGGCAGCCCGATCATCGGCAACGTGCTGTTGGGGATCGTCGGCGGGTTTGTCGGCAGCGCGATGCTGTGGCTGATCGGGTTGGGCACCAGCGGCATTGTCGGCAGCCTGGTGGCCGCCGTGCTGGGCGCCATCGTCGTGATCTACGTCGTCGACTATCTCAAAAAGCGATAGCGAATGCCGGCGGGCTCGGCAGGCCCGCCGTCGCGACCGGTCAGACGACCTTGCTGTCGTTGTTCGTGGTGGTGACGACCGGGGTGACGTCGTCGTCCTTCATCCCGGCCTTGAAGCTTTTGATGCCCTTGGCAACGTCGCCCATGACGCGCGGCAGCTTGCCGGCGCCGAAGACGATCACGACCACCAACAGAACGATGACCCAGTGCCACGCGCTCGACAAACCCATGGGTGCTCTCCAAAGCGAACCTGCCTCGTATCTAGTGCGGCACTCGCCGCATGCCAACCTCGACGTGGTACCCGGCCGCGCTTGCGGCGTGTCGGGCCGGGCTATTTCGCGACGACGCCGACCACGCTGCCGCTGACGAGCACGGTCACGTCGGCCAGCACGGCCGCCGCGGCGAGCCCGCCGGGGGCGGCCAGGTAGCGCGGCTCCCAGACCGGCTTGAATTTCTCCTTGTAACGGCGCAGCCCCTCGAAATTGTAGAACTGCTCACCGTGGGAGAACAGCAGGGCGCCGGCGCGGGTCCAGAGCGGCGCCAGCTTGCGCTCCTGCATGCCGGACAGGGGTGCCATGCCGAGGTCGAAGCGGCGATAGCCCTCCTTGCTCCCCCACAACATCAGTTCGATGAACAGATAATCCATCACGTCGTGCACCAGCCGGTCGCGATAGCGCATCAGGTCGATCGAGAGCTCGCGCCGGTCGGGCGTGGCCCACAGATTGGCGAACGCCACGATCTGCGGCCCCTTGCGCACCAGTGCCACCGGGAACCGCCGCAGGTAGGCTGGATCGAATCGGCCGAGCGAGAAGCCCTTTTCCTTGGCGCTCTTGCTCGCCAGCCAGGCATCGGAGATGGCTTGAAGCTCGGGCAGCAACGGCGCGACCTGCGCGGCTGGGACGACCTCGAACGTCGCCCCGTCGCGCTGCGCCCGGCGTTGCGCCTGCCGAAGTCCCGAGCGGGCCGAGCCGGCGAGGTCGAAGCCGACCAACGGGACGTAGGCCTGCTCGCCAAGCTTGTAGAAGGTGAGCCCCAGCTCGATCAGGTCCGGCATCGCGCTCGGGCCGATCTCGTAGAATACGGCCCGGCCGCCCCAGGCATCGCAGCGCTCGCGGAACCGCCACAGCAGCTCGAGCCGCTCCTCGGCAACGCCAACCGGCTCGCCCATCACGATCCAGCTGCGCCCCTGCACGGCATACATGATGAAGCTGCGGCCGCTCTCGCTGAACAGGAACCGCTTGTCGCCCAGCACGGAGAGCCAGGCACTGGCGGACGGCATCTCGGCGTTGGCCAGCGCCAGGACCGCCTTCTCGACGCCATCCGGCGTGCGCTCGGGCGCCAGCGGCCGCGGACTGGCGAAGCGCACGAGTTGCAGGCCGCCCAGCAGGATCATGGCGACGACCACGCCGATCGTGGCGCGCAGAAAGCGCGGGGCGTCGCCCTCCAGCACGAACTGCCACCAGAGCTCGTTGGCGTAGTCGACGTGGCGGTAGCAGAAGAATCCCAGCCACGTGGTGCCGAGCAGGACAGCCAGAATGGCGATCAGCGAAGATGCCGAGTAGCGCTGCGCCCGTAGCCGGCTCTTGCGGTAGAAGGCCCCACGCGACGGCACAAGGGCCGCCAGCACGACTGCGAGATAGAGCGCCTCCTCCCAGTCGAGCCCCTTGAGCAGCGAGAACAGAATGCCGGCGGCGAGCACGGCCACGGTGGCCACGTAGGCCGCCTGCAGCCGCCGCCGCAGGCCCAGCGCCAGCACCAGCAGGGCCATTCCGGCGAGGCTGCCGAAGAAATGCGACAGCTCGATCACCGCGAGCGGCGCCAGCGGCCCGAGCCACTCGAGCCGGGACGGGACGGTCGGTGTGGCGCCGGAGATGAGCAGGATGACGCCGCCGATGAAGACCAGCGTGCCGAGGAGGTTGGGCAGCACCAGCTGCGTACCGCGGCGCAGGAGATCGACCCGCCCCAACAGAGCGCCGCCGGCGACCCCTCCCTGATGTGCCGCGAACACCAGGGCCGCGAGCAGCAGCGGCAGCACGTAGTAGATCAATCGATAGAGGATCAGCGCTGCGGCGACGCCGGGCGCATGGGCGCCCTCGGGGAGGGTCAACAGCAGCACGGCCTCGAACACGCCAAGCCCAGCCGGCACGTGGCTCACCACGCCGGCGATGCTGGCCGCGGTGTAAACGCCGGCGAACGCGAAGAAGCCGAGCCCGACCGGCGGCAGCAGCAGCCACAGGGTCAGCGCCGCGAGCGTCCAGTCGACGACCGCCAGCACCAGCTGGGCGGCGGCCAGTGGCGGCGATGGCCAGGCGAAGCTCCAATCGCGCAGCCGCAGTGGCCCACGGAACACCAAACTCAGGCACGGGTAGGCCAGCAACAGCACGCCCAGGCCCACCGAGAGGCCGCTCACGGCAGCGGCCGGGAGCGCCAGCAGATTGCCGATCGCGTCCGGTGCGGCGATGCCGCCCATCGCCAGCATCGCGGCGACACCCAGCCACAGCGTCAGGCTGTTGAAGGCGATGATGCCGGCGATCTCGCCGGCGGGCAGGCCCCAGGCGCTGTACAGCCGGAAGCGGACGGCGCCGCCGGAGAGCAGCGGCATGCCCAGGGTGTGACTGAACGCGTAGCCGACGAATGAGGCCAGGGCGCCGCGGCGCAGTGGCATGTCGTTGCCCTGGTGACGTAGCGCCAGCGGATCGTAGAGCGACAGGACGGCGTAGCTGAGCCCTGCGGCCAATATCGCCAGCGCCACGCGGCTGCCATCCAGGCCGCCCACGGCGTCGGCGATGTCGGTGAAGGTCCAGGCGGACAGCTCGCGGTGGATGGCCCAGGCCGCTGCCAGGAACAATGCCAAGGTCAGCACGGGTGCGACCAGCGCCCGCAGTCGGTGAAGTGAGCCCTGGCCGGCCGCGGCCGGCACGTTTCCGGGTATGAATTGGACCGCCATCGTTACTGCTTGGAAACCTCGATCTTGGCTCCGCACGTCGGAGATCGACGTTCAGGCCCGTGAGCCGCTATGCTTCATCGACCCGCCCGAGCGGCGCAACACCGGACTGCGACTGGGAGAGCCGCCATGCCACGACATGCCGCCGCGGCGGCGGCCTGCCTGCTGGCCGTGCTCCGCGCCGCACATGTAGTCGCGGCTGAGCCTGCCGTCGACGGGCTCAGTCTTGGTCAACTGCAGCTGGTGATGCCGGCCGGGGAGCCGCGGGGGCTCGTGTTCCTTTTCTCCGACCAGACGGGGCCGACGCCCGAGCTGGCACAGGCGGCGCAGCAAATTGCCGGGCTGGGCCTGATCGTCGCGCCGGTCGACCTGCCGGCGTTCCTTCGGCAGCAGGAGACGAAGCCGCAGGAATGTCTCTACCTGGTGGGCGACATCGAGGAGGCGAGCCGGAGAATCCAGGCCCTGGGCGGCCGCGGCCGCTTCCTCACCCCGATCGTGGCCGGTACCGGGATGGGGGCCGCCGCCGCCTACGCGGCCCTGGCCCAGGCTCCGGCCGCCACCCTGGCCGGAGCTGCCGGCGACGGCTTCGCCACCCGCGTCACGACGGTCAAACCGATCTGCGCCGGCGCCCCGGTCGAGCCCGCGCCTGACGGCGGCTTCAGCTACGCCCCCAGCCCCCTCCCCGGCTGGTGGCGCGTGGCGCCGGCGGCCGGCGATGAAGCGGCGGCGCGCGCCTTCGCCGCTGCGGCGGGCGCCGCCGACGATGCGGTGGTGCTACCCCCGCCCGGCGCCGACCTGGGTGCTCGCCTCACCCAGCTGTTCGAGGGCCCGCTGGCCGCTGAGGCGGATGTCGGCCTCGCCGGCCTGCCGCTGGTCGAACTGCCCGTGACCGGCGCAGGGCGGCAAATGGCGGTGATCTATTCCGGCGACGGCGGCTGGCGCGACATCGACAAGGATATTGCGGGGCGTCTCCAGGCCAACGGGATCCCGGTCGTGGGCGTCGACAGCCTGCGCTATTTCTGGTCCGAGCAGACCCCCGAGCAGACCGCCGAGGATCTCGCCACCATCCTGGCACACTACCGCGCGGCCTGGACGCGGCCGGACGTGATCCTGGTCGGCTACTCGTTCGGCGCCGACATCCTGCCCTTCGCCTACAACCGCCTGCCCGCGGCCGAGCAGGAGCATGTCCACCGGCTGTCGCTGCTGGCACTTTCCGGCAGCGCCGACTTCGAGATCCACGTCACCGGCTGGCTGGGCGTCGGCAGCAAGAGCGACGACACCCGACCGACCGCACCGGAGCTGGCCCGCCTGCCGCCCGGGCTGGTGCAGTGCTTTTACGGCGCGGACGACGCGGAAAGCGCCTGTCAGCTGCCCGAGCTGAAGGGCGCCGAACTGATCCGTACCGAGGGCGGGCATCATTTCGACGGCAATTACGAGGCGCTGGCCAACGCGATCATGGCGCCGGCCGCCGGCCCCTGACGTCAGGCTTTCGACGGCACTGCGGCAACCCTGCGAGCGAACCAGGTTCTGAGGTAGCGGCCGAGATAGCGCGAGCTGTCCCAGCTATAGAGGCCGGGGCGGAACCGAACCTCGATGGTCAGGAAGGTCACGAGCGACACCAGCAGCGTGGCGGCGAGAATCATCGGCAGCTGGATCGCATGGAACAGCAGAACGCGCAGCCAGCCCGGACCAACGCCACCGATCAACTCGTACAGCGACCGCGCCTGGTCGACCGCCAGGCCGTTGATCCACGACAGCAGCGGGAAATGCCACAGATAGATCCCGTAGGAGAGGATGCCGACCCAGGTCCAGAACCGGAGATGCAGCAGCCGGATCGTGCCATAGGAGTTCCTGCGGTAGTCGGGCGCCCTCGTCGACACGAGGGCATTCGAGCAGGAAGATCGTCATGGCTGCCGCTAGGCCGACGACCGGGTTCGCGAGCGGTTCCAGGCCGGCGTTGAACAGGGCGTAGTACAGGCCATTGCCGACGAAGAACCCGCCGCCGACTGCGAGCAGGGTCGAGCCGCGGAATTTGCGCACGTCCCAATGCCGCAGGGCGAGATTGATCGCAAATCCGAGCAGGAAATAAGCGGTGTACTCGATCGGCGGATACTTCCTGATATCGAGGGCCGAGAGCACCATCAGCACGAGCGTCAGAGCGAGCAGCCGCTGAAAGGTTTTCGTCGAGGGGATGCAGAAATACATGAAGACGAAGGGCGCGATTAGATAGTATTGCATCTCCCATGACAAACTCCAGGTCACGCCATTGATGCCTCGGCCCGTGTAATTATTGACGAACAGGAAATCACCCAATGCCTGCCGCAAGGTCGGCTGCGCGGACGGCAACAGCAGCATGCAGACCACCAGATTGACGTAGAGCAGCGGGGCGATGCGCAGGAAGCGGCCGCGATAGAACTTCCACATGCCCGCTCGGTCGAGCGTGTAGCGGTCCATGAAGAAGACCTTCCCCATGAGATAGCCGCTGTGTACGAAGAAAAAGAGCACGAAGTTCTTTCCGGTCGTCAGCATCAGGCTGGCGGCCATCGCCTGCGACGTCGCGCCGAGCTCCCAGCCGTGCTCGAGGTAGAAGCGGAACGAGAGGTCGGACGCGCCCAGGCTGTGGACCAGCAGCACACCGACCGCGCACAGCCCGCGCATCGCCAGCAGGTTGTCGATATAGACGGGGGTTTCACGGTAGGACACGGGCGCTCCGGGCGATGCAGAACCAGCGTCGAGACCGAACGCGACCCGGTACGCCCGATATGGGCCGCCAACCCTTAAATACCAGCAAGGCCGGTAGAACGCGGCCCCTCACAAGCTCACGCTGATGCCCCCGTCGACCGCCAGCACGTGGCCGGTGACGTAGGACGCCTCGTCCGAGGCCAGGAACACCACGGCCCCGCCCAGCTCGCGCGGCTCGGCCCAGCGGCCCAGCGGCGTGCGCTTGCAGACCCAGCCCGAGAAGGTGGCGTCGTTGACCAGCGCCGTGTTGAGCTCGGTTGCGAAATAGCCCGGGGCCAGCGCGTTGACCGTGATGCCCTGCGGCCCGAGCTCGGCCGCGAGCGAGCGGGTCAAGCCGTGCAGCCCGGCCTTGGCCGCCGTATAGGCATGAATCGTCGGCCGGCCGAGAATGGCGCTGACCGAGCCCGTGGCGATGATCCGCCCGGACCGGCGCGGCAGCATCAGCCGCGCCGCCTCGCGGGCGAGCCGGAAGCAGGCGGTCAGGTTGACCGCGATCACCCGCGCGAAATCCTCGTCGGTCCAGTCGGTGATCGGCACCCGATGCTGCATGCCGGCATTGTTCACCAGGATGTCGAGCCGGCCGTGAGCGGCGTTGATCCGCTCCATCGCATCGAGGGTGGCCGCGGCGTCGGTCACGTCGAACGCCATGGGCTCGGCGGCGTGGCCCGCCGCCGTGAGCCGCGCCGCGGCCTCGGCCAGGGTCGCGGGCTCGCGGCCGTTGAGGACGACGTGGGCACCCTGCTCAGCCAGGGCCTCGGCCATGGCAAAGCCCAGCCCGCGCGAGGCGCCGGTCACGAGCGCGATGCGCCCGTCGAGGCGAAATCGTGACATGTCGCTTTCCTCCCGATCAATTCTCAGAGTTTCGCGGCCAAGGCCTCGACCTTCGCCAGGAAAGCAGCCCGGGTCGCCGCCGTCGAGCTGTCCATGCGGTAGTGGCCGAGCCAGAAGGTGCGGCAGCCGCGCCGACACAGAGGCCGCAGGCCGCGTATGATCACCCGCCGGCCCGGGTCGCCGATCGCAAACCTGATCCACCACCAGGGCGAGCCGTAGGTCGAGACGGCCCCGATCAGCCGGATATTCTGCATGCGGCCCTGGATCGGCTGCAGGCCCTTCGGCAGCTCGAAGGTGGCGAACGGGACCCAGACGCGATCGATCCAGCCCTTGAGCATGGCCGGCAGGCTGTACCACCAGGTCGGGTAGATGAAGATCAGCCCTTCGGCCCAGCGGATATGGGCGAGCTGGTCCTCCACCCCGGCCGCGTTGACCTCTGGCGTGAGGTAGTCGCGCCGCTCCTGGGCGCTCAGCACCGGATTGAAGCCGATGCCATAGAGATCGAGCTCGCGCACCTCATGGCCGGCCCGGGTCAAACCGGAGACCATCTGCCGATGGATGGCATGAGCAAAGCTTTCCGGCACCGGGTGGGCCAGCACGACCAGGATCCGCATCAGAAGGCCGCCATGCGCTGCCCGACCCGGTCGAGGAACGCGCGGCGCTGGGCGTCGGTCGCGACGTTGAGACCGTAGAGCGCGTGGTAGCCGACCGGCGCCCCGGGCGCGATGAACCAGCGCAGGTAGCGGGTGATCAGCTTCCGCGGCGGGTCACCCATGTACCAGGCAGCCAGCCGCGGCCGGCCGTACGTGACCACGCCGGCCAGTTTCTTGATGTTGGTCAGCGTCGGCCGGACCCTCACTGGCTCGCCCAGCTCGAAGGCGACGCCCGGCAGGAGCAGCCGGTCGAGATAGCCCTTGAGCATCGCCGGAGCGCCGAAGCACCAGGTCGGAAACTGGACCAGCAGGGCGTCGGCCCGCTGCAGCCGATCGATATGGCCCTCCAGCCCCCGCCGATTCTGTTCCCGGTCGTGATAGGTGCGCCGCTCGCTCGCGTCGAGGACCGGGTTGAAACCCTCGGCATAGAGGTCGCACAGGTCGACATCGTGGCCGGCGCGCGCGAGCCCGGCCAGCGCCAACGCACGCAGGGCGCCGTGGAAGCTCTCCTGGACCGGATGGCAGTAGAGGTAGAGCACCCGCATCGGTCAGCCGGCCGCGATGGCTTCGATCTCGACCTTGCACGCGGGCAGCACCAGCGCCTTGACCACGAGCAGGGTCGAGGCCGGGGGCGGGTCCGCGACCCAGGCATCGCGCACCCGCATATAGCCCTGGCGGTAGTGGACCTCGGTAATGAACGTGGTGAGCCGGACGAGGTTGGCGCGCGTGAGGCCTGCGGCGATGAGACACGCCTCGATGTTGGCGAGCACCAGCTCGGTCTGCGCCTCGACCGTATCGGGCACGGTACCGTCGGCCGCGATGCCCAGCTGTCCGGACACGAACAGCAGCCTCTGCGCCGCGGTCGCCTCCACCGCATGCACATAGCCGCCGAACGGCGGGCGCATCGTGGCCGGAGAGTGATGCTTCAGTATCATGCAGCCGCCCGTGGTTGCCTTGCTCGAACCCACCCGTCATGCCATGTCCGCCCGTGCGTGGGAACGCCCGCTGGGAGATGGGCATGGCGCTGCGATTGCCCGGCTGGTGGCAGGACCTGACCAGCCCCGAGTTCGCGGGGCTCGATCCTGAGGCAACCGTGGCCGTTCTCCCGGTGGGCGCCATCGAGCAGCATGGGCCGCATCTGCCGGTTGCTGTCGACACCTGCATCGTCGATGGCATCGTGCGTGCCGTCCTGGCGTTGCTGCCTGCGGGCGCACCGGTGCTCGATCCTGCCGACCACCGCGGTCGGCAAGAGCAACGAGCACATCGATTTCCCCGGCACGCTCACCCTCTCAGCCGAGACGCTCACCCGCGTCTGGTATGAGCTCGGCACCAGTGTCCGCCGCGCCGGGGTGCGCAAGCTGCTGCTGCTTGAACAGCCATGGCGGTCAGCCGCAGGTGATGCAGATCGTGGCGCGCGAGCTGCGGATCGACCACCAGATGCTGGTGGTCGCGGCCAATTGGTTCTCGTGGGGCATGCCCGACGGCTTGTTCGACCCCTCCGAGCTGCGCCACGGCATCCACGGCGGCATGGTCGAGACCGCCATGATGCTGGCCCTGCGCCCCGATCTGGTCGACGGCGCCGCCGCCGCCGACTTCGTCCCGGTCACCGTCGCCGACGATCTCGACTACCCGCGCCTGCGGGCATTGGGCGCCGCGGGTCTGGGCTGGCAGGCCCAGGACCTGCATCGCGACGGCGTGTGCGGCGACGCCACCCGTGCCACCGCGGAGGCCGGGCAGGCGGTGATCGACCACGCGGCCAGGTGCGTGGTGGAGCTCCTCCAGGAGCTGGTCCGCTTCCCGCTGGATCGTCTGCGCGGCGGACCGCTTAGCTGACCAACCTGACACCCGAGACATCCAATATTGTTCTCGATAGGATCGGTGCAGCGGCACAATCCTGGGGGAACGACCTTGGCAGCATGCACTTCAACGCGCCTGCGCTGGTGGCCGACGGTTGCCGTGGCCGCTTCGTGCGTGAGCCTCCTGGGCGGCCCGGCCGCCGCCGAGACGTCGCTCGCCGACGCCTACCAGGTGATCGCCGGCAAGCAGATGGTCGACCTGACCCACAGTTTCAGCCCGGTCACGCCGGTCTGGGGCGGCTTCGGCCAGGCGACCATGAGCGCGGCGTCCGACCCCAAGACCCATATGCCCTACACGATCGACACGTCCGGTTTCCGCACCACGTTCTATTCGATGGTCGGCCAGTACGGGACCCATGTCGATCCGCCAGCGCATTTCGCGGCCGACGGCATGACCATGGACAAGATCCCGCTGCAGCAGATGATCCTGCCGCTCGTCGTGCTCGACGACACGCCGTTCCTCGCTGCCGATCCCAACCACGCCTTCAGTGCCGCCGACCTGACGGCATGGGAGAAGGAACATGGTGCGGTGCCGAAGGGCAGCTTCGTGGCCCTGCGCACCGACATGTACAAGGATTGGGATGCCGACCCGGAGCGGTTCAAGCGCTACCCGTTCCCGGCCTGGTCGCTCGAGACGATCAAGCTGCTGTTCGAGCAGCGCGGTGTTGTCGCCATCGGGCACGAGGCCCTCGACACCGACGTCACCGAGAAGATGGAATCGGAGACCTGGCTCCTGCAGAACGGCCACTACCAGATCGAGGTCATGGCCAACCTGGACCAGGTTCCGGCGACTGGGGCGGTCATCGTCGTGACGTGGCCGAAGGTCGAGAATGGCTTCGGCTTTCCCGCCCGCGCCTTCGCGATCCTGCCCTGACCAGCGGCCTTCAGCGGCGGGCAAACCTGCCGCTCAAGCCGACGAACACCATCGCGGCGGCCAGGATGGCGAACGCGACGCCGAGATTGCTGAGATGCGCGACGAAGCCGATGAATGCAGGGCCGACGAGAATGCCGGCATAGCCTAGCGTGGTGACGGCAGCGATCGCGAGGCTTGGCGGCATCTCCTTCTGCCCGCCGGCGATCGTGAAGAGCACCGGCACGACATTGGACGCCCCAAGGCCGACGAGCAGAAAGCCCAGGAAAGACGCGAACGGGGTCGGGACCAGCACTAACAGCCCGAAGCCCAATCCCGCGATGATGCCGCCGAAGGTGACCGTATGGATGCCGCCGAACTGTGTGACGATCCGGTCGCCGAGCAAGCGGCCGATCGTCATGGCGACGGCGAACAACGCATAACCGTAGCCCGCGTTGGCTAGGTCGACCGAGCGCGCCGACACGAGAAAGACAGCACTCCAATCGAGCACCGCGCCCTCGGCGAGGAACATCAGGAAGCATAGCAGCCCGATGAAGGCGACGACGCCGCGGGGCAGTGCGAAAGCCGGCGCCGCCTCGCCTTCCTCGTTGCCGAAGGGCAGCAGCCCGCGCACGGCCACGGCCAGGACGACCAATGCCAGCGCAGTGAAGCAGAGCGTGGCCGCGAGGGGTGTCAGGCCGAGCAGCAGCAACCCGCCAACGCCTCCGGCACCGAGGATGCCGCCCAGACTGTAGAGCCCATGGAAGCCAGACATCATCGCGCGCCGGCTGTCCTTCTCGACCATGACGGCCTGGATGTTCATGGCCACGTCCACCGTGCCGATCGAGCCGCCGAAGATGGCGAGGACGACGGCCATCGTCATGAAGTCCGAGACGACGGCCAGCATGGGCAAAGTGGCGGCAAAGGCCACGACGCCCGCGACCAGGATCGCCCGGCAGCCGTAGCGAGTGGTCAGCACGCCGGTGATCGGCATGGCCAGGATGGAGCCGCCACCCAGGCAGAGCAAAAGTGCACCCAGCGTGCCCGCTTCGAGGTTGAGCCGCGCCTGGGCGAATGGGACCAAGGGCGCCCATGCCGCAATCGAGAAACCGGTGACGAGGAAGATGAGACGAGTCGCCCACTGTTCCCGGGTGCCGGAGGGAGCCCGAGTGGCATCTAGGGTAAGGGCGGTCGACATGGTCGGTGTGGTCCGCGACGCTGGGTGGCCGCTCCATTTGCACATTAGGGGTAATCATGCAATATCGTGCATGAATACGCGGAAGTCGGCATGCTTGCTGAAGAGCGCCTCGACCTGATCCTACGACAGCTGGCCGCGGACGGCCGGGTCATGGCGGGCGATCTCGCCGCGCGCTTTGCAGTCTCGGAAGACACGGTCCGGCGCGACCTTCGCGAGCTCGCAAGGGCCGGCCACTGCCGCAAGGTCTATGGCGGCGCACTGGCGCCCGCGACCACGTATCGGCCCGATCAGCGTGCGGGCCCAACTGGCGCCCGACGCCAAGGCGCGACTCGCCGTCGCGGCGGTGCAGCCTGGTCTCGGCCAATCAGACGATCTTCATTGATGCCGGCACGACCAACATCGCCATCGCGCGTGCGCTCCCCCGGCACCTGGAGCTGACGGTCGTAACGAACGCACCGAGCGTCGCCGAGGCCCTGTCGGATCACCTATCGATCAAGAATCGTCATGCTGGGCGGGATCGTCGATCGGGCCACGGGTGCTTGCCTGGGTGGGGCGACCCTGCACGCGATCAGCCAAATCCATGCCGATCTGTTCTTCCTCGGCTCCTGCGGGAGTCGATCCAGCGATCGGGACGACCACGTTCGATCCCGGCGAAGCCGAAATCAAGCGCGCCATGGCGCTGAACAGCGCGTCCCTCGCCGTCGCCGCGACCACCGACAAGCTGGCGACCGCGGCGCCCTTTCGCGTAACGGAGCCGGACGCGATCACCCATCTGATCGTAGAGTCCGGGGCACCGCCGTCAATCCTCGCGAGCTTTGCGTACCAGGTCTCGAAGATCCACGTCGCCGACTGACTGAAGCGGCGTCCATCCGCAAGGACGCGTTCGAGGCTATCGTTCAGCTAGGGCTGCGGCTCCGCGATCAACGTGCAAATGCTCTAGGCTTTGCGATCCAAGGTAGGGGTTGTCGGTCGGGTCCACCCAGCTTTGTCCGCCTTCTCCAATACCTGCATGGGAGGGGGCGCAGGAGGCGCAGGTGACGGCTGAGGTACACGTTCCGGAGGGCTCCGCTGCTCGTCGCTGCGGCCTTGGTTACTCACGGTTTAGCTCCTCCACCTGCTCCTGGGTCCGTAGGCTCTCGCGGAATGTCCAACCCTTGCTGACCACTCGCATCTTTGGGGGCTCGAACTCTCGTCGGTGGTTCCGGGATGACGGCCGACGGGGGCTGCCGGACGGCCTCCCTGCTGGTTGATGGCTTCATGGCCGCGTGCTTCATGACCCATATCCCGATGGAGCTTCAAGCTCACCTCATGCCCTATTGTAACACCGACGAAAGCGATTGTCGTGACGATGGAGGCTAGAAGGAGGATTCCGGCACGCGTACGCTCGGCCGCTCTCGACTGATTGATAAATCGGTTGGCATCCGCGGCAGCCGCAAGCTGGCCGATCAGTGTTTCGCGAAGCTGTTCGCGAATTGACGGTTGTGGATCGGCTTCGGTTCCGGGCAAGCCGGTTTCGGCAAGCTGCTCCGCCGCCTCAAGCTGGCGAACGTAGCCGACGAGATCCCTGCCACTGGCGACGTAGGAGAAAGACCGTCGGCGAATTGACCGATACAAAAAGATCAGCACGCTCAGAATTGTCACTGACAGCGTGGCACCGGCACCGACCAAAATCCACCACAACATGCCGTGTGTGGCGGCAGCGGCAGGCAAAGCTTGGTTGAGCACCAAGACCTCTAACGCCAGCGTCGCAGAAAAAAACGGAAGCGACCTCCATACGTTCTCCTCCTGGTCAATCTCCTTCAAATAAAGTGTCGTGACGAGCTTTTCCAGATCTTCCCAGTGCGACACTATTTGTCATCCGATCCAACGCTGGCAACCGCTGCACTCCGACCGCTGCCACTAGCCATCGTCGTAGAGGAATTGTCGCGACTT